>NZ_JAOSZD010000030.1:0-506 GCF_034438835.1 Nesterenkonia sp. HG001 | reverse complement strand
TAGCCACCACCGTGTAGATGACCGTGTTCGCATAATTGCGCCAGAACATCGAATCCGACATCACCACATCGAAGGTAGTGATGTTGAACCCGCGCGGGATGATGCTGACCTGCCCAGAGTTGATGTACCCCTCGGAGGAGAAGGCCTGAGCGATGATGTTCAGGAACGGATACAGCGTCGCCGCGCAGATCAGGATGATCGCCAACCCGTTGACCACCCGGAAGGCGGTATAGGACCTCGTGTCCTGGATGGCAGTGGAACGAGTGCCCCGCTGGGGCTGGAGGACCTGCTCCTCAGGGTTCTGTTGGCCGGGATCCGGGAGCGGACCGGCCGGGGGCCGGGCTCCGGGGACCTCGGTATTGACGGCTACCACAGGCTGTTGCCTCCCATCTTCCGGGCGATCCCATTAGCACTGAGGATCAGGATGAGTCCGATAATGGCCTCGAACAGGCCGATGGCTGTCGCATAAGAGAAGTTCGAACTGGTGATGCCCACCCGATAGACAT
>NZ_JAOSZD010000029.1:0-632 GCF_034438835.1 Nesterenkonia sp. HG001 | reverse complement strand
GCGATCTGAGTGGCCTCCGCAGCCTCACCACCCATCTGCTCAGTACCAGTAGCCCCAGCCAACAGATTCCGCAGATACACCGTCACCGGATACAACTCCCGCCGATCCAGATACAAAAACGCCTGAAACCACGCATTCCAGAAACTGACCGCATAGAAGAGCACCATCGTGGCGATCACCGCCTTCGACAACGGGATCACGATCCGCCACAACACCCCATAAGTGCTCAGCCCATCGATCTGCGCAGCCTCCTCCAGCTCCGTGGAGAAGTTCTCGAAGAAGGCCTTCATCACCAACAGGTTGAAGATGCTGATCGCATTGGGCAACACGATCGCCCACATCGTGTTCGTCATCCCCAGCGCATTGATGAGCACGTAGTTCGGGATCAGCCCACCATTGAAGAACATGGTGAACACCGCGACCCCGATGAAGAACCCCCGGCCCTTCAGATGCCGCTTCGAGAGCGCATAGGCGAAGCTCGTGGTCAGCACCATCGCGATCGCCGTAGCCACCACCGTGTAGATGACCGTGTTCGCATAATTGCGCCAGAACATCGAATCCGACATCACCACATCGAAGGTAGTGATGTTGAACCCGCGCGGGA
This sequence comes from Nesterenkonia sp. HG001, assembly GCF_034438835.1. NCBI lineage: Bacteria > Bacillati > Actinomycetota > Actinomycetes > Micrococcales > Micrococcaceae > Nesterenkonia > Nesterenkonia sp. HG001. Next base: position 28 of record NZ_JAOSZD010000029.1, on the reverse strand, counting down.
TGATGCTGACCTGCCCAGAGTTGATGTA
>NZ_JAOSZD010000028.1:0-648 GCF_034438835.1 Nesterenkonia sp. HG001 | reverse complement strand
GGAGGTCCGGGCGGGGGTGCTGCACATCTGGGGTGTCATGGAGGAGTGTAAGAACTCCGCGTTGGGCCGCACCGGGGTGCTGCCGGGTGGGTTGAACGTCCGGCGTCGTGCTCCGGGGTGGCATGCCCGGCTCACGGAGCAGGATCCGGATCGGTCGTATGCGTATTGGCAGGAGTGGGTCAATCTGGTGGCGTTGGCCGTGAACGAGGAGAACGCCTCGGGTGGCCGGGTGGTGACTGCGCCGACCAACGGGGCTGCCGGGATCATTCCGGCGGTGGGGTTCTATGCGACCCATTATGGGCCGGGAGGCAGTTTCATCGCGCCGGAGGACCGTGAAGAGGCGGTGGTGCGGTATCTGCTCACTGCTGCGGCGATTGGGGTGCTGTATAAGGAGCAGGCGTCGATCTCTGGTGCTGAGGTGGGGTGTCAGGGGGAGGTGGGTTCGGCGTCTTCGATGGCGGCTGCTGGGCTCTGTGAGGTTCTGGGTGGGTCTGCGGAGCAGGTGGAGAATGCTGCGGAGATTGCGATGGAGCACAATCTGGGGTTGACCTGTGATCCGATCTCGGGGTTGGTGCAGGTGCCGTGTATTGAGCGGAATGCGATTGCGGCGACTAAGGCGGTCAATGCGGCGCGGATGGCGTTGATGGG
>NZ_JAOSZD010000027.1:597-667 GCF_034438835.1 Nesterenkonia sp. HG001 | reverse complement strand
GACGAGGACTCTGACGACGACGAGGACTCTGACGACGACGAGAACTCTGTCGACGACGAGGACTCTGACG
>NZ_JAOSZD010000027.1:168-501 GCF_034438835.1 Nesterenkonia sp. HG001 | reverse complement strand
GACGATGACGAGGACTCTGACGATGACGAGGACTCTGACGATGACGAGGACTCTGACGATGACGAGGACTCTGACGATGACGAGGACTCTGACGATGACGAGGACTCTGACGATGACGAGGACTCTGACGATGACGAGGACTCTGACGACGACGAGGACTCTGACGACGACGAGGACTCTGACGACGACGAGGACTCTGACGATGACGAGGACTCTGACGATGACGAGGACTCTGACGATGACGAGGACTCTGACGATGACGAGGACTCTGACGATGACGAGGACTCTGACGATGACGAGGACTCTGACGATGACGAGGACTCTGACGATGGC
>NZ_JAOSZD010000027.1:0-70 GCF_034438835.1 Nesterenkonia sp. HG001 | reverse complement strand
ACGAGGACTCTGACGACGACGAGGACTCTGACGACGACGAGGACTCTGACGACGACGAGGACTCTGACGA
>NZ_JAOSZD010000026.1:0-732 GCF_034438835.1 Nesterenkonia sp. HG001 | reverse complement strand
CTGGCGGTAGAGGTCCACCAGCATGGGGAAGTCGCGGCTGGGCAGGCAGTCGCCGTACCAGGAGGACTTCAACGAGCCGCCGCGGCCGAAGAGCTCGATCATGGGCAGTTCTACGCTCCAGGAGGGGTCTGGGACACCGACCAGTACGACGCGGCCGGCGAGGTCGCGGGCGTAGAAGGCTTGGGTGTAGGTCTCGGGGCGGGCGACGGCGTCGATGACGACATCGGCGCCGTGTCCTCCGGTGAGCTCGCGGATGGCTTCCACCGGATCAGTGCTGCCTGCCTCCACGGTGTGGGTGGCGCCGAGTTGGCGGGCTTTGTCGAGTTTTTTGGGGTCGAGGTCTACGGCGATGATGGTGGTGGCTCCGGCGAGGTGGGCTCCGGCGATGGCGGCGGTGCCGACTCCGCCGCAGCCGATGACGGCCACCGATTCTCCGCGGGCCACCTCACCGGTGTTGATGGCTGCCCCGATGCCGGCCATCACCCCGCAGCCCAGGAGTCCGATGGCGGCGTTGTGCTGGTCTTTGGTGTCTTCGATGGGGGTGCATTGGCCGGCGGCGACTAGGGTTTTCTCGGCGAAGGCGCCGATGCCTAGGGCGGGTTCTAGGGGGGTGCCGTCGGTCAGGGTCATTTTTTGGGTGGCGTTGTGGGTGTTGAAGCAGTATTGGGGCTGGCCTTTGCGGCAGGCGCGGCAGTCTGCGCAGACGGCGCGCCAGTTCAGGATGACTTTGTC
>NZ_JAOSZD010000025.1:0-831 GCF_034438835.1 Nesterenkonia sp. HG001 | reverse complement strand
CGGCGTTGTCCTTCGATTTTTGAGAGAGGTGCTTGTGAGCGCTGGTGAAGAGATCTCGCATATTCGCAGTGGTCTGACCAATCAGCTTCCGGATCGTGATCCTGAAGAGACTCAGGAATGGTTGGAGTCTTTTGATCAGTTGGTCCAGGCTCATGGCACCGAGCGAGCGGAATACATCATCCGGACTCTGCTGCAGCGGGCTGGGGCGAAGTCCATCGAGGTCCCGATGGTGACCACCACTGATTATGTGAACACGATCCCGGTGGATCAGGAGCCGGAATTTCCTGGTGATGAAGCCATCGAGCGCCGGTTCCGCCGGATTCTGCGCTGGAATGCTGCGGTGATGGTCCATCGTGCTCAGCGTGATGGTGTAGCAGTGGGTGGGCATATCTCCTCCTATGCCGGAGCAGCGACGCTCTATGAGGTCGGGTTCAATCATTTCTTCCGGGGCGCGGATCATCCCGGGGGTGGGGACCAGGTCTTCTTCCAGGGCCATTCCTCGCCGGGCAACTATGCCCGGGCCTATCTGGAGGGCCGGCTGAGTCAGGCTCAGCTGGATGGATTCCGTCAAGAGATCTCCAAGGCCCCAGAAGGGCTGAGCTCGTATCCGCATCCACGGCTGATGCCTGATTTCTGGCAGTTCCCCACGGTCTCGATGGGCATCGGGCCGATGAACGCGATCTATCAGGCCCAGTTCAACCGGTATCTGGAACATCGAGGTATCAAAGACACCAGTGATCAGAACGTGTGGGCCTTCCTTGGTGATGGCGAGATGGACGAGCCCGAGTCCCGGGGGTTGTTGCAGCACGCGGCCAATGAGAAGCTGGATAA
>NZ_JAOSZD010000024.1:0-884 GCF_034438835.1 Nesterenkonia sp. HG001 | reverse complement strand
ACCTGGCGGTATGCGTTGAAGAAGGATTGGCGGCTTTATAGCTTGCTGGTCCTGCCTCTGGTGTTTCTGCTGATCTTTCGTTATCTGCCGATGGCGGGCAATGTCATCGCTTTCCGGCGGTTCCGTCCTGGGTCCAGCATCTTTGGTGATGAGTGGGTCGGGTTCCATTACATCGAGATGTTCATCAATGACCCCACCTTCTGGCGGGTCTTCTGGAACACCGTGATCCTGGGTGGACTGACTCTGGCGATCTGTTTCCCGCTGCCGATCATTCTGGCGCTGATGTTCAATGAGCTGCGCTCGAACGCTTTCAAGCGGGTGGCTCAGTCGATCTCGTATCTGCCGCACTTCATGTCGATTGTGATCGTGGCCGGGATCGTATTGCAGCTGACCTCGCTCAATGGGACCTTCAATCAGATCCTGGGGCTCTTCGGTGCGGAGAGCGTCGCGTTTATGCAGCAGCCGCAATGGTTCCGCACGATCTATGTCTCCTCGGAGGTATGGCAGACGGTGGGCTGGGGCACGATCCTGTATCTGGCCGCGCTGACCACTATCGATCCTCAGCTCTATGAAGCAGCACGTATCGATGGGGCTAATCGGTGGAAGCAGATGTGGCATGTGACCCTGCCCGGGATCGCCCCGACGATGGTGGTGCTGCTGATCCTCAATGTGGGCACCTTCATGGCAGTGGGCTTCGAGAAGGTGTTGCTGTTGTATAACCCGCTGATCTATTCCACCGCGGACATCATCGCCACCTATGTCTATCGGGTGGGCATCACCAGTTCGAACTTCTCTTATGCGACAGCCATCGGCCTGTTCGAGGCCATTATCGGACTCATCCTGATCCTCAGTGCTAATGGGATCGCCCGGAAGATGGGAGGCAA
>NZ_JAOSZD010000023.1:0-1253 GCF_034438835.1 Nesterenkonia sp. HG001 | reverse complement strand
CGCACCACCCTGACCAGCCTGCCCACCACCTGGACCGCCTACACCACCGGGGAGATCGACACCCCCAGGATGCGCACCATCGCCCGAGCCGCGATGACCCTGATCCGTCCCACACACCTGCACCACCTCGAACACCTCGATACGGCGGCCTCTGCTGCGGCCCAGCGGCTCACCACCGGGCAGCTGCGGGCCTGGCTGCGTCGATACATCGCCCGACTCGATCCCGCCCAATACGCCGCAGACTGTGCCGCCTCCCGGGCTGATCGCTGGGTACGCATCCATCACGATGATCACGCGATGAGCTACCTGGAAGCCCGACTGCCCACCCTGGCCGCGGCAGCGATCGCCAACCGGCTACGGGCAGTCGCCCGAGCACAGAACACCCCCATCCCCGTCCCCGCCGGGGCAGGCGCCCCGCCGCCGAGGGCACAGGCACCGGCTACTAATGGTCAGGCACTGCTGCCCTTCCCTGTCGAGGAACACGACGGGCTGGAACGCACCACCATCGAGGAGCCACCGATCCAGGTCCAGGACGGTCCTGAATGCCTCCCCGACCAGGCGCACGACTCAGCAGCAGCCACCCACACCCACGCCGGTACTGGTACTGATGCTGATGCTGATGTTGTCAGAGAGGCTGGGGATACTCGGACGTTGTCTCAGCGGGAAGCGGATCTGTTCTGCGCCTGGCTGCTCGATGGTCGGGTCGAGGGCGCCTCGATCGAGGCGAAGATCGCGATCATGATCCCCGAGGCCACCCTGAACGGTGACTCCCAGGCCCCTGGGATCAGCGCAGACCGTACATGGGTCATCCCCGCCGAGGACGCCCGCCACCTCGCCGCCCAGACCCTCACCCAGAACACCAGCCAGAACACTGGTCAGGATCAGGGTCTCCACCACTGGTACCAGGTGTCCTACCGCCCCGCCCCGAACCCCGCCGGCCGATCAGCTGCTGCTGGGGCTGCTAGTGCTGCTGCTGGGGCGGATGGTCTGGGACCCACGGCAGATGAGGCCGACATCCTCTCGGTCACCTACCAGGGCCGCTACGCACCGGCCCGTCTACGCGATGCGATCACCTTCCGCGACGGCACCTGCCAAGCCCCCGGATGCGACATTGAAGTCCCCCGGTGCGATCTGGATCATCGACTCCCCTACCCGACAGGCCCTACCACTGGGGGAAACCTCCAGGCACTGTGCCGACGACATCATCGACTCAAATCCCACGGCCACCTCGAGATACCCGCACGTCCGGCCCC
>NZ_JAOSZD010000022.1:0-1440 GCF_034438835.1 Nesterenkonia sp. HG001 | reverse complement strand
GGGTCTTCCCAGATGACGGTGTAGGTCGGCCGGGCGCGTCGGTCCGCAGATAGACGTCGAGGTCTCCCGATGACGGAGGTTCCTACGCCATCCATCCGAAAGACCTCGACGTGTCCGACGCTACCCCGCCGGCCGGCTTCGGCCGCCCTGACCTGACCGCCTTCGCTCGACTCGACGGCCTCGGTCTGAGCGTGACCGGGCAACGACTTGAACCGGATCGTGCGGTCCTCGCGTGCCGCGTGGTGGAACCAGATCAGTGGTGCCGACGGTGCGGCAGCGAAGGCGCCGCTCGTGACACCGTGATCCGGCGGTTGGCCCACGAGCCGCTGGGCTGGCGACCGACCGTGCTGGAAGTTGTAGTGCGCCGCTACCGCTGTGCCGACTGCGGACACGTGTGGCGCCAAGACACCAGCGCCGCGGCGGAGCCACGCGCGAAGCTCTCGCGCACCGGGCTGCGGTGGGCGCTGGAAGGGATCGTGGTCGCACACCTCACCGTCGCCCGTGTCGCCGAGGGACTCGGGGTCGCGTGGGACACCGCCAACAACGCGGTCCTGGCCGAAGGCAAGCGGCTGCTGATCAACGACCCCACGCGGTTCGAGGGCGTGAAGGTCATTGGCGTCGATGAGCACGTCTGGCGCCACACCAGGCGTGGCGACAAGTACGTCACCGTGATCATCGACCTCACCCCGGTCCGCGATGGCGCCGGCCCAGCAAGGCTGCTGGACATGGTCGAGGGCCGGTCGAAGGCGGCGTTCAAGACCTGGCTCGCCGACCGCGACGACGCCTTCCGTGACGCGGTCGAGGTGGTCGCGATGGACGGCTTCACCGGGTTCAAGACCGCCGCTGCAGAGGAGATCCCGGACGCGGTCACGGTGATGGATCCCTTCCACGTCGTGCGCTTGGCCGGTGACGCCCTCGACAGGTGCCGGCGCCGGGTCCAACTCGCGATCCACGGGCACCGTGGGTTCAGGGACGACCCGCTCTACAAGTCGCGGCGCACGCTGCACACCGGCGCGGACCTGCTCACCGACAAGCAGAGCGACAGGCTACGCGCGCTGTTCGTTGATGACGCTCACGTCGAGGTCGAGGCGACCTGGGGTGTCTACCAGCGCATGATCGCCGCCTATCGCCACGAGGACCGGCAACGTGGCCGCGAGCTCATGGAGAAGCTGATCACCGACCTCAGCGCCGGCGTCCCCAAGGTGCTCACCGAGCTCACCACCCTGGGCCGGACCCTGAAGAAGCGAGCCGCTGACGTGCTCGCCTACTTCGAACGACCCGGCACCAGCAACGGGCCGACCGAGGCGCTCAACGGACGGCTCGAACACCTGCGCGGCTCCGCACTCGGGTTCCGCAACCTGACCAACTACATCGCCCGAAGCCTGCTCGAGACCGGCGGCTTCAGACCCCAACTTCTACACCCCCGATTGGGATGAGCCG
>NZ_JAOSZD010000021.1:0-1811 GCF_034438835.1 Nesterenkonia sp. HG001 | reverse complement strand
GTCGCGATGATCGGACCCCGCGCCCCGGCCAGCTGCCGGGTCACGAAGGGCTCCTCAGGCTCACGCTCTGGATCCAGCATCGCTGATTCCTGGACCCGCAGAGCCTCACGACGCAGCTCATTCCAGGAGGTCACCGACCACACATCAGCCCCGACACCCCAATCAATGGCCAAGAGCCGCTGAGCCTCCAACGCCCACGGCACCGCCACCCCCGAGGCCAGCAACTGAACAACCGGACCCTGATCAGCCGGACCCTCTGGGTCCTGGTCAGCTGGGTCTTGGTCAGCTGGGTCTTGGTCAGCTGGGTCTTGGTCAGCTGGGTCTTGGTCAGCTGGGTCTTGGTCAGCTGGGTCTTGGTTGTTGAGGTGTTCTCCCAGCCCGGCCGAGTCCGCAGTGGCCAATCGATAGATACCCCCGATGACACCTTCAACATCGAGGTCCTCGGGTTCGGGCAGATGAGTGACCGGCTCGTTATAGACCGTGAGGTAATACATCAGGTCATGATCACCGTCATGATCGCCATACATCTCGAAGAGTCCATGTTCGATGATATGAGCGATCTCGTAGCCAAAGGCTGGATCATAATGCTTCACCGCGGGATTGGTCCCGGCCAGGATCGGGGAATGCCCATCCAGATGCTGCAGCCCTTCCCCTGCCAGAGTGGTCCGACCCGCGGTCGCACCGATGATGAATCCCCGGGTCAACTGATCCGCTGCCGCCCAGAACGAGTCCCCAGTGCGCTGGAAGCCGAACATCGAGTAGAACACATAGACCGGGATCATCGGCTCCCCATGAGTGGCATAAGAAGTCCCTGCCGCAGTGAACGCCGCAGTAGCACCGGCCTCATTGATCCCGGGGTGAAGCATCTGACCCTGGGCAGACTCCTTATAGGCCAGCATCAGCTCACGATCCACTGCCAGATAGTTCTGCCCCTTGGGGTTATAGATCTTCGCCGTGGGGAAGAAAGAATCCATCCCGAAGGTCCTGGACTCATCGGGCACGATCGGCACGATCCGAGCCCCGATGTTCTTATCACGCATCAGATCCTTGAGCAGCCGCACAAAAGCCATCGTGGTCGCGGCCTGCTGCTTGCCCGAGCCCTTCTTGGCCTGGGCATAGACCTTCTCCCCGGGCAGCTCCAGAGTGTTCTTAGCCACCCTGCGTGCCGGCAGAGGCCCACCCAGAGCAGCCCGACGAGCCCGCAGATAGGTGATCTCCTCAGAGTCCTCACCAGGATGGTAATAAGGCACCTGGTAGGGATCAGCCTCGATCTGTTCATCACTGATCGGGATCCGCAGGGTATCGCGGAAACGCTTGAGGTCCTCGATGGTCAGCTTCTTCATCTGATGGGTGGCATTACGACCCTCGAAGCTAGGCCCCAGCCCATAGCCCTTGACCGTCTGGGCCAGGATCACCGTGGGCTTACCGGTGGTCTGCACTGCGGCCTGATAGGCCGAGTAGACCTTCTGATAATCATGACCACCACGCTTGAGCCCCCAGATGTCATCATCGGAGAGATCAGCGACCATCTCTTTGGTCTTGGCCGAACGCCCGAAGAAATGCTCCCGCACGAAGGACCCCGACTCGGCCTTATAGGTCTGATAGTCCCCATCCAGGGTCTCGTTCATGATCCGGACCAGCTCGCCATCCTCATCAGCGGCCAGCAGATCATCCCATTCCCGACCCCAGAGGACCTTGATCACGTTCCAGCCCGCACCCCGGAAGAAGGCCTCCAGCTCCTGGACGATCTTGCCATTACCCCGCACCGGCCCATCGAGGCGCTGCAGATTGCAGTTGATCACGAAATGCAG
>NZ_JAOSZD010000020.1:0-5567 GCF_034438835.1 Nesterenkonia sp. HG001 | reverse complement strand
TTACGGCGGTCATAGCGTGGGGGAAACGCCCGGTCCCATCCCGAACCCGGAAGCTAAGACCCACAGCGCCGATGGTACTGCACACGGGAGTGTGTGGGAGAGTAGGTCACCGCCGGACACCACTTCACAGAGCTGACGCCCGCACGACGGCAATGGCGCCGACGTGACGGGCGTCAGCTGTGTCCAGTCCTGGCAGCTTCACCATGCCGTTTTGGCAGGTAGTAGCCGTCTTGGCTAGTATGGTCTCCTGTGAAAGTCGCGTGTCGGCTTGTCGCAGAGCACCGGGGTGTGGCGCAGCTTGGTAGCGCGCCTCGTTCGGGACGAGGAGGTCGCAGGTTCAAATCCTGTCACCCCGACCACCAGATGAGGGGCTCGATCGCCAGATCGGGCCCCTTTGTCGTCTCTGGATATGCTGGACTCCACGGACGATCCCCGACGAGGAGGAGGAAGCCATCGGCTCCGAGATGATCGGCCCGCCGGCTGGGGGAGAGGACCGCCGTCGACGTGCCCAGGTGGCCGTCTCTGCGAGCGTCTTCGTCCTGCTCTTCACCGCGCTTCTGATCATCATGCTGCCCAATGCCTGGGCTGTGCTGGCCGGTGTCGTGTTCGGGGGAGCTGGAGCCGCCGCCACCTACGGGACCATGAGCGGCATGGCCCAGTCCTCGCAGCGGCGCACCCGCCTCCTGAGCGATGACCAGAGCTCGCTGCGTGAATCCCTGGCAGAGCTGGAGTCCACGATTCGCAGCAGGGCCGAGAAGCTTCCGCCCTCTACCCAGGGGCAGCTTCGCATGATGGTCGTGGGTTTGGAGGAGATCGTGGACCGATGGTCCACCCTCGAACGCCTGCCCGAGCAGCAGGACGCCGTGCGCCGGACCATCACCCGCCATCTGCCGCGCACCCTCGAGCTGTTTCTGGAGCTTCCGGACAGTGCCAAGCCTACCCACGCCGGGGAGTTCAAGGAGCAGATCGGGCTGTTGGCAGAAGCTGTGGCCAAGACGCGGGACACCGTCGTCGCGAAGAACCTGCAGGCTCTGCGCACCAACCGGTGGCTGCTGGAAGAGTCCCTCACCGATCCCGACGAGAAGCTTTTCCGCGATCACGGCCTCTGAGCCGTCCCGGACCCGGAGACTCCGCCATGCCGCTCTCAGCCCCCGTCATCGTCCAGGCCGCTCAGCGTCTGCTGCTCGAATACGGACTCCAGGACGTCTCGATGCGGCGGCTGGCCTCGGAGCTCGACGTGCGGCCTGGCGCGCTCTATTACCACGTGCCCAATAAGCAGCAGCTTCTGGCTCGGGTGGCCGCCGAGATCCTCGCCCCACTCGCCGCCCCGGCAGAGAGCACGTCCGTCGAGGACCTGATGCGCAGCTTCCGGCGCGCGGTGCTGCCCATCCGGGATGGAGGGGACCTGATGCTCATCGCCTTCGGCCTGAACCCTGTGCTGCCTCCGATGCCCGCGCTGAGCACTCGGCTCCAGGAGCGCGGCCTGACACGGCAGTCGGCGGATCAACGGGCGCATATCCTCATGCGCTTCGCCCTCGGTGCTGTCGCGGCCGAACAGAACGCCACGCTGCTGCACGCCGCCCAGGAATCTCCGGACCATGGACCGGACGCGACGGGAGGCGCAGCCCTCTATGACGAGGGGCTGCGCCTCCTGTGTGAGATCGCGCGCTGAGCGGTCCGGGAGGAGTCAGTCCAGCAGTTCGTAGGCCGGTGTGGTGAGGAAATCCTCATAGTGGTCGGCGTCGAGCACCAGCTCACGCACGACGCCGGCGGCGGGCTCGAAGTACTTGGCGAAGGTGCCGGCGTCTCCGATCTCTCCGCGCAGCCGCTCCACCTCCTCGCCGAGCAGCCGCTCCACCAGCTCGGCGGTCACGGTGACCCCCGTGTCTGCGGTGACGGTGCTGTTGCGGATCTGCTGCCACACCTGCGATCGGGAGATCTCCGCGGTGGCGGCGTCCTCCATGAGGTTGTGGATCGCCACCGCCCCGTTGCCGGAGAGCCAGATCGCCGTGTAGTAGACCGCCACATAGAGGTTCATGCGTACACCAGCCTCGGTGACATCGCCTTCGGCCTTCTCCACCGCGAGCAGGTCCTCGGGACTCACCTGAACGTCGTCGCGTTGGCGGTCCACCTGGTTGGGCCTGTCGCCGAGGACCTTGTCGAACTCCTCCCGGCAGATCTCCACCAGGTCGGGGTGTGCCACCCAGGAGCCGTCGAAGCCATCGCCGGCCTCGCGGGACTTGTCGTCACGGACCTTGCCGATGGCCTTCTCCGTGACGTCGGGCTCACGGCGGTTCGGGATGAACGCCGCCATGCCGCCCATCGCGAAGGCGCCCCGGCGGTGGCAGGTCTTGACCAGCAGCTCGGTGTAGGCCCGCATGAACGGCTGGGTCATGCCCACCTCGGCGCGGTCCGGCAGCACGAACTCGTGTCCGGAGGCGCGGAAGTACTTGATGAGGGAGAACAGGTAGTCCCAGCGGCCGGCGTTGAGGCCCGATGCGTGATCACGGAGTGCGTAGAGGATCTCGTCCATCTGGAACCCCGCCGGGATGGTCTCGATCAGCACGGTCGCCCTCACACTGCCGTGCGGCAGGGCCAGGCGCTCCTCGGCGAAGCTGAACACGTCGTCCCAGAGCTTGGCCTCCTGGTGGTGCTCGATCTTCGGTAGGTAGTAGTAGGGTCCGGCACTCTGATCGTGGAGCAGCTTCGCGTTGTGGAAGAAGTGCAGTCCGAAGTCCACCAGCGCGCCCACGGCAGGGGAGCCGTCGATCTGGAGGTGCTTCTCAGGCAGATGCCAGCCTCGGGGCCGCACGACGACGGTCGGCAGGGTCACGTCGTCGCGGAGGGTGTACTCCTTGCCTTCGGGGGAGGTGAACCGCAGGGTGCCGCGCGCCGCCTCGTAGAGGTTCTTCTGGGCGTCCACCAGGTTGAACCAGGTGGGGGACAGAGCGTCCTCCAGGCAGGCGAGCCAGACCTTCGCGCCGGAGTTGAGGGCGTTGATGGCCATCTTGGCCGGTGCCGGAGGGCCGGTGATCTCCACGCGGCGATCCTGCAGGGAGTCGGGGTGTTCGGCGACGGTCCAGTCGCCGTCGCGGATCTCCTGAGTGTCGGGCAGGAAGTCGAGCCGCCCGGATGCCGCGGCATCCCGCTGGGCAGTGCGGCGAGCCTCCAGCAGCTCATCCCGGGTGCCGACGAAGCGGCGATGGAGCTCCTCGACGAAGGCAAGCGCCTCGTCGGAGAGGATCTCCGTGGCTCCGTCAACCATGTACGGCTCTGTGATGGTGATCGTCATGCGAGCTGCTCCTCTGCGCTCTACGGTGTCTCCGATTCCGTTGTACCCCTTAGTATCCACGCAACGAAAACTACTGTCCAGATTGTGGACTCACGAGGAAGGCAAGGGCCGCTCTCTTCGCCACTTGACATTCTCCTGAGGCGCAGGCCACACTTGCACTAGACGGAATAGTGTATCCACGATGTGGAATATGGAGGCGATGAGCGTGGCCCTGGCGGAATTCAACTCGGCGCCCGATGAGCAGGCCAGGGCGCAGCTGCGTTCATGCCTCAACGTCGCACGATGGATCGAGCGCCTGCTTGAGGCTCGGCCCTTCGCCTCCGTGGACGCTGCCGTGGAGTCGGCGCGCCACGCTGCGCACCCCCTCACGCCCGGCGAGATCGATCAGGCCTTGGCCGATCACCCCCGCATCGGCGAACGCACCGAGGCCGAATCCGCCGAAGCGGAGTTCTCCCGCCGTGAGCAGGCCGGACTGGGTGAGGCTGACGCCAGTGTCGAGCAGCGTCTCGCCGCCGGCAACCGCGCCTACGAGCAGCGCTTCGGCCGCGTCTTCCTCATCCGCGCCGCAGGGCGCAGCCACGAAGAGATTCTCGCCGAGCTGGAGCGTCGACTCCAGCTCGACCCCGCCGAGGAGCTCGAGATCGCCGGAGAGCAGCTCGAACAGATCGCCGCCCTGAGACTGGAAGGACTCCTCCGATGAGCTATATCACCGCCCACGTCCTGGACGCCACTGCAGGCGTCCCTGCCCGCGGCGTGGAGATCCAGTTGCTGACCCCCGACGGCGAGCAGCTGGCCACCGGGATCACCGATGACGACGGCCGTGTCGGGGACCTCGGACCAGAGACCCTGGAGCCCGGTGCCTACCGGGTCACCTTCGGAACGGGAGACTATTTCACAGCACGCGGGAAGGAGAGCTTCCATCCCGTCGTGACGGTGGACTTCACCGTCCAGGCGGGGGAGAAGCACTATCACATCCCGCTGCTGCTGAGCCCGTTCGCCTATTCCACCTACCGCGGCAGCTGACCCAGGAGTCGGGGACGCCGGGTGCTGCCAGTCGGCGGCGGCCAGCGGGATCCGGCGGCTGCCGAACAGGCATCTCGATCACAAGGAGGCGACCATGAGTGCAGTGAGGCTCTCGTCCAACCAGTACGGCAAGGCGGAGAACCGCGTAGTACGTGTCTATCGGGACACGGCCCGTCACGAACTGAGGGACCTCAACGTCACCTCACAGCTGCGGGGAGACTTCGAAGCCGCCCACACCCGAGGAGACAACGGGCATGTGGTGGCGACCGACACCCAGAAGAACACTATCTTCGCCAAGGCCAAGGAGGTGGGTATCAGATCGCCGGAGCAGTTTCTGCTCGCTCTGGCCGACCACTTCACCTCCGAGTTCGACTGGGTCACCGGGGGGCGCTGGGCGGCCGAGGAGTACGGCTGGTCGAGGATCGAGGACCACGACCACTCCTTCTACCGTTCTGCGCCTGAGGTGCGTACTGCGGTCCTCCAGCGTGAGGGAGATCAGGACCACCTGATCTCGGGCTTCCACGGACTCACCGTCCTGAAGACCACCGAATCCGGTTTCGTGGGCTATCCCAAGGACCAGTACACGACCCTGCCGGAGACGGCGGATCGGATCCTGGCCACCGACATCGCCACGCGGTGGCGATACTCCACCACCGCCGACGTCGACTTCGAGGCGACGTACGTGAAGGTCAAGAAGATCATCCTCTCGACCTTCACCGACCACTATTCCTACGCCTTGCAGCACACCTTGTACCAGATGGGGGAGCGGGTCCTCGCGGAGGTGCCGGAGATCGCGGAGATCCGTTTCTCCTGTCCGAACAAGCACCACTTCGCCTATGACCTCGAGCGGTTCGGCTTGGAGAACCCGAACGAGGTGTTCTACGCCGCTGACCGCCCCTATGGCCTCATCGAAGCCACTGTGGCACGCGATGACGTGGCGGACTCGCCGTCCGCCTGGGCGGGCATCGCGGGATACTGCTGAACCTGACGGAGGCGGGCGACACCGTGCTGCCTCCGCCGGGATGACGGCCCGAAAGGTGCGGGGTGGGCGCCTTCCGGGCCGTCACCATGTGCAACGCCTGCGACGGGCCTGGCACTGAGCTGATCGCTGCGGCTCCAGCGTGGCGGCGTTGTCCTTCGATTTTTGAGAGAGGTGCTTGTGAGCGCTGGTGAAGAGATCTCGCATATTCGCAGTGGTCTGACCAATCAGCTTCCGGATCGTGATCCTGAAGAGACTCAGGAATGGTTGGAG
>NZ_JAOSZD010000019.1:0-5574 GCF_034438835.1 Nesterenkonia sp. HG001 | reverse complement strand
GGTTTTCTTCCGGTGGTGCCGGGAGCGCCTGTTGTTTGAGAACTCAATAGTGTGCCAAGTTTGTTGATACCAAAGTATTGATTATTTGGTTGGCGTGATACTGCCACCCCCGTGGTGGTGTCACGTATCAGCTAAGGATCGTTTTATCTGGTTCGCATGCCTGGCTGGTTCCTGTGAGGGATGCTGTAGTGATCGTGTTTTTCCGGCATGATCGTCCATCAGTGTCTTGGGGACTGGTGTGGTGTGTGTTCTGGTTTCTTCTCATTTTTTGATGGAGAGTTTGATCCTGGCTCAGGATGAACGCTGGCGGCGTGCTTAACACATGCAAGTCGAACGATGAAGCTCGTGCTTGCACGGGTGGATTAGTGGCGAACGGGTGAGTATCACGTGAGTAACCTGCCCTTGACTCTGGGATAAGCCTGGGAAACTGGGTCTAATACCGGATGCGACCAGTCCCCGCATGGGGTGCTGGTGGAAAGATTTTATCGGTCTTGGATGGACTCGCGGCCTATCAGCTAGACGGTGGGGTAGAAGCCCACCGTGGCGATGACGGGTAGCCGGCCTGAGAGGGTGACCGGCCACACTGGGACTGAGACACGGCCCAGACTCCTACGGGAGGCAGCAGTGGGGAATATTGCACAATGGGCGCAAGCCTGATGCAGCGACGCCGCGTGCGGGATGACGGCCTTCGGGTTGTAAACCGCTTTCAGCAGGGAAGAAGCTTTATTGTGACGGTACCTGCAGAAGAAGCGCCGGCTAACTACGTGCCAGCAGCCGCGGTAATACGTAGGGCGCGAGCGTTATCCGGAATTATTGGGCGTAAAGAGCTCGTAGGCGGCTTGTCGCGTCTGCTGTGAAAGCCCGGGGCTTAACCCCGGGTGTGCAGTGGGTACGGGCAGGCTAGAGTGCAGTAGGGGAGACTGGAATTCCTGGTGTAGCGGTGAAATGCGCAGATATCAGGAGGAACACCGATGGCGAAGGCAGGTCTCTGGGCTGTTACTGACGCTGAGGAGCGAAAGCATGGGGAGCGAACAGGATTAGATACCCTGGTAGTCCATGCCGTAAACGTTGGGCACTAGGTGTGGGGGACATTCCACGTTTTCCGCGCCGTAGCTAACGCATTAAGTGCCCCGCCTGGGGAGTACGGCCGCAAGGCTAAAACTCAAAGGAATTGACGGGGGCCCGCACAAGCGGCGGAGCATGCGGATTAATTCGATGCAACGCGAAGAACCTTACCAAGGCTTGACATGGACCGGATCGCTGCAGAGATGTAGTTTCCCTTCGGGGCTGGTTCACAGGTGGTGCATGGTTGTCGTCAGCTCGTGTCGTGAGATGTTGGGTTAAGTCCCGCAACGAGCGCAACCCCTATCCTATGTTGCCAGCACGTAATGGTGGGGACTCATGGGAGACTGCCGGGGTCAACTCGGAGGAAGGTGGGGACGACGTCAAATCATCATGCCCCTTATGTCTTGGGCTTCACGCATGCTACAATGGCCGGTACAATGGGTTGCGATACTGTGAGGTGGAGCTAATCCCTAAAAGCCGGTCTCAGTTCGGATCGAAGTCTGCAACTCGACTTCGTGAAGTTGGAGTCGCTAGTAATCGCAGATCAGCAACGCTGCGGTGAATACGTTCCCGGGCCTTGTACACACCGCCCGTCAAGTCACGAAAGTTGGTAACACCCGAAGCCCACGGCCCAACCGGTTTACCGGGGGGAGTGGTCGAAGGTGGGACTGGCGATTGGGACTAAGTCGTAACAAGGTAGCCGTACCGGAAGGTGCGGCTGGATCACCTCCTTTCTAAGGAGCTGGACCCGAGTTCGGGTCCGCCATCTGATGCTGGCATTCGTTCAGCTGGTGGTTTGCTCAAGGGTGGAATATCAACATTCAGTCATCATGGTCGCTGTGTTGGTCCTGATAAGTACGCATGAAGCTTTTCCTCCGTGTGGGGGAGGGTGGTTGTGGGAACGTCGGGTCTGGTTCTGGTGGTTATGGTGCTTGGCACACTGTTGGGTCCTGGGACAACAGGCCCTCGGATCGGTCGCTGGTTGGTGATCGGTTGGGGTCTGGTGTTTCTGGATCTGTTGCCCTGGCTGCAGGTAGCCGCATGCGCAACGTGGTCACAGGGGCTCTTCGGAGCCTCTTGTGCTCTGCGGGTGTGTGGTGATGGTGGTGGGGTTTGTTGTTTGGGAACTGCATAGTGGACGCGAGCATCTTTGTTTCTTAATGTGAAACGTGGTCAAGCATCGCATGGTCATCGCTCGTTGTGAGTGGTGGCCTGTTGTGTTGTCCTTGGTAGAGTATTTTGTCTGCCAATGCCTTTTGTAGGGTGTTGGTGGGTGTAAGTGTTAAAGGGCGCATGGTGGATGCCTTGGCAGCAGGAGCCGATGAAGGACGTGGGAATCTGCGATAAGCCTGGTGGAGCTGATAACCGAGCGTTGAAGCCAGGATTTCCGAATGGGGAAACCCCGCATGCTGTTATGGTGTGTGACCGCCGGTTGAATGTATAGACCGGTTGGAGGGAACGTCGGGAAGTGAAACATCTCAGTACCGACAGGAAGAGAAAACAAGAGTGATTCCGTGAGTAGTGGCGAGCGAAAGCGGATGGGGCTAAACCGTGTGCGTGTGATACCTGGTAGGGGTTGCGTGCGCGGGGTTGTGGGACATTCCGTCCAGGGTCTACCAGTCCTGGGGGTTGAGGTGCGGGCGTATAGACGAACACGTGTTGAGTGCGTGACCGGAGAGGGTGTGAGTCCCGTAGTCGTAATGCGTTCCGCCGGCCTGTGAGTGTATCCCGAGTAGCACGAGGCTCGAGGAATCTTGTGTGAATCAGCCAGGACCACCTGGTAAGCCTGAATACTCCCTGCTGACCGATAGTGAATCAGTACCGTGAGGGAATGGTGAAAAGTACCCCGGGAGGGGAGTGAAATAGTACCTGAAACCATGTGCCTACAAGCCGTCAAAGCATGCCTTTGGGTGTGTGCTGGCGTGCCTTTTGAAGAATGAGCCTGCGAGTTAGTGCTCAGTGGCGAGGTTAACCCGTGTGGGGCAGCCGTAGCGAAAGCGAGTCTGAATAGGGCGTTTGAGTCGCTGGGTCTAGACCCGAAGCGGAGTGATCTACCCATGGCCAGGTTGAAGCGCGTGTAAGAGCGCGTGGAGGACCGAACCCACCTAGGTTGAAAACTGGGGGGATGAGCTGTGGGTAGGGGTGAAAGGCCAATCAAACTCTGTTATAGCTGGTTCTCCCCGAAATGCATTTAGGTGCAGCGTTGCGTGTTTCTTGCCGGAGGTAGAGCTACTGGATGGCCGATGGGCCCTACAAGGTTACTGACGTCAGCTAAACTCCGAATACCGGTAAGTGAGAGCGCAGCAGTGAGACTGTGGGGGATAAGCTTCATGGTCGAGAGGGAAACAGCCCAGACCACCGGTTAAGGCCCCTAAGCGTGTGCTAAGTGGGAAAGGATGTGGAGTTGCTTAGACAACCAGGAGGTTGGCTTAGAAGCAGCCATCCTTGAAAGAGTGCGTAATAGCTCACTGGTCAAGTGATTCCGCGCCGACAATGTAGCGGGGCTCAAGCACACCGCCGAAACCGTGGCAATTCTCATCCTTGTGGTGAGGGTTGGGTAGGGGAGCGTCGAACACAGCGGTGAAGCTGCGGCGGAAGCCTGTGGTGGAGCGTGTTCGAGTGAGAATGCAGGCATGAGTAGCGAAAGACACGTGAGAAACGTGTCCGCCGAATGACCAAGGGTTCCAGGGTCAAGCTAATCTGCCCTGGGTTAGTCGGGACCTAAGGCGAGGCCGACAGGCGTAGTCGATGGACAACGGGTTGATATTCCCGTACCGGCGAAGAACCGCCCATGGTGAACTGGTGATACTAACCACCCGAACCATACTGGACAGGCTCTTTGAGTCTGCGTGTATGGGGAGCGTGGGACCTGAACTGGGGAGCCAAGCGTATTAACAGGTGTGACGCAGGAAGGTAGCCGGGCCTAGCGATGGTTGTCTAGGTCTAAGAATGTAGCCTGGTTCCTAGGTAAATCCGGGGGCCGTGAAGGGTGAGATTTGATGGGCCCCACCATTTGGGTGGGGATCCGGTGATCCTATGCTGCCGAGAAAAGCATCGACGCGAGGTTCTAGCCGCCCGTACCCCAAACCGACACAGGTGGTCAGGTAGAGAATACCAAGGCGATCGAGAGAATCACGGTTAAGGAACTCGGCAAAATGCCCCCGTAACTTCGGGAGAAGGGGGGCCTCACTCGTGAACCGCACTTGCTGCGGGGAGGCGGGTTGGGGCCGCAGAGACCAGGGGGAAGCGACTGTTTACTAAAAACACAGGTCCGTGCGAAGTCGTAAGACGATGTATACGGACTGACTCCTGCCCGGTGCTGGAAGGTTAAGAGGACCTGTTAGACCCTTTGGGGTCGAAGCGGAGAATTTAAGCCCCAGTAAACGGCGGTGGTAACTATAACCATCCTAAGGTAGCGAAATTCCTTGTCGGGTAAGTTCCGACCTGCACGAATGGAGTAACGACTTCCCCGCTGTCTCAACCGTGAACTCGGCGAAATTGCATTACGAGTAAAGATGCTCGTTACGCGCAGCAGGACGGAAAGACCCCGAGACCTTTACTATAGCTTGGTATTGGTGTTTGACATCACTTGTGTAGGATAGGTGGGAGACTGTGAAGCGGTCACGCTAGTGATCGTGGAGTCATCGTTGAAATACCACTCTGGTGTTGTTAGGCATCTAACTTCGGGCCCTGATCGGGTCCAGGGACAGTGCCTGGTGGGTAGTTTAACTGGGGCGGTTGCCTCCCAAAGAGTAACGGAGGCGCCCAAAGGTTCCCTCAGCCTGGTTGGCAATCAGGTGTCGAGTGTAAGTGCACAAGGGAGCTTGACTGTGAGAGAGGCATCTCGAGCAGGAACGAAAGTTGGGACTAGTGATCCGGCGGCACCGTGTGGAAGGGCCGTCGCTCAACGGATAAAAGGTACCTCGGGGATAACAGGCTGATCCTGCCCAAGAGTCCATATCGACGGCATGGTTTGGCACCTCGATGTCGGCTCGTCGCATCCTGGGGCTGGAGTTGGTCCCAAGGGTTGGGCTGTTCGCCCATTAAAGCGGTACGCGAGCTGGGTTTAGAACGTCGTGAGACAGTTCGGTCCCTATCCGCTGCGCGCGTTGGAGATTTGAGAAGGTCTGTCCTTAGTACGAGAGGACCGGGACGGACGAACCTCTGGTGTGTCAGTTGTACTGCCAAGTGCACCGCTGATTAGCTACGTTCGGGATGGATAACCGCTGAAAGCATCTAAGCGGGAAGCCGGCTTCAAGATAAGATCTCCATCACCCTTGAGGTGTGAAGGCTCCCAGCTAGACTACTGGGTTGATAGGCCGGATGTGGAAGCACGGACTAAAGACGTGTGAAGCTGACCGGTACTAATAAGCCGACCACTTACACCACCTACATACTTGATACGCATGCTTCGTGTGTCTGGTATGGGTGCTCTGCAAGAATCTTTTGAGAACACTAGCGTGCTCGCGTCCACTAGGCGGTCCCTGACCAATAAGCCCTACCCCCCCC
>NZ_JAOSZD010000018.1:0-7425 GCF_034438835.1 Nesterenkonia sp. HG001 | reverse complement strand
TCGAGGTGACTCCCTCGCCGATGGCGGTGATGCGGCCGGTGGCTTCGTGTCCTAGCAGGTAGGGGTAGTTCTGGCCGATGAGGCCTTTTTGGTAGTGCTGATCGGTTTGGCAGACCCCGCAGGTGAGGATGTCCACCAGGGCCTCTCCGGGGCCGGGGTCGGGGATGATGATTTTTTCCAGGGTGGCTGGGGCGTCTTGGGCGGTGACGACGACAGCATTAACGGTATGAGGCATGGGTACTCCTGTGATGGCAGATGAGGGGCAGGTGGGCGTCTCAGGAACGCATTCGTGAAGCGGTGGGATCGAAGACGGGCTCTGCCGCGACACGGGCGTGGAGCCGACGGCCGAAGTACGAGACCTCGACGGCGGAACCCTCGGCGGCGAGCTCCGTGGGGAGCCAGGCATAGGCGAGGGAGAGGCCGGTGGTGTAGCCCTGATCGGCACTGGTGACGTAACCGACGGGACGCCCCTCGGGGTCCTGCGCGTGGTAGACAGGTTCGTGTCCCATGAGGACCATTGCGGGGTCATCCAGGGTCAGGCAGACGAGACGGCGTGCCGGCCGATCGGCACCGAGCTCCTTGAGCTTCTCCTGTGCGGCGCCGCGCACCGCGAACTCGATCCCTGCCTCCGCCGGGGTGTGTTCGCGGGTCATGTCGGCCCCCCACAGCCGCATGCCCTTCTCCAGCCGGAGGCTCTCGAAGGCCCGGCGGCCCACGGGCAGGATCTCCTGGGACTTTCCCGCGCTGATCAATGCGTCCCAGAGGTAGCGCCCGAACTCTGCGGGTGCGTACAGCTCCCACCCGAGCTCGCCGACATAGCTGAGCCGCATCGCGAGGACAGGGACCCCGCCCACGCTGAGACTGCGGCTCCGATAGAAGCGGAAGGCCTCGTGGGAGATGTCCTCCTCGACGAGCTGAGCCAG
The DNA here is from genome assembly GCF_034438835.1 of Nesterenkonia sp. HG001. Lineage (NCBI taxonomy): Bacteria > Bacillati > Actinomycetota > Actinomycetes > Micrococcales > Micrococcaceae > Nesterenkonia > Nesterenkonia sp. HG001. The sequence continues at coordinate 6,502 of NZ_JAOSZD010000018.1, read as the reverse complement.
CACGTCTCTGGCCTGGGGTCCCCACAGCCCCAGTCCGCAGGAGCCGGAGGAGGCGTCGGCCAGGTGCAGCACGGTCGACCGTTCGCGCATCCTGCCCCACAGCCACGCGGCGTCCTGGCTCCCGTTGACTCCGAGGTGGTAGGTCTCCTCGCCGGTGCGAGCGATGGTGATGTCTGAGAGGATGCCGCCCCGATCGTCGAGCATCAGTGCGTAGACGATGCTTCCCACGGATCGGCCGACCGGTCGGCTCAGCAGGCCGTCGTCGGCGAGTCCGTTGAGGAAGTCTGTCGCACCCTTCCCCGAGAGCTCCCACCGGGGCAGGGACGACATGTCCACCAGTCCCACCGATTCGCGGAGCCGCCGTGCCTCGACCGCCACGAGGGGGCTCCAGAACTGCGCCGCCCACTGGTCTCGGGTGGGCATGGGTGAGTCGCCCAGCATCGGGACGGCGGGACGCTTGTCCGGCAGCATCGCGTTGGACTCGTACCACAGGGGACGCTCCCAGCCGTTGGCAGAGCTGAATGCCGCGCCCCGTCCGCGTTGGCGTTCGTAGAAGGGAGAGGTTCGGAGCCCGCGCAGGCGCAGCGTGGTGGCGCGGGGGTGGATGATGTCGTACACCTCGTCATAGGACTCCTCACCCAGTTCCCGGGCCGATCGCCGTGAGGTCAGGAGCGGGTCGAACCGGGAGACGTCGAGGCCGTGGGTGTCGATCCCCGGGTTCCCGGTGGTGAGCCATTCGGCGATGACCTGTCCGACGCCGGCGGACTGGGTCACCCACACGGATTGGGCCATCCAGAGCCCTTCGATTCCGGGCACAGGTCCCAGGAGTGGACCGCCGTCGGGGGTGAACGAGAAGATCCCGTTGAAGCTCTCGGCCTCGTCCAGGGCGGCGTCCTGGAGCTCAGGAAGGAGCTTCTGCACCTCGGTCCAGGTGGCCTCGAAGTCCTGCCGTGTGAAGGGGTGGATCGAGGCCTGGCCGCCCCGTTCGCTGATCTCCTCGGGGCTGGTGATGTCATGATCCTCGACTGGGATGGTCCTGTGCTCGTAGGCGCCGATGGCGATCCGGGAGCCCCATTCGCGGAAGTACACGCCGTGGCCCTGATGCCGGATCATCGGCCGGGCCACTTCGGTCTGCTCGTCGAGACTGGTCAAGGAGTCCAACGGAGTGCTGAAGCCGAAGCCGTGCTCGACCGGCAGCATCGGGATGTCCATGCCGAGCAGCTCGCGAGCCAGCTTCGGCCCCCACAGCCCGGCGCAGGTGATGACGATGTCGGCATCGATGACGTCGGGCTCCTGGTCCGACCCCACCGGCACGGTCTCGACGCCGGTCACCCGCTCGCCCGACCTTCTGATGCCCGTCACCTGCGTCTCGCTGATGATGCGAGCACCCCCGGCCTCAGCCCGTCGTGCCTGGAACTCCACGGCGCGCGCACCTTTGACGACGGCGTCGGTCGGGGTGTGCAGCGCACTCAGCACGTGCGTGGTGTCCAGCCCGGGCCAGATCTCCGCGACCTCTCGCGGGGCGAGAAGCTGAGCGGGCACACCCCAGGAGGCGGCGAAGTCCCGACGGCGGCGCAGCTCCTGCTCCCGTTCCGCAGTGGTGGCGAGTTCGAGCCCGCCGACACGCTTCATCACCCAGCGACCGTCGACTTCAGCACCGTCGAGCTTGTCGAGAGTCCGCTGGGCGAGCTCACACATCGCCTTGTTCGGAGAGGTCTGGAAGACGAATCCAGGCGCATGCGAGCTTGACCCGCCGGTCTCGTAGAGCGGGCCCTGCTCCACCACGGTGACGTTGTGCCAGCCGCGGAGGACGAGCTCGTCCGCGACAGCGGCCCCGACGACTCCTAGGCCGATGATGACCACACGGGGGTCGTGTGGGGCAGCGTGCTGGGACATGCATCCTCCAAGTGTTGCTGATTAAGAAACGTGGTGGTGAAGATGCAACCACTCTATGAATCGAGTGATGGGGAGCACAAGGGGGTTTCGCTGGAGATTCCCTGGATGTTCAGTCCTCGAAGAATCCCATTCTCGCTTCCAAGGGGCGGGCCTGCTCCTTGAGCAGCGTCGCGAGCTCTGCGAACTGGGACTCCGGGAGACGGAACGAGGGGCCGGTGATGGACAGGGCCGCCTTCACCTGGCCGCCCTCGCCCCGGACCGGCACGGCCAGAGCATTGATCCCCGGCTCCCATTCGGCCACGGCGGAGGCCCAGTTGCGGTGACGGATGGTCTCGAGTTCGGTCCGCAGGACTCCGGGGTCGGTCATCGTCATGCCCGTGAAGCTGTCGAGGCCGCGTTCGACGAGTCGGTCGAACTCGTCCTCCTCCGCATGCGCGAGCAGCATCTTGCCCGTCGAGGTGGCATGCAGAGGCCCGCGCTGCCCCACGTACTGGTGGCTGACGCTGAGCATCTGGTCATCGGTGGCCTGGATGATGGTCACGGCGTATCCGTCGTCGAGGATGGCGATGTTGACCGTCTCGTTGAGCTGTGCCGCCAGTGCATTGCAGCAGATCTGAGCGTCCTTGGTGAAGTCCATCTGGGCCGTGACTGAGTTGGCCATGCGCAGCAGTCCGATGCCGAGGCGGTAGGCGCCGCGTTCTGACTCCTGTTCGACCAGGTGGTGGAGCTCGAGGGTTCCGAGGAGGCGGAAAGCTGTGGAGCGGTGGACGTCGAGGTGTCGCGCGACCTCGGCGATCGTCATGTGTGGCTCTTCGCTGAGGGCCTTCAGGATCTCGACCGCGCGGTCCACGGACTGGATGCGGCTCAGGTTCTCTGGCTTCATGAAAATTTCTCTCGAATCAATCGGTGGATTCCCTTGACGTGACCAGCAGGTGCGGTGAAACTGATCACACAACATGTTGCGCATAGCAAATCATGTTGCTCTATAGGCAACACTAGGTGAAACCGGTGGTGATGGCAAGTGAGTTTCCGTGTCTGTTCCCTGCAGGATCTGACTCCGGGGGAAGGTCTGCGCATCGATGCAGTGAGCCCCCCGATCGCTGTGTTCCTGACCGAAGACGGCCAGGTGCACGCGATCGACGACACCTGCACCCATCAGGATGCCTCTCTGGCCGCCGGGTGGGTCGAGGACTGCAGGGTGGAGTGCCCGTTGCATGAGAGCACGTTCTCGCTCCGCACAGGAGCGGTCGATCAGCCGCCCGCGAAGCGCGGGGTGCGAGTCCACAGCGTCGAACTCGACGGCGAGGACGTCCTCGTGGAGCTCTCCCAGGACGCACCGAACCTGCCTCCGGGGGTGACGGTCTGATGGACACCACCTCGATGCAGAACCCCCGCGCCGGCCTCCCCGCCGAAGGACACCTGCTGATCGTCGGCGCAGGTCTGGCGGGCTACCACGTGGCACGCGGGGCCCGGCTCACCGGCCACGTCGGTCCGATCACCGTCCTCGGCGACGAGCTGCACCCCGCCTATGACCGCCCCGCATTGAGCAAGGCCTTCCTCAGCGGGGCCGCGGCGTTCGAGCACCTCGTGCTGGATGACCCTGAGAACCCCTTGGACGTGACATGGTTCGGTGGGGCCGCGGCCGAGCATCTCTCCGCGTTTCCCCTGGGCGTCCACACCTCCGACGGTCGTTTCCATGCCGCTGATGCCGTCGTCGTCGCCACTGGAGCGCAGGCCTGCCGTCTGCCGCTGTCCGGGGGAGCCACTTTCGTGCTGCGCAACATCGACGACGCGATGGCGCTGCGCAGTCGAGTGATCGAGAACAAGCGCATCGCCATCGTCGGTGGAGGTTTCCTGGCTCTCGAGGCGGGAGCCACCTGCGTGGAGCGGGGAGCCGCCGAGGTCACGGTGGCCGCCGGAGAGGACTACCCCGGCACCGCCAGGCTGGGGGTCCCCGTCGGCCAGGCCGTGCGGAAGCTCCATGAGCGGCACGGTGTCAGTTTCGCGCCCGCGAGCCGGGCCGACTCCGTCCGGGACGTGCCCGGTGGGCAAGAGCTGGTGCTGGCCAACGGCCACAGGGTGGAGGCTGACATCGTGATCTGCGCCATCGGCGCCACTCCGGCCACCTCCTGGCTGAGAGACGGCGTCCTGAGCCTGGACCCCACCAGCGGGGCCATCCTCTGCGATGACACCGGATTCACCGGCATGCCCGGCATCTGGGCTGCGGGGGACTGCGCCCAGTGGGCGTCGCAGGCGTCCGGGCTGCGTCCCGTCGGACATTGGCAGGAGGCCGTCGAACAGGCGGGCATCCTCTCGGCATCCCTCACCGGCACCTCACCGGCCCCCTTCCAGGAACCGTACTTCTGGTCCGAGCAGTACGAGGTGAAGATCCAGGCCGCCGGCCGGATCAGCCACGCCAACGAGGTGCGCGTGGTCGACGGCAGCATCGAGACCGATGACCTGCTGCTCAGCTACCTGCGTGACGGCGCAGAGGTGGGGATCCTCGGCTTCAACCGCCTGCGTGAGGTCAAGCGGTGGCGGAAGCAGCGGCAGATCCGCACCGCAGACGTGCTGGTCGCCTGAGCCCCTGGCGAGCCCCTGACCCCGGAAAGAGAGAACACATCCCCATGATCATCGATCACCTGGACGAGCCCCTTCCCGGTTCCTCCCTGCGGTCCACACCGCCGGGGGACACCTACACCGACCCGGAGATCTTCGCCCAGGAGCAGGCAGCGATCTTCGAGAAGATGTGGAACTGCGTGCTCCGAGCTGATTCTCTGCCCTCGGCCGGTGAATGGAAGAAGGTGACGATCGGCCGCGAGGAGATCATCGTGGTCCGGACCCGACGATCCGGCATCGCCGCCTACTACAACGTCTGCCGCCATCGGGGGATGCGAGTCTGCACCACCGATCAGGGGCGCAGCAAGACCCTGCAGTGCGGCTATCATGCCTGGACCTACGCGCTGGAGGGGGAGCTCGTCGCCGCTCCTAATCTGACCTCCATGCCCGATGTCGACAACAAGGCCTACGGCCTGCGACCGGTCCACGTACGCGAATGGCTGGGGTATGTGTGGGTCTGCCTGGCCGACATTCCCCCGGACTTCGACCAGGCCGTGCTCGGCGAGGTCAGGACCAGCTTCGGTGAGGTGGAGTCCATCGACAACTATGGCATCGAGAACCTCGCCTGCGGGGATACGAAGACCTACGACGTCCAGGCGAACTGGAAGCTCATCATCGAGAACTTCATGGAGTGCTACCACTGCGCCACGATCCATCCTGAGCTGACCGAGGTCATCCCCGAGTTCGCCGAGGGCCTCGCCTCTCAGCGCGAGAACGGCGAGGTCCATGGAGCCGCTTTCGGCAGCGAGATCGACGGCTTCACCGTCGACGGCTCCTCCGGGGTCTCCGAACTGCCCGCCATCGCGCCGGACCAGGAACGCAAGTATTACGCCATCACCGTCCGGCCACAGGTCTTCATCAACACCGTGCCGGACCACGTCATCCTCCACCGGATGTTCCCGGTCTCGGAGAGCCGCACCATCGTCGAGTGCGACTGGCTGTTCCTGCCCGAGGTGGTCGAGCAGATCCGCGCAGGATCCCTGGACGTGTCGAAATCCGTGGAACTCTTCCATCGGGTCAACCAGCAGGACTTCGAGGCCTGTGAACAGACTCAGCCGTCGATGTCCTCGAAGGTCTACGCCTCGGGCGGGGCATTGGTGCCCAGCGAGCACCACATCAGTGAATTCCACGACTGGTGGTATGAAGCTCTCGGCTGGCGTGCGCCGAAAGAGGCCCGCGACGAGCAGACGACGGCGGCGCAGGCGTCTCAATGACGATCAGTGTCTTTGATCTGTTCAGTGTCGGGATCGGGCCCTCTTCCTCTCATACGGTGGGGCCGATGCGTGCGGCTCGTCGGTTCGTGGTCGAGGAGCTGCCTGCTCAGAAGGATCTGGGTGGCCTGGTGGAGGTCCGGGTGGATCTCTATGGGTCTCTGGCCGCTACGGGGCAGGGCCACGGCACGTTCGAGGCGGTGCTGCTGGGCCTGGAGGGCTGGGATGCCGAGGCGATCCTGCCCGAGCAGGTCGATGAGCGCATCGAGGATATGCACGCCACCGGGACGGTCCAGGTCGGTGCCCAGGTCGGTGCTGGTTCTGGTGTGGACGTCACCCTGCGGGTGGAGGACTTCGTGCAGCGGCCCTTGACGTTCTTGCCGCAGCATTCCAATGGGATGGTCCTCACTGCCGTCGATGGTGCCGGCGCACCGTTGGCTGAGCAGACCTATTTCTCCATCGGCGGAGGGTTCGTGCTGACCGTGACCGAGGCTGAGGAGGCCTCACTGGGTGAGGTGGTCGAGTCCGCGGAGGCGGAGGTTCCCCACCCCTTCACCACGGCGGCCGAGCTCATGGAGCACTGCCGCAGCACCGGCCGGGCTGTCTCTGAGGTGATGATGGCCAATGAGACCGTGATGCGCCCGGAGGTGGAGGTCCGGGCGGGGGTGCTGCACATCTGGGGTGTCATGGAGGAGTGTAAGAACTCCGCGTTGGGCCGCACCGGGGTGCTGCCGGGTGGGTTGAACGTCCGGCGTCGTGCTCCGGGGTGGCATGCC
>NZ_JAOSZD010000017.1:0-11619 GCF_034438835.1 Nesterenkonia sp. HG001 | reverse complement strand
GACGGCACCGTCACCGTCGCCGAGTTCTCCGGCGGCTACGGCGGGCTCATCGTCATCGAACACACCCTCAACGGGCAGACCGTCGCGACCGCGTACGGGCACATGTGGGAGACCGGCATCCACGTCCAACCCGGCGACACCGTCACCGCCGGCCAGCACATCGGCGACATCGGCTCCTCCGGCAACAGCACCGGACCGCATCTGCATTTCGAGGTCCGGACTGGCGGCACCGACGGCGAGCACACCGACCCCGCCGCCTGGCTCAACGCCCATGATGCCGCCGACCTCCCCGAACCCGAGACCGGCGCCCCGGCCGGCTGCGACCCCGACACCAGCACCCCGGGCGGGCAGCCCGACCCCCTCGACGATGACCCGGACCGCCTCGTGGATGACCCCACCAGCGACGGGCAGATCACCGCTCGGATGCTGCACCTGTACCAGCAGGGCACTGCTACCTTCCTCGACACCTCGTGGGCCTGCTACTCACCCAGGCCCGGCGCCAGCTCCGAACACCCGCTCGGCCGGGCCTGCGATCTGACCTTCGGCAACGTCATCGGCCAGCACCCCACCCCGGCCCAGCTCGAAGCCGGCTGGGACATCACCAACTGGATGAAAGACCACGCCGAAACCCTCGGTGTCGAATACCTCATCTGGCAGGGAAAAATCTGGTCCCTCTCCCGCGACGCCGAAGGCTGGCGCGACTACACCGGCGGCGGCATGCACGACCCCGGCGACGTCACCGGCGGCCACTACGACCACCTCCATGTCACCGTTCGGTCCTAATCTCGGAAAATGCATCTAATGTAGGATTCTTACGTTAGATGTAAGCCGGATTCTCGGGGTTCCGCGTGGTTGAGGTGGTGTCGAATCTAGCAGCGGCACCCATGCCTGACCAGCGGTTCCGCGCCTGATCTTACATTTGATGCAGGATTCTTACTTTTAATGTAAGGTCATGTCGTGGTGTTCACGGGCGGCCTGGGGCCGAGTTCAGGGTCTGGTCCGTCGCCCGGGAATGTGTCGCTGTTGCGTCCGGCGGAGCAGTTCTTCGATGAGATGTTGGCGGGCTGGTCGGCGCAGCAGACCTCGCGGATGCTCGCGGCGCAGACGATCAAGACCAGGGCGTCGCAGGTGCGCCGGTTCGCGGGCTTCTGCGGGACGCCGCCGTGGGAGTGGTCGCCGGCTGATGTCGAGGAGTGGACGACGTCGTTGGTCTCGGGCGCGCGGCCGTTTTCGGTCTCGACGGTGCGGGCCTATCAGAACGCGGTGGCGCTGTTCTGCGACTATCTGACCGATCACCGCTACGGGTGGGCGGCTCGATGTGAGGAGCTGTTCGGCACGCATCCGGTGCAGGTCTGCCATGAGTGGAACACCGTCGTCCACACCGGCGATCACGAGGCACGGCCAGCGGTGCGGCCCCTGAGCCGGATCGAGTTGCAGGCGTTCTTCGACTATGCCGATGACTTGGTGGATCGGGCGCGCTCGTCGGGCCGCAAGGGCTGGCAGACGATGTTCCGCGACGCGACGCTGTTCAAGATGATCTACGCCTTCGGGCTGCGCCGCCGGGAAGCGGCGATGCTGGATCTGCATGACTTCACCCGCAACCCCCAAGGCCCGGAGTTCGGCCGGTTCGGGGTCTGCAACGTCCGCTGGGGAAAGGCCATGAAGGGCTCGCCACCGCGGCGTCGGGCGGTGTTGGCGGTGTTCGACTGGACGAGGCCGGTGATCGAGGAGTACGTCAGTGAGGTCCGGCCCCGGTTCGACGTCGCTGACGAGGCGATCTTGTGGCCGACCGAGCGGCAGAGCCGCATCCGTCTGGATCACGTCGATGACCGGTTCGCCGACTGGCGTGACGACCTCGGCCTGGACCCGGTGCTGCATCCGCACTGTCTGCGGCACTCCTATGTGACACATCTGATCGAGGACGGCTTCGACCCGCTGTTCGTCCAGCAGCAGGTCGGCCACCGGTGGGGCTCGACCACCGCCCTCTACACCGGCGTGTCCGGTGACTACCGCAACCGCACCCTGCGCCGCGCCCTCGACAGCGCATTCACGCCACCACCGGCTATTGAGGAAGGCTGATCGCTATGACCAAGACCGTCGCCTATCACTGGCATCTGCGCAAGTTGATGAACGAGCACGGCATGCAGTCGACCACCGATCTGGTGCCGCTGCTGGCTGATCGGGGCGTGGTGATGACCTCCACGCAGGTCTACCGGATCGTGACCGGGCAACCGGAGCGGTTGAACATGGCGTTCCTCGCCGCGCTGTGTGACATCTTCGGCGCCACCCCGAACGACCTGATCGAGCCCTACGTCGTCTCCAGCTCGCGGCGCGGACGCAAGACCGGCACGACCGGCACGACCGGCACGACCGGCACCCCGACGACACCTGGGCCGGCCAGCCGGAACCGGCCGACGCGCGCCACCATCCGCGGCGCCGACGACTCCTGAGCGCACTGCCGCGGCGTTGCGGCGACTGCGGCCGGCCGATCCAACCGTCCTCAGCCCCCGGCGTTCGGTGCCGGTGTGGCGGCAAGCGGCTCGCCGCCGCCCGCCTGGCCGCCAAGCGTGAGGCTCAGCGGACCGCGGTCACCGAGCTGCTGCGCACCGTCGACGCCAGCGTGAGCGGCGAGTTGGTCGAGGAGCTGCTGGCCCGTGTCGCGGCTGCCCCGGCCGCGAGGTCGCAGCTGGTCAAGCACCTGGTCGCCCATCCGGGGCTGCTCACCGCTGGCGGGTCCAGGATGCGCAAGGTCGTCGGCGAGTTCCTCTACGCCGCCATCGACGCCGGCGTCACCGGACTGGTCTCGCCCTCGTGCGCCCTCTGTTCCCGGCCCCGCACCCTGTTCCACACCCACGGCGATGGTGAGCGCATCTGCACCACCTGCTACAACCGGCTGCATACCGCGACCTGCGGCGGCTGCGGCCGTGAGGGCCAGCGCATCAAAGGCCGCGCCCCGGACGGGGCGCCGATCTGCTCACGCTGCCACGAACGCGCCCGACCGCAAGAGCCCTGCGAAGGTTGCGGACGTCCCGGCTCGCTGAAGCAGTCGGTCGTCGACGGCCGCCGATACTGCCGTTCGTGCCGGGCCAGACGCGCCCCGACCGAAACCTGCACCGGCTGCGGGCAAGACCGCCGGGTCAACGCCCGCACCGACGACGGCGGCGCGATCTGCACCACCTGCTACAACCGAACCCGCACCAGCGACGATGTCTGCGACGAGTGCGGCACCATCGGCCCGCTCGCCACCAGGGCCGGCGGCAAACGCGACGGATCACGAGACCTCTGCGTCCGCTGCTATCGGCATCCCAGGCGGCCCTGCGGCATCTGCGGCAGGCTCAAACGGGTCGCCCTGCGCGCCACCGACACGACACCGGACGTCTGCCCGACCTGTTACCAGGCGCCGGTCATCGACTGCTCCGTCTGCGGACAGCAGGCTCTCGGCCGGCGGACCACCCACCACGGCCGGCCCCGCTGCTTCGGCTGCCAGGCCGCCGCCCAGATCGACGCCGCCCTCACCGGCCCCGATGGGACGATCCGCCACGAGCTCAAGCCCGTCCGCGACGCCCTGACCGAGCTCCAACAGCCGCGATCGCTGCTGACCAACTGGCACCACCTCGCCAGCTTGAACCTGCTGATCGAGATCGCCCAAGGACGACTCGAGCTGTCCCACGATGCTCTCGACGCGCGACCGCAGGTCTACTCGGTCACCTACCTGCGCTCCATGCTCATCGCCACCGGAGCACTCCCACCACGTGACGAGAACGCCGCCCGCCTGCACCGCTACGCAGACGAGGCCGCCGCCGACATCGCCGATCCCGAACTGCGCGGCGTGCTCACCCGCTACGCCCGCTGGCACGTCGTCGGCCGAGCCAAGACCAACCGCCACGGCCACATCTCACCGGCCGTCGCCGGACGATGCCGCGGCGACATCCAGACCGCCAAAAACTTCCTCGAACACCTCACCGCCGACGGTCACGACCTCGAACACTGTCCTCAGGCCCGCGTCGACGCATGGCTGGGCACCGACCGCACCCGACGCCTGACCTTCATCCGCTGGCTCAAACACGGCGGCCACCTTCCCCGAATCCGGCTCCCCGATCCCGTCCCGAACAAGGACCCCGACCATCACATCGACCCCGACACCCAGCTCGCGCTGGCCCGACAGCTCCTGCACGCCCCCGACGCGGCGAGCATCGAGGACCGCGCCGCAGCCTGCCTGATTCTGCTCTACGCCCAGCCCGTCGCCAAGATCGTCGCCCTGACCACCAGCGACATCGACATCGGTGACGCAGGCACCTACCTCACCCTCGGCCCCGAGCCGCTACTGCTCATCCCGCCCCTGGACGATCTCGTGACGGCGCTGCCGCTCGCCAAGCCCTTCGGCACCGCCAGCACACTGGCCGACTCCCGATGGCTGTTCACCGGCAAGAACGCCGGCACCCACCTCAACCCCGCCTCTCTGATGCGACGGATGCAGACCCTCGGCATCACCGCCAGAACCAGCAAAAACACCGCCCTGCTGCACCTCGCCTCGACCACCCCACCCGCGGTGTTCGCCGCCACCATCGGGATCAGCATCGGCGCCGCCACCCGCTGGGCCGCACTAGCCGGAGCCTCCTGGTGCACCTACGCCGCCATCCCGAGATAGCCCCACCACCGAGGCCGCCGACGCGCACCTGACACGCATGCGACCCCTCACACCAGAGCGATTCCGGCACTTCGATCATCCGACCCTGCCCGGTGGCTCTACCGTTGTCCAATGACAGCTCGGACGGCATCGAACCAGTGTCGAACGATCTCACGCTGATCCGGTTCACCATCGGTGAATGTGAGGGCGAGACCGAGCTGGATAGCTACGATCGCATCAGCCATCAGCTCGGGGTGAGGTTCGCCGGTGTGCTGGAGGCGGTCGAGGAATGCAACTCGCGTTCGCTCGGCGATGAGGTTCTGAACGTGTGCGAACTGGCGGGTGACGCCGGGCTGTTCACTGAGTTGGCGACGGAGGCTTTGTCGGCGACGGTCCAAGTCGGAAGGATCATCTTCCATCAGCTGCGCCAGACACAGTTCGAGAGTATCTAGCGGGGAAAGGTGCGCCGGAGCCCTTGCGATGAGGGTGGCAAGGCGTTCTGACACATCGTCGCTGAAGAGAGTGAGCTCCTTGCTGGGGAAGTAGCGGAAGAAGGTGCGGGGTGCCACCTCGGCCCGTCGGGCGATGTCGTCGACTGTCGTCTGGTCGTAGCCGCGTTCCTCGAACAACTCGACCGCGGCTCTCTGGATCGCCAACCTAGTCTCGGCCTTGTTCTGCTCTCGCCGCCCGAGCTGGACGGCTCCGTCAACGTTCATAGTCCGTTCATCCTCTAGGAAACTGGCAGTCCTGCCACTTTGCAAGTATGTCGGCATGCTCTACGCGACATGCCTTCCTCCTAACTGGCGACCGGTGCAGTTGACGGTGCCGCGTGATCCGAACATCACCGATGGCCCGAGCATTCTCTATCGTGCCGCAGCGCTCTCCTTGGCGACGCGGCAGGAGCTTGCGGCGTGTCCGCGTTCGCTCACGTGGCTGGATCTGCGGACCGACGAGGAGCGGCTGCTGGACCCTCGGGATTCGCCCGCCAAAGAGCTGCCCACGAGTCTCGTCCCTCTCGTTGGCACGGACACACCGTTGAATCGTGCCCGCACGAGGAGCGTGCTCGAGAGGCTGGTCCGCGGCGATCTCTCCTTCGGCGACTTGTATGTGGAGATGCTGGATAGTGCTGCCGCCCAGTTCGGTGCCGTGCTCGAAGCCATCACAGAAATGCACGGTCACGTGGTGATCACCTGCCAGGGAGGACGGGACCGTACGGGGGTGCTCATCGCACTCATTCTTGATCTCGTCGGTGCCCGTCGGGACGTCATTGTCGAGGACTACTTGCGCACGAACGACGACCAAGCCTCCACGATCAGCAGGCAACCCGACAGTCCCGGCGAACGAGTCCTCGCCGGTTACGACATGACCTGCCGAGCTTCAGACATCGAGCAGGCGCTGGACTTCCTGGCCGACTGCGGAGGGTCTCGCCGGTACCTGGCACCGCATCTCCACTCTGAGCGCCTCGGTGCGATCACCGAGTCACTCCGCGAACGAATCATCCCAGCATCCGCGCTGAGTACAGAACTGAAAGGCAACCTCGGATGAATAGAAGAAGGTCTATCACAGGCGCGGTGCTGGCACTCTCCGCCGCGGTAGCGCTGTCGGCATGTTCTGGTCCCAGTTCCGACAGCAGTGAGCTGGTCTCTGGCGGGTCGATCACGATCGGCCTTGACACTGACCTCACCTCGCTCGACCCAATGGACAACCTGGTCGCCCACCAGTCGACGTTGATCGTGGGAAACGCCATCTACGAGCCGTTGTTCATCGACGGCCCTGGTGGCGAACTCGTTCCCAGACTCGCCGAATCGATCACCACCGACGACCTCCTCACGTGGACGTTGAAACTGACACCCTCGCTGACCTTTTCGGACGGCTCGCCCCTGGACGCCACCGCAGTGATCGCCCACTTTGAGCGAATGGCTGACCCGGACTCGACGTGCGAATGCCAACCGATGGCTGCACAAATCACCGGCACCGAGGCCACCGATGCGGTCACCGTTCAGTTCACGCTCGAAGCTGCCGACGTGGCCTTCGACCGGAATCTCACCCGTGGACTCGGCATGATCGCAACCGTTCCCGAAGGAGATGCCGAACCGTTGGGCGCGGGCGCGTTCGTGGTTGAGGCGACCGACCCGGGCGCCTCAGTGACGCTAACTCCCAACCCTGAGTATCACGGCGATCCGGCGCTTCTGGATGAGCTGGTCCTGCGGTTCCTCCCCGACACAGACTCGAGATATCAGAGCTTGTCGTCGGGCACCATCGACATGGCCTGGCTCAACACAGCCAACCTGATCGCACAAGCGCAGGCCGACGGCCTGACGACAGCGACGGCCAACTCGTCGACTGCGACGGCGTTCCTGAACACCCAAAGCGCACCATTCGACGACATCCGGGTCAGGCAGGCGGTCCAGGCCGCGATCGACCGAGAGGTCCTACTCGATGTGGCCGACCAAGGCGTCGGGAACATCTCCGTCGGTCCGATCGGTTCAAGCTCCCCCTACGCGGTCGAGACCGAGTACCCGGAGTTCGACCCTGAACGTGCTCGAACGCTGCTCGCCGACTATGGGCAGCCAGTGTCCTTCAGCTACACGACAGACGCTCGACCGCAATCCGCTCAGCGTGCTGTCGCGATACAACAGATGCTCAGTGACGTCGGTATTGAGATGACGATCGACACCGTTGATGCCGCGACCATGGACACCCGAATGTTCAGCCGCGAGTTCGAGGCGATTGAGTTCTTCACTTCGGCCTACGGAAACACAGATAGCGCGATGCGCGGCATCTTCCCCAGGGAAGCGTCGGGCAACTTCGCCGGTTACGACAATCCCGAAGTCACCGACCTCATCTCGCAAGCCGCTTCGACGATCGACCAGGATGAACGTGGCGACCTGTACGGCGAGGCGGCACAGATCGTCGTCGACGAAGCGCCGATCCTCTTCTACACCGAGAGCCCATCCGGCTTCGCCGCCACCAGTGAAGTCGGTGGGATCCCCGACCTGAGTGACCGCAGTGTGATCTCCATCCTCGCCTCGGAACTGGGGCTCAGCGGTTGACTCACATCTGGATCATCCGAGGAGCACGAGCGACGACTGTCCTCGTGCTCCTAGGGCTCGTCACCATGAGCCTGCCGATGCTGCTCACAGGTAACCCGGCACTTGTCGTACTCGGCCCGGAGGCGACTCCGGAGCGGATCGCGACCTTCCTTGCCGATCTCGACCTCGAGGACCCTCCACCTGTGCGGCTGTGGAACTGGGTCTGGAATGCCGCCGCCGGTGACCTCGGGACCTCGCTGGTGACGGGTCGACCGGTCGCGGGCGAGATCGCACAACGTCTGCCTGTCACCCTTGAGCTGCTGATCGCTAGCCAGATCGTCGCGATCGCGATCGCCCTCCCCCTGGCGATGGCCTCCGCATGGAAGCCTGGCCGGAGCATCGACCGGTTCGGCACCCTGCTGGCCTTTGTCATGATCGCCACACCACCGTTCATCCTCGCGCTCGGACTGATCGCCATCTTCGCCGTGGCACTGGGAGTCTTACCCGCGACTGGATGGCGGGACATCTCGAGCGACCCCCTCGGACACCTCCGGCATCTCATCCTGCCGGTGTTCGCGACCGGACTTGCAGAATCAGCTGTCCTCGTCCGGCTTCTGCGCGCGGACCTCATCGAAACACTCGAGCAGCCCTACATCCTCGCTGCGGAATCACGGAGAATGAGCGTTCCTCGGTTATTGCTTACTCGCGCTCTGCGGCCCTCAAGCTTCTCAGCGTTGACGATCGTCGGCCTGACCCTCGGACTCGCCTTCGGAGGCTCAATCCTGATCGAGTCCATCTTCGCCATCCCCGGGATGGGACAACTGGCCATGACCGCCATCGAGACCAGGGACTTCCCGGTCATCGAAGCGGTCATCATCTTCTCCGGCCTCGCCGTCGTCGTCGCGAGTATCGCCGTTGACGTCGTCTACGCCTTCGTCGACCCGAGGACCCGCCATGTATCCCGCTGAGCAGAGCGTCACGCCCACGGCACTGATCGGCCCTCGACCGCGACGCAGGTCGCCGGTGGACCGCCTCGGCGTCTCATTGGCGGTCACCTGGATCGTACTGATCATCCTCGGCGCAGTCTCTTCCAGCGTCTTACCTGGTCTGGATCCTCTCCACGCAGAGTTCACAGCGACCCTGGAACCGCCCAGCAGCGCACACTGGCTCGGTACCGATGCGGTCGGGCGGGACATCTTCGCCCGGACCCTCGCGGGTGCCCGATCATCCCTGATCGTCGCATCGATGACCGTGGCATTCGGTCTTGTCGTGGGCGGGCTCCTCGGGGTGCTCGCCGGCTACCTCCGAGGAATCGTAGACGGACTTGTCGGGGTCCTGACCGACCTGATCCTGGCGTTCCCCGCGCTGATCCTGATAATGGCGATCGTCTCGCTCGCCGGAGCCGGCTACTGGACGATCGGACTGCTGATCGGCGGCCTATCGATCCCCGCCTTCGCGAGATTGGCGCGAGCCGCGACCATCACGGTGCGCGAGCGCGACTACGTCAAGGCCGCCCAGATCAATGGCGCCAAACCTCCCCGGATCATGATCACCGAGATCATCCCCAACGTGCTGCCAAGCATCGGCGCATACTCGTTCGTCGCCATCACCGCCTCGATCGTTGTCGAAGGCTCGCTCAGCTTCCTCGGGTTCGGCCTCCAACCACCCATCCCTTCCTGGGGCAGCCTCATCGCCGAAGGACGCAACCACTTCGCCACCGCCCCCTGGATCACCGGCATCCCCGCTCTCACCTTGTGCGCCACCGTGCTCTCGGTCAACGTGCTGGGTCAGACCCTGACGAAAGGACGACCGTAATGCAGCCCACGTCCCCCGCACTCCTGCGCGTCGAAGCGCTCAGCGTTCGATTCGACACACCCAACACCCCGTCGCGGCACATCCTGGAAGGCGTTGAACTCACCCTCGGCGAGGGGGAAAGCCTTGGCATCGTCGGAGAGTCCGGCTCCGGCAAATCCGTCCTCGCCCGAGTCATCATGGGCATGCCAGCACGAAACGCCCACGCCACGATCGATGGGTCAATCAGCTTCGACGGCGAGCTGCTGACCTCGTTGGAGAAAAAGCGGTGGCGATCGTCGGCGAGCCGCGCCATGGGCATGATCTTCCAGGACCCATCCTCGACCCTCAACCCCGTTGTTCGCGTCGGGCGCCAGATCACCGAAGGCGCGCCCCCTGGTGTTCGACGATCCCGCCCGGCTCGTCGTGCCCTCGCACTCGAACTGCTGGTGTCCGTTGGCATACCCCACCCGGAACGCGTGGCCGAGAGCTTCCCGTCACAGCTCTCTGGTGGCCAGCGGCAACGGGTGGGAATCGCGGCCGCCCTAGCCACTCAACCACGCCTGCTCCTCGCCGATGAACCAACCACCGCACTGGATGCAACCGTCCAGAAACAGGTACTGGACCTGCTCGACGCCATCCGAAAAGAACGTGGAATGGCGATGATCCACATCAGTCACGATCTCGCAGCGCTGAGCGGACGAACTGACCGGATCGCCGTCATGTACGCAGGACGCATCGTCGAGACCGGACCCAGCGAAACCATCCTCAGTCGGCCCGAACACCCCTACACCCGAGCGCTCATCGACAGCACTCCTCGCCTGAGTGCCCCGCGGCGTCCCCCGCTCCCGAACATCACCGGCACGCTGCCCGAACTTCTCCACCCACGCAGCGGATGCGCGTTCGCACCTCGGTGCGGAGTCGCTGACGCCCACTGCGCCACGTCCCGCCCGCCCGAGGAAGCGAACGCCGACCCGCGACACACCGTCGCGTGCTGGTTCCCCATCCGCTCGGCACACCATCGCGTCGAGGCTCTCACATGACCACCCTGCTCGCCGTCGACGATGCCCACATCACCTACCGGCACGGACGCGAGACGATCCAAGCCGTCCGCGGCGTCACCTTCAACGTCCCCGAAGGCCGCGCCTGCGGCATCGTCGGCGAATCCGGATCCGGTAAAAGCTCCTTGGCCCGCGCAATCACTGGTCTGGTCCCGCTCTCCAAGGGCCGAATAGCCGTCCGCGGCATGGCGCCTGTCACGCGCTCCGGCCCGGGGGGCGTGAGGATGATCTTCCAGGACCCGATCGGCTCACTCAATCCCAGACGGCGGCTGATCGACATCGTGGCTGAACCGCTGCGCATCGCAGGCACATCAACATCGGTCGCGCGAAAAATCGCCGCCCGCATGCTTCAGGAGGTGGGCTTGGACCCAGCAACCTTCGGAACCCGGCGGCCCGGTGATATCAGCGGAGGACAAGCGCAGCGAATCGCGATCGCCCGCGCCCTTGTCGCCGAGCCGACAGTCCTTGTCGCCGACGAACCCGTCTCGGGACTCGACGTCTCGATCCAGGCTGGGATCATCAACCTGCTCCATGCACTCACCACACGGCAAGGGACAGCCCTCGTCCTCATCTCTCACGACCTGAGCGTGGTGCAAACGCTCTGCGACCACGTCGTCGTCCTCAACAACGGGCTTGTTCAAGAACAAGGCAACATTCGCGAGGTCTTCACGAACCGCAACAACGCTTACACCCGCCAACTCATCTCCGCAGCACCTGACTTCTAACCTCCGCGTCTGCCACACCGTCGGCTGCAAGCCGACTGTGGAACAGCAGCTACTCGTCGAGACTGCGCCGGCGGCGAACGATCTCTCACCCGAGGTTAAACACGAGGCAGCTGATCGAGGCGGCAAGGGACGCTCGGCTCTGGCCGGCAGCACCACAAAGTGTGGGCTGCAGTTCTTGAGAACCCTGATTGGGACCCCATCATCTCGGAGCCGCATGCCCACGAAGAGGATCACCCTGCGGCGTGCCCGGCGCTGCGGCGACCAGAACGGTCTGCGCCTGATCCTCCTAAGGTTGCACGTCAATCTTTCGGAAGCGCGTTCTGTGCGATCTATTCCGGCGGACCTGTGCATCTGGGAGGAAGCGAGCAGAGGTGCAGCACGTA
>NZ_JAOSZD010000016.1:0-12305 GCF_034438835.1 Nesterenkonia sp. HG001 | reverse complement strand
GGGGTAGCGTCGGACACGTCGAGGTCTTTCGGATGGATGGCGTAGGAACCTCCGTCATCGGGAGACCTCGACGTCTATCTGCGGACCGACGCGCCCGGCCGACCTACACCGTCATCTGGGAAGACCCCTGAAACGTCTTCGACGACGACGGGACCGGCTAGGAGGAGGGCGCGGTGAGCTAAAAGAATGGAGCTTGCTCGGCTTCGACGCCGCCGCAAGCTCCGGTGAAACGGTCGGTACTGGTCGGTCGTCGTCGGTCACCACCGGATGGCGGCGCCCCCCACTCTCGGCGTTTGCGCAGGTCAGCGGCTCGTTCGCCCAGTGGGCGCATCAAGCGATAGACGCAAAGCCGACGTGATTAGGTCGTCGGTTCGATTCCGAGAGGCGGCTCTGGCGAACAGCCCCTGACCTGCGGAAACGCAGGGCAGGGGCGGTTCGGTTCTGGTGGTCGCGCGATGCGCTGGCCTCACGGCTCTGCCCGACACCGACGTCGCTCTCCTCTGCGACGGACCCCTCGCCGGCTGAGCGCTCGCGGCCGGCATCCTGTCCGTGTGCCGATAGGCCTCGCTCCGCTCGGCAACGCGGCGTGGCGTTGTGTCGCGACCTGGACGTGCGAGGTGTCAACGGTGCGTCGGCGCAGCGATCGTTGTGTGCGCAGCGAGATGTTCCATGCCGCACGGGCGACGCGCACGAACGCAACGCCCCGGAACGCCAACGACCCGTCATCGCTGCGACGCGCAACGCGTCTCCCGTCACGGCAACGGATCGCAACCAAGACCCGCCCACGGCGCCTAGCGGGACGGAGGGCAAGTTGACACAGTTGCGCTGCCATGGAACCGCGCTGGCTCTCTCGATGACCACCGGTGAACCAGTGCCGCTCCAGGCTTGCGCCTGGTGTTGCCTGGCCCCCCTCGTGATCGGCCCGTCGGGGATCGTCAACGTGGTGCGGGTGTCGAGGCGGTCGGGTCCGACGGCTCGGCGGGGCGCGATCGTCTCGTGCGTTGGCGGACTACGGGAGCTTGGACGCGAGGACGTCGGCCGCCAGGATCTCGGGTGCTGCGCCGAGGAGGTGCTGGTTGGCCATCAGGGCTGCGACGATGGCGCCGTTGGCGTGGGCGTCGCGAGCGGCCTCGTCGGGGAATGCATCGAAGATCCAAAAGGTGTCGGCGTGGGTTCTAGCCGCGAACCAGACAATCGTTCCCACTTCTTCGTTGGCGAGTGCGACAGCGCCGGCGAGCAGATCGGCGAGCCCGTCGTGCTGTCCATCGGCCGCGACGATCTTGGCGACGAAGGCATACGGAAGTGATGCGGGTGTGGACATGAGGGGTTCTCCTTGAAGTCGGGGTTCTTCGTGGGGCGAGTTCAGCGTATGACGAGCGAGGGCCGATGGGAAGTGGCGTATACGACAGTATTGCTATTGTTCGCGCCATGCGTATCGGACTGATCGCGATCGACGGCTGCTTCGGTTCGGCTGTCGCGTCGGTCATCGACATCGTGCGGGTGGCCGACGGAGCCCGCGGCGATATCGACCCGCGGATCGACCCGATCGAACTCGCCATCCTCGGACCGAAACGGCGAGTGACCACGACGGCATCGATGACCCTGTCGGTTGACCACCCGCTGTCGGAGTCCGGAGAGTTCGACGTGGTCGTCGTCCCTGCGCTTGGAACCCTCACGGCCGCCGCTACCAACGACGCCCTCCAGAGCCGAGATGCTCGTTCGGTCATCGCCTCGCTCGGGCGCCTCGACGACGCGACCACCCGGATCGCCGCGGCGTGCACCGGCGTGTTCGCCGTCGCCGAGACCGGACGGATGCATCATCGGCGGGCGACGACCAGCTGGTTCCTGGGGCCGGAGTTCCTGAAGCGCTATCCGACCGTCGCCCTCGATCTCGACACCATGGTCGTCGTGGACGGGAACCTCGTCACCGCCGGCGCCGCGTTCGCCCACATCGACCTCGCGCTCTCACTCGTGCGATCGATCAGCCCCGACCTGGCCCAACATGTCGCCAAGCTCCTCATCATCGACGAGCGTCCATCGCAGGCGGCCTTCGTCGCCTACGAACATCTCCGGCACGAGGACCCGATCGTCGTCGAGTTCGAACGCTTCGTGCGCGCCCGCCTGGACGAACCGTTCAACGTCGCCTTCGTCGCGCAGTCGCTCGGCACCAGCCGGCGCACCCTCGAACGACGAGTCCGTGCGGCGCTCAACCTCACTCCGCTCGGCTTCGTCCAACGGCTTCGCATCGAACGAGCTCGGCACCTCTCAGCAACCACGGACCTCACCTCCGCCGAGATCGCGCTACGGGTCGGCTACGCGAACGCCGAGACTCTGCGCTCCCTCCTGCGCAGGGAGCGACGCCGTTCCTGACCTATCGCCATGCCTGTAGCCGGTGTCCTAGCGCCCGGTTGGAACCACCTCTCAGCACGTCGCGTCGACGCTCCTGCGTCGCCCCTGGACGACCCACTCGACACGCCCGCAGCACAGGCCATGTGACGTGCCCCGGCTTCCCGGACGGTCGGGGTTGGGTGGCTGTGATGTCGCTGCGTTCTCGTCGAGGGGGTCAGCAGACCCGATCAGGGTCGACTGGGATGAGACGCGAAGGCGGTCAGGTCAGGGCGGCCGAAGCCGGCCGGCGGGGTAGCGTCGGTCACGTCGAGGTCTTTCGGATGGATGGCGTAGGAACCTCCATCGTCGGGAGACCTCGACGTCTATCTGCGGACCGACGCTCCCGGCCGACCTACACCCTCATCTGGGAAGAGCCGTCATACCCACCACGGCCTGGATGGTCGCGGCCTGGCGCGAGACCCTCTCACTCTCGAGCAGCGCGGCGAAGGCCATCGTTACGCGGATGAACGGGGTCTCATCCGGGAAGGCGATCAGCGGAAGACCCTGGGCGCGGCACTCCTCGACCAGGCCCTCGGGCACCTCCGCGTGAACGGGCAGCAGCCCAAAGCCCAGAGCGGCCACGCCGACGTCGAGCAACCTGGCCACGTAGGACGCGATCTCAGCCCTCCGTGCCGGCAGTCCAAAGCCGGTGATCAGCAGAAGCTCCTCGCCGACCAGGTATCGCCGCGGATCGCGCAGCTCGATCACGGGCGTGGACGCCACGCGGACGTCCCGGATCGCTTCCCGCTCCCCGGGGCTCAGCACCTGGATGCCGAGCGACTCGTCGTCGAGGAGCTGCCCCAGGGCGACTGCCACGCGGCTCCTGCGATGCTCCTCGGAGCGCAGAGTGCGGATGAACTCCAGATCGTCCCGTGCCGGCACCTCATCCATGGGGACAAACTATCCCGAATCGGGGCGATCCAGGATTTTCTGCACCTGGCTGACGTGTGTGCTGCGCCACTAGCATTCCGACATCGGCCCCCGATATCCCGCGTCGACGCGGACCGTCCGGGCTGCAGATGGAGGAGACATGGTTCTGGACCTGGTGGTCATCGCCGTCTACACGGCAACGATTCTCGGCGTGGGGTACTGGGGGTTGCGCCGCTCGAAGTCCAAGAGCGACTACCTCGTCGCCGGACGCCGACTAGGCACCTTCATGTACTCCAGCGCCCTCTCGGCGATCGTCCTGGGCGGCGCCTCGACAGTGGGCGGCATCGGACTGGGATACAGCTTCGGTCTCTCGGGCGCATGGCTCGTGACCGCCATCGGTCTGGGGATCCTGGTGCTCTCGGTGTTCTTCACCCGGCACATCGTGAAGCTGAAGGTCTACACCGTCATCGAGATGCTGGATCTGCGCTACGGCGGTGTCTCCGGACTGATCCCTGGCATAGTGATGTTCCTCTACACCTTCATGCTCACCGTGACGTCCACGCTCGCGTACGCGACGATCTTCCATGTGCTGCTGGGGGTGCCCAACTGGGCCGGCGTGCTGATCGGCGGGACCGTCGTCGTCACCTACTCGACCATGGGCGGCATGTGGTCGATCACGATGACCGACGTGATCCAGTTCGTGATCAAGACCGTAGGCATCCTGTTCCTCCTCGCCCCGGTGGCCGTCCTCCACGCGGGAGGCTTCGCGCAGATCCATGAGCGTCTGGGCGACTCGTTCTTCTCCCCGGTGTCCATCGGCGGAGCGACCATCGTGACCTACGTGCTGACCTACACGCTGGGCCTGCTCATCGGCCAGGACATCTGGCAGCGCGTCTTCACCGCGAGGACACCGAGGATCAGCGTGATCGGTGGAACCATCACCGGCGTCTACTGCATCATCTACGCGGTGGCCGGCGCGATCATCGGCATGGCCGCCCGGGCCGTCTGGCCGGACCTGGCCAACCCGGACGAAGCCTTCGCCACCATCGTCCAGGAGGCTCTGCCCACCGGCGTGCGCGGGTTCGTGCTGGCCGCGGCGCTGGCTGCCCTGATGTCCACGGCCTCGGGAGCGCTCATCGCCTGCTCCACGGTGCTGACCACCGACCTGATTCCCCCGCTCCGTCGGATGGTCGGACGAGGCTCGGGGAAGACGCCACCGGCCGCCGCCGGGCATCCCGAGGAAGAGTCCGTGAGGGGGTACCGCCTGGCCACGTTGGTGCTGGGCGCCGCAGTGGTGATCGTGGCGAGCCTGGTGACCACCGTCATCGGCGCACTGGTGATCGCCTACAACATCCTGGTGGGCGGGCTCTTCGTGGCGATCCTGGGAGGACTCGTCTGGCGCCGCGGCACCCGCCACGGGGCGCTGTGGTCCATGGCGGTGGGGACGGTCGCGGTGATCGGCACGATGGTCGCCACCGACATCCTCGCCACCGCCCCGATCTACGTGGGACTGGGCTCCAGCCTGGTGGTCTACGTGGTGGTCAGCCTGCTGACCCCGCCCACTCCGGAGGACGTCCTGGCCGAATGGGACCGGCGCCTGCGACGCAGCAGCACCGCATCGGTCTCTGACACGCCCCTGCCACACCGCCAGCACTCTGTT
The DNA here is from genome assembly GCF_034438835.1 of Nesterenkonia sp. HG001. Lineage (NCBI taxonomy): Bacteria > Bacillati > Actinomycetota > Actinomycetes > Micrococcales > Micrococcaceae > Nesterenkonia > Nesterenkonia sp. HG001. The sequence continues at coordinate 7,387 of NZ_JAOSZD010000016.1, read as the reverse complement.
TCGAAGGACGGTTCCGACCTGTGATCTCCCACCCGAGCGACCCCACCGCCGCCGGTCCCACCGGCCCTGCCGCCGACTCCACCCGACCGGCTCCCAGCTCCACAGTCCCGGCCGCCGGCCGCATCGGCGGCGACGTCGCCCTGGAGTCACTGACCGCTCTGGGCGCACGGGCCGTCGTCGGCCTGCCTGGGCAGCACGCGCTGGGACTCTTCGACGCCCTGCGTCGATCTCCCCTGCCCTACCTGAGCGCCCGGGTCGAGAACAACGCCGGGTTCATGGCCGACGGCCTGGCCCGCGCCCTGGAAGCCCCGGCCCCCTTGCTGCTCTCCACCGGACCCGGGGCGCTGACCTCGCTGGCCGCACTGCAGGAGGCGGCGGCCTCCTCGGTGCCCGTGATCGCGATCAGCGCCCAGGTTCCCGTGGCAGGGCTGGGGGGCGGGCGTCATGGCTACCTGCATGAGCTGCCGGACCAGTCCGCGTCCTTCCGCGGGGTGGTGAAGAGCGTGTTCACCGTGCGCAGGATCTCCCAGATCCCCTCTGCTCTCGCCGAGGCCTGGAGTGCGGCCTCGAGCCCACCGATGGGCCCGGTGCTGGTGGAGATCCCTCAAGATGTGCTGCTCGAACCGGCAGAGCCCTGGGTTCCGCAGATCAAGGACCTCTCTGCCCGCCCCTCGGCCCTGCCGCCGCGCGCTGAGCTGATGGAGACGGCGGCACAGATGCTCCTCAACGCGCAGCGGCCCAGGATCCTCGCCGGCGGGGGTGTGGTCCGCGCGGGTGCAGGTGAACCGCTGAGGCAACTGGCTGAGGCGCTGGAGTCTCCGGTGGTCACCACCTTCAGCGGCAAGGAATCCTTTCCTCGTGACCACAGGCTCTCCGCCCAGAGCTGGATCGAGGACATCGCCACCACGGAGTTCCTGGAGGAGGCCGATGTCCTGCTGATCGTCGGAAGCGGTGTCGGGGAGCTCTCCAGCAACTACCACACCTTCTCCCCTGCCGGACGGGTGATCCACATCGAGGCGGAGCTGGGCAAGGTCACCTCGAACCATGACGGGCTGGGAATCCACGCCGACGCCGGGCCGGCCCTGAGCAGTCTGGCGAACCATGTGGAGCAGCTCCGCGGCGCCGGAGCAGCAGGGGAAGACCATGACGACCTGCTCCGTGCACGGGCTCACCGGGCCGGGGAGGACATCTCGGCCCTGCTGTCCACGGTCGGCGAGCGACTCTCCTCACAGGATCTGGCTGCCGAACAGCAGCTTCTGGCAGACCTGCGGGAAGCGGTCCCGGCGGGGGCCGACACGTTCTGGGACATGACCATCGCTGGATATTGGGCCTGGTCCGTCTGGGATCCGCAGGAGGGACGGTGCGTCTCCGCCCAGGGCGCCGGCGGTCTGGGCCATGCCCTGCCGGCGGCCGCAGGCGCGTCCTTCGGGCGCAGGGTCCTTGGTCAGCCGACCCAGGTGCTGGCGGTGTCCGGCGATGGCGGCGCGCTCTACGGGATCGCCGAGCTGGCCGCGATCGCTCAGCATCAGCTCGACGTCACCTGGCTGATCATCGACGACGGCGGCTACGGGATCCTGCGCAGCTACATGGAGGGGGAATTCGGCGAGGCGACCGCCACTGAGCTGAATCGGCCGGACTATGCCGCCCTCGCCGCATCATTCGGCATCCCTGCAGAGACCGTCGGACTGGATGACGTTGGAGAGGCGGTGCGGCGCGCGCTCTCCGAGACGGGGCCGCGTGTGGTCGTGCTGCCGGCGCGGCTGGGCCTGTTCGCACCGACGCATCTGGATCGGCTGAGCCCGTGAGCCTCGAACCCGACCACTCAGACACCCGACCGGTGGTCCTGTTCAGCGACCGCACCGACGTCGACCTGGAGCCGGCGCAGCGGCTGCTCGCCGCGCACGGATTCGACTCACTGGTGGCCGGGCTTCCGGCCTCCCCTGACGCGGAGGATCCGGCCCGGCTGCTGTCGGCCCGCGCCCGCGGCGCAGTGGGCATGGTGGTCGGCTACGCCCGCATCAGCAGCCGGATCCTCGAGGCGCTGCCGGAGCTGCGGGTGATCGCCACGACCAGCGCCGGTACGGAGATGGTCGACGTCGTCGCCGCGCAGGCTCGGGGAATGTCGGTCATTCCGCTGCGGGACGCCGCCACCGAGGAGGTCGCCACTCACAGTCTGGCGTTGATGCTGGCAGTGGAGCGCCAGCTGCCGCGCGCCACCGACATCGTCGGGCGAGGGTTGTGGACCGAGGCGCTCACCGTGGGGGCACCCGCCTCGCCTCGGCGCCTCAGCGGGCTGACCCTGGGGCTACTGGGGCATGGCCGGATCGCACGCCGCCTGACCTCGATGGCAGCTCCCCTGGTCCGCGAGGTCATCGCCCACGATCCGAGGAACGTGGGAGAGGGTGCGACGACGGTGTCCCTGGAGGAGCTGCTGCGGCGCAGTGACATCCTCTCTCTGCACGTGCCGCTGACGGACGGCACCCGGGGGATCATCGGCGCCGATGCTCTGGCGAGCCTGCCGACGGGCGCGATCCTGATCAACTGCTCACGCGGGGAGCTGGTGGACGAGGCCGCACTGCTGGAGGCCGTCGACTCCGGCCGCCTCCGCGGCGCCGGACTCGACGTACTCCATGGAGAGCCGCCCGCCCCGGCCGCTCCGCTGCGGCATCACCCGGCAGTGATCTGCACCCCTCATGCGGCGTACTGGTCGGCTGACTCGCTGCTCAGCTACGGACTCGACCCTGCCCGTGCCGTGATCGAGCACCTCAGGGCGTGATCCGGCGGGTCTGCCGCTGGTCAGCCGCGCAGCTCGATCCCCTGGGACAGCTGGACGAAGGCTCGGCTGGCCAGCGCGGCCGGGCTCTCCGCGCCGTCGTCGCTCCTCGCCCAGTGCTCCAGGCCGATCCGGATCGAGTGTGTCGCCGCCGCGGCGAGCAGGCGCACGGACAGCGGATCGGCGTCCTCGACCAGGGAGCCGATGATCAGGCAGAGCTGCCGCTCGGAGTCATGGTTGACCTGCTGCCACACGGCCTCCAGCGCCGGATCCTCGGCGGCGGCCTGCAGCAGCCCACGCATCCGGGCGATCGAACCGCCTCCGGAGCCTCCACGGCCCAGCACCTGTTCGATGAGGTCCGGGATGGCCTCCCGAGGATCATTCGCCCCGGAACCCGCCAGCGCCTCCTGCCACAGCCCCGCACCCACGCCCAGCAGCGGCGCGACAGCCTCCTCCTTGGAGCGGAAATACCGATAGAACGTGCGCAGGGAGACTCCGGCCTCGCCAGCGATGCGCTCCACCGTGACCGCACTCGTCCCCTGCTCCGCGAAGAGCCGAGCGGCGGTGCGGGCGATGTCCAGCCGGGTGGCCTCCCAGCGTCGTCGGGTCAGAGATGTGGAGCTGCTCACTCCGGCAGAATACGGGAACAACTGCGCCTGTGCACATGTTTGCCAAGATGGCACATCGTGCCACGTCGGCACTGTGAGCCGCTGACCGACATCACGCCCGCAGGAAGGAACCCATGATGAACCCGCAGACCGCACCCCACCCCACCACTGCCCGCCGTGCCCTGCCCCTCGGGGCCGCTCTCCTGGCGTTGGTCGCCACAGGGTGCGCCGCCGAGGACACCGAGGGACCAGTGACCGCAGCCCCGGACGAGACCGCCCAGACCGAGCCCGACGGCGGCGAGGCCCAGGACGACGGCGACGCGGAGGATGACGCTGAGGCCGGTTCGAGCCTGGCCGTGGAGACGATCGGCGAGAGCCCCTATGGACTGGTCGCGTCGGAGACTCCCCAGGGCACTCCGGAGGAGGTCTCCGGCGAGCTGATCGTGGGCCCGGGCGGCTACCTGGCACTGACCCAGCAGGGGCAGCCGCAGCTGCTGGTCTTCGAGGACGGGGCCGACTTCACCCTGCGCGGGGACCGTCCCTCCGTGACCACTCCGGACCTGGGGACGCTGGAGGTCGGCGAGGAGGTCGAGCTGACGGCCGTCGAGGTCGACAGGGACTCGCTCTCCGGTCTCCCTCTGGAGCGCGTCAGCGGAGCAGCTGACACGGCGCTGATGGTCACCGCTGACTGACTCGTCAGACCCGCCTCCTGCCCGCCGCCTCCCGCCGCTCAGCCCACGGTGCCGGTGCCGATCAGGGTGCTGACGTCGAGCCTCTCGACCCCCTCGGTCTGCAGGGAGGTCAGGTAGGCCTCTCGGACGCGATCGACGTCGGCGGCATCGAGCCCGGCGAGCATGCCGGCGAACCCTGACCCGGTGATGACCAGCCATGCGATCTCCGGAGTCATGGGGATGCCCCGCTCCTCCACGGTGACCTCCGGCTCCACCAGTCCGCGGGCGAGGAGCCACTCCTGATACGCCTCGGGGGTGTTGATGTCATCGATCAGGTGCGGCGGGCGAGGCTCGGCGGCCACGCCCGTCACCGCGCCCATCGCCTGCTGCAGGTGCCGCCCGGCGGTCTCGACGGCACCCCGGCGCCAGATGGTGAGGGCGACGCGGCCACCCGGGCGGGCACGGCTGATGACGTGCTCCGTGCCGGAGGTCATGTCTGGAAAGAAGAAGATGCCGAGCACGCACTGCACCAGGTCATAGCCCTGCTGCTCCCAGGATGTGGCATCGGCCTGCACTGCGGTGATGTTCTGCAGCCCGTGGGCGTGCTTCTCGAGCTCATCGAGCAGCGCCTGGGAGAGGTCGACGGCGTCGACGCGACCGTCCGGGGCGACGAGCCGGGCCGCGGGGATGGCCGAGGCACCGTTGCCGCAGCAGAGATCCAGCACCTTCTCACCGGGACGTGGAGCGGAACGCGTCACCGTGGCGTCGCCGACGGGTCGCCACAGATGCTCGCCCAGTCGGTCAAAGTCACTGGTGGCGGTGGAGAAGGCGCGGGTGAACCGCTCAACGTCAGTCATGGCCTTATGATAAACATTCTCAATTAGACTGTCGTGGGTGCCGCCCAAAGCTCGCCCCTCCCCTACGGCGGGCCTGGGAGCCACAGGACCGCGACGTGCCTGGCGGTCCGGCGGTAGAGTCGCTGCCGCGGCCTCGTCAGGCGGACGGGTCCAGGCTGGAGAGGTCGGAGACACCATGACACGACAGTTCGATGCCGAGTATTGGGAGAAGCTCTACCAGGAGTCCCCTGCCCCGGAGGTCGCCGCCCCCAGCGGAGACGGCGGGCCGAACCCGCACCTAGCCCGTGAGGTGTCCGCGCTGACTCCCGGGCGGGCCCTGGACGCCGGCTGCGGACAGGGAATCGAGACGGCATGGCTGGCTCAGCAGGGGTGGCAGGTCACCGGAGTCGACATCTCCCGCACCGCCCTGGCCCGTGCCGCACGGATCCTGCAGGCCCGCGGCGTGGACCCCCGGGTGGAGCTGATCGCCGCTGACCTCACCGCCTGGGCCCCGGAGGAGCCGTACGACCTGGTGACCACCCACTATGCCCACCCGACCATCCCGCAGCTGGAGTTCTACCGCCGGGTGGCGGGCTGGGTGGCCGTCGGAGGGACTCTGCTCATCATCGGCCATCTACACCGGGGGGAGGATGCCGGCCACCACCATGGATCGGATCCCGGAGATGTTCCCGCGTCGGGACATCCTGACCATTCGGGCCCGCATCATCCGCCCGAAGAGGCCGAGGTCCGCGCCGCCGACGTCGTCGCCCTGCTGGACAAGGGCAGCTGGCGCGTGGAGACGGCTGTGGAGTCCAGCCGCGAGGTTCCCCGGGGCGAGAGCAAGCTGCTGCTGCATGACGTGATCGTGCGGGCCACTCGGATCAGCTGAGCCGACCGAGCCTCCGAACCCGCGGCTCGTCGGGCAGGACCTTCCGCTGATCCTGGACGATAGTCTCCGCCACGTCCACAGGTTCTGCTGTGCTGGGATCGCCTGGGTAGGTGAGTTCTCGGTCGCCATGAATGGCTGGTGAACAATCTGCTCACGACAGTGGATCATGTCGCCCTGAGTCACTGCTCGCGCACTGACACGAATGAGCACCCTACCTGGCACACGCCGGACACGGCATTGAGGCGCCAGCAAGGCGACGGCCACATCGGCCGGGCCGGTCAACGCGGAGGCGATCACACCTCCAGCGCCGATCACCGCACCAGCCTGGACCCCTCGCACCCGGAACAGGAAGACCCGCTGGAACGCCCGTCAGCTGTTGCGGCCTGGACGCCATCCGAAGAAGTAGAGGATCCACCCCAAGGCACCGAGCAGGAACAGCCCTGCCGTGTACCAGGCGCCGTTGGGCACTCCGGAGCTGCGCTCCATCGCGACCGGCTCCTCTGCCGCAGGGCTCCCCGAAGCGTCATGCGCGGAGTCGGCGGCGGTCTCGACACCGGCTCCAGGGGTGGCCTCACCACCATCACCAGGCTCCAGGGCATCCGACAGGGCACGGGGGAGCTCGGAGCCTTCAGAGGCAGGCCTGTCGAATCGATCCTCAAGGGCCACATTGGGCGAACGACGGTCCAGAGGACTGTCGGTTCCGCTGTGGCGGGGCTCGGGGCCGGGGTCGAACGTCACCGGCTCGTCTCCGCGTGCAACCGGCAGTTCGCCGTCCTGTCCGGAGGGCGATGTCGACTCCTGACTCTCGCCTCCTCCGGCGCCGCGCGGCGCATCAGCGCGCGGGGCGCTCTCGCTGCGGCCACTCTCCACCGGTCGGTCCGACGAGGTCGGCTCAGGGCTGCTCTCCTCGGTCTCGGTGCGCTCCTCCGACGAATCAGTGGGCTGAGACGACGCCTCCTGATCGCGCGGCTGCTCCTGCCGGTCGTCGGGATCGGGACGGAGCCGCTCCTCAGACCGGACGTCCGGAGCGGAACTCTCTCCCCGCTCAGGGCGGTCTGAGGCTTCCCGCTGCTCTGACCGGTCACGCTGCTCCGATCGGTCCTGGTCCGAACGCCGCTCCTGCTCAGCGGGCCGCGAGGAGCGCTCACGCTGTTCAGACTGGCTCGACCGGTCACGCTGTTCAGACTGGCTCGACCGGTCACGCTGTTCAGACTGGCTCGGCCGGTCTCGCTGGGAGGACTGACCTGTGGATTCAGTGCGCTCACCCTGCCGGGATTGGTCCGGACGCTGCTCCGGCTGGGAGGGCTGAGTTGGACGCTGCTCCGGCTGAGCCGGCTGAGCAGGACGCTGCTCGGGCGGGGAAGGCTGGGCTGGCTGAGCCGGACGCTGCGGCCGTTCAGGTCGGTCAGCGGACTCAGAGTCCTCGTCGTCGTCAGAGTCCTCGTCGTCGTCAGAGTCCTCGTCGTCGTCAGAGTCCTCGTCGTCGTCAGAGTCCTCGTCGTCGTCAGAGTCCTCGTCGTCGTCAGAGTCCTCGTCGTCGTCAGAGTCCTCGTCGTCGTCAGAGTCCTCGTCATCGTCAGAGTCCTCGTCATCGTCAGAGTCCTCGTCAT
>NZ_JAOSZD010000015.1:0-25451 GCF_034438835.1 Nesterenkonia sp. HG001 | reverse complement strand
GGACGTGGATGCCGGTCTCCCACATGTGCCCGTACGCGGTCGCGACGGTCTGCCCGTTGAGGGTGTGTTCGATGACGATGAGCCCGCCGTAGCCGCCGGAGAACTCGGCGACGGTGACGGTGCCGTCCGCAGCGGCGAGGAGGGGTGTGCCGTCGGGTGCGGCGAAGTCGGTGCCGGTGTGGAAGGAGTCCTCGCCGGTGATCGGATGCACCCGCGGCCCGTACTCGCTGGTGAGCACCCAGGTGCCCTCGGGCATCGGGAACACCACCCGCGACGACCCCACCGCCGCCACTTGCTGTGCAGCCGGGACCACGGCATCGCCGGCGGACGCGCCCGCCCCGGCCGTCGTTGTGGTCGACGTGAGTGCGGTGAGGATGGTTTCGGCGACGGGCTCGTAGTTGCGGTACCGGTCCGGATACGCGCTGACTTCGACGGCTTGGGCGGCCTCGCCCTTGTCCATCTCCTCCCACCCGGGAATGTCCAGCAGACCCCGGGGTGAGGGGTGGTTGGGTCCGGTGGGGCCGCCGAAGAACGCCTCAGCTTGGTAGACGGGGTCCATCAGCTCCGCGACCGTGCCCCACCCCGACTGCGGCCGCATCTGAAACAAGCCCAGGGAGTCGTGGTCGGAGCCGTCGCCGTCGTTCGGGTAGTCCGCGGACTCCGGGTAGGCGCCGGTGTTCGCGAGCATCCGCACGGTGCTCTCGGTCAGTGCCGCCATGAGCGCGATCACCAGACCGTCGCGGGTGATCCCGTCGATGCTGTTGCCGGTCTCGATGATCGTGGCCGCATGGGTGAGCTGGGTCCGGTTCAGGGTGAACTTCTCCCCGTTCGCCGTCGTCACGGTCAGTTCGTCGGGGACGTCGCCGACGGTGACGTTCGAGCCGCCGGGGATGGTGCAGGAGCCGGTGGCCGTCAGGGCCGGGTTCATCAACACGCCGATCCCGATCAACACCAGCGACGGCGCGAGGAAGACGAGGGCGAGGGCGGCGACGACGAGCTTCTTCAACACGACATGTCACCGACCTATCGGAGGGGGTTGTCGGGCTGGGACAGCCGCAGCAGATGACAGGTCTCGTAGGTCGGGCCGCAGACCACGAACACCGTGAACGCCACCGCGTGCTCGGAGGTCACCTGCTCGTCGTTCCACAGGCCATCGCGGTGGCGGGTGCCCTCGATCGTGACCGCGACAGTGCCCTCGGCAAGCTGCCCGGGTTGCGCCTGCTCGACCGCGGTCGCCCACGCGTCGGGGACGAACGTGTTGTCGATGGCGAGGTGCTGGGCAGTGGCGTACTGCCGCAACTCCAGCCAGGCATCCCGGGACGGGAGGTAGGCGGCGATGTCGGAGGCGAGCCCGGCCTGCTCTTCGCCGGTGGGGTCGCCGACGTCGAGGACCACGCTGGTGTAGTCCAGGGGCATGAACCCCGACGCGGTGTCCCACTCGAACAACACGGTGGCGACGTTGCGGGCGAAGGTCCCTGGATCATCCGACGCCCGCACGACCGGCAGCCGCGGCGTGGTCGCGGGCACCGGATCGAACGGCGCGGTGACACTCGGCTCAGGGCGGTCGCCGTCATCGTCCCGGTCCGGGCTGGGTGGACCGACCAAGAGGCCGTAGACGCCCACACCGGCGAGCACGAGGACGACGACCGCCGCGGCGAGGGCGGCGATGAGCCGGTGGCGGGTCCGAGGTTCGGAGAGATCGGGAGTCTTCATACCCACCAGGTGCACGCCCGCCATCAACCGAGCCAGAGGGAGGGTGGCCGTCAGAGGGCGCGCAGATGTGCGCGCGCCGGCACCGGCTCATCGTCAGCGGTGTCGCGGTCGCGCAGGGTGCGCAGTTCCTCGGCGAAGCGGCTGGTGCCCTCGGCGGTGGTCAGGAACGAGTCGATCTGCTCATCGGTCAACTCGGCGGCGAGGTGTTCGGCGTCGTAGTGGGTCCACCAGCCGGCTAGCTCGCCCCAGGTGAGCACGAATGCCCGCACCGGGTACCGGGCAGGCTCGCCCTCGTCGTCGGGGACCGGTCGGGGGCGTGGTGTGCGGGTCTTCTTGGCGTCCTTGGCGCGGGCGAGGGCGTCGGCGGCGAGCTGATGCAGGTCGGTCTCACGTTCGGCCTGCGCGTTCTGGGCGGCGGCGTGGATCGCCTCAAAGATCGGATGCACGGCAGCCCCGGCGTCGATGCGCTCCAGCTCAGCGCTGACTCGTGCTCTTAGTTCGGCGGGTTGGGCGGGGTCTTCGGCGAGCTTCTGGAGGTAGCCGACCTGTTCGAGTCGCTTGTAGGAGGCGGTGCCGGTGACCATGCGGGCGGCCTGCTCACGCGCTTCTCCGAGTCGTCCTGACGGTTCCGGCGATTCGCCGGGACCGTCGTTTCCTGGCTGTCGTTCCCGGCTGAACTGCGTCGCGGCCCTCCTGCGCTCAGCGTCCTCGGCCATCAGCGCCTTCAGTTCCCGATACAGAGCCGCGGCCTCGGTCTGGGTCAGCGGCTTGTGGAGCACGTTGTCGTCCTGTTCGGCGAGCAGGTGTCCGAGGCGGTCGGAGATACCGGAGCGGACCCAGACGTTGACCTTGCGCCAGCCGAGCTTCTTGATCGCCGCCAACCGGCGTGCCCCGCACACCAGCACCCCGTCGGGGGTGATGGTGATGGGCTGCAACAGCCCGTCGCGGTTGATCGAGGTGGCGAGTTCGTCGATGTTGCCGAACGCGGTCCGGTGTCGGCGCCCGACGCGGATGGAGTCGACGGTGCGCTCCAACTCGATGTACCCGGTTGGCGCGGTCACGACCGATCACCACCAGGCTCGTCGTGGTGGCCAGGTGCGGCCAGGGAGATGGTCAGGATGAGGTCGTCATCGCGCAGCAGCACCGGCAGGGTCTCGCCGATCAGCAGCCGCAGCAGCACACCCCGCCCCGCGGTCGTGGCGGCGTACGCGGGATGCGGGTTGCCCAACAAGGCGCGCAGCAGCGCGGTCCACGAGGAACGTGGGATGTCCAGCAGCGCGCGGGCGTGCTTGTCCCGCCGCAGCGCCTCGTAGGCGGCCTGGCGGGTGCCGGTCTTGGTCAGCGCCCCGCAGACATGCTCCACCCCAGCCCTGGTGGTGGCCGGGTCCCAGCCCAACAGCGTGAACAGCGCGATGGCGTCCTCGGCCGCCGACCCCGCGGACATGCACGCCCGATCCGAGCCGCGCCCACCATCATCGGAGCCTGCCCCGGCAGCGTCCGTCTCCGCGTCGTCGCCGTCGTCGTGGTTGTGGGGGTCGGTGATGTGGAAGGCCGGGTGATAGTCCACCAGCGCGTTCTCCCGGTCGGAGAACCGTTCCGGGTCGTGGAACGCCGAGACGTGCGGGCGGCGGGCCTGATGCACCGAGCAGAGCAGGCCTTGGGCGCGTTCTTCGAAGATGCAGGTGATCCGCACCGCGTGCGTGATCACCGCCCACGGGTCGCGTGCTTCTCGGGCGGCGCGGGTGATCATCACCTTGAACGCCGCCGACGCTGCCTCCCACGGGTCCAGGCCGTGCTTCCTGGCGAGGGGTTCGTACTTGGTCGCGGTGTAGGCCATCAGCTCCGCGGCCACCGGATCACCGCTCCACGAGCCCGCTCCCGCGGCGTGGAGCCGGGTCAGCAGCGTCCGCAGCCCGTCGCTGGTGGTGAAGTCCTCGCTCCCTGGGGCCTGTCGGTCGTGCAGGTTGGTGGTCATGGTCGGGCACCTCCTGACAGGTAGGTGCACGCACGTCCCCACACCACCGACTGCCAGGGCGACGTGATGATGGGAGTGCGCATGTCAGGTCACCCCAGCCCGATCCCCGAACGGGACACCCACGACTGGTGCCGGTTCCCGCGGCCGAACTCCGAGACATCCGGCAGCCGCCGCGCCCGCTCACTGATCACCGTCGCGGCCTTGCCGAGACCGCGGCCGCCGGCCCGCGTAACGTGGGCGGTGACCTTACGGGTGCGACGGGCCAACTCGACCTCGAAGTCGATACCACGCCCCGCCACCGTCGCCGACCGCCGGGCGAGCAGATCGGTGGGCCGCACCCACTCCACACCCCGCGCCCGCCGCGCGCTATCCGCGATCGTGGCCTTGCCGGAACGGTTGCGTTGGGCGACCCTGGCGGCCTGCACCGCCTCCGGCGTCCCCGCCTTCTCCGGGTCCTCTTGGACCGAGTGGTCCTTGGTCGGCTCGGGTGCGTTCAGCCGGCGCTCGTGCTGATGGCGGGCAGGGTCTGTGGTGTTCATGGTGTCTTCGCCTCCTCGACGGTTTGCTTGTCGGGAAGGTGCGCGTGCGTGAACCAGCGGCCCACCGTGGACGGGTGCACGCCGAGTTCACGGGCGATGCGCTTGTTCGACCACCCCTGCTCACGCAGCTTCGCGGCGCGCTCACGCCGATCCGAGCGCGTGACGCCGGCCCGCGTGTGCCGGGTACTTTCGACCACCGGCGGCGGGGCAACTGGCGCGCTGTCCCCATCTGCGGCGGGCTCCGCCGACGCTGGCACCGGGAGCAGACTCGGTTCCGGCGCTTCGACGGGCGCGGACGGCTGCGTCGGCTGCTCCACGAGCGCGACCCGGTCAAGGGCGACCATGCCCGTGTCGGTGTCGGTGTCGGGGTCGGTGGCTGTTGGGAGTGGTCGGGTGAGGATGACGGTCAGGTGGGTGATCGCCAGCAGCACCACCGGCGGCACCGCCGCCACGGCTGCGGCCAGCACGCCGGGCACATCAGCATCGGCGGCGACCACGGCATGGATGGCGTTGGCGGTCACCGAGACCGCGGCGCCGCCGATCAGCAGCACCCACGGATACCAGGCCGACTTGTGGCGGGCGAGGGCGACGACGGCGACGGTGGCCACGACGATGATGCCGTCCACGATCAGCGGCCACGCCCACGCCTGCCCGGCACCGATCCCGCTTCTGGCGGCGAGGTCTGCCAGCGCGGTGAAGGAGAGCCAGAAGGCGCCGGCGGCGATGAACACTGTCCCGGACACCGCCGTCACCACCGCCCAGCGGCGCCCGGCCGCCCTGCTTGCGACCGTGTTGCTGGTGACTGGGGTGGTCATCACAGCCCCCGCGCCCTCGACGGCCCTGCCGACGGGCGGGTGCTGGTGTTGCGGTCGAACCAGCCGTCCGCGGCCAGAAACGAGGCCCTCCGTGCCGGGGACGAGGGTTCGAGGAGGGCGGGTGTGGGGTGGACGGTGCGGTAGGCGGAGCGGACTGTGGCGGTGATCTCGCGCTCGGCGAGTCCGGCGTGCCCGGCGGCTGCGGTGAGCACATCGAGCGCATCCGACGCCGGGAGCCCGTTCTCTGCGAACCGGCACGCCGCCCAGAACAGGCCACGGTTCCGCTCTCCTTCGCCACGGGCCGCGACCCACGCTGCCAGCCGCGACACATCGACACCACGATCCAGACCCGCGGGTCTGGATCGGGATATGGGGCGGGGGTCGAGGAAGTCCCGCAACCGCTGCGCGTCCAGCGTGCTGGCGGGGCCGGTGTTGACCTCCTCGATCTGGTAGCTGACCGTGGTGCCCTCGATGGAGCGGGCCGAGGGTGGGACGATGATGTAGCCGCCGTCGCCACGAAAGTCGATCCCAGCACGAGCCGCCTGCCACGACCGCTGCTCCGCGTCGGGTGTGGCCGGGTAGTAGGCATGCAGTCCGCCCGTGGGCGTGCGCACCAGCAGCTCCCACCCCTCCACCAGCCCGGCGCGGGCGGCGCGGTCGAAACTGGCGCGCCCATCGACCGGGCCATGCACGTCCACGTCCACCACGACCGCGCCCGACGCGGCGCCGGTCGGCACGCCGATGTTCGCTCCGGGCGACTGCCGCCACCACGCCTCGACCTGATCCAGGTCCGTGGTGGCGTCGTGGAACCCGTGTCCGGTGGCCGGCCGCTTCCCCCACGGTGCGCAGGGGAAGACCGGTACTCCCGCGGACGCGAGCTCTCGTGCGGCGGCCGAGAGCGGCCACGCCGCGTTCATCCGCAGCAGGACCGAGGAGACGGCACCGTGCGTGGTCATCACAGCCCCCGCCCCTCGAACGCCGACACCGGTACGGGTCTGGCGGCCGGTTCAAGCGATGGAGTCGCCTGCCGCGGCGAAGCCGGCTCCGGCACCGGCGATGCCGGTGCGGGTGCGTCGCGGCGGGTCGCGTCCCGGTCCAGACCTGGCGGGGTGCCGTCACCGACCTGGGTCGTGTCGAGCTGGTCCAGGATCGCCAGGGCGGTCTTGCGGACCCGCTCCCCGGTGGCCTTGACCACCTCCACCGGCTCTTTCCCGTCGACGCGGGCCGCCCAGGTGGAGACGTACGGGATCGTGTAACCGGAGGTGTCCATCCCGTGCGCGGCACCGACCATCAAGGCCACGGACTCGGCTTCGACCTCGCCGATGCCGCGATGCTGCCGGGCCTCCTCGGCATCGGGTCCATGGAGGAGGACGTGGCCGAGTTCGTGGGCGAGGGTCTTGACCTGGGCGGCCGGGTCCATGTTCTCGCGCACCGCGACGGTGTTCGCGGTGTAGTCGGTCAGCCCGTTGGCGCCGCGGATCATGCCCTCGTGCGGCACCCGCAACACCGAGAAGCCGGACGCCTCGACCTGCGCCGCCAGGCCCTCCCACAACCCGGCCGGCGCTTCGCCCTCCAGCAGCCGCGGCGCGGGCGGTTCGGGGATCGGATCACCGGTTGTCTGGGAGACGTCCCACACGTAAGCGGGCCGGACCCCGACCATCCGCGTTCGCACGACCTCACCGGCACGCGGCTTCTCACCCTTGCCCAGCCGCCGCCACGACTCCACATCTGTGAGGTTCGATGAGGCGAAGCGGCCTGTCACTGGGGCGAGAATCTGATACCCCGGCTGGCCCTTCTGCACCTGCCGACCGAGACCCTGCCACTGCTGATACCCGGCGACGTAGGACGGGAACGGGTCGGGCACGAGCCCGGCCTCGTAGGCGCCTTGGTGCTGTTCCCAGATCAGCAGCGTGTTGGAGAACGATCTGGTCCTGAACCGTGCTGCGAACGCGAGCGCCCGCGCCCAGTCCTCGCCGGAGACGAGCTGTTCGACCGCGCCGGTGAGGCGCTCGTGCAGCTCGTCGAGCTTCGCCGCCCGTGCGGCTTGTGCTTGCTCCCGTGTCGTGGCCATCGTCGTGTCCTCCCGATACCCTGAGCACCGGGCCGATCGGGCTCGGTGACCATCAGGTGCGCCGGGATCACCAGCAATGACGAGACGGACAACGGACGATGTGACCGCCAGGCGTGTGGTGAACCCGACGAGTCCGTACCGGACTATCAGCCCCTGAGCGGTCTCGGCCGCAGAGGCGGGCGATGATGCGGATACCTGTATCGGCATTGCGGCGATCTGTATCGCCAGGACCTTCTCAGGCGGCAGTCTTCTGTCGGCTCAGTTCCCGGTAGCGCGTCGGGGTGACGCCCACGGCTTGGCGGAACATCCGAGCGGCGTGACCTCGGCTGTGCCAGCCGACCCGCCGCATCGCCTCCTCGATCCGCAGGTCGGTCTCACGCAACAACCGGGCGAGCTGCTCAGCGCGGATGGTGACCAGGTACGTCATCGGAGACTTCCCGTAAGCGTCGACGAACACCCGACCGAGCTGCGAAGGCGACAGATGCACCGCCTCGGCCAGGCCCTGGAGCTTCCACCGCCCGGCAGGATCGGCACGCAGCAACTCGACGGCCTCTCGTGCCTCCTGCCGCAAGGGCACGAATCTACGGTGGCGCGGTGGACTCGGATGCGCCGCCCGGTGTTGAGTCGGCGATCGGCGCGCCGGCGTCGTCTTCACGTGGGGCGCGACCACGTCGAGGACAGCGAACAGCAGTGCTTGCATCCGGTAGAACCGATCCGGTGACGGCCCGTCCAGGCTCAGAGCCACCAACTCGTCGAGCCAGGGCATGAGTATCCCGGAACGGTCCTCGCCGAGGTGGAGTGTCTGCGCGGGTTCGGAGTACAGCTCCTCGGCGAAGTCCTGCGCATCGAGGCGGTCGGCCAGCAGGGCGGCGTGCTGCCAGAACACCTGATCGATCACGTAGTCGCGGTCCAGGTAGAGCGTGGTGACCGTGATCGAGCCTTCGGGCTCGCTTCCGCACAGGGTGTTCGAGCCGAGCACGATCACATCGCCGACTGTGACTGGCTTCTCGCCGAACTCGCTCAGCAGAATCGCCGAACCGTTGCGGACGAAGATGAGTCTCACGCAGTCATAGGCGACCGGCGCAGTCGGGGTGTGGATTGTGCGGCTGCGCGCGAGGATTGGATGGAAGTCTTGCCGCGATGCCGGTTGTTGTCGAGTTGGTGCTCGCGCGGTGGAGGGCATGATGCCGGACCCGGTCGAGGCCGTGGGGGACTCGGCCTGGACGTGACGCGGCGACGACCCCGTTGTCTTGGTGGGGCCGTCGCCGCGATCTGTGGGGTGGTCAGCGCTGCATCGTCTGCGGCGTCAGGACCTGACGGCCCCGATATTGGCCGCAGCTAGAGCACGCCCGGTGTGGCAGCGTGGGCTTTCCGCACGCAGGGTTGGGGCAGGTCGTGGTCTGCGGCGGGGTTGCCTTCCACTGCGAGCGGCGTGATCTGGTGCGCGAGCGTGACTTCCGCCGGAATCCCGAGGATGCCATGGCGGTTCTCCTTTCGAGTACGTTGATGTGGGCGTGGGAACGAGCCCACCTACCGGCGGGTCTCTGCCGACCAGTGGCATCACGGCGTGTCACCTCCCGTCGCTGCTTGGCGTGGGGTCGGTGGGGTATGTGGAGCGTCGCGGGCGTTGAGATAGTCGGCGTGGAGTTGCCCGCACGCGGCGTCGATGCCCGCGCCGAACTGCTGACGCCGGCTGACCGCCACGCCGGCCGACCTCAGGCACGCGACGAACTCTTGGACGGTCCGGGTGGCTGGACGCCGGTACGGAGCGGTCACGCCTGCGGCTTCGTTGTAGGCAATGACGCTGACCTTGAAAAGGTCCGGTCGTGATCGGTGCTTCACCAGACGCGCGAGGTGTTCTGCGTGTTCGGCGCTGTCGTTGACGCCATCGATCAGCAGGTAGGCCAAGAACACACGCCGGCGAGTCGCAGCCACGTGGCGGTCCAGGATGTCCACGCTTGCCTCGAGCGGGAATCGCTTCTGCAACGGGATCAGGATGGAGCGCTGGTCCGGGAACGGTGAATGGACCGAGAGAGTGATGGTGACGTGCGGGTGCTGGGCGACGAGTTGGGCCAGTCGTGGCGCGAATCCGACCGTGGACACTGTGATCCGTCGCGGGGACCAGCCGCCGACCTGCGGGTCGGTCAGCATGTCCAGTGCCGTGAAGATGCGGGGATTGGCGAGGGGTTCGCCCATGCCCATGAAGGCAATGCTCTTCACGGGAAACGCACGGTCGCGCTGCCAAGGGGCGTAGAGGGCCTGCGCCAGAATCTCCTCGGCGTCCAGGTTCCTGACGAGCCCGACCGCACCGGTGGCGCAGAACGTGCAGGCCAGGCCGCAACCGGACTGCGAGGACAGGCAGATCGATGACCAGCCGTCGCGGAAGCGTGAGCGCACTGCCTCGAAATAGCCGGGCTTGTCGCCGGAGAAGAGGACCTTCTCTACGGATGCGTCTTCGCTGCTGCTCACAACCGTCGCGGGCAGGATTATCGGTCCCAGCCGTGCTTCGAGGTCGTCGCGTACGAGCCGTGGAAGGTGGTGGGCGTCGCCGAAGCGTGCGGTCCGGCCTGCGCGGAGGCCTTGGAGCAGCGCGGTGAACTGATAATCGGGCTGACCATGCTTATCGAGCAGGCGGCGAATGCGCTCTAGATGGCTGTTGGGCGGAGGAATCGGCAGGGCCGGGCTTCCCGTTCGCCGTGCAGGAATGCCGGCAGCGAGATTGGTGGGATAGCTGGGAGTGACCACGAGGGAGAACCTTCCGGGTAGTGAGGTAGATCGCGCGGTGGACGCGACCGACTCAGCGGAAGGACAAAGCAGCGTGGCAGCAGCCGATGAAATTCAGTTCAAGAACGGAATTGGACCACAGGAAGAGGGTCCAGAATGTTCCGTCGAACCGGCACGATGTGCCTGCGGAAGACCCGTTCGCGCCGAAGAAGTGGCGGTCAGCGAGATCTAGCCACCGAATCCTTCCGGTGGCTAGGCTCTGTCTGCGATCGGGGTCGACATGGCACCCACGTTAGCACGCGACGCCCGGCCGGTGCTACCGCATAGGTGCTTGCCGCCCGCGGACACGCGTCGTCCACGACAGCGACTGAGCTGGCTGGCCCCGGCGGTGGGTCCGAGCCTTGTCAGGCCCACCGCCGGATGCACATTTCAGGTCGGGCCGCAACCAGCGTGTCCGCTCAGGCCACGGGCACTGTCGTCCGCGGCCGATCTGCACGGGCGCGTCCCATCGCCCACCCGAGGCCGACGGCGCCAAGCACCAGGAGCGCGCTGACCGCGAGCGGACCGCGCACGCCGACCAGCTCGATGGCCACCCCGCCGGCGATCGGCCCGATGACCGCGCCGAGGTTCATCGCGACCGTGGCGAACGACCCGCTCATGGACGGCGCGTCGCCCGCGGTTGCCATGATCCGGCCGATCAGCGTGCTGCCCAGCGCGAAGGAGAGCGCCCCGAGGAGCAGCGCCAGCACCCACAGCACCGGCTGGCTATCGACCATCACCGTCAGCAGCACCCAGCCGAGCACCAGCAGCGGGCCGGTCACTCGGATCACCTGGCGCCAGCTCCGGTCCGCGAGCCGACCTGCCGCAGTCACACCGCAGAACGCGCCGAGACCGAACACCCCCAGCAACAGAGGCACCAGGGCTTCGCTGACCCCGGCTCGTGTGCCGGCGATGACGGCGAGGTAGGTGAAGGAGCAGAACGTGGCCGCGTTGACCAGGACCCCCATGACGATGTTCAGCTGGACCGGCCGCAGCCGCAACGTCCGCAACTCACCGGTCAGAGACCGTCGCGCCACAGCGTGGTCTGTCTGCGCCGCGCGTGTCGGGGTGGCGATGAGCACCGCGATCAGCGCCGGCACCGAGACAAGGGCGATCGCCCACAAGGTGGCCCGCCAGCCCAGGGCGTTGCCGACCAATGCTCCCGCCGGGACACCGGCGATCAGGGCCAGCGTCGTGCCACCGAGGATCACCGCCAGCGCACGGGCACGGGAGTGAGCCGGGACGAGGTGCGTGACCGTGGAGAGGGCGACCGCGAGGAAACCCGCGTTCGCCAGCGCCGCCACGACCCGGGTGGCGAACAGGAGCCCGAAGCTCTCCGCCGTGGCGCCGATGACGTGCGCGAGGATGAACAGGGCCAGAAACCCGCTCATGGTCCAGCGCGGTGAGAGTTTGCGACCGACCGCGGCCATGACAGGCGCTCCCAGCGCCATGCCGACCGCGAAGGCCGAGGTCAGCAGACCGGCCTGCGCGAGCGAGATATCGAGGTCGCCGGCGATGCCGGGCAGCAGACCGGCCAGGACGAACTCAGAGGTGCCCTGCGCGAACACAGCGAGGGCAAGGATGTACAACACAATGGGCATGAAAATGCCTTCCGAAGCAAGAGATGACGAGAGTGAACGGCGCGGTCGGCACCGCAGGCGCTTCGGATGCGTGAGGATTCACAAAGAACAGCGCCGCCCGACAGGGCGCGCGCTGGGAATCAGGAAGGAACTACAGCATCTCGGGCTACCGGCGGACCGATAGCCCCACTCTGCTTGCTTCGGGAGAACTCACGAGTCCAGCGTACCAGGCCACAGACGGCGGATTTTGCATCGCAACCTATCGCCAACCCTTGTGTGGGCGGCTACCTACAGGTGGTGACGGCCGACTGGCAGCACCGTTCGCCAGGAGTGTCAACTGCTAGAGGTGAGCGCCGCCGCTGCCTGCAACGGCAGCACTCCATTGCCGAGCGCCGCGATCTGCTGATTCGGGGTGAGCCTGTGTCCAGAGTCGGTGACCCAGCCGGCGGGGAGTCCCATGAGCCACTCCACGAACTCCGGTGCTGGCCGTGGTCCAATGTCGTCGTTCAGGAGGGCTGGTGCCGGGGCGTCTCGTCCGGTGATGTGTTCCCATCTTGCGATGGCGTCGGCGTAGCGTCCCCAGCGTCGAAGATGTCCTCGATCAGCGACCAACGGAACGAGCGATGTGACCGACAGGCACGGCGGTGAACCCGACGAGTCCCCACCGGACTACCAGCCCGTAAGCCGCCCCTGGTTCACAGACCGGCGATGATGCGGATACTCGTATCGCGGATGCGGCGATCCGTATCGCGGCTCAGGGCTTTGTCCTCTGTCGGCTGAGTTGCCGATAACGGTTCGGGGTCACACCGACTGCCTGGCGGAACATGCGGGCGGCGTGGCCCCGGCTGTACCAGCCGACCTGACGCATTGCTGCCTCGACGGGAAGATCGGTCTCGCGCAGCAACCGGGCCAATCGTTCGGCACGCAGCGTCGACAGGTAGGTCATCGGTGTCTTCCCATAAGCATCGACAAACAGCCGTCCGAGCTGTGATGGCGACAGGTGCACCGCGGTGGCTAGCTCCTGGAGAGTCCACCGCTGTTCGGGGCCGCTGCGTAGAAGCTCGACTGATGTGCGGACCTCAGTCCGCAACGGTGAGAAGTGACGGCAGAGGGGCAGACCGGGCAGCATGGCCCTGCGCTGCGTCGGCGTCCGCCTCGCGTCGGTGGTCCTGACGTAGGGAGTGATCACGTCGAGGACAGCGAACAGCAGCGCCTGGAGGCGATAGAACTTCTTCGGTGACGGTCCGTCGACGCTGAGCGCGACCATCTCGTCCAGCCACGGCATCAGCATGCCGGAGCGGTCCTCGCCGAGGTGGAGTATCTGGGCCGGTTCGGAGTACAACTCGTCGGCGAGGTCTTGAGCATCCAGCCGGTCGGCCAGCAGGGCTGCGTGCTGCCAGAACACCTGGTCCACGACGTAATCGCGGTCCAGGTACAACGTGGTGACCGTGATCGAGTCCTCGGGCTCGCTCCCGCACAGCGTGTTCGCCCCGAGTGCGACGACGTCACCAGCCGTGACGGGCTTTTCGCCGAACTCGCTGAGCAGGATCGCCGAGCCGTGCCGAACGAAGATCAACTTCACACAGTCATACGCGACCGGAGCGATCGGGCGATGAATCGTGCCTGAGCGGGCGAGGATCGGCGAGAAGCTCTCGGCCGGCCGCTCAGAGGATCGCGCTACGCGCCGCACATCCACCGGCGCGCTCCTGCACGGGCGGGGGTGCGTCGGTGCTCTCGCGACTGCTCTCCCCACATGCTTGAACGATAGTTCTACTTGTACTATCGTTCAAGTACCTACTTCAGAGGAGGCTGTCATGTCAGAGGTTGCAACCCGACGGGCGGGAGCGCGCGAGTGGGCGGGCCTGGCCCTGTTGGCGCTGCCGACCGTGCTACTGGGCCTGGATGTGACTGCGCTGTATCTGGTGCTGCCGAGCATGTCTGCGGCGCTCGACCCCTCGGCCACCCAAACGCTGTGGATCATGGACGCCTACGGCTTCTTCATTGCCGGGCTTCTCATCACCATGGGGACACTGGGCGACCGCATCGGCAGGCGCCGCCTGCTCCTGATCGGCATGACGGCGTTCGCGATCGCGTCGGTCTTCGCGGCGTTTGCTCCCAGCGCCGAGCTGCTGATCCTGGCACGCGCCCTGCTCGGGATCGCCGGCGCCACGCTGATGCCCTCGACCCTGTCGCTGATCTCCAACATGTTCGCCGACGTGCGTCAACGCGCGGTCGCGATCGGTGTGTGGGCCACGATGTTCGCCCTGGGGATGGCGGCCGGCCCCGTGGTCGGTGGTGCGCTGGTCGATGCGTTCTGGTGGGGCGCGGCGTTCCTGCTCGCGGTCCCCATCGCGATCGTCGTCCTGGTCGGCGCGAAGATCGTGCTGCCCGAGTACGCCGACCCCCAGGCCGGGCGACTGGACCTGGCCAGTGTCGCCCTGTCCCTGGCCGCGATCCTGCCGGGCATCTACGCCGTCAAGCATGCCGCCTCCTACGGCGTGGATGCGAGCACAGCGATCCTCGTCGCCGTCGGTGCGGCCGCGAGTGTGCTGTTCGTGCGCCGGCAACGACGTCTGGCTTCGCCGTTGTTGGACGTCACGTTGTTCACCAACCGAGCCTTCTCCGCGGCACTGGCCGTGCTGCTGATCGGGCTCATCGGGGTGGGCGGCACCATGTATCTGGTCACTCAGTATCTCCAGCTCGTCGAGGGCCTCACCCCTTTCACCGCGGGTCTGTGGATGGGACCCCCGGCCTTGGCCATGTTCGCCGCCGCTATCGGTGCACCCTTGGTTGCCCGGCATGTACGACCGGGCCTAGTGATGTCGGCCACGCTGGGCCTGTCGGTGATCGGCTATGCGCTGCTGGCAACGGCCGGTACCGGCGACACCGTAGCCGTGGTGGTCGGATTCGCGTTCGTCTACCTCGGCCTCGGCGCGATCGCCGCGCTGGGCACCGACATCGTTGTCGGCGCCGCACCGGCGGCGAAGTCTGGATCGGCTGCCGCAATGTCCGAGACTGTCCAAGAGCTTGGCATCGCCGTCGGCGTGGCGCTGCTCGGTAGCCTCAGCACCGCTCTCTACACCGCCCGCATGAGCGCTCCCGCAGACACCTCACCCGAGATCGCCGAGAGCCTTACCGGCAGCCTCTCGGGTGCACTCTCGGTCGCCGACCAGATCCCAGCCGAGGTCGTGCAAGCGGCGCAGGAAGCGTTCACCACCGGAGTGAACATCGCCTCGGCAGTGGCCGGCGGCGCCATCATCGTAGCGACTGTCCTGTGTCTGGTGGCCCTGCGCCATGTCCGTCCACTCGGTGAAGATCAGGATGTCGAAGCCGACCGTCGGTGACGGACTCGATTACCCTGGAAACCAGAGGAGGGACCAGTGAGCGACGGCGATGAACACCCCATCGATGGACGACGTGCCCGGGGCAACAAGCGCCGCGCTGAGATCATCGATGCCACCCTCGCTGTCGTCACCCGTGACGGTGCGGCAGGCGTCACCCACCGGACCGTCGCCAAACAGGCCGGCATCACCACCAGTCTGAGCACTTACTACTTCGCCACCCTCGACGATCTCCTCGTCGCTGCACTGTCCAGCGTGGCCGACGCCTACACAGCGCACATCCGCCAGATCATCGACGCCCCCGGTGACAAGCTGCACGGCCTGGCCAAGCTGATCGTCAACTCTGGCGGCCCAGGGCGCGAACGAGCCTTGGCCGAACGCGAACTATCGACGCTGGCCGCCCGCAGGCCTGCCCTGGCACCGGTAGCCCGGCACTGGCGCGAGAACGTTGCCGAACTCGCCTCGACCCTCACCGACGACCCGCAGGCCATCGCCACGCTCGTCGCCGCCTCCGACGGCCTGTGCACCGCGATCCTCATCGACAACATCCCCGCCGACATCGACTACGTCCACCGCGTTCTTTCACAAGCCATCGGAGCACCGGTGTAACGCACCCACGTCACAACGCTCCGATAGCCCATTGCAAACGAACTAAGGTGTCTTCGCGCCTCCATGGCGACGAGAGGGCCGATCGCCGTCGCTGGCCGCGACCGTGCGCAGGAGGTACCTGTCATCTGTAGTGCTCGTGACTTGCATCGACACCGGCCGTTATTCAGACGGGGCGCGCCAGAAGAGTCAGAATCAGATGAGTTCCATGACCGGTCCTTGGTGCACGGCCCGGTAGATCGCATTGCGAATCGTGTTGGCCTCCTGCGACGTCAGGGTCCGGTCGATCGGTCTCAAAATGATTCGCAGGAGCATGTTGCTCTGACCGGGTCGGGTTTCGAGGCGCCTCCGGGCGCCGTCCGGTAACGCCTCGTGGGGCGTGCTATCCAGGAGATCGACGGCTTCGATCACTTCTGCGTCTTCCGCCAGCGCGACGCGGATGAGGTCGCCGAGAGTCTCTTCGTCCTCCTCATCGTCAACGACTACAGAGATATCTCTCCGTGCCGGTGGCAGTGGCGAGACGTGTTGCCACGGTTCCAGCGTGAGCATCTGGACGGCGATGCGGGGATCGCGGGCGCGTAGGTAGCGGATGTCAGGGATGGACTTGCGCAACATGAGCGCTCGCTCCAGCCCCAACCCCAGTGCCAACCCTGACCATCGCTGTGGGTCCAAGCCAGAGCTGCGCAGTACCTCAGGATGGATGCGACCGCATTCGGCCAGTTCCAGCCACTCACCGTCGAGCAGTACGTCGATCTGCCGTCCGCCGACCGTGTACGGGTGAACCGCGTCGGTGACCTGCCACTCCGCTCCTGGAAGGACGGACTGCACGATGCACGCGATCATGTCGAGCATGTCCTCGTCACTGACGTCAGGGGTGTCTCGGATGCGCCAGAGGTCCACTTGATGTGGCTCGCCTACGTGGCTTCGATCAACGACATCGCGGCGATAGACCAGCCCGGGTACGACGATCAGCTCGTCGATTCCGGTTCGGTCGGCATACTGCTCCAGGGCCTTGGGGAGCTCCGCGCTGGTGTGGCTGCGCAGCATCACCGTGGGGCTTATGTAGCGGGTGTAGCGGCGGGCGCGTGTGACGTCTTCAGGGTCGTAGCCGAGTCGGTCGTAGTTCTCGCGGACGGCGACGGCCGGTGGATTGCGGACGTATCGGACCGTGTTCAGCCATGTGCCTTGCAGCGCGTCGACGACCGTAGAGGGCAGTGTTTGGATCGCGTGATCGCCTTGGGCCGGGTCAGTCAGATCGCGCAGGGTGAGAGCGCGCTGGAGTTGGACAGGGCTGAGATATTCGGCGGAAGCCATGAGCGGGTCTCCTGAAGGGTGCTGGGCCAGTGAAGGATGAAGAACTCCCCCCGGCCGCGCCCGCGGAGACCCAGCGAGCTACAGGCGCACGTGGAAGACCCCGCGGCCGTCTCCCGGCCGGGGGTCAAGAAATCGCTGCTGCCAACTCACACCGCGATCCTATCAGCGATCAGTGAAGGGTCCGCGAATGCAGATATCACGCGGCATTCTGCCGCCGGTGCTGCCGGTAGCGAGTCGGAGTAGTGCGGTCGCACTTGCGGCACACCCGGGCAGCCTCGATCCGGATGTCGGTCAGGTCGTCGCCACTCCACCTGCCGGATGCGCGATCCCCGCGAGCCACCATCGAAGCCGATCCAGGCGACTGCCACCTGGAAGTACGACAAGCGGTCAGCGACGATCGCCAGGTCGTTCCTGAATCACCACCACTATGGAGCCGCCACGCCTCTTGCAGGTCGAGGTCGCGCGGCTGACAGCGTGCCCTCGGGAGTGTCCGCGGCGACGAAGCGAGGGCGCCGCCCGCGCGCGCTGGGCGTCTCTGGGAGAGGCGCCTAGAAGCACGAGGTCGTCGCCGTTCGACGCTAGAATCGGGTCTAGGGTCCGGGTTTCCGTCGATCCTCAGCGACGACACGATCCAGGAGCCCGACGATGAGCTACCGCAACAAGACCTATGTCGCCTTCGCCAGCGAAGACATCCACAACTACCGGCTCATGACGGCTTGGCGAGCGAACAAGAACATCGAATTCGACTTCACTAACGCACACGACATCTACGAGGCGCGTGACACGAGTACGCCTGAGACGATCAAACGGCGACTGCGGGAGCGTCTGAACAACACGAAGCAGGTCGTGCTGCTTGGCAGTCCTGCCGCCCGACGCAAGGGAGGCGATGGCTCCTCGTTCCTCGCCTACGAGGTCGGAGCGATCATCTCCCTTGGCCTTCCTGTTGTCGTCGCTAATCTCGACGGAGCCCGGCGCGGCAAGAGCGGTACCAACATTCCTGCCCCCTTCGCTGACAAGGACTACTTCACGATGTCCGTGTCGTTCGGGCCGACGATCATCAAGTACGCGCTGGACAACTACGTGTCTGACTTCAATAGCTCAGACAAGACCGGCCCATACCACTACAACGAGTCCGTTTACGAGAGCCTGGGGCTGAACAAGTAGTGCGCCACAAGCGGTCACTACGACGGTACACCGGGAGATTTGCCCGGCGCTTCTTGGAAGCCCTGGGTGCGTTGGCTGTTGTGGCCGGCGCCCTCGCGCTCTTCGCGCCCGATCTTCTGAACGGTCAGTGGTGGCTTCTAGCCGTCGCTGGAGCCCTTGCCGTGGGGTGGGCGTTGTTCTCCCTGCGACAAAAAGACCCTGAGCAAAGTTTTCCCTCGGAGAGCATCAGCATCCGCTTGGTTGAGGGCGACCTGTTCGAGCAGAAGGCATCAGCCCTCGTCGGGATGACGACTACGTTCGACACAGAGCCAGGCATCATTGAAAACGGTAGCGTTCAAGGCAACCTGCTTCATAGGATCTACGGTGGATCACAGACGCGACTTGATGCCGAACTCGCATCCGCGCTGACAGGTGTCGGACCAGTGGGCAGTATCACGAAGCCCGGCAAGGAAGACGTCTATCCAGTCGGGACCGTCGCTGTCCTCAACGGAGAGGGCACGACGCGCTACTACTGCGTCGCCTACACCTGCATGGACGAACACAACCGCGCCCAGGGTACGATCCGAGGAATCCTGGACAGCCTCGACAGTGTGTGGGATGCCGTTGATCGCAACGGCAACGGAGAGCCGATCTGCGTGCCGCTGCTCGGCCAGGGGCAGTCCCGTATCCCTGAGCTGACGGCCGAGGTCGCCGTCAGGCTCATCGCGTTCTCGTTCCTCCTTCGCGCCCGTCGCGGACGGTTCTCGAAGGAGTTGCGCCTCGTCGTGCATCCGAACGAGATCGGCAAGATCGACCGCGCCGAGTTCCAAGCGTTCCTGCGATCCTTGGTCGCCGGATGAACGACAGCGAGAGCAGCCTCGACATCCCCGAGCAAGAGCCCTGCGCATTCTGCGACTACCTCAGTGGGGTGCGTCCATTTACGGTTCTCTATCGTGACGATCTGATCGCTGTGCTCGTCACAAGAGAACAACGCGGCATCGGACACCTGCTCGTGTTGCCGGTGCGGCATTACCCGACCCTGTTGGAATCCGAGCCCAACGAGCGTCATTCGATGATGGACACCCTCGCGTGGGCCGCCGCAGCGATCGACGCTGCGTTCGAGCGCCCAGGAATCGCGGTTTGGCAGAACAACGGCACAGCAGCGCACCAGGCCATTCCACACCTCCATTTTCACATCGCTGGCACTCTGACCGGCGGAGGCACCGACTTCGGCGACGTTCCTGAACTCACCGTGGAGCAGACTGATCAGATCGCGGCACAGATTCTGGCGGCAATCCGCATCGCCCCCGATCTCCGATCAACACCCCGCTAGTCTCCTTCCAGCAGTAACGCGGCCGTCCCCCATGTCACCCCAAGGTGATGACGCCTGCGCGTCGTCGCTCGCCCACCTGCCTACCGAAAGGCGGTGGCGCGGTGACGGTCTCGATGCGCGTGATGAGCGCGGGCGATGGCTACAAGTACCTGCTGCGCACTGTCGTGGCCGCAGACGGCGACCGCCAGCTATCAACCCCGTTGACGAGGTACTACGCGGAGGCGGGCACACCACCGGGCCAATGGCTCGGGTCCGGGGTCGTCTCGCTCGGCGGGGGTCAGCTCGCGGTGGGTGATCGGGTGTCGGAGGCTCAGCTCCAGCTCTTGATGGGCATGGGCCGTGACCCGATCACCGGCGAGCTGCTCGGGCATGCGTTCCCGGCCTACAAGTCCGTGCCGGAGCGGATCGAGGCCCGCATCGCCGACCTCGATGCGGACCTGAGTCCGGGCGCCAAGGGTGAGGCGGTCGCGCGGATCGAGGCCGAGGAGACCGAACGCGGCAGACGTCGGGCGGTGGCTGGGTTCGACTTCACCTTCTCGGTTCCGAAGTCGGCCTCGGCGTTGTGGGCGGTCGCCGACGCCGGGACGCAGGCGTTGATCGGTGAGGCGCATCATGCGGCGGTTGCGGAGGTGGTTGCGTTCATGGAGCGCGAGGTTGCAGCCACCCGCTCCGGTGCAACCGCCGGCGACGGGGCCGTTGCGCAGGTCGACGTCACCGGGTTGGTGGCGACGGCGTTCGATCACTTTGACTCCCGCGCCGGCGACCCCCATCTGCACACCCACGTCGTCATCAGCAACAAGGTGCGGACCGTGCTGGACGGGAAGTGGCGGAGCTTGGACGGGCGGCCGATGCATGCCGCGGTGGTCGCGCTGTCTGAGCTGCACGAGGCGGTGTTCGCCGACCACATGACCCGCACCTTCGGCGTCGAGTGGGAAGCCCGCGACATGGGCCGGGACCGCAACCCGGCATGGGCGATCAGCAGCGTGCCGGAGGAGTTGGTGGCCGAGTTCTCGACTCGCGCAAAGCACATCGACACCGAGACCGATCGCCTTATCGCCGAATATGTGAGAAAGCGTGGCCGGCGGCCGTCTCCGGCGACGATCATGAAGCTCCGCGCCCAAGCCACCCTGTCCACGCGGCCGGAGAAGGAGGTCCGGGCACTGGCCGACCTCACCAACGACTGGCGCACCCGAGCGACCGAGGTGCTCGGGCAGGACGCCGCCGGCTGGGCACGCACCGTCACCGGCAACGATAAGCCGCTGGTACTGCGCGCCGACGACGTGCCGCTGGACGCGATCACCGACCTCGGCCAGGCCGTGGTTGGGGTGGTGGGTGAGAAGCGGTCTACGTGGCGGCGGTGGAATCTGATGGCCGAGGCGTCCCGGCAGACGATGGGCTGGCGCTTCGCCACCATGCAAGACCGCGAGGCAGTCGTCGGGATGATCGCCGATGTTGCGGAGTCTGCGTCGCTGCGGTTGACGCCACCCGACCTCGCCGCCAGCCCGGCCGCGTTCCGGCGGGTGGACGGCACTAGCGTGTTCCGCCCCAAGCACTCGACCGTGTTCTCCTCGGAACTGCTGCTAGCCGCCGAGGACCGTCTGCTGGACCGCTCCCGCACCACGACCGGACCCACCGTGCCCGTGGCGACGGTGGAGAAGATCACCGCCCGGCCCGATGCCGAGGGACGGGTGCTCGGTGAGGATCAGGCCGACGCACTCCCAAAGATCGCCGTCTCCGGCCGGATGCTCGACGTGCTGATGGGACCGGCGGGCGCCGGGAAGACCACCGCCATGAATGCGCTGCGCAGGGCGTGGGAGACCGAGCACGGCGCCGACTCTGTGGTCGGGCTAGCGCCGTCGGCGGTGGCTGCGCAGGTCCTCGCCGACGACCTGGGAATCGCCACGGAGAACACGGCGAAGTGGTGGCAGAACCACCTCGTCCACGGCGAGGACTTCCAAACGGGTCAGCTCGTCATCATCGACGAAGCTTCCCTCGCCGGCACCCTGTCACTGGACCGGATCACGCGCCTGGCCGAACGGGCGGGGGCGAAGGTGCTGCTAGTGGGCGACTTCGCTCAGCTCCAATCGGTGGACGCCGGCGGCGCCTTCGGCCTGCTCGTGGGCGACCGGGACGATGCGCCCGAGCTGGTCGACGTGCACCGCTTCACCAACGCCTGGGAGAAGACCGCATCCCTGAGCCTGCGGCACGGTCGCACCGAGGTGATCGACACCTACCTCGATTACGACCGTATCCGAGAGGGCGACGGCGACGCGATGATCGACGCTGCGTACGCGGCGTGGCGCGCAGACCGGGAGCGGGGTTTGGTGTCGGTGTTGATCGCTGAGACCCGCGATGACGTGACCACTCTGAACCAGCGCGCCCGTGCTGATCTGATCCTCGACGGCAGCCTGGCGCCAGGCCGGGAGGTAGAACTCACAGACGGAACCACGGCGGGGGTCGGGGACACGATCATCACCCGCCGTAACGACCGGCGCCTGCGCAACGGCAAGGACTGGGTCCGCAACGGCGACACCTGGACCATCAAAGACGTTCGCGACGACGGCTCAGTCACCATCCGCAAGACCGGCCGCCGGTTCGGCGGCTCCATCGTCCTCCCCGCCGCCTACGTGACCGACCATGTTGATCTGGGTTACGCGGCCACCGCCCATAGGTCGCAGGGCGTCACCGTCGACACCTCACACGTCCTGGTGGAGCCGACGAGCACGAGGGAGAACTTCTACGTCGCGATGACCCGCGGCAAGCACGCCAACCGCGCCTACGTGATCCTCGACCGGCCCGACGAGCACGCCGAGCCGCATCCGGGCGACAACCCCCACGCCTCTGGCCGGTCCGTCCTGTATGGCGTCCTGCAACACGTGGGCGCCGAGCTGTCTGCACACGAGACCATCACTGCCGAGCAGGAGCACTGGGGCTCGATCGCCCAACTCGCCGCCGAGTACGAGACGATTGCTGCCGCTGCCCAACGCGACCGCTGGGCCACCCTCATCCGATCCTCCGGCCTGACCGCAGAACAGGTCGAGGCCGCGATCGAGTCCGAGGCGTTCGGGGCGCTCACCGCTGAACTCCGCCGCGCCGAGGCCAACCATCACGACCTCGACACCTTGTTCCCGCGGCTCGTGGCCGCGCGAGGATTCGAAGACGCCGACGACATCGCCTCCGTCCTTCACCACCGCCTCGCCCGCGCCACCGCACGCCCCGCCAAGTCCGGCCGCACCCGCAAGGCACCGCGACTGATCGCAGGACTGATCCCGTCCGCCGACGGGCCAATGGCCGACGACATGCGCCACGCTCTGGATGAACGTCGCCAGCTCATCGAGCACCGCTCCACCACCGTCCTGGACAGCGCCCTCACCGACCAAGAGCCCTGGACTGCCTCGCTCGGCCCCGAACCCGAGGTCGAGAAAGAAGCGAAGGCGTGGCGACGCAATGCCAGAGTGGTGGCGGCCTACCGCGACCGCTATCAGATCACCAGCAGCCGCCCTCTAGGCCCCGAACCAGAGATCGCGGCGCAGAAGATCGACCATGCCCGCGCCGATGCCGCTCTCTTCCGCGCACGGGCCATCACCAAGCCCCAGCAGGACGGGCCGGGACCGCGCCCAATCGGACATGACCCGATCGGCCCGCGCCTGTGAGCCTTCAAGATGTCAGAACTCGGGCGTATCGTAGGAGTGAGGCAGGTTCTTCCTCACCACTCGGCCGCACGCGGTCGGCCCGACTCCGGGCCCTTCTCAACGCACTGCCTCCTCAGGTGAAACGTGCGATTGAGAGGACCCGAACATGCTCCGCCTCCTGATAGTGGTCAGCCTCCACGCCCGGAACTTCCTGCGCTGCTACATGCCCACCAACATCCTCGCTGACGCCATACGGGCCAGGCGCGGCATGAAGTGGGGACCAGCAGTGATGCTGCTGGCCGTCCCGTACTTCACGGCCGCCATCTGGCTCGCCGGTCTCATCGATCGGGGTGCGCCAGGCTGGTTGCACCTGGTCGTCCTGCTAACGATCTGGAACGGATTCAAGATGCTCTGGCTCGGCCCGGCCAGCGTCGCTTGGCTCATCCGAGCCCGCCTCCGCGAGGCCGGTGCACATCGACGGGAGGGACGCGCCGCCGCGCTGAGTTCAGGCTCGACTGTCTAGCCAGGCGAAGCCGAGGACCTCGACGCCGCGTCGCTCAGATGCCCGGGAACCGCAGTCATGTCGGGCACCTGCCATAGAATTTCACCTATGTCATCTGATCGACCGGCACTGCAGCCAGCACCGAGTTCTGCCGTGCCCGTCCTTCGGAGTCTGGGACCCGCGTACGAAGAGGACCTCCATGGGCGCAACGCGGCCGTCCTCCTCGACGTCCTGACCGACAAGTCCACAACGGCCGCGAAGAACATCGCTCTTGCGGGTCACTACGGCAGTGGCAAGAGCAGCGTCATCCTTGGTGTCCAGGATGGTTTAGACGAACGCACGATCAAGTGGGTCAACTTGTCGTTGTCGAGCCTGGGCATCGATGACACGAAGCGGGCACGCATTCAGCAAGACGGATCGCTTGCGCCCTTGACGAACCTCATACAGAAGGAGATCGTCAAGCAGCTCCTCTATCGGAAGCCGCCTTCGGACATGCCAGGGTCGAGGTACTTTCGCATCGACTCGTTCAAACCTTGGCCAGCCTTGATGTGGGGCGGTGTCGTAGCAGTCGGATTCTTCGTAGTTGCCGTTCTTCTTGGACTGGTCAATCGCATCGAGGACGTGGCACCCGCGAGCGTGGTCGAAGGTCATGCGTGGGTGGCATGGGCCGCTGTCGGCGCCCTTGGCGTGTTCGTGGGCGGGGTGTGGTTCTTGGGCCTCCGTGTCCTTCAGAGCCGGATACGAGTCGAGAGCGTCTCCGCCGGCGGAGCAGCGGTCAAGCTGAGCGCAAAAGAAAATTCGTACTTCGACGAGTACCTGGACGAGATTGTCTACTTCTTTCAGCGGACTAAGACCAAGGTCGCGATCTTTGAGGATTTAGACCGGTTCAAGGACCCGCACATCTTCGAGACCCTGCGGGAGCTAAACACCGTCTTGAACAACTCCGAGCAGATCAAGTCACGGCCGATTCAGTTTGTCTACGCGGTCCGGGACAGCATCTTCGAGGAACTGCAAGTAGACGCGGAATCCGACGGTGAGGATGCCAAGACTTCGGCCCTTCATGCGTCGGCGTTGGAGTCCGCGCCTTCGGCGAACAGGACGAAGTTTTTCGACTTGGTAGTGCCGATGGTTCCGTTCCTCACCCATCGTTCGGCACGGGATCTGCTCGCGGCCGAGTTCGCCGAAGTGGACCACCAGCCGTCCACCGCATTGGTGAATCTCGTCGGCGCCCATCTGACCGACATGCGCGTAATCCGCAACATCCGAAACGAGTACGAGATCTATCGCGCATCTGTGCTCGGCGAGAATGGGCTTAAAGGGCTGACCGCGGACCGCCTTTTCGCGATGATGGTTTACAAGAATCTCCACCTAGAAGACTTCGAGGCCATCCGGCTCGGCACAAGTAAGATCGACGAGGCGCACCGGGCCTTCCACAAGATGGTCGAGTATCAAACTCGGCATCAGGCAGTACGCAGCAAGACGGCGCAGAACCGGGTGAGGACGAAAGCCCTCTGGGACAAGCATGCTCAGGCAGCCGGTGAGCGGCTGCAGGAGGTACTGCCGATCGTCTCCCGGGCGACAGGTCGCGGCGGCAAGTCGGTCCTTCGACATCAGTCAGGCGACTACGAGCTGGCAAGCCTGACATCGGGTGACTTCTGGAGGTCGTTGTACGAGAACCGCGATGACGTGCAACTCCTCCGACCTGGGCAGGGCGGCTTGAAGCTGTCGTTCGACGAGTTGATCGCGTTGGTAGGGAATCGAACGGATGGGCTGGACGACGCCGTAGACACTGATGTTGCCCGCCTTGAGCGCGATTCCCGGGTGGCACTGGAGACTAAAGACTTCGTCATGAAGGCCACTATGGCGGAACTAATGGCCAGGACGGACCTCGTCATGCCAACCGAGGATGGCGACGAACGCAATTTGGACTCCATCATCAGCGAACTCGTATCTCCTTTGGGACGCGATCTGCTGGCTAAGGGCTACATCGACGAGAACGGCTCATCCCAATCGGGGGTGTAGAAGTTGGGGTCTGAAGCCGCCGGTCTCGAGCAGGCTTCGGGCGATGTAGTTGGTCAGGTTGCGGAACCCGAGTGCGGAGCCGCGCAGGTGTTCGAGCCGTCC
>NZ_JAOSZD010000014.1:0-34838 GCF_034438835.1 Nesterenkonia sp. HG001 | reverse complement strand
GGACGGCTCGAACACCTGCGCGGCTCCGCACTCGGGTTCCGCAACCTGACCAACTACATCGCCCGAAGCCTGCTCGAGACCGGCGGCTTCAGACCCCAACTTCTACACCCCCGATTGGGATGAGCCGGTATGACACGAACCGTGCTGGGCGGCGCTCCGGTGCGCGAGGTCCTGGAACGGTTGGCCCAGGGCGCCCGGGACGGGGCCCAGCGGCGTCGTGGGCGTGAGGTGATCAGTGCCGGCACGATGCCCACCTGGGTGGAGGAGCGGGACCTCCGGGCCGTCGTCGACCGTGGCCCCTCCCGGCAGAGGCTGGCGTTCTCCACAGTGGAGGCGACGGCGCCGGACGGACGCCGGGCGGAGATCGCGCGTCTCAGGCTCCGGGGCAGCGGCCAGCCCGCCGCCCCGCCGGACCACCTTCTCCTGATCCGCGAGGGCAGGCTCGGTCGAGATGACCTGACGCTGCTCATGGTGGCGGGAGACCTGCTGGATCTCAGGGCCGCCGCCCCGACCCTGCGGAGCTCGGCCCTGAACCGCCTGACAATGACGCTGCTGGCAGCTGCCGACCTGCGCCCCCAGGAAGCCTCGGCCGGGCCGGAGGCGCACAGGAGGAAGATCCCTCAGCTGCTGCACGAGGCGCTCGGGCTGGCCCCCGGCGATGGTCTCCGGGCAGTTCTCGCCGAACCCTTGGAGCAGCAGGCTCCATCCGGAGCGGAGGGTGGCCAGTTGGGCGATCACCGGCGGTGGCGGCAACTCCTCGCCAGTCCGTTGGTGGACGGGGAGGGGACTTCGATCCGTGCGCTGGTGTCCGAGCCTCCCTCTGCCGAGCTCCTGGAGGTGTGCGCGCAGGAGGGGTGGGTCCTCGGGGTGAGCACACCCCGCCCGCCGAGCGAGGTGGCCTCCGCGCTGGCGGATGCCGGGCGGATGTTGGGCCTGGCGAGGCAGCGGGGGAGGTCGTTGCTCGCAGAGGAGCTCGACGGCCGGCGTCCCGGCGTCAGCACCTGGGAGGGTGTGGTGCCGGCCGAGGCGCGCGCCGCCTTCTCCGCCCGGTTGCTGGCTCCGCTGGAGGCGCTGGGCCCAGAGCGGAGTGCCGAATGCCGGCGGACGCTGCGGTGCTGGCTGGCCCATCATGGCGGCTGGGACGCGACGGCCCGGGAGCTGCGGGTGCACAGGAACTCGGTCCGCCGGATGATCGCCACCGCCGGCAGGGTGCTCGAGCTGGATCTCGACGACGCCGGCGTGCGGGTCGATCTCCTCCTGGCCCTGGACTGGGCGAGGGCTGCACACGGCGCCTGAAGCGCACGGGCATGCTGGCCCCCGCCCGTCCGGGCTGCTCCCAGGGTGCTCGGCTCAGCGGGCCACGTGGAAGCGGGTGTTCTCGTGGGAGGGCCGCTCGATCTCGTCGAGGAAGGCCCGGGCGTAGTCAGCCCCGCTGATCTCGGAGACCCCCTGCTCATCGCTGAGCAGGACGTCGCCGGAGGTCCGGTACGCACCGGTGGAGGCGATGCTCAGGGGAGCGCCGAACATGGCCGCCGGGGAGAGATAGAACCAGCGAGCCCCGGAGGTGTCCTGCTGCATGGTCTCCAGCACGGACGCGTGGACGGTGGCCTCCGCGCGGTACTCCGGCGGGAAATCCGGGGTGTCCAGCAGCCGGGGGCCGTCGGGGGAGACGCGAAGGCTCGCGGCACCGCCGACGACGCCGACACGGGCATCGTGGGCCGCGGCGGCGCGCATGACCTGGGGCATGACATCCACCAGCGGAGGATCGCCGGCGCCCGGGATGGCCACCACGAGGATGTCGTGTGTGGAGGCCACGCGGTTCAGCAGCGTCTCGTCCTGGAGTGACCCGACGGCGTGGTCGGCCAGGCCCTGGGCGGGGTGGCGCGAAACGGTGGTGACATGGTGGCCCCGGAGGCGGGCCTCTGCGGCGATGTGCGATCCGGCGTGGCCGGTTCCTCCGATGACGGCGATGCGTGTCATGGTGCTCCTGACGGTGTAGGGAATTGACTCTGGTGAATCTACTCCTGGATGCAGCCATGGTCCCGGTCAGATTCGGTCATATCATGGTGAATATGAGACACCGGGGCATCGAGGACATCGAGGACATCGAGGACATCGAGGACGTCGCCTATCGCCCGCCGGAGGGCCAGGAGGGCGAGGTGGAGGTCTACACGGTGCGGGATCTGCTTCGCCGGGCCGCCCCGGGGCTGTTCCTCCGGCCCCAGCGGATGGGCTTCCACCAGCTGCTGATCGTCGAGCAGGGGTCCACCCTGCACACGGTGGACTTCACGGCCCACCAGCTGGGCGCCGGTTCCGTGCTGTGGATCCGTCCGGGACAGGTCCAGCAGTGGAGCGATCCCACACAGATCGAGGGGACGGTGCTGATCTTCCCGGCCGGGCTGCTCGACCTCGCCACCGACGCGCTCACGTCCGCAGACTCTCCCGAGGGCCCTCATCACTGGGCGTCGGAGGAGGTGGATCCCGCCCGCCTGGTGGACCTGAGGACCACGATCAGCCGCCTCGCCGCGGACCCGACGATGCCGCCCGTCGTGCGACGGACCGCGATGCGTCACGCGCTCTCGATCCTGCTGCTCCATCTGGTGTCCTGGCATCGTGCCCATCAGGACGCCGCCGAGGTTCCGGAGGCGTTCCGCGACTTCCGCGCCCTGGTGGAGCGGCGCTTCGCCGCCTGGCACGACGTCGCCCAGTACGCCCGTGCGCTGGGATGGTCACCGCGCACCATCGCCCGCGCCACACGGGATGCTCGCGGCGCCACCCCCAAGCAGATCATCGATGGACGTCTCCTGCTGGAGGCGAGACGGCTCCTCGTGCAGACGGACCACCCGGTGCACCGGATCGGCACGCAGCTGGGCTTCGAGGACCCGAGCAATTTCACCGCATGGTTCCGCCGGCGGGACGGACGTGCCCCCAGCGAGTTCCGCGCCTCCGGAGCCGTCCGCGGGACTCAGCTGGCGAGGTAGGTCCCGGGTCCGAACGTGCGGCCCCAGGCGACGATGCCGGCCATCAGGATGAAGGCCACGTCGGCGACAGCGTAGCCCCACTCGCGGCGCACGGTGCGTACCGCCGTCGCGCCGGTCATGTACATCATGAGCCCGAGTGCTGCCGTCGGCACCAGCCATTCGGCGATCCCGAGGACTGCAGGCAGCACCAGCCCCAGGCCGGCCAGCATCTTCAGCGCCCCCAGGGCCTTCAGTGTGGCGTCGTCGAGCATGTCCACCCAGTGCTGGTTCCGGCCGAGGGCACGATATCGCTCCCGAGGCAGCACCATCAGCGCCAGACCCCCGGCCAGGAAGCCGAGAGCCAGGAATCCGGTCACGAGCCACAGTACGATCTCCATGGGAGTCTCCTTTCGTCGCCGCCGCCCGGGGTGGCGGCATTCACTGAGGAGGACGAGACGGCGTCGTCGTCTGTGACAGCGAGCTCGACGATGTCGAGAATCCGGCTGCGGCTCCGACCCATGGGTGAGAGCGACCAGAGAGGCCGCCGATCCAGGAGAGGAAAGATGATGGCCAAGTATCTGCTGCTGAAGCACTACCGCGGCGCACCGACGCCGCCCAACGACGTCCCGATGGAACGCTGGGCGCCTGAGGAGGTCACAGCGCACGTCCAGTACATGGAGGACTTCGCCGCCCGTCTCCGGGAGACCGGCGAGTACGTCGACAGCCAGGCTCTGTCCCCCGAGGGCCTGTTCGTCCGCTATGACGGCCCCGGCCGCCCACCGGTGACCGACGGGCCGTTCCTGGAGACCAAGGACCTCATCGCCGGGTGGATGGTGATCGACGTCGAGAGCCACCAGCGCGCTCTCGAGCTGGCCGGTGAGCTCTCGGCCGCGCCCGGAGCCGGCGGAGACCCCATCCATGAATGGCTGGAGGTGCGGCCCTTCTACGGGGTCTCACCTGACGCCACGGAGTGACGCCCGGTGGACGAGGGCCAGCTGCGACGCCTGATCCCTCAGGTCATCGGTGTCCTCGTCCGCCGCGGGGCGGACTTCGCAGCGGCCGAGGACGCCGTGCAGGACGCCCTGGTGGAGGCCCTCCGGGTGTGGGCACAGGATCCGCCCCGGGACCCGGCCGGGTGGCTCATCACGGCGGCATGGCGTCGCTTCGTGGACGCCGTCCGGTCCGAGGAGGCGCGACGTCGCCGGGAAGGGCGTGCCGGCGAGGAGCAGCCCGTGGACGGCGCGGGCGCCGGTGACGACACCCTCCAGCTGTACTTCCTGTGCGCGCACCCCGCCTTGTCCCCGGCCTCGGCGGTGGCACTGACGCTGCGTGCCGTCGGCGGACTCACCACCCGGCAGATCGCCGCGGCCTACCTGGTGCCGGAGGCGACGATGGCCCAGCGCATCAGCCGCGCCAAGCGCACCCTCGCCGGTGTCCGGTTCGACCAGCCCGGAGACGTCACCCACGTGCTGCGGGTGCTGTACTTGGTCTTCAACGAGGGGTACTCCGGCGACGTCGACCTCGCGGCCGAGGCCATCCGGCTGGCCCGGCAGCTCGCCGCCGTCGTCGAGTCGGAGGAGGCCGACGGGCTGCTGGCACTGATGCTGCTCCACCACGCCCGACGCCCGGCGCGCACCACCGCCGACGGCGCTCTGGTGCCGCTGCGCGACCAGGACCGGTCCCTGTGGGACACCGAGATGATCGCCCATGGGGTGGCGATCCTGCAGGCGGCGCTCGCAGCGGACCGGCTCGGCGAGTTCCAGGCGCAGGCCGCGATCGCGGCGCTCCACGCCGACGCGCAGAGCGTGGAGGAGACCGACTGGGTCCAGATCGTCGAGTGGTACGACGAACTGGTCCGGCTGACGGACAGCCCGATCGCTCGGCTCAATCGGGCGGTCGCCCTGGGGGAGGCCGCCGATCCGTGGGCCGGGCTGGAGGCGCTCGGGGAGCTGGACGCCGCCCTTCCCCGCTATGCCGCCGCCGCTGCCCATCTGCATGAGCG
The DNA here is from genome assembly GCF_034438835.1 of Nesterenkonia sp. HG001. Taxonomy (NCBI): domain Bacteria; kingdom Bacillati; phylum Actinomycetota; class Actinomycetes; order Micrococcales; family Micrococcaceae; genus Nesterenkonia; species Nesterenkonia sp. HG001. The sequence goes on along the minus strand of NZ_JAOSZD010000014.1, from coordinate 29,876 downwards.
TGCCGGGGATCGGGTGAGTGCCGCCCGGCTGTACGCCGAGGCCGCGGAGAAGGCGGGGAGCCTTCCGGAGCGGAACCACCTGATGCGGCAGGCCGCCCGGCTCAACACTGCGCTGGGGCGGGCCCCCGGATCTGGCGGAGACGTCACCGGCCCGCACTAGACTCCATGGCACCTGCCTCGCGGGCGCTGTGAGGCGCCTCCGCCCCGCTCGCTCGTGCCCCACTGCCCAGGAGACCCCATGACGACGTCGACCTCCACCGATCAGCCCTCCCGCGCCGGCGAAGCCGCCGCCCGCCCAGCCGGCACCGACGACGACGCCGGCCTCCCGCCCGCCGATGCCCATGACCTCATCCGCGTCACCGGCGCCCGGGAGAACAATCTGCGGGACATCAGCGTGGAGATCCCCAAACGGCGGCTCACCGTCTTCACCGGGGTCTCCGGCTCCGGGAAGAGCTCGCTGGTCTTCGGCACGATCGCCGCCGAGTCCCGCAGGATGATCAACGAGACCTACAGTGCGTTCCTGCAGGGCTTCATGCCCAGCCAGGGACGCCCTGACGTCGACCACCTCGCTGGGCTGACCACCGCGATCATCGTGGACCAGGAGCGCATGGGGGCGAATCCGCGGTCCACCGTCGGCACCGCCACTGACGCGAACACGATGCTGCGGATCCTGTTCAGCCGACTCGGGGAGCCGCACATCGGCTCCCCACAGGCCTTCTCCTTCAACGTGGCCTCGATCAGCGGCGCCGGGGCGGTGACTTTCGAGAAGGACGGCAAGAAGGTCAAGGAGCGTCGGGACTTCACCATCACCGGCGGGATGTGTCCGACGTGCGAGGGGAGGGGCACGGTCAGCGACTTCGACCTCACCGCCCTCTATGACGACACGAAGTCACTCTCCGAGGGTGCGCTCACGGTTCCGGGGTTCAGCATGGACGGCTGGCAGGGACGGCTCTTCCGCGGCAGCGGGCTCGATCTCGACAAGCCGATCCGGGAGTACACCGCGGAGGAGCAGGAGATCCTGCTCCGTCAGGAGCCGATCAAGATCAAGGTCGAGGGGATCAATCTCACCTATGAGGGGCTGATACCCAAGATCCGGAAGTCGATGCTGTCCAAGGACCGTGAGGCCATGCAGCCGCATATCCGCCGTTTCGTGGACCGGGTGGTCACCTTCACCCCCTGCCCCGAGTGCGAGGGCACTCGGCTCACTGCTACGGCCCGTTCCTCGACGATCGCCGGGATCAGCATCGCCGAGGCCTGCGCCATGCAGATCTCTGACCTCGCCGCCTGGGTCCGCGGGCTCGAGGAGCCCTCCGTCGGTCCGCTGCTGACCACCCTGGGGGAGACCCTGGACTCCTTCGTGGAGATCGGGCTGGGCTATCTGAGCCTGGATCGGCCCGCCGGCACGCTCTCCGGGGGCGAGGCCCAGCGCACCAAGATGATCCGACACCTGGGATCGGCGCTGACCGATGTCACCTACGTCTTCGACGAGCCCACCATCGGGCTGCACCCGCATGACATCGCTCGGATGAACGACCTGCTGCTGCGCCTGCGGGACAAGGGAAACACGGTCCTGGTGGTGGAGCACAAGCCCGAGACGATCGCGGTGGCGGACCACATCATCGACCTCGGCCCATTGGCCGGATCCGGGGGCGGGGAGGTGGTCTATGCCGGCGATCTCGCCGGACTGCGCACCGCCGGGACCCTGACCGGGGATCACTTCGACGACCGCGCCCGCCTCAAGGAGGCCGGGCGGACGCGTGACGGCGTCATCGAGGTCCGCGGAGCGAGGCAGAACAACCTCACCGGGGTCGATGTCGACATCCCTACCGGCGTGCTCACCGTGGTCACCGGGGTGGCCGGGTCCGGGAAGACCTCGCTGATCCATGGCAACGTCGCCGGGCTGGACGGCGTCGTGGTGGTGGACCAGGCCGGCATCAAGGGGTCGCGACGCTCCAACCCGGCCACCTACACAGGGCTGCTGGACCCCATCCGGAAGGCCTTCGCGAAGGCCAACGGGGTCAAGCCGGCGCTGTTCAGCGCGAACTCCGAGGGTGCCTGCCCCACCTGCAAGGGTGCCGGGGTGGTCTTCACGGAGCTGGGCGTGATGGAGACGGTGGAGACACCTTGCGAGGAGTGCGAGGGTCGCCGGTTCCAGGCCGCGGTGCTGGACTTCACCCTGGGCGGGAAGAACATCAGCGAGGTGCTGTACCTCTCCGTGGACGAGGCTCTGGAGTTCTTCTCTGCGGGGGAGTCCCGGATCCCCGCGGCGGGGAAGATCCTGCAGCGCCTCTCTGACGTCGGACTGGGGTACCTGACCGTGGGGCAGCCGCTGAACTCCCTCTCCGGAGGAGAGCGGCAGCGGCTCAAGCTGGCGGTCCACATGGGCGACGACGGCGGCACCTTCATCCTGGACGAGCCCACCACCGGGCTGCACCTGGCCGATGTGGAGCAGCTGCTGCGGCTGCTGGACCGGCTGGTGGACGCCGGCCGCACGGTGATCGTGATCGAGCACCATCAGGCGGTGATGGCCCACGCGGACTGGATCATCGATCTGGGCCCCGGGGCCGGTCACGACGGCGGCCGGGTGGTCTTCGAAGGCACTCCCGCGGAGCTGGTGGAGTCGGCTCGTGGGGCCGGGGCCACGCTGACCGGGCAGCACCTGGCCGCCTACGTGGGGACCTGACGAGTTCCGCCGCCCGCCGCCAGGTGCCCCAGCCCGTCCACTTCATCGATTGGGCGATTTGCACGCTTCTGAGGCCCGAATCGGCGTCCAAAAGCGATCACATCGCCCAATCGATGCATCGGAGGCCGCGGCCGATGACGCCCTGTGACGTCACCGTTGCACCGGGGAGCGGCGGCAGAGATGCTCGAGAAGGAATCGCGAGCACCCGCCATTACGGACCTGGCCGGCGGGGCGGCAACCCTCACTCTGCACCGGGGGTGCCCCCAGGGGAGGATTCGACGCCGCCGGGTCCCCGGCCGGCGTCAGGAGAGCGCCGCGGCGGATGCGGCGCGAGGCAGATCGAGAGGCCAGCGCATGACTCAGTACGCCAGCATCGACACCGACACGCAGCAGGAGGCCCAGGACCGCGCCCAGCGCCTGGAGAAGGCCGGACGCGACTGGAGCAGCCGCATCGACCAGGACCCGGCACAAGCGGGGCTGGTGTTCCGTACCCGTGGGGAGGGCATCGGATCGGTCGCGACTCGGATCACCTCCGGGCGGCATGAGCTCGTCCTCGACGAGCCGGCCGCGCTCGCCGGCGACGATGCCGGCACCAGCCCGGTGGAGGCCGCCCTGGCCGGGCTCATCTCCTGCCAGGTCGTGATCTACCGGCTCTACGCCCAGCAGCTGGGGATCGAGCTGGAGGACATCAGCATCGAGGCTGAGGGTGACCTCGACGTCCGAGGTCTCCTCGGAGGAGCCGACGAGGTCCGGCCTGGGTTCTCCGAGGTCCGGCTGAACGTCTCGCTCACCGGCCCGGAGAGCTCGGAACGCTATGTGGAGCTGCAGCGGACTGTGGACGAGCACTGCCCGGTGATGGACATCTTCCGCAACCCGGTGCCGGTCCAGGTGCAGGTCTCCTCCTCCGCCTCCTGAGCGCCACTTCGCTGCGGACGAGGGGCAGTAGAGTCAGTGAAGACCCCCACGGCACTCCACCCGTGGGGTTGCCCTGTGAACGCCGGACCGGAAGAAGCACATGGACCTCACATCCACTCGCAAGCACCTGAAGTCTCTGGGCATCGCCCACGGTCTGACCAATGCGCTCATCGCCCAGGAAGCTCTCGCTCGGGACATTGAGATCGCGCCGGATGAGAAGAGCAGACTGACCATGCGGTGGAAGGGCCGGCGCATCTGGTTCGACGCCGCCCGCTCCAACATCAACAATTCGCTGGCCCGCCGCTGCACGTTGCACAAGGACGTCGCGAGCCGTCTGCTCCGCACCTACAACGTCCCGGCGCCGCACAACGCCGTGTTCTCAGCCCGGGATGTTGAGCTGGCCTGGCAGTGGGCCGAGCCCCGCCTGCCGGTGGTCATCAAGCCCAGCGACGGAGGTGAAGGCGAACTGGTCCACCTTGACCTTCGTGACAGCGCCGCCTTCCGCGAGGCGTTCAGCGCCGTCGGCGCAGCTGCGGAGGGCGTGCTGGTGGAGGAGTTCGTGCCCGGTGTAGAGCACCGGGTGCTCCTGGTGCACGGCAAGGTGGTGGCCGCCACGCGACGCATCCCGGCTCATGTCGACGGTGATGGGGAGAACACGGTGACCGACCTCGTGGCGCACAAGAACATCGCCCGTGCGGTGTTGGAGAACCCGGTGCATTGGGATGTTCCGCTGGATGACATCAGCCGGTCGGTGATGGCTGAGCAGGGGTTCACGGAGAGCATGGTCCCTGCGGAGGGCCAGCGGGTCTGGATCCGCCGGAACTCGAACATCCACAGTGGGGGCGACGCCATGGACGCCACTGATGACCTGACTGCAGAGGAAGTCGACATGGCTGAGAAGGTCGTCCGGGCTATCCCGGGCCTCCGGCTGGTGGGGCTCGACATGCTGCTGCCCCGCGACGGCGAAGGGGACGCCCCGCGCGTGCTTGAGGTCAACTCCAGTCCGATGCTCTCCGGCCACCATTTTCCTTGGATCGGGAAGCCACGCGACGCCGCGGGCGCGCTCCTCTCGGGCATGTATCCCGACTCTGCGGCCCGCCGTCGTCTCGTGTAGACTGGCCTGCTGGCCTGGACGGCCTCACGCCGTCCGGTCCGGCAATTTCCGTCAAGTTGTGTATCTACCTGGTGGCGCTCGTCGAGCAGCGCGCCAAGGCGGCACTGCATCAGTGAGTGCGCTGCAGGAGGTGCGTGATGATGACAACTCTCGAATCCGACCGCCAGAACGAGCCCCGCCCGGGCCTCCACGACGAGGGCCCCAGCCTGTTCCGTGCGGCCGGCCCGTCATACTTCCCCGTGGCGCTCATCGCGCGTTTCCCCTACGCGATGATCGTCGTCGGGGTGCTGACACTGGTGGTCTCCGCCCGTGGCTCGCTGGGGCTGGGCGGGCTGACCTCCGCCATGGTGGGGCTGGGTGCGGTGCTGTGCGCCCCGCTCGTCGGCGCCGCCGCGGACCGGTGGGGGCAGCGGGTCGTGATCCTCTGCGCCGGGCTGGCCAGCACGGTCACGCTGCTGGTCATGGCCTGGGTCGCCTATTCCTCGCTGCCGGACTATGCCGTGCTGATCTCGGCACTGCTCATCGGCGCGACCACCCCGCAGATCCCGCCGATGTCTCGTACCCGACTGGTCGGGATCATTCTCCGGCGACTTCCGATCGCCCGGCAGAACCGGACCCTGAGCCGCACCATGGCCTATGAGTCGGCGGCGGACGAGGTGACCTTCGTCTTCGGTCCGATGATCGTGGGCATCCTCGCCGCGATGATCAACCCCGCCGCACCTGTGGTGGGAGCGGCGCTGCTGACCCTGGTCTTCGTGACCTCCTTCGCCCTGCATCGCAGCGTACAGGCGGTGCGTCCGGTCCAGGGCGAGCGCGCGCTCGCCGCCCCGGTGCGTGACCTGTTCCGCGGGTCGCTGCTGACCGTGCTCGTCGGGGCGCTGGGCATCGGATTGTTCTTCGGTGCGGTGCTGACCTCGTTGACCTCCTTCATGTCCGACGCCGGCCAGGGGGAGAGCGCCGGACTGGTCTACGGGGTCATGGGCATCGGGTCGGCCGCCTTCGCGCTGGGCTCGGGGCTCTTCCCGGAGCGGTTCTCGCTGCGGGCGCGCTGGCTGGTCTTCGCCGCGCTGATGTTGGCCGGCACCCTCATGCTGCCCTTCGTCACCGGTCTCGGCGGCATGCTCGCGGTGCTGGGGCTGATCGGCATCGGCCTGGGCCCCACTCTGGTGACGGTGTTCAGCCTGGTCTCGGCGCGCAGCCCCCGCGGACGAGCCGCCACGGCGATGACCGTGGCGACCACGGGCATCGTGGTCGGTCAGTCGGCGTCCTCGGCGCTGGTCGGTCAGATCGGCGAGCACCTGGGAACCGGGGTCGCGCTGGTGGCGCCGATGCTCGCAGCCGCGGTGGTGCTGGGGGCAGGGACGGTCAACTGGCGGATGGCCGCCTCCGAGACCATCACCCGCTGAGATTCTCACCCGCTGAGACCATCACCCGCTGCTCAGGCCGGGGCCGGGGTCAGCCTCCGGTGCGCAGGGATTTCAGGATCTTCATCGGGAAGCGGGAGTTGACGTTCGCGATGCCGGGAATGGCCATGACCTTCTCGGTGAGGAAGCGCTCGTACGCCTCGAGTCCCTCCACGGCGATGCGCACGTGGTAGTCCGGTGATCCGAAGAGCCTGTGCAGCTCCAGGACCTCGTCGAACGACTCCATGGTCTCCTCGAACTCGAGCACCACGGGCCGCCGGAAGCCCTCGAGGTCCACATCCAGCAGCACCTCGAAGTTCCGGCCGACGGCGGCGGGGTTGATCTCGGCCCGGTAGCCGAGGATGACGCCGTCGTGCTCCAGCCGCTGTACCCGTCGCAGGCAGGGCCCCGGGGTGAGGCCGATCTTCTCGGCGAGCTCGACGTTCGAGATCCTCCCGTTGTCCTCGAGCTCTGCGATGATTGCGTGGTCAAGAGAGTCCATACCTCAAGTGTTGCACGTCTGAGGGGTCAACCTGGGGTATTCGCCACCATATTCTGGGACATTCCTGAAATCATCAGGGCATGGAGAATCAACAGTGCTCGAGTCTGCGCCGGGCGCGCCCGAACGCACGACGCCGGGAGGTCGCCCAGGGCCTGCGCGCCTCGCTCGCCGCCGGGCTGGGTCTCTTTCCCATCGGGGTGGCCTTCGGCATGCTGGTGGTGCAGTCCGGACTGCCCTGGTGGGTGGCGCCGCTGCTCTCCGCGGTGGTCTTCACCGGGTCCCTGGAGCTGCTCCTGGTCGGGATGATCGCCTCGGTGACCCCGCTGGCGACCATCGCGCTGACCACTCTGCTGGTGAACTTCCGCCATGCCTTCTATGCGGTGAGCTTCCCGCTGCGCGCAGTGCGTTCGCCGCTGGGGAAGGCCTACTCCATGCATGCCCTGGTCGACGAGGCCTATGCGGTCACGGCCTCGGACCCAGGGCGCTGGTCAGGGCGGAGCCTCCTGGCCCTGCAGATCGCCGTCCACTCCTACTGGGTGGGAGGCGGGCTGGCCGGCGTCGCCGTGGCCCAGCTCATGCCGCATCCGGTCCAGGGGCTGGAGTTCGCACTCTGCGCCCTGTTCATCACGCTGACGCTGGACAGCTGCCGCACGCGGGGCGACGTCCCCTCGCTGCTCTTGGGTGGGCTGAGCTTCACGGGGGCCTTGGTCCTGGTTCCGGAACATGGCCTGCTGCTGGGGATGGTCGGTCTCCTCGGCGGACTCGTGGTGCGCCACCTGGTGAGGCGGCGTCTCGGCCGAAGGCTCGCCGCCCGGGCACCTCGTGAGAGGGAGGCCCTCCATGCCTGAGGTCGGCTACATCCTCATGGCCGTGGGGGTGGTCTTTGCGGTCACCTTCACGCTGCGCGCCCTGCCCTTCGCTCTGCTGGCCCCGCTGCGTGAGTCGGTGTTCCTGCGGTCCCTGGGGTGGTGGATGCCCGCCGGGGTGATGGTGATCCTCGCCGGAGTGACGCTGCAGAAGTCAGCGGGGGAGTCGTGGGAGCACCTGCCGCATGCGCTGGTGGCCGGGGCGGTCACCGTGGGAGTGCATCTGGGGTGCGGGCGGAACACGCTGGTGAGCGTCGGTGCGGGCACGGCGGCCTTCGTCGGGCTGGTCGCCACGTTCTGACCGGCGGGTCAGAGCTCTCCGGCTCAGGGTGCCCGGTGTCAGCCGGCGGGCTGGGCCGGGCCGGCGTGGGGCCCCTCTGGAGTGCCTTCGCCGGTGCGGATGATGTCCAGGAGGTCGGCCAGGAGTCGGGAGAAGCGTGCCGCTGCGGCGCTGCGGGCCTCCTCGGCCGCGGTCCGGCTCTCGGCGGCGTCCATGGCGTCCAGGTGGTGGACGACGTCGTCCAGCGCCTCCGCCCAGGTGGGCAGCAGCGGTTCCACCGGATACTGCCGGAACATGCTCAGGGTGCGTCGCAGCGTGGGGATGGCAATCCTGATGAGTTCGGTGTGGCCGGTGGCGCGGATCAGCGTGGTGGCGAACGCGCGGTAGGCGGGTTCAGCCGCGTCACGCGTGACCGAGCGGCAGGCCCGGGCCATATGGCGTGCCGCCGCGGAGACCTCGCTGACCGGGGAATGCTCGGGCGAGCTCAGGGGAAGTCGTTCCAGGGCCCCGAGCAGGAGTAAGCCCAGGAGGTCGCTGAGCTCTTCGGCCTGCCGCTGGGTCAGCACGGCCACGCGGCGACGCTTGTTGGGCAGCGCCTCGATGAGACCTTCGGCCATCAACGTGGCCACCGATTCGCGCACCGGTGTGATGCTCACACCCAGCCGTGCGGCCAGCTCGGCGTCGCGCATCGGCGTCCCCGGCGGGAGTTCGCCGGAGAGGATCTCCTGGCGCAGACGCTGGGCCACAGCCTCTCCCCTGGTCATCGGCGCGGTGAATTCCACGGCGGATGAATCGTGTCCCGGAGAGTGGTGTGTCATGGATCTCACTCTATCCAGTCTGCCTCTGCGGGCGCCGAGAGAAGGTCTCATGGAGTCACTCTCCTGGCAGCGGGCACAGGGGTTTCCGGTGCGGGTAAAGCGATAAACCGGGAGGAACAGGGGTGACCGCCGCCTCGTCGGGGCCCGACGCGCGGCTAGGATGGACCGCGAGACCTCTCCCGACACCCGACTCGAAGGAGTTCGCCTGTGGCCATCGCAACCCCGGACAAGTACAACGAGATGATCGACGCCGCCAAGGCTGGCGGCTACGCGTTCCCCGCGGTCAACGTGACCAGCTCACAGACCCTGAACGCGGCGATCCGCGGCTTCGCCGAGGCGGAGTCCGACGGCATCATCCAGGTCTCCACCGGTGGTGCCGCCTACTGGTCTGGCGCCAGCATCAAGGACATGGTCGCCGGTTCGCTGGGCTTCGCGGCCTTCGCGAAGCAGGTGGCGAAGAACTACGGGGTGAACATCGCCCTGCACACCGACCACTGCCCCAAGGACAAGCTGGACGGCTTCGTCCTGCCGCTGCTGGAGGCCTCCGAGGCTGAGGTGAAGGCCGGGCGCGACCCGATCTTCAACTCCCACATGTGGGACGGCTCCGCGGAGACCCTGGAGGAGAACCTGCGCATCGCCGCTGAGCTCCTGCCCCGCTCAGCCGCTGCCAAGCAGATCCTCGAGGTCGAGATCGGCGCCGTCGGCGGCGAGGAGGACGGTGTGGAGAACGAGATCAACGAGAAGCTCTACTCCACCATCGAGGACGCCACCGCCACGGTCGAGGCCCTGGGCCTGGGCGAGAAGGGCCGCTACATCACGGCGCTGACCTTCGGGAACGTGCACGGGGTCTACAAGCCCGGCAACGTGAAGCTGCGCCCGGAGATCCTGAAGGACATCCAGGAGCAGACCTCGAAGAAGTACGGCAAGGAGAACCCGTTCGATCTGGTCTTCCACGGCGGCTCCGGCTCCACCGAGCAGGAGATCTCCGACGCCGTCTCCTACGGCGTGATCAAGATGAACATCGACACGGACACCCAGTACGCCTTCACTCGTCCGGTGGCCGGGCACATGCTCTCCAACTACGACGGCGTCCTGAAGGTCGACGGCGAGGTCGGGAACAAGAAGACCTATGACCCGCGCGTCTGGGGCGCCAAGGCCGAGGAGTCCATGGCCGCCCGCATCGTGGAGGCCTCCCAGCGCCTCGGCTCGGCCGGTCGGACTATCTCCTGATCCGCTGAGCGTCCCGGGATCCTCCGGGTCTGCATGAAGGCCCGTCACTCGGAGAGTGGCGGGCCTTCGCGCGTGCCGAGGGTCTGACGCCGGCGGTGCTGGGCGGCTCAGATTCGGCGGCGCAGGGCGGTGATGAGCTCGTCCAGGCGTGCGGTGCCGGTCCAGCTCTCCGGGTGGACGGCGGTGATCTCGCGCGGGGCCAGGTGGGGGAGCTCGACGACGTCGATCCGGTCGGCGTAGCCGGCCGCCCCAGGGGTTCGCAGCGCGAGCCGAGGGATGAGTGCGACGCCGAGCCCGTGGGCGACGAGCGCCTGGATGGCCTGGGGATCGTCGGTGACGTGACGGATGCGCGGAGTGAAGCCGGCCTCGCTGCAGACCTGCGTCAGGTGCTGGGTGCATCGCTGGCAGCCGGCCACCCACGGCAGGTCGGCGGCGTCGGCGAGTTCGAGGATGTCGTGGTCCAGCCCCCAGCGGCGGGGGAGGACGAGCCGGTGTCGGTCCACACCGAGGGTGACCGCGCGATGCCCGGAGGGGATCGGTTCGCCGTTTTCGTGGCGGAAGATCAGGGCGACGTCGACCCGGCCCCGGCGCAGCAGGTCCAGGGCCTCGGGAGGCTCGTGTTCGAGGACCTCGAAGCCGCCTCCGCCGCCGGAGGCGAGCTGCTCCAGCGACTGGGCCAGCGCCCCGCCGACCAGGGAGGGGAAGGCCGCGATGCGCAGGGTCTGGTCCGTGGTGCTCGCCGCCGAGCGCAGGTCCTCCAGCGCGGCGCGGGCCTGGGTGCGGATGGCCTCGGCGCGGCCGAGCATGATGCGCCCAGCTGGGGTGGGGACCACGCCGCGGGTGGTGCGGGTGAGCAGCCGGGTGCCGAGCGAGCGTTCCAGGGCAGAGAGCTGCTGGGAGACCGCGGGCTGGGACCAGCCGAGCTCGTGGGCTGCGGCGCTGAGGCTTCCGGCGGCCACGGCACGTTCGAAGAGCAGGAGCTTGCGGAGATCCAGCTTCTCCTCCTCACCCCGGCGGGGTGGGTCGAGGGCGAGCAGGCCGTCGTCGTCCGCGTTCCGGGGAGGATCCACCTCTGCAGCATCCATAAGCACAGATTATGACAGGGGGCATCGAAGCTGGGTCTACCGGCCGCAGATCATAGATTCCATGATGGTCCGGGAGGGGCAAAGGGCGAACCTGCGGTCGCAGGGTCCGCAGCGCAGACTCCGACGTATCTCATCCCCAGAGAGGACACACATCATGCACAGGATCGGGCTGCTCGGCGGGATGAGCTGGCACTCCACCGAGCAGTACTACCGCCGGATCAACACCGCCGTCGCGCACGCGAAGGGCGGGCACTCCAGCGCCCCGCTGCTCATCGACTCGGCGGACTTCGCCGAGATCCGCGCCTTCCAGATCGCCGAGGACTGGCCGGCCGCCGGGGAGGCGCTCGCCGACTCCGCCCGACGCCTTGTGGCCGGGGGCGCCGAGGTCCTGGCCATCGCCACGAACCTGATGCACAAGGTCGCCCCCGCGGTGGAGGCCGCCGTGGAGGTTCCCCTGCTGCACATCGGTGACGCGATCGCCGACCAGGCTCACCGGCAGGGCGCCACCACTCTCGGGGTCCTCGGCACCGCCCCCACCATGCTCGACACCTTCTATCGGGCCCGGCTCGAGGCCCACGGCATCGACGTCCTCGTCCCGGACCCCGACACCTGCGCCCTCCTGCACCGTCGCATCTTCTCCGAACTCACCCTAGGCACCTTCACCGACTCCACTCGGGTGGAGTTCGCCGCCGCCATGGGTGACCTTCGTGAGCGCGGCGCCGATGCCGTCGTCCTGGGCTGCACCGAGATCGGGATCCTCGTCCCGCCGGCCTCGGCCCCGGTCCCCGCGCTGGACTCGGTGGATGCCCACGTCGCGGCGCTCACCCGATTCTGCCTGAACGGCGACCTTCCTCTCGGCCCCGGTCCGCTCTCGGGCACGGCGTCCGGCGTGCCCGCATCCGCCGCGGGCTAGGCTGGAGCGCGTGACGATCCCCGGTTCCGCGCCCCGCACCCGACTGCTGCTCCTCGACTTCGACGGCACCGTCTGCCTCGGCGATGATCCGGTGCTGGCCTATGCCGCCCGGGTGGACGCCACGCTCACCGAGCGTGGTCAGCAGCCACTGGTCCGCGACGCCGTCGCCCGCGCCTTCGCCGCCGACGACCTGCTCGTCGAGGAGATCGCCTACGACGAGTCCGGTGTCCCGCTCGGCGTGGAGCAGGAGCCCGGCCACCGGCTCGCCGCCGACGGGACGGCGCACAGCGCCCACCCCGTCTCTTGGCCCGTGCAGGACGGCTACCAGCTGGTCCAGCTGCTCGCCCGGCAGGCGGGGCTCAGTGACGTCGAGGCGGGGCAGGCGTTCCTCGGGGGGCGCGAGGACCTCCTCGCCCGTGGGCTGGAGTCCACCGACATCCATGCTCCGGACGGACTCGCCGAGCTCCTGGAGCAGGTGCGCCGCACCGCCGTCGTCGTGCTGGTGACCAATTCTCCGGCCGGAGTCTTCGCCCCCTGGCTCCAGGCGCTGGGTCTCACTGGGGCCTTCGATGCGGTGATCAACGACGCCCGTAAGCCCTTCGGCATGCCCGAGGCGCTGCGCCTCGCCTGCGCGGTGGACAGTCCTGAGAGGCCGATCGCCGCTGACCAGGTGCTCTCGGTGGGGGACATCTGGCGCAACGACCTCGCCCCAGTGGCCGCCCTCGGCGGCACCACCCTGCTGCTGGACCGGTTCGCCACCGGCCTGGGAGAACCGGATCACCGAGTCCGGCGCGTCGCTGACGCCATGGACACCATCGGCAGCTGGGCAGGCCAGGAGAGTCAGCTCCACGGTGGTGTGCCCGGCTGACCTGCAGGAATACCTACCCGCTGGTCACGAGACGCCCATCACCCTCATGTCGTGACCGGCTTCACAGTAGGCCGCGCGGTGTGTGAACACCGTGTGACGGCTGGCCAAACCGCATTGTTCTGGCTTGTGAGGCCCATCTGGGCGCTCTAGAGTGAGGTCAGGTTCGCGCCCCGCACCATGGTCGCGCCCCGCTCGGATGAGGGTCGCATCAGGATTTCATCCAGCGAGGTCGAGCGCAGGCACGGGGTGAAGGGCCTGTCGGAATCAGCACCGGGGGATGAGTTTCTTGTGCCGGATCCGGCATTTCACCTGCATCGTGATCGAAGAGGAAAACCACTCATGCGCATGAAGACCACATCCACTTTCGCGCTGGGCGGCGTGCTGACGCTCGTCCTGGCCGGCTGTGTCGCCGACTCCGATGACGACGGCGACGCCGGCGAGGCCGGTGGGGACTCTGAGGAGGCCCTCGTCCTCGGTCTCGTGCCCTCCCAGGACATGGACCAGCTCGTCGAGGATGCCGACGCACTGGCCGAGCAGCTCAGCGAGGAGCTGGACCGCGAGGTCGAGCCCTACATCACCGACAACTACGCCGGGCTGGTCACGGCCATGCAGACCGAGCAGGCAGACATCGGGATGTTCGGCCCCATCGCCCTGGTCCAGGCCATCGATCAGGCCGATGCCGAAGCCGTGCTGCAGGCGGTGCGCTATGGCTCCGACACCTACGTCACCCAGTGGTTCACCAACGACCCGGACACCTACTGCCTCGACGAGCCGGTCATGGCCGAGACGGGTCAGGGCTACGAGATGCTCTTCTGCAACGGCACCGACACTGCCTCATCGGGCCCTGTCGGCGAAGAGGCCCTCGAGCTGATCGAAGAGGGCGAGACCATCTCCTTCGTGGATGAAGGATCCGCCTCCGGCTACTACTACCCGGCCACCCAGCTTGAGGTCCTCAACGGCTTCGACCCGTTCAGCGACATCGACGCGCAGTTCGCCGGCGGCCACCCGAACTCCGTGCTCAACGTCTACAACGGTGAGATCAGCGTGGGCGTCAGCTTCGACGACGCCCGCGAGTCCGTCGTCGAGGAGCAGGAGGACGTCGGAGACGAAGTGGTGGTCTTCGCCTGGAGCGAGGACATCCCCAATGACGGGATCGCGCTGGCCGCGCACCTCAGCGACGAGGAGAAGCAGGCGATCACCGACGGGTTCCTGGCGCTGACCGAGTCGGAGGAGGGTCAGGAGGTCCTCTTCGACGTCTATGAGATCGACGACCTCGTGGAGGCCAACGTCGATGCCCTCGACGCCGCCCGTGAGGTGGCCGCCAACTTCGGCGACGACGAGTAAGCCCATCCGACTCCTCCGTCCGGACATCCCATGATCAGATTCGAGAACGTCGACGTCGTCTATCCCGGCGGCTTCCAGGGGCTGAAGAACGTGAGCCTCGCGGTGGAGAAGGGAGAGTTCGTCGTCATCGTCGGACTCTCCGGTGCTGGCAAGTCCACCCTCATCCGCACCATCAACGGCCTGGTGCCCTACACCTCGGGCACCCTCACCGTAGGAGGCGACGTCGTCGACGCCGGCTCCCGGCGCGGGCTGCGGCGGCTGCGTTCCCGGGTGGGCATGATCTTCCAGTCCTTCAACCTCGTCACGCGCATCTCCGTACTCTCCAATGTGCTGGTCGGACGGTCCTCGCAGACCTCCTCCTGGCGATCTCTGCTGGGTTGGTACAAACCGCAGGACAAGGAGATCGCCTTCCGGTCCCTGGAGCGGGTGGGCATCGTGGAGAAGGCCTACGTCCGGGCCTCGACGCTCTCGGGCGGACAGCAGCAGCGGGTGGCCATCGCTCGGGTGCTCGCCCAGGACCCCGAGGTGATCCTCGCTGACGAGCCGGTGGCCTCCCTGGACCCGCCCACCGCGCACAAGGTGCTGCAGGATCTGCGCCGGATCAACCGGGAGCTGGGCATCACCACGATCGTGAACCTGCACCATCTGGACATGGCCCGGCGCTATGCGGATCGGGTGATCGGCATGCGCGGCGGCGAGGTCGTCTTCGACGGCCCGGTGGAGGAGGCCACCGACGCCGCCATCGAGGCGGTCTACCAGCGCTCGCTCACCGCCGAGGACGTCGTCGTGGACGGTTCCCCGGTGGAGAGTACAGGCCGTTGAGCACCGTCACCGCCCCTTCCGCATCCCCGGGACGGCCGAGTCCCGGCTCCCGCGCCGGGCGGCCGGAGAAGCCGCGCCCCGGAGCTGCCGGCTACCTGGGGCTCGTCGCCGTCGCCGTGCTGCTGGTGCTGTTCTTCGGCTGGACCTCGACCTCCACGCTGATGCTCGACCTCGGCTTCACCCGGCTGCCGCTGTACCCCGGCATCGGCGCGCTGGTGCTGGTGGGCGTGCTGGCCCTCGGCTGGCGCACGGGCACCGGGGAGCTTCCGATGCTGGGGGCGCTGGCCGTCATCGGCGTCACCTGGTGGGGCGGCTCCGGCATCGGCTTCACTCTGACCCCGCTGTGGGAGGACCTGCGCCGTGCCGAGCCGGTGCTGCAGGGCTTCATGAACCCCAACTGGGGGTTCATCTGGCGAGTCTCCGACGCCTGGCTGGTCACCCTCGCGATGGCGGTGGTGGCCACCACCGTGGGCTGCTGCATCGGCCTGTTCCTGGCGATGATGGCCTCGCCGGTCTCGAGCCCGAACCGGGGCGTCTCGCAGTTCGTGAAGGCGCTGAACTCGGTGATCCGATCCATCCCGGACATCGGCTACGGTCTGCTGTTCGTGGCGCTGCTCGGCGGCACCGCCGGGGGAGCGGGGCCGATGGCCGGAGTGATGGCGTTGGTGATGTTCAACATCGGCATCATCGCGAAGCTGACCGGTGAGACCATCGACGCCGTGGACCGTGGCCCGCTCGAGGCGGCCGACGCGTCGGGGGCCAATCTCCTGCAGCGTGACCGGATCGCCGTGGTCCCGCAGATCCTGCCCGGTTATCTGTCCTACAGCCTCTATGTCTTCGAGCTGAACATCCGCGCCTCGGTGGTGCTGGGAATCGTCGGTGCCGGAGGCATCGGCTCCACGATCAGCGTGCAGCTCTCCCGGTTCGCCTACGAGAACATCTCCGCGATCATGATCGCCCTGGTGGTCGTGGTGCTGGCCGTGGACTACCTCTCGCTGACCATCCGTCGGAGGCTGACATGACAGAGCCCATCGAACCCGGCGGGCAGTCGCGGCCGGTCGGCGGCCCGCAGGCCGGATCTGCCCCGCGCCACACCCCGGACCGCCTGGACCGCCGCCCGGTGAAGCCCTCCAAACTGGGCTGGAACCTGGGGCTGCTGGCCTTCGGGATCCTCGTGATCGCCGCGGTCTCCGCCACGGGGGCGAACTTCGCGCGGTTGGCCGAGTTCCCGGCGAACTTCATGACCTATTCCTCCCTGATGGTGCAGGGCGTGTTCCAACCGCTCACCCCGGAGGTGCAGGCAGCCTGGGGCACCGCCTTCTCAGACATGCTGGAGTCGGTGCAGATCGCCTGGATCGGCACTGTGGTGGGTGCGCTGTTCTCCCTGCCCATGGGTTTCCTGGCCGCGCGGAACATGACCCCGCTGCCCATCTATGTGGTGGTCCGCTTCATTCTCTCGGTGATCCGCGCGGTCCCGGAGATCGTCTTCGCGATCGCGGTGATGCTGCCGATCTTCGGGCTGGGCCCGCTGGCGGGCGCGCTGGCGCTGGGAGTGAGCTCGATCGGGACGCTGTCCAAGCTCATCTCCGAGGCGATCGAGGGCGTGGATCCGGGTCCGCTGGAGTCCGCGCGGGCCTCGGGCGCCTCGAAGCTGCAGATGATCCGCTGGGCGGTGCTGCCGCAGGTGATGCCGGAGGTGATCGCCATCTGGCTGTACCGCTTCGAGGTCAACATCCGGGCCTCGGCCATCCTCGGGGTGCTGGGGGCAGGGGGCATCGGCTCGCTGCTGTCGGCGCTCTTCAACGTCCGTGCCTGGGACCGCATCGGGATCACCCTGGTGGTGATCATCGTGGTGACGATCATCATCGATCAGATCTCCGCCTGGATCCGGCATCGGGTCATCCACGGGGCGCCGAAGAAACAGTCCCGGGCGTCGTCGGGTCGTGCCCATGGTGTCGGTGGCCGTCCTGTGGTCGAGTCCCCTCCGACCTGAGGAACCTGGCACAGAGCCTCCGGAGGTCCTTCACCACAGCACAGCGATGGCGGCGGTTCCGGCAGAGATGAGGCTCAGGAACCATAGGCGGACGTGTGGCTGACCCGGACGCCGGTTCAGGTGGGCGGCGAGTCCACCCGCGACGAGCAGCAGGCCCAGCTTCACGGCGATCTTCGTGTGGTCCACTGACGCCGCATCATCGATCTCGAGCAGCGCCGTCAGCGCCAGCCCGGTGAGGAGCTGCAAGGTCGCAGCGGAGAGCAGCAGGCGACGGAGCCCCACGGCGAGGGTTGGCCTGTGGGTTCCACCCGCGCCCGGTAGGGCGCCGAGCGGGCTGCCGATGAGCACAGCGAGGCCGAGCAGGTGGGCGAGGATCAGGATGGTGTGGGTCAGTTCCATGAAGTCTCTCCGGTGTCGGTCGGTTCGGGGCGGGACAGAGCGCCGTCCCGCATCGTGGCCACGGCGTCGGCCACCGGCACGTACTCGGTGTCGTGGGTGACCATCACGGTGGCCACTTGATGCTCGGCCGTCAGTCTCGCGAGCAGCTGCACCACGGTCAGGGATCGCTCGTGGTCCAGGGCGGCCGTCGGTTCGTCCACCAGCAGCACTGAGGGTGAGCCGATCAGGGCGCGAGCGATGTTGACACGCTGGCGCATTCCTCCCGAGAGCTCATGAGGTCGCCGTCCGGCGGCGTCGGTCAGGCCTACCTCCTCCAACAGGGCGTCGGCCCTGGCTGCGGCCGACCGACGGGCACCGCCCCTCATGTCCTCCGCGATGATGAGCTGCTCGCGCGCCGTCAGTGACGGCAGCAGGTTGGGCTGCTGAAAGATCATGCCGATCTCTTCTCGCCGCAGCCGGTCGCGACATCGGCGGCTGAGCTGGGCGGCGTCGCGTCCGGCGATGCTCACCACGCCGTGCTGAGGCTGGACCAGAGTGGCCGCGACGGCGAGCAGACTGGACTTTCCGGAACCGGAGGGACCGACGAGGGCGAGCATCTGACCCGCGCCGACGCGGAGCGAGACCTGGTCCAGAGCGGTGAGCGTCCCTGTACCGTCCGGGTAGGTGAGGGTCACGCCGTCCAGCTCGAGGGCCGTCGGCGCGTGTGAAGGGACGGTGCGGGAGCTGGTGTCAGAGGGAACGGCCGATGCCGTCTGGTCTGAGGTGAGTGGCGATGTGGGCATGGGTGCTCCTATGAGGTGGAAGGGTGATGGACAGTGCGGGCGCGGATCAGCTGCCGCCGAGTGCGAGGAGGGGGTCCACCCGGGTGACCCGGCGGACTGCGAGAACGGCGGCGACGAGCCCGGCGAGGAGGACTCCGGCCGCGGGTGCGAGACTCGTCAGCATGGTGAGTTCGACAGGCGCCGTCCCGCTGGCGGCGAGACCGCCGGCCCACCCGGCGAGACCACCGATGCTCGCACCGAGAGTGAGCACCACGGCGGCCTGCGCCAGAGCATCGCGCAGCACATAGCCGGTGGAGGCGCCGAGAGCTTTGAGCACCGCGATGTCCCGGGTGCGCTGGACGGTCCACACGGTGAGGAACGCCGCGATCACCAGCCCGGAGATCAGATAGAGCATGACCTGCATCAGCGTCAGCGAACCGTTCTCGGAGGAGTAGGACGCCAGCGCGTCGAAGCTCTCTGTGGGGGTCATGCTCCACGTGCCGGCCGCGTCATCCACCGCCTGCTCATCGACGGTCGGGGAGGCGTCGTCCTGTGCGGTGATCGCCAGGACGGTGCCGACGGCATTGGGATCGCCGCGAGGAGAGAGCTCCTGCCACTGCGTCAGTGCGGTCCACATCACCGGGGTGTGGCTGTACCACTGGGTCGGAGTCACGGCGCTGACAGTGAGTTCCTGGCCGTTGATCGTCACCGGATCGCCGACCTTCAGCCCCAGGTCCTCGCTGATCTCTTCGGAGACCACCGTCTGATCCGCACTCGGTGTCACGTCGTCGTCTGGCCCCATCTGGGAGTCCTCGGCGAGGCCGATGACCGCCACTGAGGCGGCGTTGCCCGCCTCAGCCGTGGTCTGGCTGATGCCCAGCGGCTCCGCGTGGGACACGCCTTCGGCCTGCTGCCACGTCTCCAGCTGCTCAGCGTCGACGGAGGACTCTGTGTAGCTGGGATCGCGCTCGTCGTCCCCGAAGGCGATCCGATCTGCCGGCAGCGAGTCGATCGCGGCGACGTTCTGTCGCGCCAGTCCGGAGGTCAGCCCAGTGAGCATCACCAGCAGCAGCGTGATCAGGGCGACCACTGTGCCCATCAGTGCGAAGCGCCCGCGGGCGAAGCGGACTTCGCGAAGTGCCAGATACATCAGGTTCTCCGATCATCGTCAGGGTTGTTCCGACCTCGGTGGTAGGTCGGGGCGGAGGGCATCCGCCGTCTCTTCCTCCACTCTCCTTCGCGAGTGCGGGTTCTCCATCGCCTGGGTGGTGGAGCCTCGGCATCTGAACGGTGGAGGTGCCGGTCAACCGTTCGGTTGATGCCCTGGTGTCTTCGCTTGCATACGATGGGGGGATGCTGAGGCCGGACAAGCATCCACGGGCGGGACGTGGTGTGGTGATCCTGCGCAGCCTGCGCGTGGGTCTGCACACCAGCGTGGCGGTCCTCCTTCTCATCGGGCTCGTCCGACTGCTCGACGGTCCGCACCCCTCCGCAGGCCGCGTCACAGGAGCTGCGCTGACGCTGGTTTTCGCGGCGGTTTACCTGGCCGGCACGCTCGTGGAACGGCGCGTCTCGGAGGCGAAGATGTCCGCGTCGCCGAGTGGCGGACCCCTGCGGACCGCCTCAGCGGTCGGGCAGGGCGGCACGTTGGTGTGGCTCTTCGTGGTCACCGGCCTGTGGGGTGGACTGCTGGCCGTCAGCGCAGACTTCGCCTGGGTCGCCTTCCCGCTGTTCTTCCTGCACCTGCACCTGCTGCGCCTCTGTTGGGCCGTCGTCGCCGTCGCCGCTCTCACGGCTGCCGTCGTCCTCGCGCTCTGGAGCCAGCCCGGAGGAGACCATCCCGCTACGGTGATCGGGCCGATCATCGGAGCAGTCTGCGCCGGCCTGATGACGCAGGCCTACAGGATCTTGGATCGCGAGAACCGGGCTCTGCGGGAGACGATGGCGGACCTTCAACGAGCCCGCCAGCAGCTGGTCGCCGCCCAGCGGGAGGCTGGTGCACTCGTCGAGCGAGAGCGGTTGGCCCGTGAGATCCATGACACGCTTGCCCAGGGGTTGGCGAGCATTGTGCTGATCAGCCGGGCCGCGGTCTCCAGCCTCGACTCAGCCTCAGTTGGGCAGGCCCGCGATCAGCTGAACACGGTGGTGCGTACTGCAGGGGAGAACCTGGATGAGGCTCGACGGTTCGTCGCCGTGCTGCAGTCCGGGGAGCAGCAAAATCCGGGACTCCTCGAGGAGCTGCGCCGAGCCTGCCGACAGATCGAGGCGCAGGCGGCCGCACAGGGCCATGCGCTGCGGTGCCGACTGCGCGTCAGCGGAGGACCCCGCCCCGTCGCGGGCGGCCAGGCGATTCTTGTGCTGCGGGCGGTGCAGGCGAGCCTCGCCAATGTGTTGCGGCATGCACAGGCCGACACTGCGGCCGTCACTCTGACGTTCCTGCAGAACGCACTGCTCGTAGACGTCGTCGACGACGGCGTCGGCTTCGATCAGCAGCAGGCGGTCGGGGAGCGTCCCGCGGCCGGCGCCGAGCGCCCCACGGGCACCGGCGTCGGCCTCGGATCGCTGCGTGACCGTGTCGCGGCCCAGGGCGGCCAGCTTCACGTAGAGTCTTCCCCCGGGTCGGGCACGGCGGTGTCCATCCGAATCCCCCTGGAGCAGGAGCCCCAGCGAGCTCAGGAGCAACCAAGGGAGGTGAAGCGATGGATGGAGTGATGCAGGGTCCCGGTGCCGAGGGCGATGCTCAGCCCAGAGGCGGTCTGAGCACAGTGTTGGTCGATGATCACCCGGTAGTCCGGGCCGGTCTGCGCGCGATGCTCAGTGAAGATCCGAGGATCCGAGTGGTAGCTGAGGCCGCGGACGGGAAAGCGGCCCTCGACGTCGTCGCGCGGCTCGTCACGGAAGGGCGCGGGCCTGACCTTGTGCTGATGGACCTTCAGATGGGGGAGGGCATGGACGGCGTCGCGGCGACCCGTCAGTTGAGGCGGCAGTGCCCAAGTCTCCCGGTGCTGATCCTGACTACCTACGACACGGAAGCCGACATCCTGGCCGCTGTGGAGGCCGGGGCGAGCGGGTACATGCTCAAGGACGCCGCTCCGGAAGACATCCATCGCGCGGTTCACGATGCGGCGGCGGGGCTGACGGCGCTGGCTCCCGCCGTCGCCGCCCGGCTGATTGGCAGAACGCGGGGTGAGAACATCTCACTGAGCACACGTGAGGTGGAGCTGCTGGAGCTGCTGGCCACGGGGCTGTCCAACCAGCAGATCGCTCGCCAGCTATTCATCTCCGTGGCGACGGTGAAGACGCACCTGGTGCACATCTACCAGAAGCTTGGAGCGGACAACCGGACTGCGGCGGTTCGGGTGGCGTCAGAGCGGGGGATCATCCGCGCGTGAGGGCTGGGGAGCCGCGTAGGATGGCGGCCATGAGCATCGTCGGACACAACCTGATGGAGCCGGAGCCCACGCTGCTGCCGGCTGAGCCCGAGGTCACCGAGTCCCTCGCGGATGGCCAGGAACCTGTGGATCTCGCAGCGCAGCACCCGACGTCGTCGTTGGTGTGGGCGCTGCTGGCCGAGGACGCGCTGTCCCAGGGGTACACCGTGGAGGGGTACGCCTACGCCCGGGTGGGGTACCACCGGGGGCTGGATGCGCTGCGCGGCTCCGGCTGGCGCGGAGCCGGGCCGGTGCCGTGGTCCCATGAGCCCAACCGCGGGTTCCTCCGGGCCCTCGCCGCGCTGGGCCAGGCCGCGGCCGCCATCGGGGAGACCGAGGAGGTCCACCGGATCTCGACGTTCCTGAACGACTGTGACCCCACTGCGCGGGAGCAGATCGCCGCGCTGCAGGGCTGAGGCGCCGGGCCGCGAAGGGGAGGGTGGGCTTCGTGCTCACCCTCCCCCTTTTTCGTCGAGTGGGGGATTCGCTGACACCTGTCCCGTGAATTCTTGCTGTAAGCGGTGGTGAATCCCCCACTCGACGAGGTGGGACAGGTCTCCGGAGAGCGCAGGGGTCTTCCCAGCGCACCCTCCTCCCATTAGGGTGTGACTCGGATCACTCGTTACCCATGAGTCACACCGGTGAGTAACCAGTGGATCGCCCCAGATCACCCACTGACAGAGAGGCCCGATGATGCAACCCGAGACGCCCCGCAGCCCCCACCACCACCTCAGCGATAGCCGCAGCCAGGCACCCGTGGAACCACCGGCCTCAGGGTTCCCGAGGCGTCGGCGTGAGAGGCGCTCTCGCCGTCTGGTCCTGGGAGCAGGTGCCGCCGTCTCCGCGGCGGCACTGGTGCTCTCGACCGTGCCGGCCGCCTCGGCCGCCCCGGAGGAATCCCAGGAACCTGCGGTGGAGGAGGAGCTGGGCGAGCTGGAGCAGCTCCTGCGGGAGCGCGAGTCCGACGCGGCAGCCCCGGAGGACCTCCACGCGGAGGAGGTCCCGGATGACGTCTCCGTGGAGGAGGCGGAGCAGGCTCTGGAGGCCTCCGAGGAGCTCACTGCCGAGGATCTGCGCTATGCGGCGGCCACCGAGGATCTGGCCGACTCCACAGATTCGGACTTCTACACCACTCCGGCCACTCTCCCCGCCGAGGACGGCGCCCTGATCCGTCAGGAGGAGAGCACCTTCTACCTGGACCCGGTCGGGCTGATCGAGCATGACGCCGAGGTCACCCGGATCATGTACCGCACCACCGACTCCAACGGCGGCGCCCGGGCCGCCGTCGCCACAGTGCTGGAGCCTGCCCGGAGCGGTCAGGACACGCAGCGGCCGCTGGTGATCCATGCACCTGGCACCCAAGGTCTCGGGGATCAGTGTGCGCCGAGCCGGCAGCTGGCCGCCGGCACCGAATATGAGGGAGTGGGCATCGCTGCGGCGTTGGAGGCGGGCTACGCCGTCGTCGTGCCGGACTACATCGGGCTGGGCACCGAAGGGGCCCACACCTATATGAACCGGGTGGACCAGGCCCACGCAGTGCTCGACGCCGCCCGGGCGGCCCAGCAGGCCGAGGGGGTGGATCTGGGCGAGGAGAACCCGGTCCACATCCGGGGCTACTCGCAGGGCGGGGGCGCCTCCGCCGCGGCGCTGGAGATCGCCCATGAGCACGCTCCGGAGCTGAACCTGATCTCGGGTGCGGCCGGGGCCGTCCCTGCCGACCTGTTCGAGGTGGCGGACATGATCGACAGCAGCCTCTACAACGCCTTCCTGCTCTTCGCACTGGGCGGGCTGGTGGAGTCTGAGGGTCTGGACCCGGCGGAGTTCCTCAACGAGGAGGGGCTGGCTCGCCTGGAGCAGGCCTCAGGTCAGTGCACGGTCTCTGCGCTGATCAGCCACATGTTCGTGGACACCTCCACACTGACGGTGGACGGGCGGGGCTTCACCGAGCTGATCCAGGATGAGCCGTTCTTCTCCGCCCTCGTGGAGCAGCGCATCGGTGAGGGCCGCGCCCCGCAGGTGCCGGTGCAGGTCAACCACAGCCTGCTCGACGATGTGATCCCCTACCGCACCGGTCGCAGTCTGGCCCAGCGCTGGTGCGGTGAGGGCGCTCGGGTGGCCTTCGAGTCGAATGTCGCCCCGACCCATGTGGGCGGCTTCGTGGCCGGGATGCCGGGGGTGGCGCTGTTCACCACGCTGAGCCTGAACGGGTGGAGCACCGCCAACAGCTGCTGGCGCCTCTGAGGGGAGCCCTCCGGCTGTGCGGGCCCCGCCCTCTACAATGAGCGGGGCCCGCACGCGCGTCGAGAGAGGACCAGGGTGGCCAAGCTCTATTTCCGCTACGGAGCGATGAACTCCGGCAAGTCCACCGGTCTGCTCCAGGCGGCGTACAACTATGAGGAGCGCGGTCAGCGTGTGCTGCTGGCGAAGCCGAAGCTGGACACCAAGGGTGCGGATGAGATCGTCTCCCGGCTCGGGGTGACCCGTCAGGTGGACTTCCTCGTCCCCGCTGCAGCGAACCTGCGCCAGCTGTTCGGCCAGCATGCCGAAGGCGGCGTCCCGGGCACCCTGCTGGACGGCGTCGACGCCGCTGACACCCGCGCCCTGCGCCACGGAGTGAAGCCGGTGGCCTGCCTGCTGGTGGACGAGGCGCAGTTCTTCACCGAGGAGCAGATCGATGACCTGCTGCGCATCGCCGTGCTCGACGGCGTCCCGGTGCTCGCCTATGGGATCCGCACCGATTTCCGCACCCGGTCCTTCCCCGGCTCGGCCCGACTGATGGACATCGCCCACTCGCTGGAGGAGCTGAAGACCATCTGCCGCTGCGGCGCCAAAGCGGTGTTCAACACCCGTCGCTCCGGGGACCGGGTCATCTTCGACGGCGACCAGGTCGCCATCGATGGGACGGACGTCTGGTACGAGTCGCTGTGTGCGGCCTGCTACCTGGAGGCTTCCGGCGGTCGGCTCGGCTGAGTGCCCGACGACGGCCGTCCAGCGAAGCGCCGCACCCTGCCCCCTGTGTAGTCTCAGGATCCGACGGCGGCCCGTATCGGGCGCCCGGTGCCTGAGGAGTCTCCATGGACGAGAAGCTCGAGCTGTGCCGACAGATCGATGTCCCTGTGGGCGAGGTCTGGAGGGTCCTCACCGACCTCGACGGTGCTGCCCAGGTGCTCAGCGGTGTGACGCGGATCGAGCGTCTGGCGGGCACGGGAGCCGAGGTCGGCGCCCGCTGGCGGGAGACACGCCGGATGATGGGCACCCAGGCCAGTGAGGAGATGAAGATCGTCGCCAGTGAGCCTGAGCGTCGCCTCCAAGTCGCCGCGGCCAGCCACGGCATGAGCTATGAGACTGCTTTCACCCTGGCGCCCCGTGGCCGCGGGACGCTGCTGTGCATGTCCTTCCATGGGGCCTCCGTGGGCTCGGGGCAGATGCAGCGGGCGGCGGCTGCGCTCACCGCGCCGCTGGGGCGCCTGGTGACGCGGTCCGCGATGAGCCGTGATCTCCGGGACATCGCCACGGCGGCAGAGGCTCATGCCGCAGACTGAGCGCGGATCTCGCGTCGTGGGAAGGGCTGCGCCGCTCCTCTGAGGACAGACCCTGTGGCGAACTGGTCCTGCTATGGACCGATCGCGCGGGCCCTGCCAGGCTGGCCCCATGGACATCTCGCAGTACTGGGACGGCTGGGAGCCGATCATCCACACCCTGGTGACCGTCGTGGCCGGCTACGTGGCGCTGCTGGTGATGCTGCGCATCTCAGGGCCGCGCACGATGGCATCGATGACGCCGCTGGACTTCATCGTGGCGGTGACCATCGGCTCCGCCTTCGGGCGCACGCTGACCGCGGTGGAGGTGCCGCTGGCTCAGACCGTGCTGACCTTGGCTCTGCTGATCCTGCTGCAGTGGGTGCTGGCCTGGTTGCGCGGTCGCTCGCCGAGGGTCCGTGGGCTGCTGGATGCGCCGCCGGTGCTCGTCTACTACCAGGGTTCCTTCCAACGCCGGGCGATGCGCCGTCATCAGCTGGTGGAGGAGGACGTCCATACCGCGGTGCGCAAGTCCGGCGGCGGGTCCCTGGAGGGGGTGTCTGCGGTGGTCCTTCAGCAGGATGGCGAGCTCGGGGTGATCGCTGAGGGGCAGATGGGGGATGGGTCGAGTCTGCTGCCCTTCACCCAGGGCGACGGCGGTGAGCGTCCAACGGACGATCGCCGCTGACCTCACATCGGGGGAGGGTCTGTCAGACCAGCGTTGGTAGACTTGCCGTCGGTGTCGTCGGCCCAAGGAGACGGCATTGACGTCGAGACGTCCCGCGCGGAACAGCGGGACCCCTGAAGGAGCGACATGCCAGCCATTGTGATCGTCGGTGCCCAGTGGGGGGACGAGGGGAAGGGCAAGGCCACGGACCTGCTCGGCTCGCGAGTCGACTATGTGGTCAAGCCCAACGGCGGCAACAACGCGGGTCACACCGTGGTCGTCAGTGGCGAGAAGTTCGAGCTGAAGCTGCTGCCTGCGGGGATCCTCTCCCCGAATGCCGTGCCGGTGATCGGCAACGGCGTGGTGGTGAACCTGGAGGCCCTGTTCGAGGAGATCGACGGCCTCGAGGCGCGCGGGGCGGACACCTCACGGCTGCGCATCTCCGCCAACGCCCACCTGGTGGCCCCCTATCACCAGACCATGGACAAGGTCTCTGAACGGTTCCTGGGGAAGCGGGCGATCGGGACCACGGGTCGCGGCATCGGCCCGACGTACATGGACAAGGTGGGTCGGCTGGGCATCCGAGTCCAGGACATCTTCGACGAGTCGATCCTGCGGCAGAAGATCGATGGGGCGCTGCGGCAGAAGAACGAGCTGCTGATCAAGCTCTACAACCGGCGGTCCATCACGGTGGATGAGATCGCCGAGTACTTCCTCTCCTTCGCGGACCGGCTGCGTCCGATGGTCGTGGACACCACGATCCTGCTCAACGACGCTCTCGATGAGGGTAACGTGGTGCTGATGGAGGGCGGCCAGGCCACCTATCTCGACGTCGACCACGGCACCTACCCGTTCGTGACGTCGTCGAACCCGACCGCCGGAGGTGCCTCGGTGGGTTCGGGCATCGGACCCACGCGCATCAACCGGTCCATCGGTGTGGTCAAGGCTTACACCACTCGTGTGGGTGCCGGGCCCTTCCCGACGGAGCTGTTCGACAAGTGGGGCGAGTTCCTGCAGAAGACCGGCGGAGAGTTCGGGGTGAACACCGGCCGTCCGCGCCGCTGCGGCTGGTATGACGCCGTGATGGCCCGGCATGCATCCCGCATCAACGGTTTCACCGATTACTTCCTCACCAAGCTGGACGTGCTGACCGGCATCGAGCGGATCCCGGTCTGCGTGGCCTATGACGTCGACGGTGTCAGGCATGACCAGATGCCGATGACCCAGACTGATTTCCACCACGCCAAGCCGATCTTCGAACACTTCGACGGCTGGACCGAGGACATCTCCGGGGCACGCACCCTGGAGGATCTGCCTGTCAATGCCCGGGACTACGTGCTCGCCCTGGAAAAGATGAGCGGCACCCGGATCTCCGGGGTGGGAGTGGGCCCGGGTCGCGATGAGGTCATCGCGGTGCGGGATCTGATCGACTGACCGCTCTGCATCGGCCTGATATCGGGTCGAAGCTCACAGTGACATCACGAGGACGGCGGCCCCAGTGGGCCGCCGTCGTCATCTGTGTGACCTTCCCGTGACAGATTCGGCGCATCGATGCTCGCCGAGGTGACCTCAGCGTGATTACTCGTGAGTAGTAAAGTTGATTCCCCGCAACCCTTCCCTGGCATTCTTTGTGTACGCAGGGAGATCTGCTCATGAATGCCACTAAAGCGTAAAATCTCGGTGAACAGGTAGTCCTTATGATGAGCCAGCCCCTGGCATGCAGTTTCATTGCCGCTGGTGGGCGCTATCTGGCGCGGGCAGGGTCTTGCATATGGTCTCGGTGCGCTTCAATAGGTGAACAGAAGCTGGGAAATCTCTGGCTCCAAGCTGGGGACTGTGCTAGGTTCGCTGATGGTTGCGTGACTCTCGTCATGCCCATCAAAAGTTGAAATAACTGCGCGGTCACGAACATCTCAATTCGATGTAGCGGCTGTCCTCATGGAGGGCGAGCGCGGATCAGCACAAGGCACAACAGGGGGACTTCCATGGGGAAGCCATTAGTTGCACCAGAAGAAAGACAAGGTCCACTACAACGGGGCTTGCTGAAGCGCTGTGCTTCGGCGGTCACTGCGACCCTCGTGGCCGCAGGCTTGGCCCTGTCCGGCGCAGCGCCGGCCAACGCTGCACCCACCGATGTCTCCGAGGCGCTGGGCAAGTTCCTCGGTGGCCAGGCGGCGGGCATCAACCTCGATGACATCGCTGAGATCAACGGCGCATTCGCCGAGAACCCGAGCGGTGACCACCCGATCGTCACGAACCCGCTGGGCGCTGAGGTGATCAACGCCATCGGGGTAGACCTGGGCGACTCGCTCCAGCTCTTCGGCCCGAATGGCGTGATCCAAGTCGGTGCCGTTAACCAGTACGCCGAGGCTCAGGACAACGGAGACGCACGCGCGGCCTCCGGTGCCGTGAGCGACCAGGGCGCCATCTCCGTCGGCGGCTCTGACGAGTTCCCGGCTGATGCCTCCATCGACCTGAGTGAGCTCCTCACCCAGGCGAGCGGCGGTGCTTCTGAGGGTCTGATCTCCGATCTGAGCCTCTCGGTCGGCGCACTGTCCTCCAGCATTGAGCAGCTCGGCGGCGGCGAGCCCACCACCGACTACCAGATCGCTGGCGCGACGCTGAACCTCGAGAGCCCCGCCATCGGCGGCATCTACACCGAGCTGCTGAACACTGTGGACGAGCTGCAGGGAACCCTGGACGGCCTGTCCGGTTCCATTTCTGACGCGCTCGACGTCGGCATCGACCTGGGCGGCCTGGCCAACCTGAGTGCGAACGTCGACTTCACCGCGCCGGACCTCTCCGCACTGCTGCCGGCCGACGTCGTCGGTGAGAGCAGCGGCGTGACCGTGGACCTCACCACCGGTGCGGTGACCGTAGACCTGGAGACGCTGCTTGCGGCGAACCCGGATCTGCCGAACCTCAATGACATGCCGGCGAACTCCGAGCTGCTCAGCGGCCCGGTCCTGGCGGCCATTGCTGACGGCATCACTCAGGCCGTGACCGATGTGGTCACCGAGATCGTCGACAACCTCCGCGACACGATCTCGACCACCTCGCTCGGCCTCGACGTGGATGTGAACCTCGTGGGTGGCCTCGCGGGCATCAACGTGGCTCTGGACGCCCAGCTGGGAGAGATTCTGGACGGTTCTGCTGAGGACTCACTCAACGTGACGACGTCGGGCCTGACCGGCCTGCTGCAGCCCCTCCTCGACCTGCTGGGCCTGTCAGGGGCTGGTGGTCTCGGTGACATCGTCCTGAACACGGTGGGCGGCCTCCTCGGGGAGACCTTGGATGTCCTGACCGATCTCGAGGATGTCGTGGACGGCATTACCGGTCCGCTGGCGACTGAGGTCGTCGGCCCGCTGCTGGAGATCGTCACCCAGGTGGCCTCCTTCACCGTGAACGCTCAGCCTGAGGTCGGCGACCTCGGCGAGGGTTCATCGACGGTCCGTGCGTTGCAGGTCAGCCTGATTCCTGCGGCCGGTCCTCTGGCCCAGGTGAACCTTGCTTCTTCGACTGTGCGAGGCACTGCTGTTGAAGCCATCGATCCGGCTCTGTCGGTGAACCCGGACACTGTTGCTCCGGGTGAGTCCACGGACATCGAGGGTACGGGTTACACCCCGGACTCCACGGTGACTCTGGAGATCACTGACTCTGAGGGCAACGTCATCGAGACCATCCCTGGTGTCGAGACCGACGGTGAGGGCAACTTCACCTACGAGTGGACTGTCCCTGAGGGCACCGAGGCTGGCGACCTGACGGTTGTCGGCACCGATGACACCACTGATGAGTCTGCTGAGGCGACTCTGACGGTGACCGAGGACGAGGCGGACATCGATCCGGCTCTGTCGGTGAACCCGGACACTGTTGCTCCGGGTGAGTCCACGGACATCGAGGGTACGGGTTACACCCCGGACTCCACGGTGACTCTGGAGATCACTGACTCTGAGGGCAACGTCATCGAGACCATCCCTGGTGTCGAGACCGACGGTGAGGGCAACTTCACCTACGAGTGGACTGTCCCTGAGGGCACCGAGGCTGGCGACCTGACGGTTGTCGGCACCGATGACACCACTGATGAGTCTGCTGAGGCGACTCTGACGGTGACCGAGGACGACAACGGCACTGAGGTCGACGGCACTGAGGTCGACGGCACTGAGGTCGACGGCACTGAGGTCGACGGCACTGAGGTCGACGGCACTGAGGTCGACGGCACTGAGGTCGACGGCACTGAGGTCGACGGCACTGAGGTCGACGGCAC
>NZ_JAOSZD010000013.1:0-51378 GCF_034438835.1 Nesterenkonia sp. HG001 | reverse complement strand
ACACCACCTACATACTTGATACGCATGCTTCGTGTGTCTGGTATGGGTGCTCTGCAAGAATCTTTTGAGAACACTAGCGTGCTCGCGTCCACTAGGCGGTCCCTGACCAATAAGCCCTACCCCCCCCCACACACACACGCACATACGCATGAGGTTGTTGTGGTGTGGGTGGGTGGTGAGAATTGAACAGTGTTTCGTAACAGGTTTACCCGTCATACGCCATCAGTGGTGTGTGGTTGGGTTGAGAGAGTTACGGCGGTCATAGCGTGGGGGAAACGCCCGGTCCCATCCCGAACCCGGAAGCTAAGACCCACAGCGCCGATGGTACTGCACACGGGAGTGTGTGGGAGAGTAGGTCACCGCCGGACACCACTTCAGTGCAAGAGCCGAGTCGGAGAGTCAACGATGATTCTCCGCCTCGGCTCTTGTCGTGTGTGCGGACCATGAGAGTCCGCAGCTCCCCTGAGCCGCCGACTCCGTCCGGAAAGGTATCCTGGATCAGTGAACTCTCGAGACGACGATCGACCCCGGGGGCCGTACCGCGGCCGGCCCGAGCGCCACGACCAGCGCCCCTCGCGGCGGCCGCACGACATGCGCCGCTCCAATCGCGAGGACCGTGCGCGGTCGCCGGAGATCGACGAGGACGTCACCGGCCGTGAGCTCGACCGTGAGGCCTCCCGGCAGTTGGGCACCCTCAATGACAACAATCGGAAGCTGGTCGCCAAGCATTTGGTGATGGCGGGCAGGCTGATCGACGTCGATCCCGCCCTCGCTCAGGAGCACGCCCTGGCGGCGTCCCGTCGTGGGGGTCGCCTCGCGCTGGTGCGAGAGGCCGTGGGGCTCACCTCCTATGCCGCCGGCGACTATGCCGAGGCCGTGCGTGAGCTGCGCACCTACCGCCGCATCAGTGGGGACCAGGCGCACCTGCCGGTCCAGGCGGACTGTGAACGCGGGCTCGGCCGTCCTGAGAAGGCCGTCGAGCTCGGAGAGAGCGAAGAGGCGCGTCAGCTCAAGGGCCCGATCCGCGCGGAACTGGCGATCGTCCTCGCCGGCGCGCATGCGGACCTGGGCGATCATGCGTCCGCCGTCAGGGCCCTGGAGGTTCCGGAGCTGCAGAAGGACCGGGCCTTCAGCTTTTCCCCGCGGCTCTTCTCGGCTTACGCCGAGGCGCTGGAGCACGTGGGACGGCAGGACGAGGCCCAGCAGTGGCGCCGTCAGTCGTTCGTGGCGGAGCAGGCTCTGGGCACCGGCGCGTTCGAGTCGCCGGAGATCATGGACTTCGATGACGAACCTGCCGCGTTGCCCAAGGTGAAGGACGTCATGGGAACTCCGGACAAGGAGCAGCGCGCGGAGGGCGAGGCATGAGCCGAAGCCTGATGGACCAGCACGACGGTGTCCTCTTCGACCTCGATGGTGTGCTCTACGCCGGGCCCCGGGCCGTCGACGGGGCGGTGTCTGCTCTCGAGGAGCTGCGGCGCAGAGAGACCCCCTGCGGCTTCGTGACCAACAACGCCTCTCGTTCCGCCGAGGAGATCGCCGCGCATCTGAACGACCTGGGCATGGTGGCCTCGGCCAGTGAGGTCTTCGGCTCCGCGCCCGCGGGCGTGGCTCTGATGGGCCGGGAGGTCCCCGCAGGGGCGAAGGTCATGGTCACGGGAAGCGCCTACCTGCGTCAGCTGGTCGAGGCGGCGGGTTATCGCGTCGTGGACTCCGCCGCCGCTCGTCCCGCCGCGGTCATCCAAGGCTTCGACCCCGAGCTGCGCTGGACGGATCTGGCTGAGGCGGCGTTCGCCGTCAACGACGGCGCCCGCTGGTTCGCCACCAATCTGGACATGACCATCCCGCGCGAACACGGCATCGCCCCCGGCAACGGAGCGCTCGTCGAGACCATCGCCCGGGCCACCGGGACGATCCCCACTGCGGCAGGGAAGCCGGAGCCGCTGCTGTTCCAGCAGGCCGCCGAGTCTCTGGGGCTCCAGGCGCCGCTGGTCATCGGCGACCGGCTAGACACCGACATCCTCGGCGGCAACCGTGCCCGTTTCACCACAGTCCTGGTGCTGACCGGCATCGACTCTCGGGAGAACGCCGCCGCAGCCGACGCCGCCCACCGCCCGGACCATGTGATCGATTCGCTGTCCGAGCTGTTCGCCGAGGATCCCGCAGGAGCCGTGACATGACGCATACGCCCCCTCAGGAGGACCCCCAGGGCATGACCCAGGAGGATCTCGAGGAGCACATCGGTGCCGCCGAGCAGCTGCATCGTGACCTGTCGGCCCGGCTCGAGGCCACGGCTCGGGACTGAACTGGCTGAGGAGCGACGCCACCCGATGCCCACCGAACGACTCGACCGTGCCCTGGTCGCCCGGGGACTGGCGGCCAGCCGCACCCGCGCGGGGCAGCTGATCAGCGCCGGCGCCGTGACCCTGGACGGACGCACCGTCACCAAGCCTTCAGCCGCCGTGCGGCCGGACCAGTCGGTGAAGGTCACCGTCACAGACCCCTGGGTGAGCCGAGCGGCGCATAAGCTGCTCGGCGCCCTGAAGGCCCGCCCCGATATCGTCGTGGCCGGTCGGCGCTGTCTGGACGCTGGTGCCTCGACCGGAGGATTCACCCAGGTCCTCCTGGACCGTGGTGCCGCTCGGGTGGTCGCCGTCGACGTCGGACATGACCAGCTCGCCGTGGGACTGCGCGAGGACCCCCGGGTGGAGAACTACGAGGGGCTGAACCTGAGGCATTTGGAGCCGGGTGCTCTCGGGGAGCCGTTCGCGCTGATCGTCGCCGACCTCTCCTTCATCTCGCTGCGCCTGGTGATGGCTCAGCTCGCCGCCCAGGCCGCCGTCGGCGCGGACCTGCTGCTGATGGTCAAGCCGCAGTTCGAGGTGGGCCGTGAGCGGCTCTCCCGCACCGGCGTGGTCACCAGCCCTGACCTGCGACGGGAGGCGGTGATCGGTGTGGTGGACTCCGCGGAGGAGAATGGGCTGCGCCTGCTCGCCGCCCATCGCTCCCAGCTGCCCGGCCAGGACGGCAACCTCGAGTTCTTCCTCCATCTGCGTCGCCCCGAGGGCGGCTCGGGGGAGCCGTGCAGCGGCGCGTCGGTCCTGGCCGCTAGGCTGGAACAGCTCGACTACCACGACTGAACCACACTGGAGGTGCCATGACGGAGGCGGACCGCAGGCGGGAGATCCTGGTGCTGGCCCATACCGGGCGCCACGACGCCGTGGACGCCGCCGCGACTGTCGCCGAGAGGCTCCATCAGGCCGGTCTGACCCCAGTCATGCTCGCCCGGGACATCGAGTCCCTCGCCCAGGTCGTGGGGGACCGGCTGCGGGACGTCCCCCTCGCCGTCGCAGGAAAAGAGGTCCCGCTGTCCCGATGTGAGGTGGGCATGGTCCTGGGCGGGGACGGTTCCATCCTCCGGGCAGCCGAGCTGGTCCGGGGCGCTGAGCTTCCTCTGATGGGCGTCAACCTGGGCCATGTGGGTTTCCTCGCCGAATCCGAGCGCACCGAGCTGGACTCCTCGGTCGAATGGGTGGTTGATCAGGACTACACGGTGGAGCGCCGGATGGCCATCGATGTGCAGGTCTGGCACGCCGGCGAACATGTCGGCAGCACTTGGGCGCTCAACGAGGCCAGTGTGGAGAAGCACTCCCGGGAACGCATGGTCGACCTCGTCGTGGAGGTCGACGGACGGCCCATCTCCGCCTTCGGCTGTGACGGCGTCGTGATGGCGACCCCCACCGGATCCACCGCCTATGCGTTCTCCGCAGGGGGGCCGGTGGTCTGGCCCGAGGTCGAGGCGCTGGTCATGGTGCCCATCTCCGCCCACGCGCTGTTCGCACGCCCCCTGGTCGTGGCCCCGGACTCGGTCCTAGCCGTCGAGGTCCTTCAGCGTGAGGACGAACAGGGCGTGCTGTGGTGCGACGGACGTCGCTCCACCGAGCTGCCCGCCGGCTCCCGGGTGGAGGTCACCCGATCGGACGAGCCCGTCCTGCTCGCCCGGGTCCACCAGACGCCGTTCTCCGAGCGGCTCGTGGACAAGTTCAACCTTCCGACCTCCGGCTGGCGCGGCCCGGTGGACGCGAGCAACACCGTCACCACGGGCGAACGCCCGACGCCCCACCCGATGGGTTCAGAGATGACGGCGGGCACTCCGGGAGACACGCAGGGAGACGCCCCATGATCGAGCACGTGACCATCAGCGACCTCGGTGTCATCGAACGTGCCGAGCTCGAGCTGGACCCGGGGCTCAACGTCGTCACCGGTGAGACCGGAGCGGGCAAGACCATGGTCGTGACCGCCCTCGGCCTCCTGCTGGGCTCCCGGGCCGAGGCCAGCGCCGTGCGCAGCGGGGCTCCCCGTGCTGCCGTCGATGCCGAGCTGCGGGTCGCCTCCGATCACCGATCCATGCGTCTCGCCCGCGAGGCGGGAGCCTGGATGGACGACGCCGACCACGACGAGACAGATGCGACGGGCTCGGAGCGGGCGGGTGTGGAGAAGGCCGCGCTGCTTCTCGGCCGTGCGGTCAGCGCCAAAGGTCGCAGCCGTGCGAGCGTCTCCGGACGGAGCGTGCCCATCTCGCTGCTCGGAGAGATCGGCTCCGCACTGGTCACCGTCCACGGCCAGACGGACCAGCTGCGTCTGAAGTCCGTCGCCGCGCAGCGGCGGGCGCTGGACAGCTACGCCGGTGAGGAGTTCGCCGCCCTGGCACGGGAGTACCGCGCTCGTTTCGAGGAATACCAGGCCCGACGCGCCGAGCTGGAGGAGATCACCACCCATGAGCGCGAGCGCCGGCTCGAGGCCGAGCAGCTCCAGCAGGCGCTCGAACAGATCGACGAGGTCGACCCGCAGCCCGGTGAGGATGAACGGCTCAAGGCCGAGTCCCTCAAGCTCGAGAACGTCGAGGCTCTCCGGGAGGCGGCACGCACGGCCCAGCACGCGCTCTCCGGCCCGGATGCGGCTGAGACGCTCTCCGAAGGGCCCCATGCGGTCGAACTGGTCGAGGCGTCCTCCACAGCCCTGGCCCCCGTGCAGGACCAGGACGAGGAGCTGGCCGACATCGCCGAGCAGATCGCCTCCGTCTCCTCCTTGCTTGACGACGCGGCTTCCCAGCTGGGCATCTACGCGGCGAACCTCGATGAGTCCGGCCCTGAACGGCTGGGCGAGGTGCACCAGCGCCGCGCGGACCTGGACCGGCTGTCCAGACTCTACGGACCCGACGTCGATGCTGTGCTGGCCTGGGCCGAGGAGGCCCGACACCGGCTCAACACGCTGCAGAGCGACGACGACCGGATCACCCGGCTCACCGCCGAGATCGGCCAGCTCGAGCAGGCCCTCCAGGACCAGGCCTCCGAGCTGCGCCGCCGGCGGACCGAGGCCGGCCATCGGCTCGCCGAAGCCGTGGGGGAGGAGCTCGCAGCCCTGGCTATGCCGCACGCCCGGATGGTCGTGGACGTCACCGAGACCGAGGAGCTGGGGCCCCACGGGGCCGACGTCGTCGCCATGCTCCTGGCCCCGCACGCCGGCGCCGAGCCGCTGCCGCTGGGCAAGGGGGCCTCCGGCGGTGAGCTCTCCCGGGTGATGCTCGCGATCGAGGTGGTGCTGGCGGCCCACGACTCCGCCGGGACCTTCATCTTCGACGAGGTCGATGCCGGTGTCGGCGGCAAGGCCGCTGTGCAGATCGGCCGCAGGCTCGCGATGCTGGCCGAGCACGTGCAGGTCATCGTGGTGACTCACCTGCCGCAGGTCGCCGCCTGGGCGCAGAACCACATCCGGGTCTACAAGTCCTCCGTGGAGGACGCCTCCTCCGCCGGGGGGTTCACCGCCTCCGACGTCCGCGCGCTGGACGAGGAGGAGCGGGTCAGCGAGCTGGCGCGGATGCTCGCCGGGCAGGAGGACTCGGCCTCCGCCCGCGCCCACGCCAAGGAGCTGCTCGAGGCGGCCGGCGCCGGCTGATTCCGCAGGTGAGGGAGATCGCACACCGGCGATCCCCTCCAGGACTACTGCCGGAGGTGCGGGCCTGATAGCCTTGAACTCCGTGGTGCATCGAAACAGTTCCCGGAACCAGTCCAGTCCCCAGACGCCTCGTCAGATCTTCGTGACCGGTGGTGTCGTCTCCTCTCTCGGCAAGGGGCTCACCGCCTCATCCCTGGGGCATCTGCTCCGGGCACGCGGGCTCTCCGTCGTGATGCAGAAGCTCGATCCCTATCTGAACGTGGATCCGGGCACGATGAATCCCTTCCAGCACGGCGAGGTCTTCGTCACCGAGGACGGTGCCGAGACCGACCTGGACATCGGCCACTACGAGCGTTTCCTCGACGAGAACCTCGACGGCCTCAACAACGTCACCACAGGGCAGATCTACTCTGCGGTGATCGAGCGCGAGCGCCGCGGCGACTACCTGGGCGACACCGTCCAGGTCATCCCGCACATCACCGACGAGATCAAGCGCCGCATGCGCCTGCCCGCTGAGGCCGAGGACGACCGCGAGGTCCCAGACGTCATCATCACCGAGATCGGCGGCACCGTCGGTGACATCGAGTCCCAGCCGTTCCTGGAGGCCGCCCGCCAGGTCCGCCAGGACGTGGGCCGGGAGAACGTCTTCTTCCTGCACGTCTCCCTGGTGCCCTACATCGGCCCCAGCCAGGAGCTGAAGACCAAGCCGACCCAGCACTCCGTGGCCGCCCTGCGCAGCCTGGGCATCCAGCCCGACGGCATCGTGCTGCGCTCCGACCGGGAGCTGCCCCAGGACGTCCGCGGGAAGATCTCGCGGATGTGCGACGTCGACAACGACGCGGTCATCACCTGTGCAGACGCGCCGAGCATCTACGACATCCCGCGCATCCTGCACAAGCAGGCCATCGACGCCTATGTGGTGCAGAAGATGGACCTGAAGTTCAAAGACGTCGACTGGTCCAAGTGGAACCGTCTGCTCGCCGTCGTCCATCACCCAGACCATGAGGTCGAGGTCGCGCTGGTCGGCAAGTACATCGACCTGCCCGATGCCTACCTCTCGGTGACGGAGGCGCTGCGCGCCGGTGGCTTCGCCCACCGGGCCAAGACCAAGATCCGGTGGGTGGCCTCCGACCTGTGCGCCTCCGAGGAGGGTGCGGCGAAGGCGCTGGAGGGCGTGGACGCCATCTGCGTGCCCGGAGGCTTCGGGGTGCGCGGACTCGACGGCAAGATCGGCGCCTTCCGTCACGCTCGTGAGCGCGGCATCCCGGCCCTGGGCCTGTGCCTGGGACTGCAGACCATGGTCATGGAGTACGCGCGCAACGTGGCAGGACTCTCCGAGGCGAACTCCACGGAGTTCGACCCGGACACCGCCTACCCGGTGATCGCCACGATGGCAGAGCAGAAGGACATCGTCTCCGGCGACGGGGATCTGGGCGGCACCATGCGGCTGGGCGCCTACGACGCCGTCCTCGCCGACGGCAGCGTGGTGGCTGAGACCTACGGCGCGTCTGAGATCTCTGAGCGCCACCGGCACCGCTACGAGGTCAACAACGCCTACCGTGAGCAGCTCACCGAGGCGGGCCTGGTGTTCTCCGGGACCTCTCCCGACGGGCGCCTGGTCGAGTTCGTGGAGCTGCCCCGGGAGACCCACCCCTACTACGTCTCCACCCAGGCCCACCCGGAGCTGAAGTCCCGGCCGACCAATGCGCACCCGCTGTTCGCCGGGCTCATCAAGGCCGGGCTGGATCGCCGCGGCTGAGCACCAGGTGGAGCAGACCGGCGACGCCGACGAGCTCCGGGACCGTCATCGCCGACTGCGCGAGGCGGTGCCGGAGAGCCCGGTGGGCCGGGAGATCCAGGACTACCTGACGCATCTGCGCATCGAGCGCGGGTCCTCCGCCAACACCTTGGCGTCCTACCGACGTGACCTGCTGCGCTATGGCGCGCACCTGCTCGGAGAGGGCATCACCGCCCCGCGCCAGGTCCAGGAGGAGACGGTCGCCGCCTTCCTGCGGGGGCTGAGCACCGGCGCCGACGGCGGCTCCATGCTCTCCCAGCGGTCGATGGCCCGGGTGCTGGCCGCCGTGCGCGGACTGCACCGGCACTGGGCCGCTGAAGGGCGGAGTCCGGGGGACCCCGCCGCGCAGGTCTCGGCCCCCAAACCCCGACAGTCCCTGCCCAAGGCGCTCACCGTGGATCAGGTGCACCGCCTGCTGGAGGCCCCGGACCGCACGACGGAGCTGGGCCTGCGGGACCGGGCCCTGCTGGAGTTCCTCTACGCCACCGGGGCGCGCATCACCGAAGCCGTCAGCCTCGATGTCGACGACCTCGTGGAGCTGCGCGAGGCCGGCACCCGCTCCCAGGACGGGCTGGTCGTGGTGCGGGTCACGGGCAAGGGGGACAAGCAACGGGTGGTGCCGGTGGGCAGCTACGCGCAGCAGGCGGTGGCGGACTACCTGACCGCCGGACGCCCCGCGCTGGCCGAGGCGGTGGCTCGGGCGGCACGACGGCGAGCCTCCTCCCCGGCGCTGTTCCTCAACCAGCGTGGCGGGCGGCTCTCGCGACAGTCAGCCTGGACGGTGCTGCGGCGCCATGCGGAGACAGCGGGGATCGAGACCGAGGTGTCGCCGCACACGCTGCGGCACTCCTGCGCGACCCATATGCTCGAAGGCGGGGCCGGAATACGCATGGTCCAGGAGATGCTGGGCCACGCCTCGGTGACGACCACCCAGATCTACACCAAGGTCACCGCGGAGGCGCTCCAGGAGAGCTATGCCTCGGCCCACCCGCGGGCCCTCTGACCGCACCCGGGCTCTCGTCCCGGCCTCAGGTCTCAGGCGGCTGGCCTCAGATGTCGGGCCGGCCGTCCTTGAACACCGTGTGGGTCAGCGGCATCCCCGGCCGGTAGGCCAGGTGGATCGCCGCCGGGGCGTCGAGCACCTGCAGGTCGGCGCGCTTGCCGAGCTCCACGGAACCGACCTCCTCGGCCACGCGCAGCGCTTGAGCTCCGCCCATCGTGGCCGCGCGCACCGCCTCATGCAGGCTCAGCTCCATCTGCAGCACAGCGGTGGCCACACAGAAGCCCATCGCCGTGGTGTAACTGGTGCCCGGGTTGCAGTTCGACGCCAGAGCGATCTCCGCTCCGGCATCGAGGAGACGCCGTCCCGGCGCCAGCGGCTGCCGGGTGGAGAGGTCACAGGCCGGCAGACAGGTCGCCACAGTGGAGGAGCCGGCAAGAGCCTCCACGTCGGCGTCCTCGAGGTGGTTGACATGGTCCACGCTGGCCGCGCCCAGCTCCACGGCCAGCCGCACTCCAGGGCCGGGGCCGAGCTGGTTGCCGTGCACGCGCAGCCCGAGCCCGGCCTCTCGGCAGGCCAGGAGCACCCGCCGGGAGGCGTCCTCGTCGAAGGCGCCGCGCTCGCAGAACACATCGGCCCACTGCACATGGTCCTTCACCGCCTGCAGCATGGGGCCGCACACCTGGTCGAGATACTCGTCGGCCTCCGCGCCCGGCGGCACCAGATGCGCCCCGAGGAAGGTGACGACGTCGGCGGCCTCGCCGGCCAGTCGGGCGTGCCGCACCTCCTCGTCCACGCTGAGCCCATAGCCGGTCTTGGTCTCCAGGAAGGTCGTGCCGCCCGCCCGAGCCTCCGCCACTCGGGCGGCGAGCAGCCTGGCGAGCTCGGCGTCGTATGCGGCGCGGGTCGCGGCCATGGTGACCCCGATGCCGCCGGCACTGTAGGACTCCCCGGCCATGCGAGCCTCGAACTCGGCCCCACGGTCCCCGGCGAAGACCAGGTGCGTGTGGGAGTCCACCCAGCCGGGCAGCACGGCACGGCCACCGGCGTCCCAGCGGACGTCGGCCGCCGGAGCTTGCCGCGTGGGTCCGATCCAGGCGATCCGGCCGTTCTCGATCGCCACGGCGGCATCCTGGAGCACTCGGTGGTCGGGGTCGACGGTGGTGAGCTCACCGATGCCGGTGATCACAGTGCTGGCCGGGGTGGTGCTGGACAGGTCGGTGCCGGACGGGTCGGTGCTGGTCATCTCAGCTCCTCAGCTCGGGATGGTCGGTGAACAGAGCGTGGTACAGCTCAGCCGGGTCCCCGAGCCGCAGGTGCCGGCCTTCACGGGCGATCTCCTCACCGCCCACGCGTACGGAGAGCACATCCGCCGCGGTGGCGCTCAGCGCCAGCTGCTCTGGGCGCCCGCCGGCTGTGCGGGCCGAGCTGCAGTCCACCACGACGGCATCGTCAGCGCATTCCGCCTCCGCGGCATCTTCCGGCAGTCCAAGGCTGCGTCGTCCGGCGTCCGAGGAGGCCCGGACCAGCTGGGCCGGACTGAACCGTCCGCGCTCGCCGCTGCGCAGCCGCTCG
Source organism: Nesterenkonia sp. HG001 (assembly GCF_034438835.1). NCBI lineage: Bacteria > Bacillati > Actinomycetota > Actinomycetes > Micrococcales > Micrococcaceae > Nesterenkonia > Nesterenkonia sp. HG001. Next base: position 41,053 of record NZ_JAOSZD010000013.1, on the reverse strand, counting down.
CCGTGCTCCAGGGCCCGCATCTCCAGGAAGGGATCCACCACGGCATGCTGGTCCGAACCGAGGGCGATCACCGCGCCGGCATCGGCGAGCTCTCGGGCCGGACCGATGCCGTCGCCGAGGTCGGCCTCGGTGGTCGGGCACATCACCACGGTGGCCCGGGCCTCCCCGAGCAGGGATACGTCCTCCTCGCTGAGATGGGTGGCGTGGACCGCTGAGAGCCGCGGGCTGAGCAGCCCGTGCTCGTGCAGCAGCCGGGTCGGGCTCATCCCCTGGGCGGCCTGCACCGCAGCGTTCTCCGCCGGCTGCTCCGAGAGGTGGATGTGCAGCGGCACCTCGGGGTGCTCCGCGGCCCAGCCGGCGATCTCGCGGAGCTGACCGGCGTCCACGGCGCGCAGCGAGTGCACCGCCGCGCCCAGGCTGACCAGTCCGGCACCGGCGTCCTCTTCGGCGAGAGCGGCACGCAGGCGCCCCCAGCGCGAGGCCCAGGCGCCGACGTCGGCATCGGCGTAGCGACGCTGCACAGGGCTGAGCTCCAGCTGCTCCCCGGCGGGGGAGAGCCCGCCGCGCAGATAGCAGGTGTCCAGCAGGACCAGGCGCAGGCCCACGGTCCGGGCGGCCCGGGCCAGGGCCCGCTCCATGGCGTGCTCGCCGGCGTCGTCGGCCCCGTAGGGGGTGCCGTCGAGACCGTGGTGCAGGTAGTGGAACTCGCCCACGGCGGTCCAGCCGGCGGCGGCCATCTCCGCATAGACGGCGGTGGCCAGCCGCTCCATGGTCTCCGGGGTCAGGGATTCGGCGGACCGGTACATCTCCTCCCGCCAGCGCCAGAAGTCCCCGGGGGCGCCGTGCGGGCCGGCGTGGGTGCGCCCGCGCAGCAGCCGGTGGAAGGCATGGGAGTGCGCGTTGACGGGCCCGGGCATGGTGAGGGTCGTGCGGTCGGCGATGTTCACAGCAAGTCCTCCAGGGCGTCGGCGAGAGCCTGGACGCCGAGGGTGGCGTCGTCATCCTCGACATGCTCCTCCGGGGCGTGGCTGATGCCGCTGGGGTTGCGCACGTAGATCATCCCGGTGGGCACCGCCGAGGCCAGCACTCCGGCATCGTGGCCGGCGCCGGTGGGGAGCAGCGGCGCCGTGGGGGCGGTGCGTCGGACCGACTCGGTCAGCGTGGCGGCCAGCTGCGGGTCGAAGTGCACGGTCCCGGAGAAGGACTCCTCGGTCAGCTCCGCAGTGCAGCCCTCGCCGAGCGCAGCCTGCTGGGCGTGGCGCCAGATGTCCTCTACCAGGCCCGCTGTCACGGCGTCGTCGGGGTGGCGCACGTCCATCCACAGGTCCACCCTGGAGGCGATGACGTTGGTGCCCCCGGGCACCGGCTCCAGCCGCCCCACGGTGGCGCGCGCCTGGGGCTGGGTCCTGGCCAGCCGACGGACGTCGAGCACCGTCTCCGAGGCGGCGACCATCGGGTCGGAGCGATCCGCCATCAGAGTGGTGCCGGCGTGGTTGCCCTGACCGTAGAAGCTGATCCGCCAGCGGCCGTGGCCCAGGATGGTGGAGCCCACCGCGAGGGCGGGGGCGCCGTCGGGGAGATGATCAGGGGTGTTGAGCCCGCGTCCCTGCTCCACGTGCAGCTCCACGAACTGCCCGATGCGGGCCAGGGCCTCGGGGTCGACTCCCATGTGGGCGGGATCCAGCCCCTCGGCGCGGGCCGCCTCGCCGAAGGTGACGCCGTCGGCGTCACGCAGCGCCAGGGCCTTCTGCGTGGAGATGGCGCCGGTCAGCAGTCGGGACCCGAGGCAGGCCACGCCGAAGCGGGAGCCCTCCTCCTCGGGGAAGACGGCCACGGCCAGCGCCCGACGGCGGCGCAGCGTGCCGGTGGCCTCCCGGGTGCGCAGCACATCCACGGCGGCCAGTGCCGACGCGACTCCGAGGGGACCGTCGAAGGCGCCCCCGCCGGGGACCGAGTCCAGGTGGGAGCCGGTCACCAGGGCGCCGCGCCTCGAGCCCTCCAGGGATTCTGCACGCGCCGGGGCGGGCAGGTCCCACCAGGCCCAGAGGATCCCGTTGCGATCCTCCTCGGTGTCCAGGCCCCGTGCGTGGGCCTCCTGCAGGAACCAGGCGCGCAGGTCCTTCTCGGCCGGTGACCACACCGGCCGGCTGTAGCCTCCGCGACGTGGATCGGCGCCGACGTCGGCGATGGCGGCCATCAGTGAGTTGACGGCGGATGAGGTCTCAGTCATGTGACTCCTATGATCAGTGCGGCCAGGGGAGTGGCGAAGAGCAGGGTCAGCAGCACCCGCTGCACCCAGATGACGACCAGCTGCCAGATCTTCACCGGGATCTCGGTGGCGAGCACGGAGGGCACCAGGGCGGAGAAGAAGATGATGCCCGAGACGCAGACCACGCCGATGACCAGGCGCAGCAGCTCCGACTCGTGGCCGGCCACCAGGGTGGCGGGCAGGAACATCTCCGCGATCCCCAGGGCGGAGGCGGTGGCGGCCAGCTGCGGGTCGGGAAGCTGCAGGGCCCAGGTCAGCGGCAGGAACAGGTAGCCGAGCCATTCGAAGACGGGTGTGAAGGTGGCCAGAATCAGTCCGATCAGTCCGATCGACATGATCGAGGGCAGGATCTGCATCGCCATGAGCAGGCCGTCGAGGAAACTCCTGCTCATGTTGCGGACCACACCCGGGGCGGCCTCCAGAGACTCTCCGGAGGCGCGCCAGGCGGCGCGGAGCCGCCCTGAGCTGATCCGCTCCTCCGGCTGCGGGGTAGCCCCCGGGAAGTATTCCTCGGGGATCCGGCTGATCGGCGGTAGGCGCACCACGAGCACCGTCACCGCATAGGTCACCACCAACGTCAGGAAGAAGTACCACAGCCACAGATGCATCAGGTCCAGAGTGCGGGCGACCACGACCATGAAGGTCGCCGAGACCGTGGAGAACCCGGTGGCGATGATCGCCGCCTCACGTCCGGTGTACTGGCCCGAGGTGTACACCCGGTTGGTGATCAGCAGTCCCAGCGAGTAGCTGCCCACGAAGGAGGCGACCGCGTCGATGGCCGATCGGCCCGGGGTGCGCCACAGCGGGCGCATCACCGGCTGCATCAGGACCCCCAGGTACTCCATCAGCCCGTAGCCGACCAGCAGCGCCAGGAAGATGGCGCCCACCGGGACCAGCAGGCCGACCGGGATCACCAGGGCCTCATAGAGGAACGGTCCCAGGTCCGGGGCGAAGAGGAACTCCGGTCCGGCGCCGGTGACGATCATGATGCTGGTGGCCAGTCCGAGGATGTTCAGCAGTGCGAACACCGTGCGCGCCGGGGACTGCCGCCACCGTCCCGTCACGAAGGGTCGGACGGTGCCCGCCAGGATGATCGCCAGGGCGACGTAGGCCGTGGCGCCTCCGAGCAGCTCCTGCAGCCCGGAGACGAGGTGGTCCAGGGGGATCGTGGTGGTCTCGCCGAGGGTGACCGGCACGAAGAACATGACGATCCCGATCCCGCTGTACAGGAAGAACCTCCAGCGGCCTCGTGGCCGGGGCGGCGCTGTCCGGTGCGTGGCGTCTGTGCGGTCCATGGGATGAGCCTTCCGCGAGTCCCTGCGGTCAGCCGCGGGGACGCATCGGGACCCGGACGCCACGCTCGGCGGCCACCTCGTCGGCGCGGTCGTAGCCGGCGTCGACATGGCGGATCACGCCCATGGCGGGGTCGTTGGTGAGCAGCCGCTCGAGCTTCTCCGCCGCCAGGTCGGTGCCGTCGGCCAGGCCCACCTGACCGGCGTGGATGGAGCGGCCCATGCCGACTCCGCCGCCGTGGTGGATGGAGACCCAGGTGGCGCCGGAGCTGGTGGAGGTGAGCGCGTTGAGTAGCGGCCAGTCCGCGACGGCGTCCGACCCGTCGGCCATGGCTTCGGTCTCCCGGTACGGGGAGGCCACGGAGCCGGAGTCGAGGTGGTCACGGCCGATCACTATCGGCGCGGAGACTTTCCCCTCGGCGACGAGGCGGTTGAAGAGCAGGCCGGCCTGGTGGCGTTCGCCGTAGCCGAGCCAGCAGATGCGTGCCGGCAGGCCCTCGAACTCTACGTGCTTCTGTGCGGCGTCGATCCAGCGGTGCAGGTGCTCGTTCTCCGGGAAGAGCTCCTTGATGGCCTCGTCGGTGATCCGGATGTCCTCGGGGTCGCCGGAGAGCGCCACCCAGCGGAACGGCCCGAGGCCCTCGCAGAACAGCGGGCGGATGTAGGCCGGGACGAATCCGGGGAACTCGAAGGCGCGCTCGTAGCCGGCGTGGCGGGCCTCGTCGCGGATGGAGTTGCCGTAGTCGAAGACCTCGGCGCCGTCGTCCTGGAAGCCGACCATCGCTTCGACCTGGCGGGCCATGGAGGCCTGGGACTTCTTGGTGAAGCCCACCGGGTCGGCCTCGGCCTCGGCGGCCCAGTCGCCCACCGTGTGCTCCACCGGCAGATAGGACAGGGGGTCATGGGCGGAGGTCTGGTCGGTGACGATGTCGACGCTGAGCTCTCCGGCACGGTGGCGGCGCAGCAGCTCCGGGAAGACGTCGGCGGCGTTGCCGACGTAGCCCACGGAGAGCGGACGGCGCTCCTGCTGCGCGGAGACGACCTTCCCCAGGGCCGCGTCCAGGTCTGTCTCGACGTCGTCCAGGTAGCGCTTGGCCTGACGGCGGCGCAGCCGGGTCTCGTCCACGTCGACGATGAGGCAGGAGCCCCCGTTGAGCGTTACGGCCAGCGGCTGGGCTCCGCCCATACCGCCGCAGCCGCCGGTGACGGTGAGCGTGCCGGCGAGCGTCGGCTCGGTGATCCGGCCCTCGGCGTGCATCTTCTTCGTGACGGCGGAGAAAGTCTCGTAGGTGCCCTGCAGAATGCCCTGGGTCGCGATGTAGATCCAGGAGCCGGCTGTCATCTGGCCGTACATCATCAGGCCCTCGGCCTCGAGCCGGCGGAATTCGGGCCAGTTCGCCCAGTCGCCGACCAGGTTCGAGTTGGCCAGCAGCACCCGCGGCGCCCAGCGGTGGGTGCGCAGGACTCCCACAGGCTTGCCGGACTGGACCAGCAGGGTCTCGTCCTCCTCGAGGTCGGCCAGGGTGGAGACGATGGCGTCATAGGCCTCCCAGCTGCGGGCGGCGCGACCGGTGCCTCCGTAGACGACCAGATCTTCGGGGCGCTCGGCGACCTCGGGGTCGAGGTTGTTCATCAGCATGCGCAGCGGTGCTTCGGTCTGCCAGCTCTTCGCGGTCAGCTCCGAGCCGCGGGCGGCACGGATCCGTCGGGTCGGGTCGTGGCGAGCGGTGGTCGCGTCGGTCATGATCAGCGATCCCTTTCTTCGAGGTGGATCTGAGGTGTGTGGTCCTGAGGTGTGTGGTCCTCGGCGGCATGCAGGATGCCGCGAGCCTCCTGGGCGACCAGTCGGCCATGGTCAGCGGCACGCTGGGGACTCATCCGGTAGGAGGGGGCGACGATGGACAGCGCGGCCACGATGGCGCCGGCCTCGGGACCGGTCTCTGCCGAGGTGGCCACGCGCACCGGCGCGGCGATGGCGGTCACGTCGGATTCGACGGCGTCTTCGACCACCACGTAGCCGGCCTCCGGCCCGTCCGTCGGGGCCTCGCCGCGCAGCACCGCGCCCACGGCGGTGCCGTCCAACGGCACGGTCCGGCCCACCCATGAGGTGTGGCGCACCGAATGGGTGCCCTCCTCCATGGCCAGGTAGATCCCGTGCCCGTCCCGAGCGCCCCGCAGATGCGGCACGCTGAGGTAGCAGGACTCTCCGGTGGCTTCGACGAGGCGGCGCAGCGGGTCCGCGGCCAGCGACACCAGTGACTCCGAGCTGAGCGCCTGGGCGCCGAGCTGCATGATCCGCAGCCCGGGTCGGAACGTCCCGTCCGGGTCGCGGCGCACGAAGCCGGCCCCCTCCAAGGTCCGCAGCAGGCGCAGCGCGGTGGAGGAGGAGAGCTCGGTCCGGCGGGCCGCGTCGGCCAGCGGAAGGTCCCCGGCATCGCAGACGGCGGCCAGCAGCTCCAGCGCGCGGGCCACAGTGCGTGTCGACGGTTCAGCCATGCTGTGGGCATCTCCTCTTCTGTTCCCGGCCCGTGCGGCGGGCCTTGCCAAGACGGCGAGAGTGCGTTTCACTTATTGAAACGCGAATTTCAGTAGATGGCAACACCGGAAGGTTCAGTTCATGACATCGTCGAAGACAGCGGCATCGGACAGGCTCCAGCGGAGCGGACCCGCCAGGATCACCGTGGAGACAGGGCCCCTGCGCCCGGAGGATGTCGTCGCCGTCGCGCGGCATGGTGTCGACGTCGTGCTGGGGGAGAGTGCGGTCGAGGCCATGCGCCTCTCCCGCGGAGTGATCGAGTCCCTGGCTGAGGATCCGCTGCCGCACTACGGGGTCTCCACCGGATTCGGTGCGCTCGCGGTCAAACAGATCCCGCCCCAGCGCCGACGTCAGCTGCAGCGCTCGCTGGTCCGCTCCCACGCCTCCTCCTCCGGCGCGCCGGTGGACCGGGAGGTCATCCGCTCGCTGATGCTCAACCGGCTCTCCACGATGGCCACCGGCCGCACCGGGGTGCGGCCCGAGGTCGCCCAGCGGTACGCGGCGCTGCTCAACGCCGGGATCACTCCGGTGGTCGGGGAGTACGGCTCGCTGGGCTGCTCCGGAGACCTGGCGCCGCTGTCCCACTGCGCGCTCGCGGTGATGGGCGAGGGGGAGGTCTTCGACGCCGCCGGTGCCCGCCGGCCGGCCGCCGACGTGCTGGCTGAGGCCGGCGTCGACCCGATCGAGCTTCAGGAGAAGGAGGGCCTGGCGCTGATCAACGGCACGGACGGCATGCTCGGGATGCTACTGATGGCCGTCACCGACCTGCGCAGACTCGTGCGCACCGCGGATGTCGCCACAGCCCTGACCGTCGAGGCGCTGCGCGGCACCGACGCCGTCTTCTCCGCGGACCTGCACACGCTGCGGCCCCAGCCGGGCCAGGCTGACTCCGCGGCGAACCTGCGCCGACTGCTGGCAGGCTCCGAGATGATCGCGGAGACCCGCGGCGGTGACCACCGGCAGACCCGCGTCCAGGACGCCTACTCGCTGCGCTGCGCCCCTCAGGTCCACGGTGCGGTCCGCTCCACGCTGTCGCATGCGGAGGCGGTGGCGGGCTACGAGCTCGCCTCGGCCATCGACAACCCGGTGGTGACCATCGACGGTCGGGTGGAGTCCAACGGAAACTTCCACGGCGCACCGGTCGGCTATGTGCTGGACTTCCTGGCGATCGCTGCGGCGGACTGCGCCTCGATGTCCGAACGGCGCACCGATCGGATGCTCGACACCTCCCGCAGCCACGGGCTGAACGCCTTCCTCGCCGATGACCCGGGGGTGGACTCCGGGCACATGATCGCCCAGTACACCCAGGCCGGCATCGTCTCGGAGATGAAGCGGCTCGCCGTGCCCGCCTCGGTGGACTCGATCCCCAGCTCCGCGATGCAGGAGGACCACGTCTCCATGGGTTGGGCCGCCGGGCTGAAGCTGCGCCGCGCCGTGGACGGCATCACCCGGGTACTGGCGGTGGAGATCCTCACCGCGGCCCGCGGCCTGGACATGCGGGACGGTGGGGTGCTGGCGGCGCGCACCGCGCCGGCGGTCACCGCCGTGCGTCGGGCGGTGCGTTCACGGGTCGAGGGGCCGGGCACGGACCGGTATCTCGCCCCGGAGATCGAGGAGGTCGTCGCGCTGGTCCGCGACGGCGAGATCGTCGCCGCCGCGGACGAGGCGCTGGACGCTCCGCTGGCCTGACCCGGCTGGTCTGACCGGGGCCAGGAAGAGCGGGCTAGAGGCTCCGCTCGTCGGGTCCGTTGTAGGCGCTCAACGGGCGGATCAGCGCATTCTCGGCGCGCTGCTCCATGATGTGGGCCGTCCACCCGGTGATCCGGGAGGCGATGAACAGCGGGGTGAACATCTCGGTGTCGAAGCCCATCAGGTGGTACGTCGGGCCGGCGGGGTAGTCGAGGTTGGGCTTGATGCCCTTGGCCTCGTCCATCGCTGCTTCCAGCCCGTCGTAGAGGCCCATCAGCTCGCCCCGTCCGTAGTGGGCCACCATGGCGTCGAGGGCCTGCTTCATAGTCGGCACCCGGGAGTCGCCGTTCTTATAGACCCGGTGGCCGAAGCCCATCACCTTCCGCTTCTCGAGCAGAGCCTCCTCCATCCAGGCCTTGGCGCGGGTGGCAGCTTCGGCACGGGTCTCCTGCGGGTCGATGCCGATCTCCTCGAAGGTGTGCATCACCGCCTCGTTGGCGCCGCCGTGCAGCGGGCCCTTCAGCGCACCGACCGCCGCGGTGACCGCGGAGTGAAGATCCGCCAGCGTGGAGGTGACCACACGTGCGGTGAAGGTCGAGGCGTTGAAGGAGTGCTCGGCGTAGAGCACCATCGAGACGCGGAACGCGTCGACCACCTCGGCGGCCTGCTCCTCGCCGAAGGTCATCCAGAGGAAGTTCTGCGAGTAGTCCAGGTCCTCGCGCGGTTCGACGACGTCGAGGCCGCGGCGGCGGCGCTGGTCATAGGCGACCACGGCGGGGAACGCGGCGAAGAGCTCCCGGGCCTTGGCCTGCTCCGCCTCGGGGGAGGAGTTCTCGGACTGCGGGTGGTTGGCCCCCAGGACCGAGACGGCCGTGCGTCCGACGTCCATCGGGTGGCAGTCGGTGGGCAGCAGGTCGATCGCGGCCTTCACCCGGGCGTCGAGCGCCCGGTGGGAGCGCTCGAAGGCGCTGAACTCCGCCCGTTGGGACTCGGTCGGGAGATCGCCGGTCCAGAGCAGCAGGGCCACCTCCTCGAAGGACAGTTGGGCGGCCAGCTGCTGGACCGGATAGCCGCGGTAGAGCAGGGAGTTCGTCTCCGGATTCACCTTGGAGACCGCAGTGTGGTCGGCGATCACGCCGGCCAGTCCCTTGCGGACCTGTTCGGCGTCGTGGTTGTCAGACATCGGTGACCTCCTCGGGTCGGGTGTTCGGCTCGTTCCTGCGGTGCACCTGAGGCACCTCGAAGTTGAAGATGCCGGCGTCGAAGGAGTTGTATCCCGCATAGTCCACCAGCTCGTAGAGACGGGCGCGGGTCATCATCTGACTCACGGCTGCCTCCTGGGTGCCGTCGGCGGACAGGGTGTCCAGGGTCCGTTCGATGGCACCCATGGCTGAACGCAGCGAGGTCACCGGGTAGATGACCATCGCGACGCCGACGGAGGCGAGCTGCTCGCGGGTGAACAGGGCGGACTTCCCGAACTCTGTCATGTTGGCCAGCACCGGGACGTCCACCGCGTCGCAGACCGTGGCGAATTCGCCGAGATCCTTCATCGCTTCGGGGAAGATGGCGTCCGCGCCGGCGTCGACGAGCGCCTTGGCTCGGTCGACGGCGGCATCGAGGCCCTCGACGGCGCGCAGGTCGGTGCGGGCCATGATGAGGAAGTCCTCGTCGCGGCGTCCCTGGGCGGCCGCCGCGATGCGCTGTGTGGCGGTCTGCAGATCCACCATGTTCTTGCCGTCGAGGTGTCCGCAACGTTTGGGGTTGAACTGGTCCTCGATGTGGCAGCCGGCCAGGCCGGCGTCCTCGAGCTCCTGGACGGTGCGGGCCACGTTCATCGGCTCGCCGAAGCCGGTGTCGGCGTCGACCAGGGCGGGAAGGTTCGTGGCTCGGGCGATCTGCCCGGCCCGCTGCGTGACCTCGGTCAGGGTGGTCAGGCCGACGTCGGGAAGGCCGAGCTCGTTGGCCAGCACCGCACCGGAGATGTAGATGCCGTCGAAGCCCTTCTCCTCGATCAGCGGGGCCGAGAGCGGGGTGAAGGTCCCCGGGAACTGGCGGGCCGCCCCGGGGACGAGCATCTCGCGCAGCGCCCGGCGCTTCTGCTGGGGCGTGGTGGTCGAGTACAACATCTCAGAAGAGTCCCTTCGGCCCGGCGGTGGGATCGATGACGCCCTCGGCGGCCTGGACGTTGAGCCGGTCCAGCTCACCGGCCGGCAGCGACTCCAGTCCCTGGACGACGTCGAGGAAGCGCTCGATCTCCTGCTCGGCGATGATGCCGGCGGCCAGGGAGCGGAATTTCCCGATGTACTGCTCGCGGGCGAAGGGGCGGGCGCCCAGCGGATGGGCGTCGGCCACGGCGATCTCGTCGGTGATGGTGCGTCCGTCGGTCAGCCGGATCTCCACGGAGCCGCCGAAGGCTTTCTCGGCGATGTCCAGCGAGTGGTACCGGCGGGTCCACTCCTGGTCCTCCTCGGTGGTGACCTTGTGCCACAGCGCCACGGTGTCCTCGCGTGCGGCACGCTCCGGGGCATAGGAGTCCACGTGGTGCCAGGATCCGTCCTGCAGCGCGACGGTGAAGATGTAGGGGATCGAGTGGTCCAGCGTCTCGCGGGAGGCGGTGGGGTCGTATTTCTGCGGGTCGTTGGCCCCGGAGCCGATCACGTAGTGCGTGTGGTGGCTGGTGCGGATCAGCACCGACTCCACCTGGCGGGGATCCGTGACCTCGGGGTGCTCCTGGTGCAGCTTCCGTGCCAGATCGATCCACGCCTGGGCCTGGTACTCGGCCGAGTGCTCCTTGGTGTAGGTGTCCAGGATCGCCTGCTTGGACTCGCCGGTGGCCGGCAGCGGCACCTCGTAGGAGGCCTCGGGGCCGTCGAGCATCCAGGCGATGACGCCGTCCTCGCCTTCGTAGATCGGCACCGGGGAGGTCTGGCCGCGCATCGCCCGGTCCACAGCTTCGACGGCCATCTTCCCGGCGAAGGCCGGGGCATGGGCCTTCCAGGTGGAGATCTCCCCCTTGCGGGACTGTCGGGTCGCGGTGGTGGTGTGCAGCGCCTGTCCCACGGCCTGGAAGATCGTCTCGGTGTCGAGGCCCAGGAGGGTGCCCAGGCCCGCGGCCGCGGAGGGACCCAGGTGAGCGACGTGGTCGATCTTGTGCTGGTGCAGACAGATGGCTTTGACCAGGTCCACCTGGATCTCATAGCCGGTGGCGATGCCGCGGATCAGCTGGGCTCCGGAACGGCCGGTGTGCTGGGCCACGGCGAGCAGGGCCGGGATGTTGTCGCCCGGGTGCGAGTAGTCGGCGGCCAGGAAGGTGTCGTGGTAGTCGAGCTCGCGGACGGCCACCCCGTTGGCCCAGGTGGCCCATTCGGGACTGGACTTCTCCGCGATGCCGAAGATGGACGCTCCGGAACCCGAGGCGGAGACCGGGTGGTCCAGGGCCTGGGCGCGGGCGGCGACGATCGGGGCGCGGTTCAACGAGGCCACGGCCACCGAGGCGTTGTCGATGATGCGGTTGATCACCATGTCGGTGACCTCCGGATCCACGGACACGGGGTCCGCGGCGACCTGGGCGATCCTCCAGGCCAGCTGCTCCTCGCGGGGCAGGTTCTCCTCGCTGCGGCGGACCCTCACGTGGTGGGTGATCATGTGTCGGTGTTCCTCTCAGGACAGGGGTTTCTCAGGGTCTGGTCTTCGGGTCGTCCGCCGATGCGGCGGAACGGTCGGTGATGTAGGCGAGGCTGCGGCGCAGATGGATGAGCATCGCCGCGGCGGCGGTCTCACCGTCCGCCGAGGCGATGGCGGTGCAGACCGTACGATGCTCGCGGGCCGACTCGACCAGGCGGGCCGGCTCGTCGCGGGCCAGACGGCGGACCCGTACCAGGTGGACGCGCAGGCCTCGCAGCGTGCCGGTCAGATAGGAGTTGTCCACGGCCTCGGCGATGGCCTCATCGAGCTCCTCGGCGAGGTCGTAGCACCGGGCCTCCTGGTCCTCGCGTCCTGCCCCGTCCGGAGCGGCCAGGGCCTCTTCGACCTGGGAGAAGCGTTCGGCCAGAGCCGTGAACCGCTCCGCGTCGCCGCGCTGCGCGGCCAGCCGAGCGGCCTGGACCTCCAGGGGCAGGCGAAGCTCGAAGAGCAGGTCTACGTCGTCCAGGGAGACGGAGCTGACCACCGTGCCGCGACCCTGGGTCTGATCGGCCAGGCCGTCCGCGGCGAGCCGGGAGAGCGCCTCGCGCAGCGGCGTGCGGGAGACACCGAGCCGTTCGGCCTGCTCGACCTCGCCGAGCAGCGTCCCCGCCGCGAGGGTCCCCTCGAGGATCTCGTTCCGCAGCCTCTGATAGGCGCGATCACTGGCACGCATACCAGCAGTGTATACAGCGAGAGGGCGTAAGTACGAGACCCAGAGGTGAAGTCGCGGAGAACGACAATCTCTGTATACAGAACCCTTTACCTGCTGTGAGGTGCGTCATACCCTGGGGAAGGGTGGGGTGCGAGCCGCCGCCGGGTGACCAGGACAGGGCCGATCAGGGCAGGACCAGGAGGACCGATATGGGTGCCGAGCACACGCTGCGCGGAGATTACCGAAAGATCCACGAGCATTCCCTGCGCGATCGGGAGGACTTCTGGCTGCACGCCGCGCAGTGCGTGGACTGGGACCGCAGCCCGGATCGTGCCGTGGACGACTCTGCGGCCCCGATCTATCGATGGTTCCCCGACGCCCGGCTGAACCTCAGCCGCAACTGTCTGGATCGGCACCTCGAGGCCGGTCGCGGCGGAGACGTCGCCCTCATCCATGACTCGGCGGTCACCGGGAGGGTGCGGCGCTACACCTACGCCGAGCTCACCGAGGAGGTCGCCCGCTGTGCCGGCATGCTCGCCGAGCTGGGAGTCGGCCGAGGAGACCGGGTCATCATCTACCTCCCCATGATCCCGCAGGCTCCCATCGCGATGCTCGCCTGCGCCCGGCTCGGCGCCGTCCACTCGGTGGTCTTCGGCGGATTCGCCGCCGCCGAGCTCGCCTCACGCATCGACGACGCGACCCCCGACGTCGTGCTCACCTCCTCCGGAGGCATCGAGCCCGCCCGGCGGGTGGAGTATCTGCCCACCGTCGCGGAGGCCGTCGCGCTGGCCCGGCATCCGGTCCGTGAGGTGGTCGTCCAGCATCGTGAAGGCTTCGTGCATGACATCGAGGACGTCGCCGCGGACTCCGCGGCCCGCTGGCAGGACTGGGGCCTGCTCATCGACCAGGCGCCTGCCGCGGCCCCGGTCTCGGTACCAGCCACGGATCCGCTCTACGTGCTCTACACCTCCGGGACCACAGGGCGCCCCAAGGGCGTGGTCCGGGACCAGGGCGGCACCGCCGTGGCGCTCAGCTGGTCGATGGCCGCGGTCTTCGACATCGGGCCGGGCCAGACGATGCTCACCGCCTCCGACGTCGGCTGGGTGGTCGGCCATTCCTACATCGTCTACGGGCCGCTGCTGGTGGGGGCGACCACCGTCCTCTACGAGGGCAAGCCGGTGGGGACCCCCGACGCCGGGGTGTTCTGGCGGATGGTCGCCGAGCACGGCGTCAGCGCGCTCTTCACGGCACCGACGGCGCTGCGCGCCATCCGCAAGGCCGATCCCGACGCGGCGCTGGTGGGTGAATATGACATCTCGTCCCTGAAGCACCTCTTCGCCGCCGGGGAGCGGCTGGATCCCGAGACTCAGCGGTGGATCGGGAAGGCTCTCGCGGTGCCGGTGATCGACAACTGGTGGCAGACCGAGACGGGCTGGCCGATCGCTGCGAACCCGGTGGGGATCGAGGCACTGCCGGTCAAGGAAGGGTCGGCGACCGTGCCGATGGCCGGGTACGACGTCGTCGTGCTGGACCCCCTCGGCGAGGAGCTCCCGGCCGGCCAGGAGGGCAACATCGCGCTGCGGCTGCCCCTGCCGCCGGGGACCCTGCCCACCCTGTGGGGCGATGACCAGCGCTACATCGATTCGTACCTCTCCGTCTTCCCGGGCTTCTACACCACCGGGGACTCCGGCTTCCTGGACGAGGACGGCTATCTGTTCGTCATGGGCCGCACCGACGACGTCATCAACGTCGCGGGGCACCGGCTCTCCACGGGGGCGATCGAAGCCGTGGTGGCCGCCCATCCGGCGGTGGCCGAGTGCGCCGTCATCGGTCTGGCAGACGAGCTCAAGGGGCAGCGTGCCGGAGGCTACGTGGTGCTCAAGTCCGGCCACGAGGTCGACGTCGAGGTCCTGCGGGAGGAGCTCACCTCTCTGGTGCGCCGCACCATCGGCCCGGTGGCCGACTTCAAGGACGTCGCCGTGGTGCCTGCGCTGCCCAAGACCCGTTCCGGGAAGATCCTGCGCAAGACCATGCGGCAGATCGCCGACGGCCAGGAACACCGGGTGCCTTCCACCATCGAGGACCTCTCGGTGCTCGAGGAGCTCATCCCGGTGCTGAGACGAAGCCGCTGAGTCCCCGGCGGCCCGTCCTTCAATCTCGGGATGAACAGTCAGCGTGTGGTCGGCGCCGGGTCGGGGGTAGTCTGGTCGGGTTCTGCCCGCCTGCAGCGCCTGATGGGCGGCGGGACAGGTGACGACACACGAGACGACGGCGCGACGGAGAAGCGAGGGAGTCAGTGAGCAACGACCAGCCGACCGAGCTCTTCACCATCCACGGTGAAGCGATCATCGGCCCCACCGGCCGTCCCAAGCACGAGTTCGCCGTCCCCGACCCCCTGCAGAGCACCGGACCGGCCCGCACGATCGCGATGGTCAACCAGAAGGGCGGGGTGGGCAAGACCACCTCCGCGATCAACCTGGGTGCGGCGCTCGCCGAGTACGGCCGCAGGGTCCTCATGGTCGACTTCGACCCCCAGGGCGCCCTCTCGGCCGGCCTGGGCACCAGCCCGCATGAGCTGGAGACCTCCGTGTACAACGTGATGATGGAACGCGACGTCACCGCCCGAGACGCCATCCTCACCACCCATGTGCCCGGGGTCGATCTGCTGCCGGCCAACATCGACCTCTCGGCCGCCGAAGTGCAGCTGGTCAACGAGGTCGCCCGGGAGCAGGTCCTGGAGCGCGCTCTGCGGCCCGTCCGCGACGACTACGACGTCATCATCATCGACTGCCAGCCCTCGTTGGGCCTGCTGACCGTCAACGCGCTCACCGCCGCCCACGGGGTCATCATCCCGCTGGTGGCCGAGTTCTTCGCGCTGCGCGCGGTCGCACTGCTGGTGGACACCATCGAGAAGGTCCAGGACCGGCTCAACCCGGACCTGGAGATCGACGGGGTGGTGGCCACCATGGTCGACACCCGCACGCTGCACAGCCGCGAGGTGATCTCACGCATCGTGGAGGCCTTCGGGGACAAGGTCTTCGAGACCGTCATCAAACGCACCGTGAAGTTCCCGGACGCCACGGTCGCCGCCGAGCCGATCACGACCTACGCCTATAAGCACGAGGGCGCCAAGGCCTACCGCCAGCTGGCCCGGGAGCTTGTGGCCCGCGGCGGAGCGCCCTGACCCCTGCGGAGCCTCCCGTGAGCGAGATCGCTGCCGACACCGTCGCGGAGACCGCCGCCGAGGTCGAGGGCACCAGCG
This sequence comes from Nesterenkonia sp. HG001, assembly GCF_034438835.1. Lineage (NCBI taxonomy): Bacteria > Bacillati > Actinomycetota > Actinomycetes > Micrococcales > Micrococcaceae > Nesterenkonia > Nesterenkonia sp. HG001. Next base: position 25,669 of record NZ_JAOSZD010000013.1, on the reverse strand, counting down.
GGTTTACCGTGAGCCTGGAGAACTTCGACGGTCCCTTCGACCTGCTGCTCGGGCTGATCGCCAAGCGCCAGATGGACGTCACGGCGGTGGCGCTGGCCGCGGTCACCGACGAGTTCGTCGCCTACGTGCGTCGGCTCTCCGCCGAGGCGGGTGCCGAAGAGGGGTACTTCAGCCCTCAGGCTCTCGACGAGTCGTCGAACTTCATCTTGGTGGCGGCCACCCTGCTGGACCTCAAGGCCGCTCAGCTGCTGCCCAGCGGCGAGGTCGAGTCCGAGGAGGACATCGCCGCCCTGGAGGCCCGGGATCTGCTCTTCGCCCGGCTGCTGCAGTACCGGGCGTTCAAGGAGATCGCCTCCCAGGTGCAGGCCACCTTCGACGAGAACTCCGGACGTCACCCTCGCCAGCCCGGCACCGACCCCCAGCTGGCCGGCCTGCTGCCGGAGCTGGTCTGGCGCACCTCGCTGGAGGATCTGCGCGCCATCGCGGAGAAGGCCTTCGCCCGGCCCGCCATGGAGCCCGACGACGTCCGCCTGGAGCATCTGCACGCCCCCGTGGTCACCGTCCGTGAGGAGATGGCCACGATGACCGTCAGGCTGCGCGACACCGGCACCCTGACCTTTTCGGAGCTCGTCCGTGACGCGGAGAGCCGACTGGTCGTCGTCGTCCGGTTCCTGGGTCTGCTGGAGCTCTTCCGGGACCGCGATGTCGAGCTGCGCCAGGACTCTCCCCTGGGGGAGCTGACCGTGAGCTGGACCGGGTCCGATCAGGGTGAGACGGAGGCGGCCGAGCGCGCTGCGGCCGAATGGGATGACGAGCTGGAGGAGCACGATGGCTGAACCGGAGGAGCAGCAGGCGCCGGCGTTGGAGTCGGCGGAGGGCGTGCAGCTGGTCGCCCACGAGGACTTCCTGGGAGCCGTGGAGGCGGTCCTCATGGTGGCCGAGGAGCCGGTGACCCCAGCGGAGCTCTCCGCCGCGGTGAAGATCCCCGAGCACCAGGTGGTCTCGCTCCTCGACGAGCTGCGGGCCGAGGCCGACGGCGCCGGCGGAGGCCGCCGCCGCGGCTTCGAGCTGCGCGAGGTCGCCGGCGGACATCGCTATTACTCACGGATGGACTACGCCGACCAGGTCTCGGCCTTCGTACTGGGAGGGCAGACCGCGCGGCTGTCCCAGGCGGCGCTGGAGACTCTGGCGATCATCGCCTATCGGCAGCCGGTGGCGCGCTCGCAGGTGGCGGCCATCCGCGGGGTGAACGTGGACGGAGTGGTGCGCACCCTGGTCCACCGCGGCCTGGTGGACACCGCCGGGGCGGACCCGGTCACCGGCGCCACGCTGTATACGACCACTCGGATGTTCCTGGAGAAGCTGGGGGTGGGCTCTCTCGAGGAGCTGCCCCGGCTGTCACCCCATCTGCCGGGAGTGGAGGCGGCCGAGGGGCACGGTGAGGACGCCTGAGCCGTGGGTCGGTCCGGTTTGCGCGCGCCCGTAGAATGGAGCTCATGACTTCTTCCGGGAAGCGCCCTGGAGCGCCCAGAGAGCCGCGCGCGGTGCGGGCCCCTCGCACACCTCGGGCAGGGGAGTCCGGCGGGCCCTTCTCCGACGAGAATCCGCAGCGTCTGATCTCCGGACGGCCCCGGCGCGACAAGCCGCGGCTGAGCGAGGCCGAGGAGAACTTCACCGCTGTCCATGACCCTGCTGGGGTGCGCCTGCAGAAGGTCCTCGCTCAGGCGGGAGTCGCCTCACGACGCGTCTGTGAGGACCTCATCGCCGAAGGGCGCGTGCAGCTGAACGGACTGGTCGTCGTCGAGCCCGGCGTGCGGGTGGTCCCGGATCGGGTGACCATCCACGTGGACGGCGTGCGGCTGAGCCTTGACGTCGAACATCGCTACGTGATGTTCAACAAGCCGGCAGGCGTGGTCACCACCATGGACGACCCGCAGGGCCGCCGCAGCATCGGCGACTACCTGGACCCCGAGATGATCGCCGCCCGACTGGTGCACGTGGGCCGGCTCGACCGGGAGACCGAAGGTCTGCTGCTGCTCACCAATGACGGCGAGCTGGCACACCGCCTGACCCACCCCTCCTACGAGGTCCCCAAGACCTACCTGGTGGAGGTCTCCGGGCGCGTCCCGAAGTCCCTGAGCCGCACGCTCATGGACGGAATCACTCTGGAGGACGGCCCGATCGCCGTCGACTCCTGCCGTCAGCTGGGCAGCGCCCAGGGACGCAGCATGGTGGAGGTGACCCTGCACTCCGGCCGGAACCGGATCGTGCGGCGGATCTTCGACCACGTCGGCCACTCCGTCACACGCCTGGTGCGCACCGCGATCGGCGCGATCACCATCGGAGACCAGCCGCAGGGCACGGTCCGGGACCTGGGCAAGCAGGAGCTGGGCCATCTGTTGGACCTCACCAGCGCCGCACCGGAAGGCACCAGCGCAGACGGCATCGCCCCAGACGGCACCACTCAGGGCGATGACAGCACTCACCGGGGAGGACATCGGTGAACCCGCTGAGCACCGCACCGGACGCCGGCCGTCAGAGGCCCCGGGTGCTCGTCCGCGGCACCGGACTGCTCGGCGCCAGCATCGGGATCCGGCTCAGCGCCGACGGCCACACGGTCCAGCTCTCCGACCCCTCCGGGACGGCCGAGTCCATCGCTCGTGACATCGGCGCCGGTCAGATCCGAGAGGCTGGCGATCCTGACCCGGAGATCGTCGTCGTCGCCGCCCCGCCGGAGGTCACCGCCGCCGAGGCGGCGGACGCACTGGTGGAGTTCCCCGAGTCGGTCGTGCTCGACGTCGCCTCGGTCAAGGCCGAGGTGCTGCGTGAGCTGCGCGAGCTCGCGCTGAGCCCAGGCCATGACCTCAGCCCGGCTGACCTCACCCGCTACGTGGGCACCCATCCGATGGCCGGGCGCGAACAGTCCGGCCCGGTGGCCGCCCGCGGTGAGCTGTTCACCTCCATGCCGTGGGTCATCACACCCGCCCACGATCCCGCCACCGGCGAGCAGATCCCCTCCCCGTCCGCCGTGGCGTGGGCTGAGGAGATCGCCCGCCGCTGCGGCGCCACGGTGCACTATATGGACCCGCAGGAGCACGACGCCTCGGTGGCGCTGATCTCCCATCTGCCGCAGATCGCCGCCTCGCTGATCGCCTCGCGACTGCAGGACGCGCCCACCTCCGCGCTGGCGCTGGCCGGCAACGGGCTGCGTGACGTCACCCGCATCGCCGCCTCGGATCCCAACCTGTGGGTGCAGATCCTCGCGGCCAACGCCGCGCCGGTGGTGGAGATCCTCCACGGCCTGCGCGACGACGTCGTCCGGCTGATCCGCACCCTGGAGGACCCTCGGGCCCCAGGCAGGCAGGCCGACATTGCCCAGCTGATCTCCGAAGGAAACTCCGGCAGAGCGCGGGTGCCGGGCAAACACGGCGCCCCGCCTCAGTCCTTCGCCCGTCTCATCGTCATCGTGGACGACCGTCCAGGTCAGATCGCCGCGGTGCTCAACGATGTGGCGAAGGTGGGCGTCAACGTGGAAGACATGCGCATGGACCACTCGGCCGGCCATCAGGTCGGTATGGTGGAGCTGTCCGTGCTGCCCGGCCGGTGCGAAGAGCTGGCCGAGGCGCTGACCGAACTCGGATGGAAGGTGGTCCAATCATGACTGCAGGCGCGGCCGACCGCACCGTCACCAGTGCGTCAGACCCGCTCGCGGAGGACCACCCGACGGACCAGGCGCACGCCCACCAGGCCAGGCGGCTCGTCGTCGCCGTCGACGGGCCCTCGGGTTCCGGAAAATCCAGCGTGTGCCGGGCCGCCGCCAGGCGGCTCCGCGCGGCCTACCTGGACACGGGGGCGATGTACCGGGCGGCGACCTGGTACTGCCTCGACCGCGGGGTCGACCTGGACGACGAGGGCGCCGTCGCACTCGCCGTCGAAGACCTGCCGCTGTCCCTGTCCACGGACCCGGACCACCAGACGGTGACGGTCGGTCAGGCTGACGTCACCGAGGCGATTCGGGAGGCCCGGATCTCCGAGCGCGTCTCGGCGATCGCCACCAACCGTGAGGCTCGTGCCCTGCTGGTCGCCGCCCAGCGCAGGCTCGTCGACGAAGCCGGGTTCGTCGTCGCCGAAGGGCGGGACATCACCACCGTGGTGGCCCCTGACGCGCAGGTGCGGGTGCTCCTCACGGCGTCGGCCGAGGCCCGGCTGGCGCGCCGGGGGCTGCAGATGGGCGGCACTCAGTCGGCCGAGGCCCTGCAGCGCCAGGTCCTGGCCAGGGACGCCAAGGACTCCACCGCGGTGAACTTCACCGAGGCGGCTGACGGGGTCGCCGTGCTGGACTCGTCCGACCTGACCTTCGAGGAGACCGTGGACGCGCTGGTCTCCCGTGTGGAGTCCGTACGCTGAGCCGGCATCCGGCGACGGCCTGCGACGCCGCACCGACCTGCGCGACCGCAGGACATCCACCCGGGGACTCGTCCCCGACAGACACTTTCCCGACGGACCTCCCACAGACCAGGAGCAGCAATGGCCCGACACGATGACGCGACCCCTCAGGCCGACGAGGAGTTCAGCCCTGCCGTCGAGGACGACCGCCTGGCCGAGCGGCTCGCCGCGATCAGCGAGGAGGAGGCCGAAGCCCGGGCCGCCGCGCTGCGCGCCGGGCTGGAGGACTACGAGCTCGAGGACGAGGACTCGGCGCTGCTCACCGAGGAGGACCACGACGACGACGGCGTCCCGTCCGTGCCGGCGCCGCCGGTGCTGGCGATCGTCGGTCGGCCCAACGTGGGCAAATCCACCCTGGTCAACCGGATCATCCGGTCCAAGCAGGCGGTGGTGGAGGACGTGCCTGGGGTGACCCGGGACCGTGTCTCCTACGACGCCGAGTGGAACGGCAAAGAGTTCACCATCGTGGACACCGGCGGCTGGGAGAAGGACGCCCGGGGTCTGCATCAGCGCGTGGCCGAGCAGGCCGAAGTGGCGGTGGAGGAGGCCGATGCGGTGGTCTTCGTCGTCGACGGGCTCGTCGGCGCCACCGCCGTGGACGAAGCTGTGGTGCGCATGCTCCGGAGGAAGAAGAAGCCGGTGCTGCTGGTGGCCAACAAGGTCGACTCGCAGGCGCAGATGGCTGAGGTCTATGGGCTGTGGAACCTCGGGCTGGGGGAGCCTCACCCGGTCTCCGCACTTCACGGCACCGGCACCGGTGATCTGCTGGACGCCGCGGTGAAGGCCATGCCGGAGACTGCGCAGCATGGCGGGCTGGTACCGCTGGGCGGCCCCCGTCGTGTGGCGCTGGTGGGACGTCCCAACGTGGGTAAGTCCTCGCTGCTGAACAAGCTGGCAGGCTCGGAGCGCGTCGTCGTCGATGATGTCGCCGGCACCACTCGGGACCCGGTGGACGAACTGGTGGAGCTCGGCGGACAGAGCTGGCGGTTCGTCGACACGGCGGGGATCCGGCGGCGACAGCACATGGCGCAGGGCTCGGAGTACTATGCGATGCTGCGCACTCAGCGGGCGCTGGACAAGGCCGAGGTCGCCGTCGTGCTGCTGGCCGTGGACGAACCGATCTCGGAGCAGGACGTGCGCATCGTCCAGCTGGCGGTGGACTCCGGCCGGGCGCTGGTGATCGCCTGCAACAAGTGGGACCTCCTCGAGGAGGAGCGCCGCTACTACCTGGAACGGGAGATCCAGCGCGATCTGGCCCACGTCGCCTGGGCGCCGCGGGTCAACGTCTCGGCACAGACCGGTTGGCACAAAGACAAGCTGGCTCCGGCGCTGGAGACCTCCCTGACCAACTGGGAGCAGCGGATCTCCACGGGCAGGCTCAACGCCTTCCTCGGTGAGCTCGTCGCCGCCCATCCGCATCCGGTGCGGAGCGGCAAGCAGCCCAGGATCCTCTTCGCCACCCAGCCTTCGAGCAGACCTCCGCGATTCGTGCTGTTCACCACCGGCTTCCTGGACCCCGGATATCGGCGGTTCATCGTGCGGCGGCTGCGCGAGACCTTCGACTTCAGCGGCACGCCCATCGAGGTGACCATGCGGGTCCGCGAGAAGCGCCGACGGAAGAAATGAGAGCCGGCCGGCGATGCGGCATCGGCGCGTGAGTTGTTGTAGACTCTCGTGGTGGCCGGAACGGCCACGATGAATCGGGATGTGGCGCAGCTTGGTAGCGCACCTGACTGGGGGTCAGGGGGTCGCAGGTTCAAATCCTGTCATCCCGACGGTTCGAGAAGCCCCGGCGAGGATCACCTCGCCGGGGCTTCCTCATGTCCGGCGCGGAGTCATCGTCCTCTGCAAGAATGGCCGGCATGGACGAGGTCGAGGTGGTCGTCTCCCACAACGAACGCGCCACGCTGCGCGTCGGAGACGTCTACCTGAAGGTCGACGGCGACTCGGAGCACGCCGACGTCGAGATCCGTGCGATGGCGATGGCACCGATCCCCACCCCGCGGGTCCTCTGGCATGAGTCTCCGGTGCTTGCCATCGCCGCTGTGCCGGGCGCTGCCCTCGGCGTCCTCGGCGAACCATCGCCTGCGTCGCAGGCGGCGTGGTCTGCGGCGGGCGCCGCCGTTCGTCGGCTGCACGAGGCGCCGCTGCCGCCGTGGCCGGGTCGCAGGCTCGACGATGTGGCGGACCGGCTAGACCGGGAATGTGCGTGGCTGCTGGACAACGGTGTGCTGCCGGCCGAGGTGGTCCGGCGCAACCGCGAGATCGCAGAGCCCGCTCTGAGTCCGCGGAAGCCGGTGTTCATCCACGGTGATCTTCAGCTCGACCACGTGTTCGTCGACGGCGATGAGGTCACCGGAGTCATCGACTGGTCCGAGGCCGCCCCCGGCGATGCCATGTTCGACCTCGCCATCCTGACGCTCGGACACGAGGAACGGCTGGACGACCTGCTTGCCGGCTACGGCACCGCCGATGTGGATCGCGAGGTGATCCGCGCCTGGTGGTCTCTGCGGAGCCTGACGGCGTCGCGCTGGCTGACCGAGCACGGCTTCGATCCGAACGCGCCGGGGTGCGAGTTCGACGTGCTCCGAGCCCGGATGCTGGACTCCTGAGCTCCGGACGCCACCGGCCACGTGATGGCTTTGTCGGGCACACCTTCCCGTCGTGAGAGTTCCGCTCCACTGTGTGCGTCCCTGGTCCGGGCAGATCTCATCGAGTCAGGCGTGGGTGAACTGCGTGGCCGGGGCGGCATGATGGTGGTACAGCAGGCTCAGCAGCTCCCCGCGTGAGGCGGTGCCGGTCTTGGAGAGCACAGACCTGATGTGATCGCGCACCGTATGCTCAGAGATGAAGAGCCGCGTGGCGATCTCGCCGGTGGGCCGGCCGTTCGACAGCTCGGCGAGCACCTCCTGCTCGCGCGCGGTGAGGCCATAGGCTGCGACCACCAGGGGCATGACCTCAGTGGGCCGTGACGGTTCGATGACGAGGACGATGCCGGAGAGTCGTCCATCCGGAGTCAGCGTGTGATCGCCTCGGATCGTCAGCCACCGTCCGGACCGACCGTGCAACCTTGTCACCGGGGGCCCGGTCCTCGGATGTCCCCGAGCCCGGGCGCGGGTCAGCGTGGCGATCATGTAGGCCTCGCCCGGCAGCTTGGTCTGAGGGCCGGCGTCGATCGCGTGCGCCCAGAGCTCAGCGAGAAGCTGAGGCGCGCTGTCGTTCATCGAGACCACCTGACCCAGCGGGTCGAGCGTCACGACTCCGGGAGCGCAGTCGACTCCGTCGGATCGCAGGTCGAGAACGGTGCAGCGTTGAAGCCCTGCGGCGATCACCGGACGCAGACGCTCCAGCCAGGCCAGATCCTCTGGTGCGAAGTCCTCTTCGCGGCGCTCCCGAAGGAAATTGCCCACGCCCCAGCAGACCCCGCGCCGGGAGAACGTGGTGCGCAGCTCGGCGCCGAAGCCCATGGGGCCGTTGAGGTCCCTGTGGCGAGGGCTCAGCTCGGGGTTGCCCTGAGTGACGCGGTGCAGGGTCGTGGCCTTGGCGGCGCTGCGGTGCAGGTCCGCGAACTTGTTGAAGTCCGCCTCAAGGAACTCATTGTGCATCCACGGTGCACACATCGCCTCGGGCAGGTTTTCGATGACGGCTGCGGTGGAGAGGACGAGCGTGTCCGGGTCGTTCGCGCTCAGCAGCATCCCCGACATCCCCAGGGCGTCATGGAGCGGTGTGCGCAGGCCCTTGATGAGCTCTGCCGTGCTCGGCGCGTCGCAACAGACCTCCCGGACCCGCCTGGCGGCGCTGTCCCGGTGCCTTCCGCGAGGGACGGCGGTGGTGGGAGTGGTGTCGAGGAGCACCATGGCCTGAGTGTGATCCTGCGGGAGTGTGCTGTCAAGCACTGATGGTGCTCCTCGAGAACATCCCTCAGATGAGGGGGTGCGGTCCGTCAGAACGCCTCCTGGCCGGGGATGGTCCTCGGGGCGGAGTGAGCCCATGCTTGAGGTGCCGCGAGCCAGCGGATCCCTCCACCGCTCGGGGCACGACATCTCCGCCGAACTGTCAGGGGACCGCCATGACCATCCATTCTTTTGTCAGAGACGTCGAGCATCTCGCCGCGTCCTGCCGGGGCGTCGTCCGGCTGCCGACTGACGGGACGGAATACCTCGAGGCGTGTTCCGGGTGGAACGTCGCCTGGACCCAGCGTCCGGCGGTCCTGGTCGGCGCGACTTCAGAAGGCGACGTCGTCCACGCCGTGCGCTATGCCGCCGACCACGATCTCACTGTGGCGGTGCAGAATACCGGGCACAGCGTCACCGTGCCTGCCGACGAGCGCACCCTGCTCATCGTCACCGGTGGCCTCGATCGGGTCTTCGTCGATCCTCAGACGCAGACTGCGACGGTCGGCGGGGGGACCACGTGGAATCCGGTGCTCGCGGATGCGCAGCGGCAGGGCCTGGCACCCCTGCTGGGATCCGCCCCGCATGTCGGCACCGTGGGGTACAGCCTCGGTGGCGGCTTCGGCTGGCTCGCGCGCAAGCACGGTCTCGCCGTGGACGCCGTCCGGTCGATGCGTGTGGTCCTCGCCGATGGCCGGATCGTCACCACCTCGCCCGCGGAGGAGCCCGAGCTGTTCTGGGCGATGTGCGGGACTGCGGGCAGCGGCCTCGGCGTCGTCGTGGAGATGACGACCGCGCTGGTGCCAGTGGAGGAGGTGTACGCCGGGAATCTCTTCTATCCGCTTGACGCCGCCGGCGAGGTGTTCGACCGCTACCTCGACTGGTCAGGACAGGCGCCTGCCGAACTGACCAGTGCGTTCAACATCACCGCGTTCCCCGCTCTGGACATCGTGCCGCCACCTCTTCAGGGGCAGACCTTCGTGATCGTGCGCGGCTGCTGGGCTGGAGCACCTGGGTCGGATGCTGACGCGGGGCCGCGACAGCTGGACACCTGGCGTGCGTGGAAGCCGCCTCTCATGGACACCTGGACGAGCATCCCCTTTGCCCGTGCGGCCGAGATCTCGATGGACCCGGTCGATCCGCTGCCGGCGGCCTCCAGCGGGCGTTGGCTCAGTCGGCTCGACCGCATCGTGTTGGACGCCATGGTTGAAGCCGTCTGCGGGGGCGAAGGTCCCTCACCGATCCTCTTCGCGGAGGCCCGGCACGCCGGAGGCGCGATCCGGCGCGACAATCCGGAGGTCAGCTTCGGTGCCCGGGACGGCGACCGGATGCTCGAACTGGTGGGGCTGATCACCGATCCTCTGGCGGACGCGGACCTGGAGCACCGTTTCGCCACGGTCTGGCGGCGGCTCAGAGAGCACCTCGCCCCGCTGCCCGGATACCTGAACTTCGTCGAGGGGCACGAACGGGTCCAGGCCTCTCGCCACGCGTTCGACGCCGACACGCTCGATCGCCTACGAGCTGCGAAACGTCGATTCGACCCGCACGACCTGTTTCGCCACGGGATCCCGCTCGCGGGCCCGGGCTGAGGCAGGAGGACCCGTGAGGGAGGCACCGTCACGAGTGGAAAGGAACACGGTCATGAGACGACGACTAGCGATGGCGCTGGGATCCGCCGCCCTGCTGGCGGCGGCGACCGTCGGTCCGGCGGATGCGACTGGACAGGCGGACCTGGCTCAGGTCCGATCAGCGACAGCCGCATACCACGACCTGGGAACCGCGATGGGCGCCGGGTACGCGCAGGTGTCTGACTGCGTGCCGAACATGGGGTATCACTATCAGCGCGGAGTGGCCGCCACCGCCGAGGACCTCGACCCGCTGAACCCGGAGATCCTCGTCTACGCCCCGCTGCCGAACGGGAGGAACAAACTGGTGGCGGTGGAGTACGCCACCTGGGACGAGGAGGCGGAACTGTTCGGCACCGCGTTCGATCCGCCGCACCCCCATGGCGGACCGCCGTTCCACACCCTGCACGTGTGGGTCTGGCAGGGCAACCCGGACGGGATCTTCGCCCCCACGAATCCGAACGTCCGCTGCTGAGCACGAGACGGATAGGGTGGTGACGAACATGGCCGTTGTCGCCTCACCCGCTCGACCCCAGGAGAACCCATGGCTGCCGCCGGCACCTCACTCGTCATCACCGCCCGCGCCGCGCTGCTGGACATGGACGGGACGCTCGTGGATTCCCGTGCGGTCGTGGAGAAGCTGTGGCTGCGCTGGGCGGACCAGCACGGGCTGGACCATGACACGGTGCTGCGGACCGTCCACGGGCGGCAGGGCCACGAGTCCATGGCGATCCTGCTTCCGGATCGCTCCGCGGAGGAGAACCATCGCGAGAACCAGCAGATGCTGGCCACCGAATCCGTCGACACCGGCGGAATCATCTCCATCGGTGGTGCGGCCGAGCTTTTGGACGCGCTGCAGGAGCTGCCGCACGCGCTGGTGACCTCGGCCGACGCGCGCCTGGCCATCGCCCGGATGGAGGCTGCCGGGCTGCGGGTGCCGGTGCACCGCATCACCGCTGAGGACGTGACCGCGAGCAAGCCCTCGCCTGAGGGCTTCCTCCTGGCAGCTGAGCGGCTCGGCGTGGCGCCGGGAGAGTGTGTGGTCTTCGAAGACTCGCAAGCCGGCGTGGAGGCTGGGCTCGCCGCAGGCATGCCTGTCGTCGGCGTCGGGGCCCACGCGGCTGCCCACGGCCCCACGTGCGCGGTGGAGGACCTCACCGATCTGCGGATCACCGTGGAGGACGACGGCGGCTTCACCGTCTTGCTGGACGACGGGCCCAGCGCCCACGAGGTGCAATAGACTTCCGTATGTGCTGACCATGAACGATCGCCGGGTGCTCGAGGCCGCCCATGACGCCGCCTCCGTACTCGGTCCTGACAGCACCCATACCGTGGCCTCCGCCGCGATCGACGTCTCCGGGCGGATCCCCACCGGAGTCAACGTCCTCCACTTCGCCGCCCAGTATCACGACGACGTGGCCGCAGGTCGGAAGACCGTCACGGTCCGGCTCGACGATCCCCAGCGGATCGGGCCGGTGACCATGGTCTTCGAGGACGCGGAGGCCGAGGGCTACCGCATCCTGCACGGCGTGGTCGAGACCATCGAGCAGAGAACCTTCGGCGAGCTGACGCCTGAGGACGTTCGCCGTGAGAACGCGCCCAGCCTGGAGGCGCTGCACGCAGGTCTGCGCACGCACTATCCGCACATCACCGATGACGCCCTCGTCGACGTCGTCGGTTTCCGGCTGCGCTGAGACTCCAGGTCAGGAGGCGGTGCTGCGCCGCGCGTCGCCCCAGATGTCGATGCCTGCGTCGACGGCGTGCTGGTCGATCTCGGCCAGCTCCTCCTGACTGAACGCAGGGGACCGCAGCGCCGCCAGATTCTGCTGCAGCTGCTCCACCCGGCTGGCGCCGATCACCAGGGAGGTGACCCGCTCGTCGCGCAGTGCCCAGGCCAGCGCCATCTGGGCGAGCGACTGGCCGCGCCGCTGAGCGATCTCGTGCAGAGCGCGGATCCGCGTGAGGTTCTCCTGGCTGAGGAACCCGTCTCGGAACGAGGGCTTCGTCGCCGCGCGGGAGTCCGAGGGGACCCCGTCGAGATACTTCTCGGTGAGCATGCCCTGGGCCAGAGCACTGAAGGCGATCACGCCCACGCCCTCGTCCTCCACGGTGTCCAGCAGTCCGTCGTGCTCGATCCAGCGGTTGAACATGGAATACGAGGGCTGGTGGATCAGCAGCGGGGTGCCGAGGTCCCGGAGGATGGCCGTGGCCCGGCGCGTGTCCTCCGGCGAATAGGAGGAGATGCCTGCATACAGCGCCCTGCCGGAGCGGACAGCCGTGTCCAGCGCGGCCATGGACTCCTCGAGCGGGGTCTCTGCATCCGGCCGGTGGGAGTAGAAGACGTCCACATAGTCCAGGCCCATCCGCTCCAGAGAGGCGTCCAGGCTGGAGAGCAGATATTTGCGGCTTCCGCCTGGGCCTCCGTACGGTCCTGGATGCATGCTCCAGCCGGCCTTGGTGGAGATGATCAGCTCGTCCCGGTATGGGGAGAGGTCCTCGCGCATCAGGCGCCCGAAGTTGACCTCCGCCGACCCCGGAGGCGGGCCGTAGTTGTTCGCCAGATCGAAATGGGTGATCCCGGAGTCGAAGGCGAACCGGACGATGTCGCGCTGACGCTGGAAGGCGACGTCGTCGCCGAAGTTGTGCCACAGCCCCAGGGACAGCGGCGGAAGCACCAGCCCTGACCGACCGACCCGGCGGTAGTCCAGGTGCTCGTAGCGATCCTCGGCGGCGAGATGACGGGCGTGGCTCATGGGTCTCCTGTCGTGACGGCTGGCGCTGACAAGCCTACTCCTGAGCCTGGGCGCCGACTACGATCAGGACATGGTGAAGTCACAGAACACTGCCGCCATCGCTCGGGCGACGGCACGTGAATGGCATAGCTGGGTCCAGGAGCTCGACGACGCGGGTGCGCAGACGATGAAGCACCCGCAGATCGCCGAGCTGGCGGAGGCACGCATGCCCGCGGACCTGGACAACGCCGGTTGGTGGGCCCAGGGCGTCGCCGTGGCCTACGAGCAGGAGCACGGCCTGCGCATCCCCGGGCAGTCCAGCGACGGAAGCTTCCATGCGTCGGCGAGCAAGACCTATCGCGGAAGCCGGGACGAGGCCATGGAAGCCTGGCTGAACCTGGTGGCGGACCGTGAGGAGTTCAACGGTGTCCTGGTCGAGGAACCGGCATCGACCTCCCGCACGCCGAAGTGGCTCTACTGGCGGGTGAAGCTCTCTGACGGCACCCGGGTGGGCCTCGGCATCACCGCCAAGGGGGAGGACCGCGTGACTCTGGGATTAGAGCACACCAAGTTGGAGTCTCCCGAGGAGATCGACCAGTGGAAGCCGTTCTGGAAGGCGCTGCTCGCCGAGCTCTGAGTACCCACGGAGAAGCCCGTCATCGCGGACCCGCGCTGCGGCTCAGCGCCTCCGCGGCGCGGAGCAGGTCCGCCTCGCTGACCTCGGTGCCGAAGGTGAAGCGCACCGCGGTCTGGGCGAGCTCCGAAGGGATGCCCATCGCCATGAGGGCAGGGCTGGGCTCGTCGGACCCGGCGGCGCAGGCCGAGCCGGAGGAGCAGTAGACGCCTTCTCGTTCCAGGTCGAGCAGCACGGCTTCGCCGCTGCGACCGGGCAGGACGAAGGCGGCATGGCCGGCCAAGCGTCGGTTCCGGTGCCCGAGCAGTCGAGCGCCGGGCACGCTGTGCTCCACGGCCGTGATGAAGGCGTCCCTCCTGGCTCGAAGCGCGGCGACGTCGTCATCCCGGGCGAGCTCCAGAGCGGTAGCCATGCCGACGGCGCCGGCGACGTCCTCGGTCCCGGAACGGCGGCCGCGCTGCTGGCCCCCGCCGTGGATCAGCGGTTCGAAGGGCGTGCGCCGCCGCAGCCAGAGCACCCCGACCCCTTTGGGAGTGCCCAGCTTGTGCCCGGCCAGAGTGAGGGCCTGGACCCCGAGACGTCGGACGTCCAATGCCTCCGTGCCCGCGGCCTGGACGGCATCGGTGTGGAACGGGGCGCCCGCCTCCGCCGTGATCGCGGCCAGCGCCGTGATGTCCTGCACAGTGCCGACCTCGTTGCTGGCGGCCTGCACGCTGACCAGCGTGGTGTCCTCCCGCAGGCGGTGGCGCAGCTCCGCGGGGTCTACTCGTCCGTCAGCGTCGACGGGCAGGACCTCCATCTCATAGCCCAGGCGGCCCAGCCAGGCCGCCGACTCGGAGACCGCCGGGTGCTCGAGAGCGGAGATGAGCACATGGCGGCCGCGGGGCGAGGCCAGGGCGATGCCCTTGATCGCCGCGTTGTCAGCCTCAGTGCCGCCGGAGGTGAAGATGACCTCTCCGGGGCGGCCACCCAGGCAGTGTGCGACCCGTGTCCGAGCGTGCTCCAGAGCCCGGCCGGCGGTCATGCCGGGCTCGTGGCGGCTGGACGGATTGGCATGCTCACCCGACAGATGGGGCCACATGGCCTCGAGCACCGCACGACGTACCGGGGCCGAGGCCGCGGAGTCGAGGTAGACGTCGGCGGAGAGCTGAGCCGTGGAGTCGGCGATCTGCGTCATGAACAGGTCCCTCAGAGCTGCGTGGTCAGGTCAAGGCCGAGATCCACTGCTGGCACGCCATGTGTCAGTGCACCGACGCTGATGACGTCGACGCCGGTCGCGGCGATCTCGCCCACAGTGTCCAGATGCACTCCGCCCGAGGCCTCCACCACGGCTCGTCCGCCGATGATCTCCACTCCGCGGCGCAGGTCCGCAGCGGAGAAGTTGTCCAGCATGACGGTGTCCGCGCCTCCGGCGAGCGCCGGTTCGATCTGATCGATCCGGTCCACCTCCACCTCGATGTGGGTGGTGTGCGGCAGGCGGGCTCGGGCCCCGGCGACGGCGGCGGAGAGGTCCTCGACCAGGCCGATGTGGTTGTCCTTGGCCATCACGGCGTCGGAGAGGCTGAAGCGATGATTGTGGCCGCCTCCGCAGCGCACCGCATGACGCTCCAGGGCGCGCAGGCCCGGGGTGGTCTTCCGGGTGTCGGTGATCCGGGCGCCGGTGCCGGCGACGGCGTCCACGTAGCGGGCGGTCAGGGTCGCCACCGCAGTCATCCGCTGCACCAGGTTCAATGCCACACGCTCCGCGGTCAGCACCGCCCGAGCCGGGCCGCGCACTGAGGCGAGGCGGTCACCAGAGCTGAAGCGGGCGCCGTCGTGCCGGTGGAGGGTCACGTTCACCTCAGGAGAGAGTGCTGTCATCGCGGTGCGGAAGACCTCTGCACCGCTGAGCACCCCGGGCTGACGGGCCACCAGGGCGGCCTCGGCGACGGCGTCCTGCGGCACGAATGCCCAGCAGGTCAGGTCGCCTGCCGGCACGTCCTCCTCGAGTGCGAGGCGCACCACCTTCTCGATCTGGGTCGGGGAGAGCAAGGGATCCGCTGCGACGACAGGGGCCACGGCCGTGGGCGGGGAGCTCAGGACGGAGTTCATGTCCGTGTTCACTTCGGCTTCGCAGCGAGCATGCGGTCCAGGGCGACCTTGGCCTCGACGGCGACGTCGCTCTCGACCACGATCTGGTTCTCCACCCGGCCGGCGACGAGCTCGTCCAGCACCCAGGCGAGGTATCCGGGGTGGATGCGGTACATCGTCGAGCAGGGGCAGATCACCGGGTCCAGGCAGAAGATCGTACGGTCCGGATACTCCGCGGCCAATCGGTTGACCATGTTGATCTCCGTGCCCACGGCGATGGTGTCGCCGGGGGCGGAGGCTGCGATGAACTTCTGGATCGCATCGGTGGAGCCTGCGGCGTCGGCGGCGTCGACCACCGGCATCGGGCACTCGGGATGGACGATGACCCTGACCCCGGGGTGTTCGGCGCGGGCCTGCTCGATCTGGTCCACGGTGAAGCGCCGGTGTACGGAGCAGAACCCATGCCATAGCAGCACCTTGCCCTGCAGCAGATCCTGTTCGCTGTTGCCGCCCAGCGGCTGGCGGGGGTTCCACATCGGCATCTGCTCCAGCGGCACTCCCATGGCCTTGGCAGTGTTGCGACCCAGATGCTGATCGGGGAAGAACAGCACCCGATGGGCGCGTGCGAAGGCCCATTCCAGCACGGTGGCGGCGTTGGAGGAGGTGCACACGATCCCACCATGGCGGCCGCAGAAGGCCTTCAGGGCCGCGGAGGAGTTCATGTAGGTCACCGGGATCACCGGCAGCTTCCCCTCGGCGTCGGGCTGAGGATCCTCGGGGTCGAAGCTGTAGACCTCGGCGATGTCCTCCCAGGCCTCCTCGACGGACTCTTCGTCGGCCATGTCGGCCATCGAGCAGCCGGCGGCCAGGTTGGGCAGGATGACCCGCTGCTCGGCAGAGGAGAGGATGTCGGCGGTCTCGGCCATGAAATGCACACCGCAGAACACGATGGTCTCGGCCTCCGGCTTGGTGAGCGCGGCGTTGGCGAGCTGGAAGGAGTCGCCCACGAAGTCGGCGTACTGGACGACCTCATCGCGCTGGTAGAAATGGCCCAGGATCACCAGCTTCTCGCCCAAAGTCTCCTTGGCCGCACGGATGCGGGCGTGGACGTCGGCGTCGTCGAGCTCCCGGTAGAGCTGGGGAAGCTGTCCCGGACGCACGGTGCGGTCCGGGGTGGGATCGGCCTGGGAGGCGCCCGGACCGTAGCCGGGTGCGGCGTCGAACTCCCACGGGCCCTCCGGCAGCGAGGTGCTGCAGGAATCCTTGGGCTTGAGCTCGATGCGGTCGTGGACGGACAGGCTCATGGGTTCTCCTCGATGGTGAGCGTGTAGCGGGAACGGTTCGGGGCCGAGCGGTACAGCACCGGCGGGCGGTGGTGGGTGCCGGTCATACGACGACCGGTGCTCTCCACGGAACCCTGGGCCAGCACCTGTCGGCGGAAGTTGGAGGGATCCAGGTCGCGTCCGAGGATCGCCTCGTAGACCTCGCGGAGCCGGGTCAGCGGGAACTCCTCGGGCAGGAAGGCATGGGCGATGGGGGAGTAGGTGATCTTCGCCCGCAGACGCTGCACGGCATACCGGAGGATCACCCCGTGGTCGAAGGCCAGCGGGGCGGTGCCGTCCTCATGTCGGGCCAGGGTCTCGTCGGCCGGGAACCACTGGACGTTCTGCCCGTGATGGGCATCCGCGTCCTCATCGGGGCGGACCAGTGCCCAATAGACGATGGAGACCACACGGTGGTCAGTCTGGGGGGAGCGGTCGACGTCGCCGAACGCGTAGAGCTGCTCCAGGTGGCGCGGTTCCAGACCGGTGGTGGCCTTCAGGGTCTCGCGAGCTGAGGCGGCCAGATCATGGTGGTCCTCCAGCGGGCCGCCCGGCAGCGCCCAGCGGCCACGGAAGGGCTCGCGGATGCGGCGCACCAGGGGGAGCCACAGAGTGGGGCGCTCGGCTTCAGGGTGCGGCCGCAGGGCGAACACCACGGTGGACACGGCCAGTTCCAGATGCTGGTTCACCGCATCAGGCGACGCGAACGCGTCCGGCGTGGACCACGCGGGGCGAGCGGTCGTGTCCGTGGAGCTTTCTGCAGGACCCGTCACAGCGGCCTCCCTCCTTCTGGTGTCTCTGACACTATGCTCCGCCTCATAATGTCATGTCAACCTGAAGTGGTGCCAGGGGGTGCCGGATCGACACCTGCGCAGCGGCATAGACTGTCGCGGTGACCACCCCCGCCCGACGCCGACGCCGTGCCGGCCTCTCGGCCAGCTCCAGCTCCGCCGCCCGCGGTTCCTTGCGAGGCCCGGGCGCGGCTTCGCGCCTGCGCCGGCTGATGCCGGGAGTCGCCCTCGCGCTGCTCGTCGCCACCGCAGCCCATCTCGGCGGCGGGCTGCTTCCCGGGGTCTCCGGGCTCCTGCTGGCGATCCTGGGGGGAATCGGTCTGCGTGCCCTGGGCTGGATACCGCGCCCGTTCGAGGCGGGCCTCGGCTTCGCGGCCAAGACTCTGCTGCGCACCAGCATCGTGCTCCTGGGGCTTCAGCTCGTGCTCGGGGACATGCTCGCGTTGGGCTGGGAGGTGGTGGTCATCGTCGTCGGCACCGTGGTGCTGACCTTTCTGGGCACGCTGCTGGGAGCTCGGGCGCTGGGGACTCCGCGCGGGGAGTCGGTCATGCTCGCCACGGGCACCGCCATCTGCGGAGCCTCCGCCGTCGCCGCGGCGGCAGCCGCCGTGGATCGTGGGGATGGGCGCGACCGGTCAGGCAGGCCGGTGGACTCGGCGGCGGCCATGGCGATCGCGGTGGTCACCTTCTACGGCACCCTGGTCATGTTGGCGCTGCCGCTGCTGGCCGAGCCGCTCGGACTGGACGAGCGCTCGGCCGGGATCTGGATCGGTGCAGGAGTCCATGAGGTCGGCCAGGTCGTGGCCGCCGGCGGCATGGTGGGTGCCACTGCGCTCGCGGTCGCCGTGATGGTGAAGCTGGCCCGCGTGGTGCTGCTGGCCCCGATCATCGTGCTGATCGGACTGGGCGAGCGTCGCGGCCCCCGCACGAGCGATGAGACTCCGGGCCCGGGGCGGCGCCGCCCTCCGCTGCTGCCGGGCTTCATCCTGGGATTCCTGGCCGCCGCCGCGCTGGCCTCCCTGGTCGATCTGCCGGCTGACCTGCTCGACCCCGCGCGGACCATCACGACTCTGCTGATGACCATGGCCATGGTGGGGATCGGCGCGGGAGTCCACCTGCCTCAGCTGCTGCGACGAGGCGGGCCGGCCCTGGCCGTGGGAGCGTTCGGCACCGTGGTCGCACTGGGAGTCTCGCTGATCGGAGTGGTCCTGCTCCTCTGAGCCGAGGGCAGAGCGAGTGCCCCCTCGACACTCGTTCGAATCTGTGTTCGAATGACTGTCATGCGATGGCAGGGTCAGAAGGTCGACGACGACGGCGGCGCGCTGCTGCCGATGAAGGGCCTGCTGCGCACGGTGCGTACCCCGGAGTTTGAGGGCGTGACCTTCCACGAGATCGCCAGCCGTTCGGCACTGAACCGCGTGCCGGCCGGTTCGAACATGCCGTTCGGCTGGACGATCAACCCCACACGTGGATGCCTGCATCGCTGCGTCTACTGCTTCGCGCGGAAGACCCAGGGGTACCTGGACTTCGACTCCGGGGAGGACTTCGACACCCAGATCGTGGTGAAGACCAACGTCGTGGAGGTCCTGCGGGCCGAGTTGGCCAGGCCCAGCTGGGGGCGTGACCATGTGGCGTTGGGAGCGAACTCGGATCCATACATGCGCGCCGAGGGTCGTTACCGGATCATGCCGGGGATCATCCGCGCCCTGGCCGAATCCGGCACACCGTTCTCCATCCTCACCAAGGGGCCGCTGCTGAAGCGAGATCTGCCGCTGCTGACGGAGGCTGCTCAGCACGTTCCCGTGTCCGTGGCCGTCTCGCTGGCCATGGTGGACCCGCAGCTGCAGCAACGGGTGGAGCCGGGCACTCCGGATCCACGGGCGCGGCTCAACCTGATCCGGTCCGTCGTGGACGCCGGCCTGGAGTGCACCGTGCTGGCGATGCCGATCCTGCCGTGGCTCTCAGACACCGAGGAGCACCTCGATGCCCTCCACCGTGCTTTGGCGGAGGCGGGGGCGGTGGACGTCACCACGGGAGCTCTGCACCTGCGGCCCGGGGCTCGCGAGTGGTACATGCAGTGGCTCGCCCGAGAGTACCCCGAGCTGGTCGCACGCTATCGGCGGATCTACCGAGGCGGATCCTATGCTTCCAGCGAGTACCGGAAATGGTTGGGGGCCCGAGCCAAGGAGGCGCGGCGCCGGCACGGGTTCGAATGGCGACAGGATCCGATGTGGCGCGAGCGCACGGTGCCGGACCTGCCCGCCGCGGACCCGGGCCCCCGTCAGCCTGTGCTGTTCTGAAGTCGAGATTCGGGGAGTTTTGGGTGACATCTGCGAACGGGTGCGACGATCTGCTGCCACAATGGGCGCATGAGCGTCATCAAGATCAACGCGATCACCGTGCCCGAGGACTCCGGAGAGGAGCTCGGTCACCGTTTTGCCGCCCGCCACGGGTCCATGGAGGGCACTCCCGGATTCGAAGGCTTCGAGCTGCTCCAGCCGACCGACGGTCGACACGTGTGGCTCGTGGTCACTCGGTGGGCCTCTGAGGAGGACTTCGAGAATTGGCGGAGCTCCGCGCACTTCCGGCGCTCCCATGCCCAGGGCGGCGACGCTGACTCCAGCGATGAAGGCGAGCAGGCGCGTCCGGCGGTGGGTATGTCCTCTGAGCTGTGGACCTATCAGATTTCGGTCACCGGCTGAGGACTGGTAATCTAGCGAGGTCAGAACGTCAGCAATGCTGGCCTGGCCCCGCCTCCTTAGCTCAGGGGATAGAGCGTCTGCCTCCGGAGCAGAAGGCCGCAGGTTCGAATCCTGCAGGGGGCACCTGTGGAAGTGCTGGGACATCGATTCGTCGATGTCCCAGCACTTTTTTGTCTCCGGGGGCGGTGCTCGTCCCTCATCTCTGATGTGCGACGACGGCACTGGTCCCCGCCGCCCCTCGCGCGCTGGACTCCCTCGCCTCTGCGACATCTGACTCTCCGACATCTGACCCTCCGACATCTGACCCTGCGTATGCGCAGAGTCGGGTGCTGCCTCGAGCCCGACTGTGCTCCGCCTCCAGGTTCTGCCGCTTGACAGGCCGATGTGACCCGGGTTACAAAGATAACGAATCCCGTTCATTTAATGGGGCCCATCGTTCGAGGAGACCCGCATGTCTGCATCCGCGCCCCGGCTGGCTCCACGAGTGGTCGTGTCGTTCATCGGCACCCTTGTCCTGGCCTACCTGGCCGCCAACCTCGTGCCGGTCCTGATCGGTGCGCTGGTGAACGACCTGGGCTTCACAGTGGCTCATGCGGGCAATCTCGTGACCCTGATGTCCCTGGGCACGGCCGCCGGGCTCTTCGCCGCCAACAGGTTCGTCGCCCGCGGAGATCGCGCCACGGTCGCTCGCACGGGGCTGGCAGGAATGGTGATCGGCTTCGGCAGCGCGGCGGCGGTGCTGACCCCCTCCGTGGTGCAGGTCGGTGTCATCATCGGCGGCATCAGCTGCGGGGTGGTGATGGCGGCCGGCATTGCCTCCACCGCCGTCACGATGAATCCGGACAAGACCACCACCATGGTCACGATCGTCAATCGCGCCGGCGCGGCCCTCCTTCTGGCGGTCGTGCCCCTGCTGGGCAACGACCTGCAGCACCTGCTGACCGTGCTCGCACTGCTGGGGGCAGGGGGCCTGTTCGCCGCCGGAGGCCTGCCGAACCTGCCCGTCCAGGAGAAGCCCACCGGCAGGCTCCGGCCCTTCACCCCGGCCGCGATCCTGCTGGCCGCGGTCTTCGGCCACTGGTCGCTCTCCGAGGACATGGTCTACGCCATGCTCGAGATCCTCGCCGTCCAGAACGTGGGGCTGTCACCGGGGCAGTCCTCCGTGGTGATCTCCCTGCAGATCATCGGTGGCCTCACCGGCGCCGTCGTCGCGCCGCTGGTGCTGGCACGGATCGGACGTTCCCTGTCGATCTTCGGCATCCTGGTCCTCAGCAGCACGGCGAAGTTCCTCATCGTCTCCTCCACCGTCGCGCCAGTCTTCCTCGCCGCCAACGTCGCCTGGGGGCTGGCCTACGGCGCGGCCCTGGTGCTGGTCCTGGGGCTGGCCGCTCGTATGGACGTCTCGGGGCGAGTCGGAGTGCTCGTCTCCACCATCTACATCATCGGCATCGCGCTGGGTCCTGCCGTGGGCGGGATCCTGGTGACCTACACGTCACCCCTGATGTTCGCCACCATGGTCTCGGCAGTCAGCGTGGTCGCAGGTCTGGTGCTGCTGATGATCTCTCGGCGCAGCGGCGTGCCGGAGCGGGGAGGGGACCGGCTCCGCGTTCACGACGTCGCCGCCGGCGATCCTCTGGCCACCTTCCCGCAGGGACAGGACGCGACCTCGACGTCCGGCGCCGCGGACCGGGGGAGCCGTTGAGCCCCGTCCCTCCGACGAGCGCCCCGAGACCGAGCCTCGGGCCGACGTCGCCTTCATTCACCGAGACCTTTCCACCTGGAGGAGCCAGCACCGTCATGACCGATCTGATCATCCATTCCGCCACGATCCGCACGATGACCGCTGACACGGGAGGTGAAGCCGTGGCGGAGACCGCCGTCGCCGTCTCCGGAGGTGTGATCACGGCGCTGGGACAAGACGACGAGATCCTTGCCCTCGCCGGCGGCGACACCGAGATCATCGATGCCCGCGGCGCGACCCTGACACCGGGGCTCATCGACTCCCACTGTCACCCGGTGCTGGGCTGCGAATCGACGGTGGGCGTCGACTTCGGCGGCATGACAAACCTGGAGACGATCCGTCAGGCCATCGCCGAGGAAGCGCGCCGGCTGCCTGCCGACGCCTGGATCCTGGGGTGGAACCTCGACTACAAGGCCTTCGAGGAGGCCGGGATCCGCGGAGACCACTTCGACGCGGTCACGGGAGGCCGCCCCCTGGCGGTGCGCTTCTTCGACATGCACACCGGACTCGCCAACAGCGTCGCCCTGGCTCGCGCGGGTGTCGACGGCACCGAGCAGTTCTCGGATGCCAGCGAGGTCGTCGTCGAGGAGGACGGCACCCCCACCGGTGAACTCCGGGAGATCCCCGCCTACACGCTGGTGTTCGACGCCGTCCCCCAGGGGCCTCCGGAGGAGCTGGCCCGCAAGGTCCAGGCCAAGCTGGCCGAGATGGCCGCCACCGGAGTGACCACAGCGACGATCATGGACGGCACCCGGGCCACTCTGTCGACCCTCGATGCCTTGGAGGCCCTGCCCGGAGGTCTGCCGGTGCGCCTGCAGGTGGCGCTGTGGCATCACCCGGGCGACGACGATACGGCCCTCGCCGAGAGGATCGCGCTGTTCGGCGTCGAGGGTGAGCGGTACCGGGTCGCCATGATCAAGATGTTCATCGACGGTGTCATCGACAGCGGCACAGCCTGGTTGCATCAGCCCGACACGGCGGGGGATTCGGCCCACCCCTTCTGGCCCTCGCTGGACCGGTACCGCGAGGTGGCGGCCGCCTATCATCAGGCCGGCTTCCAGCTCGCCACCCATTCCTGCGGCGACGCAGGAGTGGACCACGTGACGCAGGTGTACCGGGAGCTGGTGCAGGGCGACCCCGCGGCCGCACCGCACCGCATCGAGCACCTGGAGACGATGACCGACCGCGACGTGGAGCAGCTGGTCGACGCAGGGGTCGTGGCCTCCATGCAGCCGCTGCACATGCAGTGGCGAGAAACGGGGGGAGCCGACCCGTGGGCCGTCCGGCTCGGGCCGGAACGCGCTGCCCGCGCCTGGCGCATCAAGGACGTGCTGGACGCCGGCGGGCGGATCGCGCTGGGCTCGGACTGGCCGGTGGCCACCAGCGACGCACGCATCGGCCTGGCCTGGGCCCGCCTGCGCCGACACCCCGGAAGACCCGAGGCGCCGGCCTTCGAAGCTGACCAGCGGCTGACCGGGCTGCAGGCTCTGCTCGGCTACACGCGGTGGGCCGCGGAAGCCCTGGGTCGCCGTGACCTGGGCACCATCGCCCCCGGCGGCCAGGCTGACCTGGCGCTGTGGTCAGCGGATCCCGTCGACGTCGACCCCGATGACCTGTGCGAGACCCCTGTGCTCCTGACCACCGTGGCAGGAACCGTCGTCCACCGTGAGAGAGAGATCGCCCTGTGAGCACCGAGAACCCCGCACTGAAGCGGACGCTGGGCCTGCCCTACGCGGTGCTGTTCGGTCTGGCCTACATGGTTCCGCTGACCGTCTTCACCACCTACGGCATCGTCAGCACCATCACCTCCGGGCACCTGGCCTTGGCCTATGTGATCACGCTGACCGCCATGCTGGTCACGGCTCTGAGCTATACCCGGATGGTCCGGGCGCTGCCGGTCGCCGGTTCGGCCTACACCTACACCCAGCACGCCTTCGGCCCGAACCTGGGTTTCCTCGTGGGCTGGTCGCTGCTGCTGGACTACCTGTTCCTGCCGATGATCAACTTCATGATCATCGGGCTCTACCTCCATGCGGCGGTGCCCGCGCTGCCCGCGTGGCTGATCATCCTGGTCACGATCGTGATCGTCACCGCGATGAACGTGCTCGGCATCAAGGTCGCCGCCGGATTCAACAGCATGCTGGTGGGGATCCAGGTGATCTTCATCGTGGTCTTTGTGATCATGAGCATCGTGACCCTGACAGCTCAGGACGCTCCCATCGACCCGTTGGCGCCCTTCGCCAACGAGGAGTTCCAGTTCGCCGCGCTGATCGCCGGCGCCGCAGTGCTGTGCCTGTCCTTCCTCGGGTTCGATGCGGTCTCGACCCTCTCGGAGGAGACCCGTGACCCCACTCGGACCATCCCGCGGGCCATCCTGATCTGCACCTTCAGCGCAGGCCTCATCTTCATCTTCCTGTCCTGGATGGGGCACCTGGTATTCCCGGACTGGACGGCCTACAGCTCGGTGGACACAGCCTCCACCGACGTGATGGCACGCGCCGGTGGGGCCTTCCTGGTGGCCTTCTTCACCGCCGCCTTCATCTCCGGGGGTGCGGCCTCGGCGACGGCGTCGCATGTCTCCGTGACGCGGATCCTCTACACGATGGGCCGTGACGGTGCGATGCCGGGACGGATCTTCGCCGTCCTGCACCCGCGGTTCCGGACCCCCTATCTGGCAGCACTGGTGGTCGGTGCGGTCTCCCTGCTGGCCCTGGTGTTCCCGCTGGAGCTGGCCGCCGCCATGATCAGTTTCGGCGCCTTGATCGCCTTCACCTTCGTGAACCTCAGTGTGATCAAGTACCACGCGGTGGACCGTGGACGCCGTCACGGCGGAGACCTCATCCGCCACGTGGTGCTGCCCATCATCGGAGTCGGTCTGTGCCTGTGGCTGTGGACCTCACTGGCCCCTGATGCCTTCATGGTGGGGCTGGGCTGGGTCGGCGTCGGAGTGATCTGGCTGCTGGTCATCACCCGCGGTCTGCGTCGGCCGGCGCCCACCATGGACCTGCAGGAGGCGGAGGACTCCGTCGTGCGGAGTTAGGGCCGCTCCACACACAGGCGTCCCCTGCGGACCAGCTCTCGAGTGCTGGAGCGCAGGGGACGCCTGTGTGCCATGATCGCGTGTGCGACGAGGTCCGGGATCATCCCGGCCGTCGGCATTCAGTGTCCGCGGTCTACCCATTCTTGGAGGTGGGGCTTTTCTTTGTCGATGCGGGTGGACTCTCCGTGGCCGGGGTGGACCTCGGTGTTCTCTGGTAGCTGCGCGAAGATGCGGTCGCTGATGGACTCGATGATTGTCTCGAAGCTGCTGTGGGAGCGTCCGGTGGCTCCGGGGCCTCCTTGGAAGAGGGTGTCCCCGGCGAAGAGCACCGACCCGCGGGTCCCGTCGGTGTGGGGGAGGTCTTCGGCGTAGAAGCAGGTGGAGCCGGGGGAGTGTCCGGGGGTGTGGATGGCGGTCAGGCGGGTGTCGGAGATGGTGAAGACATCGCCATCGGAGATCTCCACTTCGGGCAGGGCATGGGCGTGGACCTGTTCCCAGAGCACGTGGTCGGCGGGGTTGAGATGGATGCGGCCTCCGACCTTGCGCTGGACCTCGAAGACTTCACGGATGTGATCGTCATGGCCATGGGTGAGCAGGATGGCCAATACTTGGCGGTCACCGACCTGCTGGGCCACTGCCTCGGGGTCATGGGCGGGGTCGATGATGAGCACTT
>NZ_JAOSZD010000012.1:0-55164 GCF_034438835.1 Nesterenkonia sp. HG001 | reverse complement strand
CTCGTCGTCACCCGGCTCGTCGTCACCCGGCTCGTCGTCACCCGGCTCGTCGTCACCCGGCTCGTCGTCACCCGGCTCGTCGTCACCCGGCTCGTCGTCACCCGGCTCGTCGTCACCCGGCTCGTCGTCACCCGGCTCGTCGAGAGTACTCAGGTCCTGCTGCTCCGCGTCGTCGCTGGCCTCCGCCACCCCGACCTCGGCGGGGATCTCCGAGACCTGCTCCTCCACGTCCGCGTGGGCCGGCATCGTCGACAACGGTGCCCCCAGGCCGACCACGACTGCCGCGGCCAGGCCAGCACGCATGCCTGAAGGACGATTCACTGGCACCATCATGCATCCCCTCGATCCCGGGAGAGAGCAACCACCGATCCGTCCGGCTGCCGCACCCATAACGTCCCCCGAGGGGACACCCCTATCACTCTGTCTGATTCCGAATAGACGTGCTGGTCAAGCAAGATCTGACGGTGCCCGTCGGTCTTTATGATCGCCGCAGGCCCCAGCGCGGCGGCGAACTCCCCGTTCTCCCAAGCAGCCACCAGCTCACCGGTCGTCAGTGACACAGCATAATTCTCGATGATCGCCAGGTCCATCCCCCGTCCGATCTCCCACGCAGGAGACTCGGCCGGTTGGGTCGTGGTCTCGAGAACGGCCGTCACCTCTCCAGCGGACACCGTGTGGACCACGTAGTAGCTGTCCTCCTCGATCATCCAGTGGGAGAGAGCATGACCGTGGCCCACCGCGAGATGCTTGCTGAAGTCCGCCTCCTCCGCAGGGGCGGCCAGCTCCGTACGCTGAGAAGATTCGTCCTCGTCGAAGGGGATGAACACGATCTCCGGCTCTCCCGGGCGAGCCTGGATGACCCCTTCCCCGTCCGCGGCACCGGTGATCAGCTCAGGGTTAACCTCCTGACGCACAGGATCCTCAGAATCCACCACAAGGACATGGACGTCATCTCCATCATGGAGCAGCGGCAGCTCACCCATGACGGTGACCTCGGCGCCCTCCGGGATCGGCCAGCGCTGCTGGATCCCGTCGATGGTCAGGATCACGAACTCCTCCTGGGTGCGCACGCCGACTGCGGCGTCGCCGTGGATCCGCAGTTCAGTGGTCCACAGAAGCTCGGAGTCCAGCGCATACTCGACGTCGATCTCACCGGTCAACGCGTTCCGCAGGAGCAGCGTCTGCTCATCGGAGTCAAAGCTGAGCACCCCGGCGGAGAAGACCGAGAGCTGGTCAGCCTCTGAGGGATCGAGACTCCACAGCCGCATCGGATGCTCAGCCTGCAGATCGGCGTCGGTGTCCACCAGCTCCGGCCAGGGCGTGGCCACGGGATCTGCCTGACCGTCATCCGGCCTCATCAGGAAGAACCAGCCGGCGACGGCGACCACCCCGGTCAGCACGACGGCGGCAGCCACGCGCCGTCGACGCTGTCTCTTGGCCTGCTGTTCCTCACGAGCCCGACGCTCGCTGCGCGTGCGGACCTCACTGGAGGTCGCCTCGCCGCCCTCACCCTCGGCCTCCGCGGCGGAGGGCCCCTCGGGGACGGCGGAGTCCTCGGGCGCTTTTCGGGAGCCCCCCGCCGACATCGGGGCCGGCTCAGGTTCCACGGGTTCGGCCGTACGGATCCGCACGGCCAGCTCCTCAGGCATCGCGACGACGTGCCCGGAGGGGTCCAGCCCGAACATGACCGGTGTCATGCCCAGCAGGTCACCGAGCACCTCCACAGGTTTCCCGCTGGAGACGATGATTGTGGCGATCTCGTCTCGCAGGCGCTCCACGGGGATGTCCCGCGGGGTCGCACCGGGGGCCTGGATGCTCCAGGAGTCATAGGTGATCTGGAAGTCCATCGCCTGCCGAGGGCGGCCCTCGCACCGTTCGGGTTCGATGTAGTCCAGGGTCCAGCAGCCCTCGTCGACGATGTCCCGAACCGAGGGGTCCACCTGCACGCTGAGCATGGGCGAGAGGTGACCCTGATGGGATCTGCGGACGGCGTCCAGCGCGGCGGCCATGTCCGGGTGCCGGGACCTCTCGCCCTGCTGGTCCGTCAGGATCACGGCGGCCCTGACGTGCACGACGAGGTGCAGAGCACCCTCGGACCCGTCGTCGGCGGCGGCCCGCCCCGGGGTTCCCTGATCACCTGCCACGTCAGTCTCTTCCTCACCGCTTCGCAGCGGTGGTCCTCTCCCTGGTCCGATGACCCTGAAGAATGATCGTCGCTCCCGACCACATCCTAGGCCCGGTTCTCTTCGAACGGGGCGATCTTCTTCTCGCGGGCCGGTGTTCGGCCCACGTCCCCATGCCTGACCCCATCCTCGCGTGTGAGACCGTCTCGGGGATCACGGTGAGTCACAGTGCGTCGCCGGAAGTCACCGCGAGTCGCTCGGAGCGGCCGCCTCCGTCACGGACCCCCGCCTCGCGCGCCGCGACACCAGCAGCAGGATAGCCGATGTCATCAGTACGGCGGCTCCGAGACCTGCATAGACCACCTGCCCCAGGCTGAAGGCGTCACGGACCTGCTCCAGGAGCTGACCCCCGCCCACGGTGAGGTGCTGAGCCGCACTGACCCCCTCATGGACGCTGTGGCGCGCGGTCTCCACCACCGATCTCGGAGCCCCCGGGACGTCCACATCCGCCATACCGACCTGATAGGCGAGCAGAGCCACCACCCCACCTGCCGCAATGCCCAGCGCACTGCCCAGCTCTCCGCCGATCTCCTGGGCGGACGCCGCCGACCCGGTCTTCTCCTCCGGAGCGCTGGAGATGATCAGATCCACGATCAGCGCACCCGCCGCCCCCTGACCCAGCCCGACGACGGCGATGCCGACCGCCATGGCGGCCACCGACGACCCGAGCCCGGTGGTCAGTGCCAGCCCGCAGGCACCGCCGGCCGCGACCAGCAGCCCGAAGAGGGTGACAGCCCCTGCGGAGAACCGCTGCGCGGCGCGAGGAGCCAGCATCGCCCCGACGATGTTGAGACCGATGTAGGGCAAGGTCCAGAACGCGCCGTGCAGCGGGGACAGCCCTCCGACCCACTGCAGGTGCTGGGTGAAGAGGTAGAACATCCCGGTGACGCTGACCCCCATCATCAGCAGCACACCCAGCGAGACCGCGACGCCGCGGCTGCGCAACAGAGCCAGGTCGAAGAGCGGCTCGGCGAGCCTGCGCTGCCGGAGCACGAACAGGGTCATGACCCCCGCACCCAAGCCGATGCTGAGCAGGTAGGGCCAGGCGACCCCGTCGCCGGTCTCCTGCAGGACGGCGAGCTCCTGGAACCCGAAGATGATTGCCAACATGCCCGCCACGGAGAGGGCCACACTGAGCATGTCGATGCGGCTGCGATTGCGTTCGGTCCGCTCCGGCAGCAGCTTCAGCCCGCCCAGCAGAAGCAGGACGATCGGAGGAACGTTGATCAGGAACACCGAGCCCCACAGAAAGGACTCCAGCAGGACTCCGCCGAGCAGCGGCCCGACCGCCCCGCCGACGGTGAAGGTGCTGAACATGATCGCAATCGCCGTCCGCCGCTGGGTCTCCTCCTGAAACATGGTGCGCAGCAAGGAGAACAGCGAGGGCATCAGGCTCGCTCCCGCGATGCCGAGAGCAGCACGGGCGGCGATCAGCATCTCTGCGCTCGTGGAGAAGGCGGCCATCACCGACAGCCCCGCGAACGCCGCCGAGCCCATCAGGAGCACCCGGCGCGGCCCGACCCGGTCCGCGACACGGCCGGCGGTGACCAGGAACCCCGCGATGAGGAACCCATAGACGTGGGTGATCCACAGGCTCTGCGTGGCACTGGGCGCCAGGTCGGCGCTGATGGTCGGCAACGCGAAGAAGAGCACCGTCAGATCGGTGGCCAGGGCCATCATGGGCAGCGCCAGCAGCACGAGCCCGGCCCATTCGCGGGCGGTGGCTCTGATGGAGGAGGGAAGGGAGTCGTCGGTCATCGCCATCACGGCCTTTCATCGAGGTGTCATGGGCCTCGATGATCGGCCGAACCCGCTCCGGGAATGCTCCGGTTCCGTTCCATGCCTGACTCGGCGGCCTCAGCCGGAGCGGCCGCCCAGCACCTTCCGAAACGCGCCGACACCTCCAGAACCGTCCCGGCTCCCGGCTGAGGCCCTCCTACTGGTAGAAGCCCTCGCGCAGATTGATCCCATGCTCAGTCCAGGCCTTCAGAGCGGCCAGCATCCCGGTCCAGCCTCCGCAGTTGCCGAAGGCCTGGGTCGCCCCCTCAGGGGTGACCCTCCAGCCGGACTCGCTGATGGTCACCAGGGTGCGGGTGTCGCCGTCGACTGCTTCAAAGGTGAAGGTCGTAGTGGTGACCGAGCGGCTGTCCGTGGTGGCTTCGCCCTCCCATTCGATGACGATGCGCCGGGGTGGGTCAGCCTCCAGCACGGTGACAGGGAAGCGGCCGGGGAAGTCTTCGAAGTCCCAGGACACCTCCGCCTCAGGCTCGAGCCGCCCGCGGGCGCCGCCGGTGGTGAAGTATCTCGACAGCTGGGCGGGGTCCGCGACGGCGTCGTACACCTCCGCGCTGGGCCGCGCGATGTACGCGGAGACGGTGAAGCTCAGTTCGGTGAGTTCCTCAGTGGTATTCATGTGATATTTTTACAACATGTCGTCGCAGCAGGTCAATGGTTCCACGGATGCGGATTCCCCTGCCGAGGGATCCGATGACGATCGAGTCTTCAAGGCTCTCGCCAACTCCACGCGCCGGAGGATGCTGGATGCCCTGAAGTCCGGCTCCTGCAGCACCGGGCAGCTGTGTGAGCACTTCCCGGAGTTGGATCGCACCACCGTCCTCCAGCACCTCCGGGTGCTCGAGCGGGCAGGCCTGGTGATCGGCACGCGCATCGGCCGGGAACGTCACCTCACGCTGGCGCCGCTGCCCATCAAACGGATCCACGACCGCTGGATCGGTGAGTACGCCCGAGCCGCCGTCGAGCTGCTCGACGAACTCGACTCCAAGTGAGCCGCCGACCCAGGCGTCGGCTCCGAGGCGGGCAGAACTACCCCGCTTCCATCGAGTGGTCGATTCGACTGGATTTTCTGGGCACGAGGCCGGGAGAATCCCTTCGAATCGACCACTCGATGGGGCAGGAGCGGGAGTGGCCACACCCTCACCGGGTCTCGGCGGGCTCCGCTGAAGCTCCGGCCGGCCCCATCCACGTCAGCATCCCCAGGGCCAGGAGCATCGGAGCGGAAAGGGCGATCACGAGCCCGGGCAGTCCCGCCAACGCCAGCCCGAGCCCGCCCACAGCGGCACCGAGGAAGACTCCGAGGCTCTGACCTGCGGCGTTGAGGCTGAACGTCACGGAGGTGAGCTCACCCCCGTGCTGTGCGATCAGCGTGGTCACCCCCGCGGCCAGCACCGCGTGGCTGAAGCTGAGCACAGCCGTGCCGGCCAGTGCCGCCCCAAGCCCCGGGACGAGGACCACCACAGGCAGCGCGGCCAGTCCCCCGATCGTGCCGGAGGCCAGCAGCATCAGGGTCCTGCGTCGCGAGCCTGCGACCTGGCGGGCCCACCGGCCAGCCAGATAGTTGCCCAGGAAGAAGGCCGCTCCGGAAAGCGTCCACACCACAGTGAACAGCTCCGCCTGCAGGCCGAATCGCTGGTCATAGACGGCAGCCAGGAAGGCGAGCTGACCCATGAAGGCAGTGGTGCGCATGGTCGAGACACCGATGGCGGCCAGCAGATCCCTCCGTCCCTTCACCAGGCGGAAGGCCTGGAGGTATCGAGGAGGCGCATGCTGCTGCCCCGACGCGCCCCCGCGGGTGGCTGAGGAGGCTCGGGACGAGACGGCGAGCGCGCACGCCGTCAGCAGCGCGAGCAGCGCCACCGCGCCGAAGGGGATGCGCCACCCGCCGGCCAGCGCGAGTGCCCCCAGCAGCGGGGCCGCCAGCACGGCGGCCAGCGTCTGGGTCGCGGTGACCAGGGTGGCTGCTCGGCCGCCGTCGCCCGCCCGGGTGAAGCTGCGGGTCGCCCCCGCGAGCAGCACCGGGGTCAGCAGAGCCGTCGCCGTTCCGACCAGCAGACAGAACAGCACCAGGGGCACCAGGCTGCCGGTGGCGGCCAGCAGACTCGCGATCGCCAGCAGCACAAGGGCCCCGGGTGCCGCCACCCGCGGTGACCAGCGCTCCAGCAGAGGGGCGATGATCACGCCGGTGAGCAATGCGGTGACACCTCCGAGGCCGCGCAGCCCACCCACCACCGACTCCTGGGCTCCGGCCGTGGCGGAGATCGGCACCAGAAACGTGGAGAACGCGGTGAAGGGCAGCAGGCCGACGACGGCGGCGATCAGCAGGGGCCAGATCTTGGCGATGATCACCCGGTCGGAGGCATGGTCCGCGACAACCGGCGTGCGGATCGGGGAGGCTTGTTCTCGCATCGGTGCTCAGCGTCGCTCCACGTAGTCCTTCAGGTACTCCGCGAAGCTCTCCAGGCCATCGATGTTCCGTGGTCCGGAGATCGCCTCGTTGTAGTCCATGATGTAGAACTCGTCGGCCTGGACGGCCGGCAGGTTGGCCGTCGTCGGGTTCTGTTTCAGGAACTCGATCTTGTCCTCCGCGGGCTGATCCCCGTACTCCAGAATGATGATCACCTCCGGCTCGCCGTCGACGACGGCCTCCCAGCTGGCCTCGGTCCACCGCGCGTCGACCTCCCCGAAGATGTTCTCCCCGCCGGCGATTTCGATGATCTCGTGCGGAGGCACCTGATTGGCTGCGGTGAAGGGCTGGTCGGTGCCGAAGTCATAGAGGAAGACCGGCACGGGGTCTCCCTCCGGCGCGGCGTCCCGGACGGCCTCCTCACGGTCTCGGTACTCGGCGACCAGCTCGGTGGCCCGGTCCTCCACGGCGAAGATCTGCCCCAGCCTCTCCAGGTCCGTGTAGAGCCCTTCGAAGGGGGCGTGCTGCTCCGCGTGGCCGGGGTAGTTGAAGCAGGATTCTGCGTGCATGAAGCTCTGGATCCCCAGGCCGTCGAGGATCTCCGGAGTGATCCCCCGGTCATCGGAGAAGCCGGAGTTCCATCCGGCGACGACGAGGTCGGCGTTCTCGTCCACCACCAGCTCACGGTTGAGCAGGTCGTCGGAGAGGAACTCGACGGCGGCGTAGTCCTCGGCCCAGGGGGACTCCTCCACCGGTGGATTGGCCGGGGGCATCACGTAGCCGTGGACGTGGTCGACCAGGCCCAGGGCGAAGAGCTTGTCGGCGCTGCCGCCTTCGTAGACCACGGCGCGCTGCGGAGTGGTGTACTCCACAGCCTCCCCGCATCTGTCCACAGTGGTGGTCTGCACGCCGGCATCGCCGTCCTCCGCCTCCACAGTGGCGCCGCAGGCGGTCAGCAGCAGCATCCCGGCACAGGCCGCCGCAGTGCCGCTGCGCCGCAGGGTGGGCGGAGCGGCATGGTGTGGGTGGGGGTTCATCTCAGGTGGTCCTTTCCTTGGCGTGGTGAGGAGTGGTCAGCGAGAAGAGCACCTGCGGGGCTCCGGTCAGCGGATGGGTCACCACGGTCGCCTCGACGCCGAACACCCGTTCCAGCAGCTCCGGGGTCAGCACCTCCTCCGGTGTTCCGGAGGTGACCAGACGCCCCTCGTGCAGCACCCCGAGCCGGTGGCAGACCGCCGCGGCGAGATTGAGATCGTGGAGGACCACCAGGACCGTGAGCCCGGCGGCCCGCACCATGGAGAGCAGCTCCACCTGATGTCGGATGTCGAGGTGATTGGTGGGCTCATCGAGGATGAGCACCTGCGGCTGCTGCACCAGGGCGCGGGCGATGAGCACCCGTTGACGCCCCCCACCGGAGAGGGCGAGGATTCCGCGCCCGGCCAGATGGGCGACGTCGACCCGCCTCATGGCCTCCGCACACATCGCCTGCTCGCGGATGGTCAGCGGCTCGTTGCCGCGTTTGTGCGGGGCCCGGCCGAAGGCGATGACCTCCTCGACGGTGAAGTCGAAGTCCGCGGAACCTTCCTGGGTGAGGGCCGCGATCTGCTGGGCCGTCTGCCGGATGGAGACAGCTCGCACGTCCCGCTCCCCCGCCAGAACTGCTCCTGAGGTGGGCTTCAACGCGCGGTAGACGCAGCGCAGCGCGGTGGACTTCCCTGAGCCGTTGGGCCCGATCAGGCCAAGGACCTCTCCGGAGCCGGCGCTCAGCTGCAGGGCGTCCAGCAGCCGGGCGCCGTGGATGTCCACGGTGACGTCGTCGAAGGTGATCTCCATCAGCGGCCTCCGAAGACGTAGCCGCGCCGACGCATCAGGAGGATGAACACCGGGACCCCGATCAGCGCGGTCAGGGCGCCCAGCGGCAGCTCTCGCGGAGCGACGACGGTGCGCGCGAGCAGGTCTACCCAGACCATCAAGATGCTGCCGATCAGCGGGGAGATCAGCAGCAGCCGGGTATGGGAGGCGCCGATGATCATCCGGGTGATGTGTGGGATCACCAGGCCGACGAATCCGATGGCTCCGCTGAGGGCCACCATCGCTCCGGTCATCACCGCGGTGACGGCGAAGAGCAGCCGGCGTGTCCGCGCGGTGTCCACCCCGAGGGAGGCCGCGGACTCGTCTCCGAGGGACATGACGTCGAGGGCGCGGCTGGACCGACGCAGCACCAGGATTCCGAGCCCGACCACGACCACCACGACGGGGAGCCCTCCCCAGGTGGCCGCACCGAAGGAGCCCATCGTCCAGAACAGGACCATGGAGGTGGCCTCGGCGCTGGGCGCGAAGTAGATCAGCACGCTCATGATCGCCTGGAAGCCGAAGGAGAGCGCCACTCCGGTGAGCACCAGCTTCAACGGAGTGATGCCGGACCGGCTGTGTGCGATGGCGTAGACCAGCAGGGTCGCGCCCAGCGCTCCGAGGAAGGCCCCGACGGAGACCGCGTAGATGCCCAGGAGGGACAGCGCCCCGAACAGTGAGACCGTCACCGCTCCCACGGACGCGCCGGAGGAGACCCCGAGGATGTAGGGGTCCGCCAGCGGGTTGCGGACCAGCGCCTGGATAGCGGCGCCGACGGCGGCGAGACCGGCGCCGACCACGGCGGCGAGCAGGACCCGTGGCACGCGGATGTTCCAGACGATCTGGTACCGCGTGAGCTCCTCCGGGGTGATGGTGCCGCCGACGACGGCGGTCCAGAGGTAGCGCGCGGTATCCTGCGGGGGCACGACGGCGGAGCCCAGCCCGATGGCGATCAGGACGGAGAAGGCAAGGATCAGCAGCAGCCCGGTGGCGAGCAGCCCGATCTTCCAGGACCTGGGTGACGGCGTCGAGCCACGGGGGTCCGAGTGCTCTGGGGTCGCACCCGATGTGGGGATCAGGGCTGTCAGGCTCCCCGGCCTGGTGATGGCATCTGGACGGGGCGGTGGCCTGTGGACGGCGGCATCGGCTCCAGGTCGCATGGCACCCCTCTAATGCGAATAGTTCTCAACTCGCACGAGCGTAATGGATTCATCTCCCCTGCGCGAATGCGCATCAGCAGACATCGCCGGTGCTGCTGCCCCTCACGTCGGACCCTCAGCCGCGCTGATCCTCCAGCCCGGCGAGCGCGGCCGCGAGATATTCCCCCTCGGCTTCGTTGCCGGGAAGCTCCAGGGCACGCCGGTACGCGGCGGCGGCATCGTGCGGCTCGCCGAGCTCCTGCAGGGTGAGGGCACGGGCGATGTGGAAGGGTCGGAACCGGTCCAGAGCGGGCTCCGCGGCGAGCGCGTCGAGCCGCCGGAGGCCCGCATCCATCCCGTGGGCCCGCCCATGGGCGACCGCACCGGCCAGACGCACCACAGGGCCGTCGTCGTGGGTCTGGAGCAGCTGATAGAGCACGGTGATCTGAGCCCAGTCGGTGGTCTCCCAGCCATCGGCCTCAGCGTGGACAGCGGCGATCGCCGCCTGGATGGCGTATGGGCCCGCACCCGGAGCTGCCACGGCGGACTCGGTCAGCGTGATGCCCTCATCGATCATCCGCCCGTCCCAGCGGGTCCGGTCCTGCTCAGCGAGCGGAACCGGCCTGCCGTCGTCGTCGGTGCGCGCCGGGCGACGGGCCTGGGTGAGGAGCATCAGCCCGAGCAGTCCGGCGGTCTCCGCAGAGCCGGGCATCAGCTCGCGGAGCACCCGGGCGAGCCGGACGGCCTCGGCGGTGAGGTCCTCGCGGGTGTGGGTGGTTCCCTCCGAGCGTGTGAAGCCCTCCGCGTAGAGGAGGTAGATGACGCGCTGGACCCCGGCCAGGCGTTCGGGCAGATCGTCTCGGCGGGGCACTCCGAAGGCGATGCCCAACGTGCGGATGCGCCGCTTGGCCCGCACGATGCGCTGCTGCATGGTGGGCACCGGCCGCAGCAGCGCGTGGGCCACCTCGGTGGTGCTCAGTCCGCCCAGGAACCGAAGGGTCAGCGCGATCCGGTCCTCCTGGCTGAGCAGCGGGTGCGCGCAGGCGAAGAACAGTCCCAGCCTGTCGTCGTGGATGAGATCATGCTCATCGCCGACGACGGCGGCGGGGTCGTCCAGGGCCTGCGGCACCGGGGCGCGCTCCTGCTCCACGCGCAGCCGCGGCAGCTTCTGCCTCAGCACGCTCCGGCGCCGCAGGGCATCGATGCCCCGATGCCGAGCGGTGGTCATCAGCCACGCCTCGGGCGAGTCCGGAACCCCTGTCTCGGGCCACACCTGGAGGGCCTGGAGGAGCGCCTCCTGCATCATGTCCTCGGCCAGGTCGAGGTCGCCGAAGCGGCGGGCGAGCGCGGAGAGGATCCGCGCCCGGGCGTCCCGACCGAGGCCGGTGATCACCCGGTGCGCGGCATCCTCAGCGGCGCTCCCAGGGGCGTCGTGTGCGATGGTCACCTGGATTCACAGGGCTCAGTAGGGGGCCACCGGGCGGACCTCGACGTGCCCGCCGGGTGCCGAGCCGGGGCTGCGACGTGCCCAGGAGAGGGCCTCGTCGATGTCAGCGACCTCGATGATGTAGGTTCCGCCGACGAACTCCTGGACCTCGGCGAAGGGACCTGACGTGACCACACGGGCGCCGTCGTCGTCGCTGCTCACCCGGACCCCGTGCTCCGGGTCCTCCAGGGCGAAGGAGGTGACGACGACGCCGGCCTCGGTGATCTCCTTATCGAAGACGAAGAACTCCTCCGGGTCGGCCCCTCCGTGATCGCCGCAGCCGGCGTCGTCGGTGCGGCCCATCAGCAGCAGTGCGTATTTCATGGTGACTCCTCAGTCTCTGGCCCCGGGCGCCGCACACGGGCGGTCAGCCTTCTGCGGGGTCGACGGATGTCGCACCGTATGGCCCGACAACATCATGACGCACAGGGGTGTGCCAGATCGACAGCTGCGGAGGAAATTCTTCGACGATCGCGACGGTTGCTTCCAGCGAGAGTGTGGAGCGCTCCGCTCCGGACATGTCGAGAGGACACGATGACGACTGCTGAACCGACTCCGAAGATCCGCATGTTCGGCGCCCAGTGGTGCGGCGACTGCCGACGCACCAAGGCCCAGCTGGACGGCCTGGGCCTCGACTGCGAGTACATCGATCTGGAGCAGGACGTGGACGCCGCCGACGTCGCCCGGGACATCTCCGGACGCACCAACATCCCGGTGGTGGTCTACCCGGACGGCTCCCACCATGTGGAGCCGAGCAACGACGACGTCGCCGCCAAACTGCGCGAGCTGACGCTGATCTGATCCCGGCGGGAGCAGGTCTCGCGGAGGCTTGACGGGATCCTCGCCCTTGACGGCACCGGATCTCGAGCTATAGTTAAGCTATTCCTTAATTAAGGAGATACTACATTGGCTGGCAAGGACCCCCTGAGCAGAACCTTCTCAGCGCTGGCAGATCCCACCCGGCGTGAGATCCTCACCCGCCTCTCCACGCGGCCCGCGACCGTCGGCGAGGTGGCCGGCGCCTTCGAGATGAGCGCCCCGGCGATCTCCCAGCATCTGAAGGTGCTGGAGACCGCAGGATTGATCGAACGCACGGCCCACGGGCAATGGCGAACCCTGTCGTTGCGCACAGAGACCCTGGACACCGCTGCCGCATGGGTCGAGCAGCACCGCCGCGAGTGGAGTGAGCGCTTCGACCTGCTCGAGCACCACCTGACCACACTGGAGGAGAACGATGACTGACGAGACCGAATCCCCCGAATTCACCCTGACCCGTACCTTCGAGGCCCCCGTGACCACGGTCTGGCAGGCCTGGACCGATCCGCGGCATCTCACCCACTGGTTCCATCCGGCCGGATTCTCCACGCCGTTGGACTCGATCCACGTGGACCTCAGGGTCGGTGGACGGTATCGCTACACGATGATCGAGGACGCGACCGGCGCCGCCCATCCCACCGGAGGTGAATTCCTGGAGGTCGCACCGCCCTCCCGCCTGGTGTTCACCTGGGCCTCGCCCGAGGCCGCACCCGGGGCCTCACCGGTGGCGACCGTGACGCTGGACGGTGACGGAGAGAGGACAAGGATGGTCTTCACCCTGCGTGGCACAGCCGGCCGGCCCGGCGACGACGGCGTCCACGACGGGTGGCAGCAGGCCGTGGAGATCCTCGCCGTCCACCTGGGAGCACTCGAGGAGACGTCCGGACCGGCTCTGCATCGCGAGGGTCTCTGATGGGGCGGCTGATCGTGGACCTCATCGTGTCGGCCGACGGCTGCGCCCAGGACGCCGACGGGGGCATGGACCACGTGCCGCCCACCGTGGACGCCGGAGGCTGCGACGTCGACACCGTCGCCCGATGGACGGACGTGGACGCCATCATCCTCGGGGCGAACACCTACCGGCTGTTCGCCGGGCACTGGCCGAAGGTCACCCCGGAGCAGGATCTCCTGGCCGGGATCATCAACCCGCGGCCCAAGCACGTGGTGTCCTCCCGCCTGGAGGAAGCTCCATGGGGCTCGCTGGCCCCGGCGAGGGTCGAGAGCGGCGACGGCGTCGCGAGCGTGCGCCGGATCAAGGAGCACAGCTCCGGCGAGGTGGTGGTGTGGGGCAGCCTGAGCCTGGTCTCGAGCCTGTTCGAGGCGGGTGAGGTCGACGGGCTGAGGCTGCGGATCGTGCCGACCCTGGCTGGAGGCCGACGCAGCTTCACACCACACGGTCTCGGAGTGCGGGACCTCGAGCTCGTCCATTCGCGCAGCTACTCCGCAGGCCAGCAGATCCTCGAGTACCGCATCTCCGACCACACCTGAGCGACGGCGGAGACGCCGCGTCCCACACGGGGCCGCGGACCGCGCCGTGCAGCATCCCGACCATGGCGTTTCCCCTATGCTTGCGGTACAAATGCTGAGATGATCACTCGCGTGTCCGCCTCGAGCCCTCTTGCCCGGCGGCGGCACCGGCGGGAGCCGAAGAGAAGGAAGAGGCGACCACGTGGCCGAGGCTGAAGCGATCCCATCCCGCGCAGCGACGCGGGATCAGGCCGCGCCTCCCAGCGCGACGATCTGGGCCGTGCTGCGCGTCGGCGTGGCCGTGCTGGGTGCAGCGGCGGTGATTGCCCACTTCGATTCCTCCGTGAGTGCCGCCGTCGAGCTGAAGCGCGACATCGGCACCACGATCGGCAATTTCTTCAGCTACTTCACGATCCTGTCCAATTCCGCGGCTGCCGTGTTCCTGATCTGGGCCGGGCTGCGGCATCTGCTGCAGGGCCGGAGGATCAGGGAGGACCCGCCGGCCCTGGCCATCGGGCTGGCCTGTGTGACCAGCTGCACGCTGATCACCGGAGCGGTCTACAACACCTTGCTGCGCCACCTGCCGCTGCCGCAGGGCACCGAGCCGCCGGACTGGTCCAACGAAGTCCTGCACCTGGTGGTCCCGCTGTTCCTCTTCGCCGACCTGCTGCTGGGGCCACGGCGCCGTGCGCTTCCCTGGCGCTCCCTGTGGGTCGTCGTGGGCTTCCCCCTGGTCTGGGCGATCTACACGATGGTCCGCGGCCCGCTGGTCACGAACCCGGAGTCCGGCGCCCCGTACTGGTACCCCTATCCGTTCCTGGACCCCCACGACCCGGGCCTGGCCCCGATCGCGGGGTACCCCGGAGTGATGATCCACGTGATCGGCATCGCCGTCGCGATGATCGCGGTCAGCGCACTGGTCATCTGGTGGGGGCGACGGGCTCCGGGGCTGTAGCACCACCGGCGCGGGGTCCGCCCGTGGGGCCTTCCGTGCCTCAGGTAATCTCCAGACCGTGCAGCCGAGGAGGAGTCCTCCGACGAACCACCAGCCCCGGCTGCACCCTCGACTGCGATGCGCCGGTTGACGACGCGCTAGAGCAAATACCCGGCGGGCGGAACCAGCTGAGCGAACTCGGCGAGCAGGTACAACGCACCCACGATGCAGGCGGCGTAGATGATCGTGGGCACCACCTTCATCCTCGCCACCACAAGCAAGAAGATGAGAGCGAACGCGGCGGACCCCACCAGCATGCCGACGAGGAAGACCAGCCAGATGTATGCCAGGATCCACGCGATGGACATCCCGACGATCTTCAGTCGCTGCAGCCAGACATCGTCGAATCGGCCCAGTCTGCCCTCGCCTCTCACCCGGGAGATATCCCATCCCAGGCTGATCAGGGCCAGAAGGAGACCCACCCCTCCCACTGCCAGCGGGAACAGCTGTCCGTTCTCTGAGAAATCCCGGGACATCACGATGGCGGCGGTGAAGAACAGCAGCGCTGCTATCGAGACGGCCAACTCGACGAACGGAGGGACGGCCATGTCCGACTTCTCAGAGAACTGCATCGTCTCCTCGACCTTGCTCGTCCGCTTCCTCTGCCGGCGGACCAGCGGCACGATGATCGCGCCGGTCAGGATGATCGCGATGACGATGACGAAGGGACGGGTCATCCACTCGTCTGGTGAAAAGGCATTGACGGTCAGGAAGTAGTAGCGCTCCAAGGGCTCAGCGAGCACGAAGGCGATCAGAAATGGGGCCCGGGGGATGTGGGTGACCTTGCAGATCCAGCCCACGATCCCCAAGGCCAACATGAGGTAGAAGACGTTCAAGTGCAGTGGCTCTTGGAAACCGCTCATGAAGAGGATCGGGATGAGCGCCGCGGCCAGGACAGGAAAGGAGACGAAGCTCAGGCGTGCCAACGGACGGGCCAGGAAGAATGCCAGGGCGGCGCCGATGACGCTCGCGATGGCGAAGGCCCACACGATGAGGTAGACCAAGTCGAGGTCATTCGTGATCAGTGACGGGCCAGGCTGAACACCGAAGATGAGCAGCACGCCCAGGAGCAGCGCGAAGGGGGCCGCACCCGGAACCCCGAACAGCAGCGTGGGGATCAGTGCACCGGATTCAATCCCGTTGCTTGCTGCTGACGGGGCGATGACCCCCCGGGGATCGCCCTTTCCGAACGTCGAATCTTTCCGTCGACCGGCGAAGGCCTGGGCCTGACCATAGGCCAGCCACGCGCCGGCCGTGGTCCCCACGCCAGGTAGCATTCCGACGCCGACGCCGACCGCCGATCCCCGAAGTACGTCCGACTTATAGGTCCCCACGTCCTTCATTCCTTGTCTCCATCCGCCGCCCAGGGCGACGCGTTCCTTGGAGACGGCGCCCCGCTTGGCCACAAGGTCGATGATCTCTGCCAGGCCGAAGATTCCCAAGGCGGCGGCGACGAGACCGATGCCGTCGGTCAGGAACTCCGAATTGAAGGTGTAGCGGTATTCCGCAGACACCGGTGACACGCCGATGAGCCCCAGCGCCAGGCCGAAGGCGGAGATCAGTAGGCCCTTGGCGACGTTGCCTTTGGACAGCAGGGCCGTGAGGAAGATGCCCATGACGATCAGTGCGAAGATCTCTGGCGAACCGAAAGCCGTGACGATGGGCGCGGCGATCGGGACTATCAGCGTCAGGACCACAATGCCGATGAGGCCCCCGATCATGGATGAGATGAAGCTGGTGGACAACGCGCGTCCGCCTTGGCCCTTCTTCGCCATCTCGTGACCGTCCAGAAGGAACACGGAGGCCGATGCGGAGCCCGGGATTCCGAGTACCACCGACGTGATCACATCGGAGGTATGGACTACCGCGACCGCCCCGATGATCATGGCGATCGCTTGGTTCGGTTCAAGTACGAACACGAACGGCATCAGAACGGCCAC
Source organism: Nesterenkonia sp. HG001 (assembly GCF_034438835.1). Taxonomy (NCBI): domain Bacteria; kingdom Bacillati; phylum Actinomycetota; class Actinomycetes; order Micrococcales; family Micrococcaceae; genus Nesterenkonia; species Nesterenkonia sp. HG001. The sequence goes on along the minus strand of NZ_JAOSZD010000012.1, from coordinate 39,087 downwards.
TGCTCCTGTGCCGCCCAGACCGGGTATGACTCCGATGATGATGCCCACGAGCACGCCGACCCCGAGGAAGAGGAGCATGGTTGGATCTGTGAAGGCCACGAGGGCCTCTGTTGCTGCATCTAACATGTCAGTCCCCTCAGATCAGTCCAGTACGGCGTCGTACTTGTCCTCGAGGAGGTTCTTGGTGAAGACCAAGACGTCCTCGTCCAGCTGCAGTGCCCTGCGGAAATCGGCCCGTGCGTCGGTCCCGGAGACGAGTTCATATCCGCCCAAGGCGTCCTTGGCCTCCGTGATGAAGTCCTCGTCGGCGTTCAGGTCCGCGACCATTCGACCGTAGGTCTCGATGACCGCCGCATCCGTACCCTCGTTGGCCCACAGCCCCTTCTGGTAGAAGAACCCGGGGACCACGAACGCTTGGAACGCGTTGTACGCCAGTTCCTGCTGGGGTGTGCGGTTGTCCAACCCCTCGTAGATCTCGGCAAAGGTTGGAACCTTCGGAAGGTTGGTGTCCCGGACGACCTGTCCGTCCACCAGGCTGCCGACGGCAAACAAGGGCAACGCCTCGCCGGAATCGACCATCGGTTGGACCTGCGAGAGGTATGCGGAGGTGGTTTGGAAGTCCAGGTCGGATTCTCCTCGCTGGACGGCCAGCCGGCTGGGCCCTCGCCCTTCCATCCCGAAGACACCACGAATGTTGGCCCCCAGGGCCTCCAAGGCAAGCAAGGGGACGAGGTCCAGTCCAGAGGCTGACATTCCTCCGTAGCGATACGGCTCGGTGTTGCCGACCAGATCTTCGACGGAGGTGATGCCACTCTCAGCACTGGTCCACAGCACCGCGCCCGTGCCGTTCAGCGCCAAAGGCTCCATCCGGCCGAAGTCGAACTCGACCGTGCTCTGACCCAACATGCTCTGGAAGTAAGTCGTAGCCGAGGCGACGAGTGTCTGCCGTCCATCGGTCACGTTGGATCGCACGAAGGCGTTGGTTCCGGTGATCGACTCTCCGCCAGGGACGTTCTCCACCTGATACCGGTCGACATCAGGTTGCCTGTCCGCGAAGTAGGGGGTGATGAAACGCGCCCAGGTATCCGTGCCGCCACCGGTGCCGTAGGGCACCACCACGTCCACGATGCCTGCCCCGGATGGCTGGTACTTGGTCTGCGGGGGTGCGCACCCGACGGCACTCAGCAGGGCCGCGGCGGCGCCAGTTCCGAGAAGAGCTCTGCGCGAGATCGTAGGGTTCACAGTACGACCTCCTGCCGCATCGAGCGTGACGCTCGCTCCAGCTCGCCGTTCGAGATGGGCAGACGAGCATCGGCCAACGTCCGAGCGGTCCGATGAACCCCGACGGTCTGGCCCAACGAGCTGTCATCGGTGAGAGTGACCAGCACCCCTACTGGTATCCGGAGTCTCAGCTCCCTGGGGAGCGCGTAGCTGATCTTCTCAGCGACGACAGTGCCAGCAGTACGCGCCGCGACAGTCACTCCCACGCTGCCGGTGATGGGCATTGCCGGATGAGGTTTGCCCATCGACATCATCATGACCTGCAGATCGGCTTCCTCGTCAGGGGATTCACTCACCAGGCCCACTTTGGGTATCGCTCGTTCGGCCGCCTCAGGAGAGTCGGCGAGCCCCATCGCCACCGAAGCCGCGCGGCGGATCTCCTCCAGTTCAGGCAGCCGCGTGTTGGCAGCAGCAGTCCATGACAGGAAGTCCTGGGCGTCGAGACCGAAACTCTGCGCATCGATCATCACAATGGGTGCACCAGCATCCACCATGCTCACCAGTGCGGTCTTGCCTGCACCGTATGCGAGCCGCGTCCGGGTCTGTCCGGACGGCAGCAACGACCCGGTGGTGCGTCCTTCCGGCTCCAAGAATCCCAGCGCCACCCTATGGCCGGGGAAGCGAGCTCCGGGGATCGTTGCCTGGGGGTCGTCGGGCAGCTGGCCCCCGGGCGTGGGAATGGTCTGAATGATCATCTGCCCTGTGTTCGTGTTGAAGGTGCGAACTTCGGTGACGGCGTCTCCTCGCGGCACCCAGCCTTCTTCGATCGCGTACAGTCCGACGGCGGCGGAGCAGTTTCCGCAGTTGCTGCCCCAGTCCACCGTCGCCTCCTCGATCCCGACTTGAGCAAATGTGAAGCTCACGTCTGAAGCCGCACCGTTCTCGCGGGTCAGAATGAGTGCCTTGCTGGTGGTCGAGGTAGCCCCACCCACCCCATCAAGCTGGCGGATGTCTGGACTGCCAAAGATGCGCGGAAGGACGGTGTCCGCCGTGAACCCCGCAGCTTCCAGCTCGGTGGCTTCGAAGACCCAGCACTTGCTTGTTCCGCCGCGCATCCAGCGGGCATTGATCAGCTTCAATTGTTACTCCTGTCACACGGCCGACTTCTAGGTCCAGTGTCGTGTGCGGCATCACTTAAGCACAATGTACAAATTGTCGCGCTAAACGTAGGACTACTTAAGTACATGCCATTTCTGGGTAAGAAGACTCGGGTCGGGAGCAGTGGGATCGATAGATCGTCGACGTGTGATCCCCTGCGCGCCAGGAACCCATCAAGTCGTTACGCGCAATTTCTCTTGATGTAGCAAGTCTTCATTCGTTGCGGCGAAGGCTAGACTGATCGTCATGACGCTCTTTGACACCAGGCGGCTAGAGGTCTTCGTTCGCACGGTCGAGGCTGGTTCCATCACGGCGGCCGCCGATGAACTGGCCTACACGGCATCGGCTGTTTCACAGCAGTTGCGTCGTCTGGAGCAGGAGGTGGGACAACCCTTGCTCCGCCGACGGTCCCGCGGCGTGGTCCCCACTGAAGCGGGCATGGTCTTGGCCGCCCACGCCCGCAAGATCCTGCGCCAGATGGATGCGGCTCAGGCGGACCTGGACGACCTGACGGCCGGCAAGCGCGGTTCCCTGGTGATCGGTGCGTTCCCCACCGTGGCGTCGTCGTTTCTGCCACTGGTCATCGAGCGCTTCTCCAGCCAGTACCCTTCTGTCTCTCTCTCAATCCGCAGCACGCGCATCGACCAGCTGGTCACTGGTCTGGAACGAGGGCAGATGCATCTCAGCCTGCTCTGGGACCACCCTTGGAGGCCGTTCAACACGGATGGCATCAAGATCGAGGAGCTCTTCCGTGAGCCCTTCGTCGTCCTGGTCTCCAGCCACCACCATCTGAGCCAGGCTCAGGACGTCAGCATGTCTGAGCTGGCGCAGGAGTCGTGGGTGGTACGCGCATCCCAGCACCCTGTGGTCGAAGTCCTCGACCGTGCCGCCACGGCTGCGGGATTCCGTCCCGTGATCGCCATGTACGCCAACGACTACCAAGAGGCCCAGGCGATGGTGAGCGCCGGCATCGGAGTCGCGCTGGCTCCCCAAAGTGCCGTCACGGTCAAGCACCCCGGCGTCCGGGTACTGAGTCTGGGAGCCCAGGCTCCTGAACGCCGCATCATGGTGGGCCAGCGCGAGGAACGTGTCTATTCACCCGCTGAGGTCGCATTCAAGGCTTCACTCTTCGATACCGTCCGTGAACTCTGGCCCCATATGCTCCGGGGTTGATGAGCTGGTCTCCGATGACCGGTGGCGGCTCAGGGGGGGGGTGATGCCGAGCCGTCGACCTTCAGGACGCGCTCGGGCCTGCTCAACGATCAGGCCAGAATGTCCCGTGGACCACGAGCCCCTGCGCAGCGGATCATCACCGGGCGGGGTGTTCAGCGACCTCCCAGAGCTGGATGGGGTTGCCCTCGGGATCGTGCAGCGAGGCGAACCGTCCGTTGGGATAGATCTGGGAGTCGATGGTGACGTCGAGCCCGGCGTCGAGAAGGCGCGCGACCATCCCGTCGAGGTCGTCGACGCGGAGGTTCAGCCCCCAGCCCGACGGGCCGAGGTGCTCATTCGGGCCGTCGTCGCCGAATGGGGCGAACACCGTCGGTCCGGCCGCCTGAGTCCAGACTGGCGCCTCATAGGAGGCCGGTGGCCGGAGCACGTCGAGATGCTCGGCATACCAAGCACTGAGCCGTTCCGGATCCCGTGCCCGAAAGAAGAATCCTCCGATTCCGATCACGCGTGGCATGGTCTGCTCCCTCATGTGGCCGGGACCCCGTCGGTGACCTCACTCGGTGGTCGCAGCGTCGGGGCTGGGGTTCGAGTCTATGCCTGGGCCTGGTGCAGTGCACCCGGCCGAACTCCCCGCCGGTGCGGGCGATGCTCCTCAGCGGGGATGGTGTCGACGCCCCGCGCCAGCTGTTCGGGCGGGCGCTCTTGACTCTCCAGTGCTGCCGTCAGAACCTGCGAAGGTGATCCTTCCTGACACGGACGCGCGCGCCGCTGCCTTCCCCCAGCCAGGCTTGCTCCCGCCCCCAGATTCGTCCGCCGCTGACGATGATCGAGGCGGGCCGTCCCCTGATCAGCGGGCCGTCGGTGTGCTGGCCGATCTGATCGGAGGCACCTCTGTGACTCTCGGTCTGGGTCTCACCCTGGCCCCACGGCGGGTCGGGAGCCTTCTGGGTCTCGATAAGACATCGCCGGTGCGGACTCGCCTCATCGGTGCCACCGACGTCGGCCTCGGTACGGCGATCTTGACATCCTCGCGGATCTGGCCACGACGGCGTTGGCCCGCCCTGCTGGCGCGTGAGGGTCTTCACCTGGTCATCGCCTCAGAGTATGCGCGCCACGGCCGGACGCCGGGCGCGCTCGCCATGATGGGTTTGTTCGTCGCCGATGGTGTCGTGACAGTGATGATGCATCGGCAGGAGCGCCGCTGATCGAGCGGCTGGACCATGGGCAGGCATGGCCGCCGTCGGAGATCACCCGGTGAACCGGGTGGCTCCGCGGTTCCGGCCAAGATGCTCCCAGCCCAGGCCGGAGAAGCACGGCCCCGACGTCGCTTCCGAGAACTTGATGTCGTTGTGGCCGTTGTTCCACTCGAGCACGTGGACTGAGCCGTCGCGGGCCACCGTCAGATCCCAGCCGATCACCGGAGCCATCGGGATTCGCTGATGCAGCCGTTCCACGGCCTCGCGGCATGCGGCATAGTTCGGCACCTCGTTCCCGGCGAACACGACGCCGGAGTCGGGATGCCGGTCGATCTCGAGCCAGTCCACCGAGTATCCGATCGGGCTGAAGGCGCCTGTGGCAGTATCGAGAAGAACGCGGATGTTCGAATCTGACGCGACGTGGTCTTCCGTATCCCGACCGAAGCGCAGGTAGGCATCCCTGACGGTGGTCTGCCCGTCTGGCTCGACGACAGTCGTCATCCGCAGCGTCCCGACGGAGCGTGACGCGACCTGAGCGAAGGTCTCGTGCTGGTCGATGAAGGGCTGGATGACGCCGTCGGGCAGGTCCTCAGCACTCTGCGTGAACCTGTCCCGATCAAGGATCTGCACCCCTCGGCCGCGAGCACTCGCGTCAGCCTTGAAAGCCACTCGTTCACCACCGGCAAAGACGAGGTCGGCGAACTCCTCCAGCGATGTGACCGGTTCGAGCGACGCGTTGAGCATCCTCCCTTTGACCACGTAGCCGCGGTCCGGAATCTCTTTCTCCTGCCCGAAGATGCACGCTGTCATCGACCGCATGTCAGAGAGGCCGCCATACCGACCTTCGACCGCCGGAAGGACCACAGACATGTAGTAGTTGTCGGGGATCCACCCCTCTCGGAACTCACCGGCTATCGCGGAGTAGACGTACAGCCACGGCGCATACTTTGTGGAGCCCAGCACGTCGGCGGCGTATTCATCGGCCTGCGCCCTGAGATGCTCCGGAAGCAAACCCTTCGCGGCTTCGATCGACTTGAGCACCTTCGCAGCGGTCCGGCTGTTCAGACGGGCGCGGATTCGCATCCGCAGGTCACTCTCGGCTCGCTCTATCGTGTCCAGATTCACGGCGACTCCTCTGAGGGGATGTGAGGCCAAGCTACCAGGGGCGGGTCTGGTGGAGGTTGGACTGATGTCCTGACTGCTCTGCGAGTAAGGCTTCGCCGCGACCCAGACGGCGTTCAGCGGCGGATTGAACCCGGCAGCGATCGCCTCGGCCGCCATTGCTTCCCTGGCAGCGCTCATCGCGGCCACCCGGCTACGTCACGTGAGGCCCACCGGAGCGGACCGCGAACCCGTTGAAGTCGAGGACACCGGCTCAGGCTGAGATATACCCCCTTGGGGTATACTGTCGTAGAAGTCGCACATAGATGAAGGAGTTGTGGGTCATGGCAATCGCGGCCGGAGTCATCCCCTTCATTCTGCTGGGCCGCTACTTCGAGAGGCGCTCCACGCCTCAGGCCGGCGCCGCGCTGCGTGCACTGCTGGAACTCGGGGCGAAAGAGTTTCCCGTTCTGCGCGATGGCCCGGACGGCAAGAGTGCCGAGGAGCGCATCTCAATCGAGGAGCTGACGGTCGGGGATGAGTTCGTGGTCCGGCCCGGTGAGAAGATCGCCACCGACGGCGATGCCGTCACCGGTGCCCCCGTGCACGCTGGCGACCGGATAGTCGTGAGGGCCACCCGCATCGGTTCGGACACTCAGCTGGCGCAGATGGCCACTCCGGCCGCGCTGCCCACGCCGCCCCTTCTGTCACGGACTCGACCAACCCCACCGACATTCAGAACCAGACGAAGGAGTCGGTCCGGACCTGAACACCTCGACTGGTGGGTCGACGCCGACCCCGACCGGTACGCGGATGCTTCCTGACCCGCCGCCGGCGCGAGCGCGGTTTCGCTCCCATTCTGACGTCACCCGCGACACCCCAGAAAGGACACCACTCATGGCCCGAACACTCACCACAACCCTGGCCACCGGCGCGCTGACCGCGACGCTGGTCCTGGCAGGCTGCGCCAGCGACAACACCAATGAGAGCACCGGCGCCCAGGATCACGGCAACCACGACAACGGCCACAACGGCGACACCACGGACGACACTGCGACTGAGGGCGAGGCTGGTCAGGACCATGATGGCCATGACCACCCCGTCGATGGTGGACCGGTGCCTCAGGGCATGAGCGAGGCAACAGACCCGCTCTACCCTGTCGGCAGCGAGGCGGTGCTCACCGCGGACCACATGTCCGGCATGGACGGCGCCACCGCCACCATAGTCGGTGCCTATGACACCTACACCTACGCCGTGAACTACACCCCCACCACCGGCGGTGACCCGGTCCTCGACCATCGGTGGGTCGTCCACGAAGAGCTTCAGAATGTCGGTCAGGAGCGCCTGGCCGATGGGACCGAGGTGACCTTGGCTGCGGAGCACATGAGCGGGATGGACGGTGCCACCGCCACCATCGCCTCCTCGACTCAGGAGACCGTGTACGTCGTCGATTTCGAATCCGACGGGATGGCGATGACCAATCACAAGTGGGTCACCGAGAGCGAGATCGATCCTTCGCTCTGATCGACCCTCATCCCAACGCAGCGCCCCGCCTCCGGAACGGAGCACACCAGGAAGCCGAGTAGAGCATGACCAACCACCACCGAGACCATTCCGGCCGTTCAGGCCACAGCACGAGAGAATTCGCCGCTGACCCTGACCACACCCGCCACGGGCCAGGCGGCGAGCGCAGCACTCACAACGAGCACGAGCCCGTGCATGACGATCATCACGGGCACAGTGGGCACGATGCCCATGCCGGTCATGGAGGCCACAGCGGGCATGGTGATCACGTGGGCCAGTTCCGCCGGCTGTTCTGGATCATGCTCATCGTGGCCATCCCGGTGGTTGGGTTCAACGAGATGTTCGCCCACCTGGTCGGATACCAGCTACCCGAGGCCGAGTGGGTGTGGTGGGTCTCTCCGATCCTGGGCACTGTCATCTACTTCTGGGGCGGCTGGCCGTTCCTGACCGGAGCGATTGACGAGATCCGCTCCCGCAAACCCGGCATGATGCTGCTGATCGGGCTGGCCATCACAGTGGCTTTCATCGCCTCCTGGGGCGCGTCCCTGCACATCCTGGACCATGAGCTGAACTTCTGGTGGGAGCTGGCGCTCCTGGTCGTCATCATGCTACTGGGCCACTGGATCGAGATGCGCTCCCTGGCCCAGACAACTTCCGCGCTGGACTCCCTGGCCGCTCTCCTGCCGGATGAGGCCGAGAAGGTCGAGGGTGATGGCGTGATCAAGGTCGCCCCGGCCGACCTGGCGGTCGGAGATGTTGTGATCGTCCGTCCCGGATCCTCGGTCCCCGCCGACGGGAAGATCGTCGACGGCTCCGCCAGCATGGATGAATCCATGGTCACCGGCGAGTCCAAGCCCGTCCGCCGCGAGAGCGGCGACCACGTCGTCGCCGGGACCGTCGCGACCGACTCCGGGGTGCGGGTCGAGGTCACCGCGATCGGTCAGGACACAGCCCTGGCCGGCATCCAGAAGCTCGTCACAGACGCCCAAGCATCCTCCTCACGGGCGCAGCGGATCGCCGATACCGCGGCCGCGTGGCTGTTCTGGTTCGCCCTGGGCGCGGCGGCGATCACCGCGATCGTCTGGGCCCTGCTGGGCGTGCCTGATGCCGCGGTGGTGCGCACGATCACCGTCCTGGTCATCGCCTGCCCGCACGCCCTGGGCCTGGCGATCCCACTCGTGGTGTCTATCGCCACCGAACGCGCCGCCCGCGGCGGCGTCCTCGTCAAAGACCGGCTCGCGCTTGAATCCATGCGGACAGTCGATTCGGTGCTGTTCGACAAGACCGGCACTTTGACCAAGGGCGAGCCCACCGTCACCGCTGTCGACCCTGCGGGCAGCCGTGACGCCGACGAGATCCTCGCATTGGCTGCTGCCGCCGAATCCGACAGCGAGCACCCGCTCGCCCGGGCGATCGTCAGAGCCGCGCGCGATAAGGACCTCTCAGTGCCCAAGGCCAAGGACTTCTCCTCCTCTCCCGCAGTCGGGGTCAAGGCCACCGTCACCTCCGACGGATCCGGCACGGTGGTCGAAGTCGGAGGCCCCCACCTGCTCGAACAGCACGACCGTGACGAGCTGGGCGTCGCCGAGGCCTGGCGCGATGAGGGCGCGATCATCCTGCACGTCCTGGCCGACGAGGACGTCATCGGCGCCCTGCGGCTGGCCGATGAGATCCGCCCCGAATCCCGCGACGCCGTCGACGCTCTCCACGCCCGCGGCGTGCAGGTGGTGATGATCACCGGCGACGCCCAAGCCGTGGCCGACACCGTCGCCAAGGACCTCGGCATCGACCGGGTCTTCGCCGGCGTGCGACCCGAAGACAAAGCGGCCAAGGTCGCCGAGCTCCAGGACGAGGGTCGCAAGGTCGCCATGGTCGGCGACGGAGTCAACGACGCCCCCGCCCTGGCCCAGGCCGACGTCGGCATCGCGATCGGGGCCGGTACCGACGTCGCCATCGGCTCCGCCGGAGTCATCCTGGCCTCCTCTGACCCACGCTCGGTCCTGTCAGTCTTCGAACTCTCTAGCGCGAGCTACCGCAAGATGAAGCAGAACCTGTGGTGGGCCGCCGGCTACAACCTTGCCGCTGTCCCCTTGGCCGCCGGGGTCCTGGCACCGATCGGGTTCGTCCTACCCATGAGCATCGGCGCAATCCTGATGTCGGTCTCCACCGTCGTCGTCGCCCTCAACGCTCAGCTATTGCGGCGTCTCGACCTGACCCCCGAAGCCAGACGGACAGATCCTGGGAAAGACACTCCGGGGAGGTCAGGCGATTCAAGGGTCACGCCTGGGATCAGGTGACAACACCAACCCTGCCAGCCAGCCCCAGGCCGGCCACCACAAGACTTACAGGCGGTTCACTCAGGGACGGAGCTCCCAGGGGTCGAGTTGACCGGCGCTGGCGTACTCGCTCCCGCTGTCCCAGGCGAGCACGGTCGCGCGCGAGATCTCACCATCTGTAAGCCATCGCGATCCACCGCTGTCACGGTGGTAGCCGAGGAACAGATGGCGCATTCTCCAGGGCCTGCCTGAACGGTCTTCGTTGTCCATGACCTCCCGGGGGTCTTGAGCTGCGCTTCCCCAAAGCTGCAGGACCCGGGCGTCGGGATTCAATACGCGATTGAGCTCGTCCAGGACGCTCTGGCGGTGCGGCGAGTGCACCCAGATGATCGCGCCGCAGACTTTCGAGCGCGAGATTCCTCGGTCGTCAAGCGCATCACGAACCGCTTCAGCCAACGACTGAGGAGCGCTCCACTCTCCCTCGACGGGAATGTATGCCCCTCCGTTGACCTGCGGTGCGACGCCGCGGAGGGGACGGCGGGCCACCACTACGACGGAGATTCCCCGCTCCATGAGAGTCCGTACGGCTGGCCTGAGCATCCCGGTGCCCCCGATGATGACAACACACTGACCCTTCGAAGAGTGATCAACCTCCACTTGCTCTCCGCCTCCCGTTCCAGTTAGTGTCAGGGTCGGTCAGACGACCCCGACAGTATGCAGTGCGTGGGGACACTTCTGAACGACCGCACGGCCAGTTCACCCACCCTGACATAGACACGCCGCTGGGTTCACAGGCCTGCGGGCATACTCGGCGAGAACACGATCGAAAATCGTTCCGCGTCAGATCGACTGAGGCGTCGCACGGGCAGCCATCGGTCCGCTCGAACGGGTGTCCCGGCCCGTTGCAGGCCCTCGGACGGTCTCCGAACCAGGCGCGAATCGGTAGGGACTGGAATGGGACCACGACGCGCCGACCTGGAGCCACATGTTCTCGATCGCTCCAGAGGAAGGTTCGGCGGAGTGGGGCACCGGACCTGTACCTGCTGCCATCTCGATTGTCTGGCCACCGTCCGTCGGATCGCGGTTGGTCGCAGGCGACAGCGTTCGTTCCGCGGCCTCAGAGCGGAAGGGTAGGCAACCCCCGAAGAAGGGCAGCCCGAGGTTCGGGGATCGAGGCCGAAGAGCTCGAGGAGGACGCACCCGCAACGGACGAACCCTGCCCGGCGTCGCCGCGGGGCAGGGTTCGGACGTCTTCAGTTGTGGAGCTAAGGGGAGTCGAACCCCTGACCTCGTCGATGCGAACGACGCGCTCTACCAGCTGAGCTATAGCCCCGTATGCAGTTCTGCCGCTCCGTAACCCCCGGTAGGCGCCGCGGACGACCACACCAGGATATAACCGTAGACCCACTCACAGAAATTCCGGCCGCGCAGATGACACCACCACGGACACTGCCGCCGTCGTCGTCGCTGGTCAGCTCCACACCCTGGATCTGTCACACCGCAGGCTCACTCCACCGAACCCGCACAGCGTGAGCGCCACCACTGCTGAGCGCGCCGTGATCCCCGATACTGGAGTCATGACCACCTCCACCGCACCCTCCCCTGCCGTCGTCGCCGAGCCCGCCTTCGGGCTGCTGCTGGATGTGGACGGTCCCATCGCCTCGCCGATCTCCCGCACCGTGGCGATCGCCTCCATCGCCCAGGATCTGGCCGACATGGCGAACCAGGGCATCCCGGTCATCTTCAACACCGGCCGCTCCGACGACTTCATCGCCCAGCAGGTGGTCCCACCCCTGCGCGAGGCTGGGCTCCGGCACGGCACGCCCGTCTTCACCATCAGCGAGAAGGGCGCGGTGTGGGCCGAGGTCACCCCGGAGGGCCTGGGCGAGATTCACATCGACGCGGAGCTGCGGCTGCCCACCGCCCTGGGCGACGAGGTCCGCGACATGGTGGCCGAGCGGTTCAGCGGGCACATGTTCTTCGACGAGACCAAGCGGGCGATGATCTCCGTGGAGCAGCGGACCGACGTCGACAATGACGACTACCTGGCGGTCCAGTCGGACTTCGACGCCGCCATCCCGCTCCTGCTGGACAAGCACGACGTCGGCCAGGTGCGCATCGATCCGACCATCATCTCCACAGATGTGGAGCACGAACGTCTCGGCAAGGACCTGGGCGCGGCCCGCGCCCTCGAACTGCTCAAAGCCCGCGGCATCACCCCGCAGTCCTGGTTCACCATGGGCGACTCCCGCACCGACTACGCGATGGCGTCCTGGTTGCACGAGCGCGGTCACCAGGTCAGCCACGTGGACGTCCGCCCCGCAGACGGCGTCCCCGAGACCGCGCATCCGGTGCTGACCTCGGACACCGGCGCCATCCATGACGACGCCGGCGCCGAGTTCCTCAGCCGCTGGGCCCGTTCGCTGGGCTGAGGCCAGAGAGCCGCGGGTTCAATCCAGGACGTTCGTACACGGCCTGGCTCGGAGCTGCACTAACTCGACCTCAGCGAAGGCCTGGTCATCCACATCCCCGCCATGCAGGTCACGTATAGGGCACCCGTGACCAGGGAGGCGAGCAGCACCCAAGAGTCATACGAGCTGAACAGCGTGACGACGAGAAACATCAGAACTACCGTCGACACGACCAGGCCGATCAGCCAGGCCACGAATGTCCGGTCTGCTCGTGTCAATTGAAGTACCCCCTGACCATAAGTTCGGTGGCAGATCCAACGATAGTCACAATCCCTCCGATGCACGCTGCGCAGATCTTTACCGCCGGCGCCGCAGATCACTCGTCCCCGCTCACTCCCTCACCGATGGTTCCCACCTGTCCACTTCCTGGCGGAACCGTCGGCGCAGATGCGCCTGCCAGAGCACGTCCCCGATCACGAACGCCACCAGGCTCACCCCCAGCACCGGCAGGAACCAGGCCACCAGCGCCGCCGACCCCACGGTGAGGAGCACACCCCACCAGGGAGCCCGCCTCAGCGCCCCAGGAGCAGGCGCCGGACCCATGGCGCGCCCGCCATGCCGGGGTCGTCGCTGCCACCACATCACGTAGCCCCAGATCACCATCAGCGCCAGCCCCGTGGAGAGCCCGAACAGCAGGGCCTGATTCGCCAGTCCGAACAGCGTGCCCATGTGCAGCCAGATGCCCCACTGGGCCAGCTGCGCCACGAACGGGTAGTCCTCGAATCTCAGCACGTCGGTGGCACTCGCCGCATCGGGGTCCACCGCCACCGAGAACACCTCCGGAGCCGGGGCACGCATGCTCACGTCCTGGATGGTCCACGCCTGGTCCGCTTCCCTGGGCAGGATGATCTCCAGCCGGGTCGAGGTGAACCCGGCGTCCCGTCCTGCCTGCAGCACCTCGTCGATTGCGGCCGGGTCGACGTCGGCCTCATCAGATGCACCGTGGTCACCGCCATGGTGCTCATGTCCCGCATGTTCGTCCTCGGCGTGGGCCGCGTCGCCGAGGTCTGTCTGCACCGAGGGGGTCTCCCAGCTCAGTGCCTGACGCAGGTCCGTCACGTTCGACCCCCCATAGGTGGACCAGGTGATCCCGGTCGCGGCCAGGAAGAGTCCACCCGCCGCGATCCAGATCCCCAGCGCTGCGTGCCAGGAGCGCGTCCGACGGTACCCGCGCTCCCCACCCTGGGGAACCAGCAGTCCCCGGGCCGAACGGCGTGAGGCCCGAAGCCGCCTCCACCGCAGCGCCCAGAGACCCACCCCGGCGAGCACGACGACGCCGAGCCAGGAGGCCGCGAGCTCGCTGTACAGCCGGCCCCAGTCGCCCAGGAACATATGCCGATGCGCCTGAGCGATGTCCGTGCGCAGCGGCAACGAGCCGCTGGTGCCATAGACCTGATCCTGCCCCAGCACCTCGGCGGTGCCCGGGTCCACGAAGACCCCCAGCAGCTCCGATCCGTGGATCTGGGCCTCCTCATCCAGGGTGAACATCACCCGAGTGGTGTCCCCGGGCTCCGGAGCTGGCCGCACCACCGTCGGGACCACATCGCCGCCCACCGACTGCACAGCGGCCTCCACCTGATCCGCCAACGGCAGCGCGGTCTCGGACGAGGGTGCCTCCAACAGATCCGCGTAGAGGGCCCGTTCCAGCTGAGGGGAGAACGCGTAGAGCGCTCCGGTCGCCGCAGCGACCAGGATGAAGGGGCCGACCAGCACCCCGGCGTAGAAATGAAGGCGGCGCAGCATGGCTGGCAGCCAGCCGCGCGTCGCACCGACCGGAGGACGCGCCGTCTCCGGGTTCTCGGTCGTCAATGTCATGTCTGTCTCCAGGAAGAAAGTCGATCGGGTCAGTCAGACCTGTGGCCGCCTCGTGGCAGGGGCTTCTCAGGGCACAGCACGTGAACGCGACGGTGAGCGGGGACTGCTCGATCAGCCGGCGCCCGAGCTGGGCCACCGACTGGACGTCCGATTCATCACGCGCATGTGCCCGGCCAGGCGGGCTCACAGGCTGGTGCTGCCATCTGGCGGCGCACCATGAACGTGTCAGGCAGCCAGAGCCGGCGGACCGCGCAGGGTCCGTGAGCTGCGGCCCGACCACTGATCCGCCAGCCGCGGACGATCGAAGGTGAGCGGCATGCGCCGCACCGCTCTGACCGGGACGAGAGGTGCGGCGACGACCAGCAGGAGCACCCGCGCGACGTCCAGCAGCTCTCGCAGCGAGGTCATCAGGATCTCGCCTCGGCGCAGGAGCGCATAGGTGATCACGGCCGCCAGCAGATGAGCGGCAGCCATCGACGCATCCGGCATCACCGAGACGTGTGTGCCGTGAGGGCTGGCCTGCAGCTCCCCGGCCGCCAGGAGAGTGAGGTCTCCGCGGTCTCCAGGGTGGGCACCGGCGAGGCCTCCCCCGGCAGCGGCGCCGGTGCTGAGGCTGGTCCCGGAACCGGAGTGGGCAGGGAACAGTGCGTACAGGCCATGCAGCACTGCTTGGCTCAGCAGCACGGCCGCCGCCAGGCGCACCCGGCTGTGCCGCACTGACGTCAGAGCGACGCCGAGCGGAGTGCTCACCGCCAGCGCGAGGAGGACCACCACCCAATGCGGGGCATGATGCCCGGCCGCCACATGGGCCAGGCCGGCACCGCCCACTGAGATCAGGGAGGCCCCTGAGCCGCGGGCAAGGCGGGTCAGCGGCGGCAGTGGGCGCGCAGAGAGCCGATGGGCTCCCGTACCCCTCACCGCATGCACCACCAGCGCCTCCCCGTCGACGTGATCAATGCCATGACATCACATAGGTCAGTTTCCTGGGAAGTATGACTGCTGGTTGCGTCGTCAGGACTCTCGTCATGACAGACCTGCACCGGATCAGGTGCTACGCCTCGCCGAGCTCCCGCAGCTCAGCGAGCAGCGCGAACACCCGTTCGTCCATCGCCACCTGCGTCATCACCACACAGATCCTGCCATCGGGCTCCACGAAGAAATCGGTGCCGAGTCCGCCGGACCAGCCGAACCGGCCACGATGTGGACCGTGTGTCACCACGGATACGCCATAGCCCCACCCCGCGCGGTCCCAGAATCCGGGGAAGAAGCTGTCCGGGGCTTTCGCCGCCGGATGGACCTGGTCGCGACAGAGCTCATCTCTGAAGTCAGGGCTGATCAAGCGACCATCCCGCAGTGCGCTGAGGAACGCGTGATAGTCCGAAAGCGTCGAGACCAGCTCGGAGTGGCTGACGTCGAACGGCGTCGGGGCGACGTAGAAGCCCGCACCGGCTGGCTCGCACTGCTCGAAGCCCTCAGCACCGCGCTGGAACACGGCCGGCAGACGATGCGCCTGATCGCGCGGCACCGTGAATTCGGTGTCCGTCATACCTGCCGGCGTGAACACCGTCTCAGCGAGCACGTCATAGGTGCTGCCGTGCCCGAGGCGGCCCAGCAGGATGCCCAGCAGACCGAAGGAGTGATGGTAGCGCCACCCGTCGCCGGGGTCGAAGGCCAGCGGCAGAGATGCCAGTGCGTCGAGCCACTCCTGAGCACTGAGAGCGACCGGCTCGGAGCCCGCTTCGACCCCCGCCTCGATCATCGCCTGCTTCAGGGGCGAATCGGTGGTCATCATGCCGTAACCGGACTGGTTCGTCAGCAGGTGGCGCACGGTGATGAGCCCCCGGGCAGGCTGTGCATCCTCCAGCGGGGCATCGGGATGGGGAAGCACGCGCGGCTCGGCCAGCTCCGGCAACCAGGTCGCGACCGCATCATCGAGCGCGATCACACCCTCCTGCACGAGCCTCAGAGTCGCCACAGCGGTGATGGGCTTCGTCATCGATTGGATGCGAAAGATCGCGTCCACTTCCAGAGGAGCCCCATCAGGCGCGTCGAGACCGACGCTGAACGGCTCATACTGTGCTCCGAAGATGCCGACGGCTCCGGGCATCGTCCCGGCCTCGACTTGACGGGCGAGGAGCTCGTGCAGTGCGTTGGACACAGGGACCCTTTCGTCAGAAGGCGTCGGCTCTGCCCATGCTAGCGGGGGCCACCGCGCTGACGTCGGCACCCGCGTGGCTGCCCACCCGCGGACGTGACGGCGTCGAGCCTCGCCGCGCCGCCGTCGCGCTACCCCACCTGCGCGTGCTGGCGGATCCAGGCGTGCATCGCTATTCCAGCGGCAGTGCCGGCGTTGATGGACCGGGTGGAGCCGAACTGCGCGATGGACAGCGTCACCTCGGCGGCCCGTCGCATCTCCTCACTCAGCCCCGGCCCCTCCTGCCCGAAGACCATCACGCACTCCCGCGGCAGGGTGTAGGTCTCCAGCGGCACTGACTCCGGAAAGAGGTCCACTCCCAGCACCGGCAGCCTTTCCTTCTGGGCCCAGGCGGTGAACTCCTCCACGGAGGGGTGGTGGCGGACATGCTGGTACCGGTCGGTGACCATTGCGCCCCGGCGGTTCCAGCGACGCCGGCCGATGATGTGCACCTCAGCTGCCAGGAAGGCGTTGGCGGTGCGCACCACGGTGCCGATGTTGAAATCGTGCTGCCAGTTCTCGATGGCCACGTGGAAACCGTGGCGGCGAGTGTCCAGATCCGCGACGATCGCCTCATGGCGCCAGTAGCGGTACCGGTCCACGACATTGCGCCGGTCGCCTTCGCGCAGCAGCTCCGGGTCCCAGTGGTCGCCCTCGGGCCAGGGCCCCGTCCACGGCCCGACGCCGACCTCCCGCTCCGAGGGGGAGGCAGTCTCGTCCTGCTGGGCACCACGCGCTGAATCCATGCGCTCGAGGCTACCGGAGCCCCTCCCCCGCCCCCGAGCTGAGGCGTAGGCTCGGAGCCATGGTCGACAGCACGGACACCCCGCCCTCGACGGACTCCGCCCGCCCCATCTCCAACCCCTTGGAGCAGCTCAGCCTGGAAGCCCTGCGCGGCCGGCGCAGCGCCAAGTGGCGAGCTTTCGGCGACGAGGTCCTCCCCCTCTGGGTCGCCGAGATGGACGTCCCGCTCGCCGAGCCGATCGCAGAGGCCCTGCACGGGGCCATCACCCGTGGGGACACCGGTTACCCCGCCGGGCGCGCCTACGCGGAGGCGCTGGCCGGCTTCGCGGAACGACGCTGGGGCTGGACGGTCGACGTCGCACACACCAGCACGGTCCCGGATGTGATGCGCGGAGCCACCGAAGCGCTGAAGCTGGTCACCGGGCCCGGCGACCCCGTCGTCGTCGCCTCCCCGGTCTATCCCCCGTTCTTCCAGTACCCGAGCAACGCGGGACGCCGCGTGGTGCAGGTGCCTTTGACGCCGTCCGGGCGGTTGGACCTCGCGGCGCTGGAGGAGACCTTCGCCTCGGTCTCGCGGAGCTCACGCGCCCCAGCGTTCCTGCTGGCGAATCCGCACAACCCGACCGGGGCGGTGCACACCCGCACCGAGCTGGAGCAGCTCGCCGTGCTCTCAGACCGGCACGGGGTGCGGGTGATCGCCGATGAGATCCACGCCCCGCTGGTGCTGGGCGCCGCCGATCAGTCAGACGACGGCGGTTCCCGCACCGGGGACGCCACGTTCACCCCGTACCTGACCGTGGATCCACGCGGGATCAGCCTGATGTCCGCCTCGAAGGGTTGGAATCTGGCCGGCCTGAAGGCTGCGGTCATGATCGCCGGGCAGGACGCCGTCGAAGATCTCCGCAGACTTCCCGAGATCGTCACTCACGGGCCCAGCCACCTGGGCGTGCTCGCGCACACCCCCGCGTTCGAGGCAGGCGAACCGTGGCTGGACGCACTGCTGCAGGGCCTGCGGGCCAATCGTGAGCTCCTCAGCAGACTGCTGGACGAGCACCTCCCGCAGGTGCGCTGGACCGCCCCGCAGGGCACCTATCTGGCATGGCTGGACTTCCGTGGGACCGCGCTGCCTGGCCTTGCCGAGGACGTCCCGCGCCCCGGAGAGGAGACGCCGCTCTCCGGGCCGGCGCAGTTCATGCTCACCCACGCCGGCGTCGCGCTGACCGGCGGGGCCGCGTTCGGCGACGGCGGCGAGGGCCATGCACGGCTGAACATGGCCACGTCGCAGGCGATTCTCACGGCGGCAGTGGAGCGGATGGGACGGGCTACCCGCGGCTGACCTGCGCGCAGCTCGCCCACTCCCGCTCCGCCGCCCCCCCCTCATCCATTGGTCGATTCGAAGCGATTTCAGCGCTCCACAGCCCCCGAAATCGCTTCGAATCGACCTCCAGATGACCACTTCCCCCGCTCACCCGCCGGTCAGCCGCCGGTTCACGACCATCCGGATCTGCCCCACGGCGCGGTGGAAGTCGTCACGATGGTCCTCCACGTGGAACCGCAGGACGTCCCAGCCTCGGGAGAGGAAGGCGTTGTCCCGATGCTGGTCGGCCCGGTGCCGTTCAGGCGTGTAGTGCACCCCGCCGTCGTACTGGATGGCGATCATCAGCTCGGGGTATCCGAGGTCCGCGCACGGAGACCACCGGTCTGTGGGGTCAGCCGGCACCTGCAGGGCCGGCTCTGGAAGCCCGGCCTCCAGGATGGCCAGGCGCAGCCGCGTCTCCTGAACGGAGTCAGCACCCACACGCACCTGCTCCAGGGCGCGCAGACTCCGACGGCGGCCCGGGACACCGCGCGCATCATCGAGCAGGTCACGCAGCTCCTCCACGGTGGCGTGCGGCTCATCGCGCATCTCATAGTGGCGATATGGCCGGCGGACCAGGTGATCGCCGAGCATGACGAGCTGCCGGTCGGTGCACTGCGGCGCCAGGTCCAGCCACGTTCGGGCCGGGGAGCTCATCCGAATGCCCGGCCCCTGCAGGATGTCCCGCGGCCGGGCGCGGACGCGATGACCCAGCACCCCCCGGCGCCGCATCCGCACCGGCCCGGGCGCGGAGAGGTGCAGCT
Source organism: Nesterenkonia sp. HG001 (assembly GCF_034438835.1). Lineage (NCBI taxonomy): Bacteria > Bacillati > Actinomycetota > Actinomycetes > Micrococcales > Micrococcaceae > Nesterenkonia > Nesterenkonia sp. HG001. Next base: position 20,093 of record NZ_JAOSZD010000012.1, on the reverse strand, counting down.
GCGGGTCGCCCTCGAGATGCCCCGGGAGCCAGAGGTCCTGCAACGTCGCGGCAGTCGTGTGGGAGAGCCAGGCCTGGGACGCGTCCTGCAGCAGCGCCTGCCCGGTCAGCCGCAGCCGCGCCTCGGGGCTGAGCCGCTCCGCCAGCTCTCGGTGCACGTACACGCCGGCGCCGAGGGAGACGACGTCGCGATGCTGCAGACGACTGCGCGGCAGGCCGAACGAAGCCGCCGTCGCGGTGGTGAAGGCCCGACTGCGGAGTTCACGAGGGATGGATGCCACCCCGTCAGTGTGCCCAGATCAGCGTCGCTCCGCTGTCGTTCTCCACAGGCTCGCATCCATCGGTCAATTCGGAGCGATTTCGGCGCTCTCCACGCCCCAAAATCCCTTCGAATCGACCTTTCGACGCAGCAGGTCCTATCCCTCCGACTCCAGCTTCCCTGCCAGGCGCTCACGCATCGCGGCGGACGCGTCGTTGAGCCCGAAGACCTCCACCGTCTTGCCGTACTGCTCGTACTTCGCGGTCACCGAGTCCAGGGCGGCGATCGTGGAGGCGTCCCACAGGTGAGACTGGCTCATGTCGATCCGCACCTGCGCGGGGTCCTCCACATAGGAGAACTGGTAGTAGAGGTCGTTGGAGGAGGCGAAGAAGAGCTCGCCGTCCACCACGTAGGTGGCCACCGTGTCCTCGCCCTCACCCTCCACCTGGCGGTGCACCGTGACGAAGTGCGCCACCCGGCGGGCGAAGAGCACCATGGCCATCAGCACGCCGGCACCCACGCCCAGGGCGAGGTTGTGGGTCCACACGGTGATCACCACGGTCACCAGCATCACGGTGGTCTCGGACTTCGGCATGGCCTTCAGCGTGGCCGGGCGGATGCTGTGCCAGTCGAAGGTCGCCCAGGACACGAAGATCATCACTGCCACCAGCGCGGCCATCGGGATGGTCGCGACGACGTCTCCCAGGGCCACGACCAGGATCAGCAGGAAGACGCCGGCCAGGAAGGTGGAGATCCGGGTGCGCGCCTGGGAGGCCTTCACGTTGATCATGGTCTGGCCGATCATCGCGCAGCCGCCCATGCCGCCGAAGAACCCGCTCACCAGGTTGGCCACACCCTGGCCCCAGCCCTCGCGGGTCTTGTCCGAGTGGGTGTCTGTGATGTCATCCACCAGCTTGGCGGTCATCAGCGACTCCAGCAGCCCCACGAAGGCCATCGCCAGCGCGAAGGGGAAGATGATCTGCAGGGTCTCGACGGTGAGGGGTACATCGGGGATGAACAGCTGCGGCAGGCTGTCCGGGAGGTCTCCCTTGTCTCCGACGGTCGGCACGTTCCAGGAGAACGCGACCGCCAGGACGGTCAGCACGACGATGGCCACCAGCGGGGCCGGCACCACGGTGGTGACCTTCGGCAGCCCGAAGACGATGAGCAGGCCGAGGATCGTCAGCGGGTAGACCAGCCAGGGCACCCCCAGCAGCTCGGGGACCTGGGAGCTGAAGATGAGGATCGCCAGCGCATTCACGAAGCCGATCATCACCGACCGGGGGATGAACCGCATGAGCTTGGCGACACCCACCAGCGAGAGTCCCACCTGCAGGACGCCGGCGAGGATGACGGTGGCGATGAAGTACTCCATGCCGTGCTCGGCCACCACCGGGGCGATCACCAGCGCGACGGCCCCCGTGGCCGCGGAGATCATGGCCGGGCGCCCACCCAGGAAGGCGATGGTCACCGCCATGGTGAAGGAGGCGAAGAGCCCGACCCGCGGGTCCACCCCGGCGATGATGGAGAAGGCGATGGCCTCCGGGATGAGCGCGAGGGCGACGACGAGCCCGGCGAGCACCTCGGTCTTGAGCAGCCGCGGCGAGCGCAGCGTCCGCCAGACCGACTGGCGCTCCTCCGGGGAGAGCGAGCCGGCGGTGTGAGACATAGACTGAGTCACCGAAAGTCCCTTCACGTGGTGATCTGCGAGTGAGTCCGAGACGGAGTGATCCGCCTGCTGGAGCACGATGAGGGCGCGCCGCTGACGCGCGGGCGCACCGAATCATGGCCCACCACCGCGGGGGCCACGCACGACACTACCCTGACGCCACGTGAGGGTTGGACTGGAAGATGGACGGAGACGACATCCGATGAATGATCACAGCACCCCGCACAAAAAAGCTTCCAGCCCAGCAGAAAATATCACTATGCACATCGGAGAATTGGCCGAGAGAACCGGGCTCTCGCATCGCACCATCCGCCATTACGACGACGTCGGCCTCCTGCCGGCGACCCGCACCGAAGGCGGCTTCCGGGTCTACACGGCCACCGACTGCGAGCGCCTGCTGGCGATCCGCTCCCTCAAGCCCATGGGCTACTCCTTGGAGGAGATCACCCATGTGCTGGAGGCGATCGACGCCGTCACCGCCTCACCCGAGGACGCCGCAGCACGCGCGGGTCTCGCCGCGCTCCAGGAGGAGCTGACCGCCCGCCGGGAGAAGCTGGCGCGGAATCTCCGCCAGGCCGATGAGCTCCTGGAGTCCCTGCGCGACATCTGAGGGATTCCAGCCAGCCCTTCCCTCACATATCGGCCTGCTCCTCGAACCGGCGTCACCAGCCTGTCCGGCCCTCGCGAGCGGAGAGCTCGCGGCGAGCGCTTACCTGCCGGGGTGAGGAAAATCACAGGAATCAGAGGGCGTTGAGCGCGTTGAGGAGCAGCAGCACTCCAGCGATCCCCACGACCCAGGAGACCATCCCGGCGGCGTGACGGCTCAGCCACGCATCCAGCCGCTCCAGCGGCCGCTGCACAGCCCGGCGCGCCAGGACCCGCCCGGCCAGCAGCACCAGGGCGGGGAGGATCATCACCAGGCAGTAGAAGCCGATCATCGCCGTCGACGCCGGCCATTCGGGCCCGACCGCGGCGACCATACCGATGCCGGCCAGATAGGGCAGCACGGTCCCGATCTCCAGCAGCACCGCCAGCAGCGCCAAGCCCATAAGTGCCGCGACCCCGGCCGGTCGCGCCGCGGTCCTCGCCCCAGGGACCGAACCGGCTGAGGACGCGCCCGGTCCGCCGCCCGCGGCGCGGATCTGCACACTCGCCTCCACCCTGTCCCCCGACCCTCTGTCCCCCGACCCTCTGTCACCTGGCCCTGCGGCCTCGGTGCCGAGCACACGAGCCCTCCACCGGGTCACACGCCCCGTGGAGCCGCTCTGCGCCTCACGACGCGCCTTCCGCTCCCTCCCGGCCTTCGTCATCGGGTCGAGATGGAAGCTGTAGGCCAGCAGTCCTGCGCCGAGCAGCGCCTGCCCGAGGAGGAACGCCCGGGTGTCCCGCACCTCGGCGAACCAGTCCACGAGCCCCTCGCCGAAGAACGTCAGACTGGCCAGCAGCACCAGCCCGATAGCCGCGTAGCCGACGGCGACCGTACCCAGATAGGCCAGCACCCGGCCACCACGCAGCCGCCCGGGGGCCATGAGCAGCCAGACTGGGATCAGCAAGGTCCCGAACGTGGTGGAGTCGATCAGCGCGAGCACCGCCAGGATCCCCCACAGCGCCCCGGGGCCACCGGCCTCCAACCCTGCGGTGAGCTGATCCACGGACTGCACCCCCGTGGCCAGGATCATCGTGATCGTCATGCTCCGCATCCTGCCCTCCGGCCTGGCTCCCCGCATCGGGCGAAAGTCTGATCTTGGCCCGCAGTGCGGCCCCGCCGTCTCCCTCTTCGGAGGGAGGCAGGCCGCGTCGGGCTGTGGTGGGATGTCATCATGGACCACGCATCTGGCACCGTGCCGCCGCGTCGCCCGTGGCGGGAGACGCTGCAGAACCTGCTGGTGGGGCGAGAGCACCTGCAGACCTGGATGACGCTGCTGATCGCGCTGGTGCTGCTGGTCGCGCAGTGGACCGACCTGCTGCCCACCCCCTGGCTCGGCGCGCTGGGCCTGACCCCGCCCGGCTGGTGGCATCTGATCCCCCTGGCGGTGATCGCCGTCGCGATGCTGGTCAAGCGCACCCGCCCGCTGACCGCTCTGCTCATCGGTGGAGCCTGCGTGACGGCGGACCTGGCCATCGGCGGCAGCGCCGGCATCTGGTTCTGCCTGATGGATCTGATCTACTACCTGGGGCTGCGCGGAGACCGGCGCACTCTGGCCTGGCTGACCGGTGTCTTCACCGCCGCGGTGGTCGCCGCCGCGGCCGCGCTGCTCCTCCTCGGAGCCGACCTCCGGAACGTGATCTCCGTGGTGCTGCTGCTCGGCAGCGTCCTGCTGCTGCCGCTCTGGTGGTCCGTGGAGGTCCGCCGCGGCTACCCGCTGGGCCCCATGGACGTGGAGCGTGACCGCCTGGACGCTGAGCGGCACGCTGTGCTGGTGCGCCTCCACGAGCTGGACCGGCGTCGCGCGGTGACCGCCGAACGCCAACGGATGGCCCGGGAGCTCCACGACGTGATCTCCTCCCACGTCTCGGCGATCGCCCTGCATTCCGGAGCAGCCCTGACGGCCGCACCGGATTCATCCCGCGACCGCCGGACCCTGGAGGAGGTGCGCCGCACCAGCGTCACCGCGCTGGAGGACCTGCGCGCCATGGTGAGCCTGCTGCGCGGACAGGAAGGAGCCGACGACGACGGCGCCGGCCCGTGGGGCGCGCGCCGCGGAGCAGGTAGCCCGGCCGAGGAGCTGCTGGCGCCGCCCTCGGTGGAGGAGGTGCTGGCCTCGGCGGCACGCCACGGCCTGCGTCTGGAGGTGAGCGGTCACGCCCCGCGGGCGGGCGATGAATCCGGGGAGGCGACGGGCCGCTCCGTGTGCGGCGTGGTGGCCCGAGTCCTGCAGGAGGCGCTGACCAACGCCGCCGCCCATGGGGATGGCACCGCCCGGGTGGACTTCTCCCGTTCGGGCGCACATCTGCGCCTGCGGGTGATCAATGGGCTGCGGAGGGCCGACCAGGACCCCGACCGGGGCCCCAACCAGGGGCCGTCCCAGGGCCTCGGCGGCAGGAGACTTCCGTCGTCGTCGACGCTGTGTGCGCTGGCCACCGGCACCGGCCTGATCTCCATGCAGGAGCGGGTCGTCCAGGCCGGCGGCACGCTGCACTCCGCCCGCGACGGGGATCAGTGGGTGCTGACCGCAGAACTTCCGCATGTGGAAGGAGGGGATGATGGGCGCCGCTGAGCCGACTCGGCCGCTCCGGGTGGTCCTCGTCGATGACCATGCCAGCATCCGGGCAGGCCTGCGCCTGCTGCTGGACACCGCAGACGACATCGAGGTGATCGGCGAGGCCGCCGACGGTGCCGCAGCGGTGCGGCAGGTGCAGGCGCTGCGCCCGGATGTGGTGATCATGGACGCCCGCATGCCCGGCACCGATGGGATCAGCGCCACCCGGCAGATCGTGGGCGCCGGAGCCTGCGAGGTGCTGATGCTGACCACCTTCGACCTGGACGAGGTCGTCTTCGGAGCGCTGCGTGCCGGGGCGGCGGGGTTCCTGCTGAAGTCCGCCGAGCCGCGCGAGCTGCTGGAGGCGATCCGCCGGGTGGGCGCCGGGGACGGCGTCGTCGCCCCTGAGGTGACACGCAAGCTGCTGCGCGCCTTCGCCGACACAGGAGATGACTCCAGAGGTGACCCACGAGGTGACGCCGGCGCTGGCGGACACGGCCCGACAGGGCCGAGCGCCGGCCCCGGGCGCGCGACACTGCCGGCCCTTGGTTCACAGCCCCTGGCGGAGGTGCTCACCCCGCGTGAGATCGACGTCCTGGGGGCGCTGGGCCGGGGACTGTCGAACGCGCAGATCGCCGAAGAGCTGGTGATCAGCCTGGCGACCGTGAAGACGCACGTCTCCAGCGTGCTCGCGAAGCTGCATCTGAACTCCCGGATGCAGGCGGCGATCCTCGCTCGGGAGGCGGGCCTGGCCCAGTGAGCGCCCTCGGCTCATCGGGCCGCGCCCGTTCAGGCCCCGCCGCACCCGTTCACACCGCACCCGTTCACACCCCGGCGCGGCCGTGCTGCACCCCGGTGGGAACGCCGATCATCACCGGCTCCAGCTCCTCCACGGAGGCCGAGGTCGAACAGACTCCGGTCTCCGGCAGCGCGAGGTCCCGTGCGGCGGCGTCCGCACCGGCCAGGTGGGCGGCGATGGAACGCACCTGCTCATAGCCGGTGGCGAGCAGGAACGTGGGCGCCCGCCCATAGGACTTCATGCCCACCAGGAAGAACCCACCCTCGGGCTGAGCCAGCACCTCCGCCCCGTGCGCCGGGACTGTGCCGCAAGAGTGGATCTCGGGATCGATCAGCGGCGCGAGCCGGACCGGAGCCTCCACGGCGGGGTCGAGCTCCAGGCGCAGTTCGCGCAGCATCTCCAGCTCAGGACGGAAGCCGGTGGCGGTGACCAGAGAGTCCACGAGGAGCCTCCGCCCCGAGCCCTCCTCCCCCAGTTCGACGACGACGCCGGCGCTCTCCTCCGCTGCAGCGCCCTGAGCGGCGGCGCGCAGCGCATGCACGGGCGCACCCAGGTGCAGCTGGATCACGCCGCTCTCCACGGCGCGCTGGAGCCGGGTGCCGAGCATCCCGCGGGCTGGCAGCCCGTCGGCGTCGCGCCCGCCGTAGGTGCGGCTCGGGTCCTGCCCCCGGATGGCCCAGTGAACCTCGGTGCCGGGGTCCTGCCGGGCGAGCTGGGCGAGGTCCAGCAGCGTGTTGATCGCACTGTGACCGGCGCCGACCACCAGAGTGCGCCGCCCGGCGAAACGCTCTCGCTCCGTGCCGAGCACATCGGGCAGCGACCCGGTCAGATGCGGGATCACCGCGGGGTCCTGCTCGCCGAGGGCCGGCAGCCCGGCGGCCCCGGCGGGGTTCGGGGCACCCCAAGTGCCCGAGGCGTCGATCACGGCGCGGGCCCGGATCTCCACGAGCCGCGGCCCCTCGTCGGCCTGCTCCTGCACCCTGAGGAGGAACGGTGAGCTCTCCCTGCCTCGGGCGTGGGTCTTGTCGCGGGTGCCGCGGGTCACCGCCAGCACCCGAGCTCGGGTGCGCAGACGATCGCGGATCGCCGGAACCTGGGCCAACGGCTGCAGATAGTCCTCAACGAGCTCTCGGCCCCAGGGCAGGGCGGTGGGTCGGGGCGGCGCCCAGTCGGCGGCCTCGAGCAGTCGGGTGCAGGCGGCGTCGAGGTCATAGCGCCAGGGGGAGAACAGCCGGATGTGGCCCCATTGCCGGATCGCGGCACCGACGTCGTCACCGGCCTCCAGGATCAGCGGCTCGAGGCCGTGCTCCAGCAGATGGGCTGCGGCGGCGAGCCCCACGGGGCCGGCGCCGATGACCACGATCGGAAGGGCGGGGTCGGAGTGGACTGAGGTGCTGGCTGACATGTGATTTCCCCTGTCGGCAGGTGCTCTTCTCTGAGGTGCTCGTCGTCGGGAGAACCGAAACCCTGGACGCATAGATAAACTTCGATACGTGAGACTCTAGATCCATCCATCGAAATCCGTCAATACGTGAGCTACGATGAGTCCATGAGCACCACCACACCGGCCGAGGCCGCTTGCTGCCTTCCCACCCTCCAGGGCCCGCTGACCGCTGAAGAGGCCGAGCCGCTGGCCGCCGTCTTCAAAGCCGTCGCGGATCCGGTGCGGCTGCGGCTGCTCTCGATCATCGAACACACCGAGGACGGCGAGGCCTGCGTCTGCGACCTCACAGAACCGCTCGACCTCTCCCAGCCCACCGTCTCCCACCACCTGAAGATCCTCGTGGACGCGGGGCTGCTCACCCGCACCAAGCGTGGCCGCTGGGCCTACTACGCGGTCCAGCGCCCCGCGCTCGACGAATTCGGCGCCCTTCTTCGCCGCCAGCGGGCGGCAGCCGCGTGAGCCCGGTGCAGGTGCGTCCGGCCGCAGCGCGGGATCTTCCGGCGTGCGGAGCGGTCCTGAGGCAGCGCCAGCTCTGACGCCTCGACGCCTCCCGGACCTCAGCTCAGCGAGTCAGCCAGCGCTCGCACCAGCTTCGCGACGGCGGCGGCCCCGGCATCCGGGGAGCCCTGGGTCGCAGAGTCCGGCACATAGGCGGCGCGACCGGCCCGGGCGGTGAGGGCCACCGTCGCCTCGGCCCCGGACTCGGCGGCTTCGGCCACCTGGGCAGGGACGACGGCGCCGTCACCCTCGGCGAGCGCCCGCTGCGCGGGGATCAGCGCATCGAGCATGGTGCGGTCGCCCTCGGCGGCGCCGCCGTGGTGCTGCACCGCCTCGATGCCGGACTGCAGGGCAGAGGACCAGTCGGAGCGGGCCTCACCCTCTGCACCGTCGAGTGCCCGCCCTGCCGCCGTGGAGAGGATGGCCAGCAGCACCCCGGAGGACCCGCCCATCGCGGTCTCCAGGGTGCGGGCGATCCTGCGCATCGCGGCCGCGGGGTCTGCGAAGCCCAGCTGCCCGGACTCCACCAGCTCCCGCACCGCCCGTGCTCCGGCGGCGAAGGTGGTGCCGGCGTCGGCGTCCCCTGCGGCGCGGTCCAGGTCGTCGAGCTCCGTCTGCGCGGACTCCAGGGCACGGCAGGCGGCGACCACCGCGTCCTCCAGCCCTCTGTCCGCGGTGCGCTCCAGCGCCTCGGCACTGTCGGGGACCACCGGCAGGGCGCCGGTCGCGGTACCTGCTCCCTCCACCGACTGCGGGGCCTGCGGTCGGCTCGGCGGCACCCAGCCCGGTGCCGACGTCGGCGCGTCCAGCGCGGCGATGAGCTCCTCACTGGCCGGCGCCAGCGTCACGGAGAAACCATGCATGTCCAGGGAGGTCATCAGCCGGGCGGGGCCGATGAACCGGGTGACGGTGTCCCGGCCGAGCCGGTCCAGCAGCTCGTGGGTCAGCACCAGGCCCTCCTGCGGGGAGCAGCCGCCGAGGTCGTTGAGCATGGCGACCACACCGGCCTGGCCGGCACCACGGATGACCTCGTCGGCGTCCAGGGCGTCGAGGACCTGCTGCGCGGCCCCGGCGGCGCCGTCGACGACGACCTCCCGCGCTCCCGGCTCGTTGTGGATCCCCAGGCCCAGCTCAGCACCCCGGCTGGACTGCACGTCCTCCCCAGGCAGGTTCGCGGGAGTCTTCGCCAGGCCGATGGTGCGCAGACTCTCCGCCGTGCGCTGGGCGGCGTCGGCGACTTCCGACAACGGCGCCCCGGAGACCGCCCGATGCCCGGCGACCTTGTGCACCAGCACGGTGCCGGCCAGTCCGCGCGGCTGGTCAAGGTCCGGCAGGGCGACGTCGTCGGCCACCAGCACGGTGCGCACGTCCAGGCCCTCTTCGCGGGCGCGCTCGGCGGCCAGCCCGAAGTTCAGCCGGTCGCCGGTGTAGTTCTTGATGATCAGCAGGCAGCCGGCTGTCCCGGTGACCGCGCGAATCGCCTCCAGCACCGCACTGACCGGCGGGGAGGCGAAGAGCGAGCCGGGCACCGCGGCGGTGAGCATCCCCTCGCCGAGGAACCCGGCGTGGGCGGGCTCATGCCCGGAGCCGCCGCCGCTGATCACCGCGACGCCGGCCTGCGGGTCATGCCCACGGCGGACGAGCACGGCAGTGCCGTCCGAGGTGTCCAGCCGATCCACGGCGGCAGTGGACAGCAGGCCGGAAAGCATGTCCGGCACCAGCTGCGCGCGAGAGTTGTAGAAGGCCACGGTCTTCCTCCATCCAGAGTGGTCCGTCAGTGCTTCACCCACCGCGGGTCCGGGACCCGCGGCCGCTACCGGCGGACTGTGGCCCGGTCGCCGTCGGGAGAAGAGGAGAAGGTCAGTCGAGTCCGAGGTCGGACTTGGAGTAGGCGTAGAGGTAGGGCACCCCGGCGGTGTCCTCGATGTGTTCGCGGGCACCGGTGTCCCGGTCCACGATGACCGCCACGGCCTGCACCAGGCCCCCGGCGTTGCGCACCGCCTCCACCGCGGTGAGCGCGGAGCCTCCGGTGGTGGAGGTGTCCTCGAGCACCACGACCTTGCGGCCCTCCACGCCGGGCCCCTCCACCTGGCGGCCCATGCCGTAGGACTTCTGCTGCTTGCGGACCACGTAGGAGTCCACGGCGCGGCCCTGATCGTGGGCGGCGTGCATGATGGCCGAGCCCACCGGGTCGGCACCCATGGTGAGGCCGCCGGCGGCCACATAGTCGATGCCGGCATCGTCGAGCAGGCGCATCATCACCCGGCCCACCAGGCGGGAGGCCTCGTGGTGAAGGGTGACGCGGCGCAGGTCGATGTAGTAGTCGGCCTCATTGCCGGAGGAGAGGGTCACTTTTCCGCGGACGACGGCGAGCTCGCTGATGAGCTGCTTCAGCCGCCGGCGCTCGGCGCTGGGAGTGGAGACATCCATGCTGCTGCCGGTGGTGGTCGAGATCATGGGGCCATCCTACTGGTGACGCGCCCGCCCGGCCCCGCGTCCCGTCTGAAAGAATGGAGGCCATGGACCTCATCAACCTCTTCATGCTCGTGGCCCCCTTGGTGATGCTGGTAGCCATCGGCGGGGTGCGAGTAGGAACGAGGTTGGGACTGCCTGCGCTGCTGCTGTTCCTGCTGGTCGGGATCATCCTGGGCGAATCGGGCTTCGGCTTCGAATTCGACGACGCCGTCATCGCCCAGGGGCTCGGCTACGCGGCGCTGACACTGATCCTCGCCGAAGGCGGGCTCAGCACGAAATGGGAGGACATCCGCCCCACCATCGGCCTGGCCGCCATGCTGGCCACGGTCGGCGTGCTGGTCACCATCGGGCTGATGACGGTCATCGGCCACTATGCGTTGGGACTGCCGCTGATCCTGGCGCTGCTCTTCGGCGCGGTCAACGCCGGCACGGACGCCGCTGCGGTGTTCTCCGTACTTCGCGGGATCCCGCTGCCCGCCAGGGTCCGTTCCACTCTGGAGGGCGAGTCCGGGCTCAACGACGCTCCGACCGTGCTGATCGTCGCGGCCGCCACTGCCGCCGCCGTCGGCGAACCCCAGCCCGGGGGCATCCCCGGGGTAGCGGTGCTGATCATGGCGCAGCTGGTCGGCGGCATCATGCTGGGCATCGCACTGGGTGCGCTGGGAGTCTTCGTACTCCGCCGGTTCGCGCTCCCGGCCGCCGGCCTCTACCCGATCGCCGCCTTGGCCTGGGCCGTGTTGGCCTATGGTGTGGCCACTCAGATCAGCGTCTCCGGATTCGCCGCCGTCTACATCTGTGCGATGTTCCTGGGCAACGGGCGGCTGCCTCACCGGCACGCGACCCAGGCCTTCGCCGAGGGCACCGGCTGGCTGGCCCAGATCGGACTGTTCGTCATGCTCGGCATGCTCGCCAGTCCCAGCAGGATCACCTGGGACATCATTCTGTTGGGGCTGGTGGCGGGCCTGTTCCTGACCTTCGTGGTGCGTCCGGTGGCCGTGGTGCTCTGCGCCGTGTGGTTCCGCATCCCCTGGCGGGAGCAGGCGTTCCTCTCCTGGGCGGGGCTGCGCGGCGCGGTCCCCATCATCCTCGCCACCGTGCCCATGGCCGCGCATCTGGACGATGCGGACAGGCTCTTCGACGTCGTCCTGGTGTTCGTGATCGCCTACACCGCCATCCAGGCACCGTCCCTGCCCTGGGTGGCGAGGAAGCTCGGGCTGGTGGACGACGGGGAGACCACGGCGGTGATCTTCGAACCGGCCCCTATGGACGAGCAGCGCGCCGACCTGTTCAAGGTCAAGCTCACCTCAGCGTCCCACCTCGCCGGAACCACGCTGGAGCTGCTGGATCTGCCGGACAACGCCGACATCTCTCTGGTGATCCGGGAGGACACCGTCTTCGTCCCCGACGGCGCGACGGTACTGCGTGCCCACGACGAGCTCCTCGTGGTCGCTCCGGCGGACCACAGGGAGGCCGTGGAGTCCTGCTTCCACAGGCACCTGGGCGGACCCGAGCACGGCGACGGTCGCTGACGGTCATCGATCGCTGCGCTGCCGCACGATCTGTGCCAGCACGGCGAGCACCGGAAGCTCGATCAGCGGCCCGATGACCAGAGCGAGCGCGATCAGCGGCCGATCCGGGAAGGCCCCCACGGCGATCCCCAGGGCCAGCGGCGAGTTCCTGGCCACGGTGACCATGGTCAGGGTGACACGCTGACCTCCCGGCAGGCGCAGCGCCAGGGCGACTCCGGTGGCGAGCAGCGGCAGCAGCACGAACCATATCGCCAGTGGCGGCAGGAGCAGCAGCAGCTCCGCGCCGCTCTGGGTGATCGTCTCAGCCTGCCAGGCGAACATGGCGAGCACCGCCAGGCACAGCAGCGGGATCTGCAGCCGGGAGGCCCAGATGTCGAGATGCTCTTCGCGCCACCGGCGCCCCCTGCTCCGCTCTGCGCCCCAGCGCAGACCGCATCCCAGTGTCAGGGGAATGACCAGGACGATCAGCACGGCTCCCACGAGGGCCGCAGGCTCGACGGCGGCCGCGTCCCCGCCCAGCAGGAGCACGTAGACCGGGAGCAGCAGCACCTGCAGGATGAGGTTGACGGGCAGCAGCGCGACGGCGATGCCGGTATGACCTCGGGCCATCGCGGTGAAGACCAGATACCAGTCGGTGCAGGGGGTGACCAGCAGGAGCAGCAGTCCAATCCGCAGGTCCGGCTGATCCCCGAGCAGCCCTGCACCGAGCCCCCAGGCCAGCGCCGGCGTGAAGAGGTAGTTCAGCACGAGGCTCGCGGCGACCATCGACCGTGCTTGGCGGACCTCATTGACATGTCCAAGGTCGATCTGGGTGAAGACCGCGGTCAGCATCACCAGCAGTGCGGGCAGCACGACGTGCTCGCCCAGGTGCCCGATCTCCGTGGCGGTGCCAAGCCCGAGGCCCAGCAGCGCGGCGCCGGCCACCAGCAGGCCCTGGAAGCGTTCAGCCCTGGTCATATGTCCCCTCTCAACACCCTCGGCGGCCCCGGCGGCCTGGCTCTCGTCCCGGGACCCAACCCTAATCTGCGCCCATGACACCGCCGAGACTTCCTCCTGGGCACGTCATATGCGCGTGACACAGGGATCGGTAGACTCGCTGCCATGCGTGAGCTGCAAAGTTCGATCATCGAAGAGATGGGCGTGAGCCCGGAGATCGACCCCGCGGAGGAGGTCGAGCGCCGGGTGGCGTTTCTCGCCGAGTACCTGCGCACCACCGGGGCGCGATCCCTGGTGCTGGGGATCTCCGGCGGAGTGGACTCCACTCTGGCCGGCAAGCTGGCCCAGCTGGCGGCAGAGAAGCTGCGATCCCAGGGCCATGAGGCGCGGTTCCACGCGGTCCGGCTCCCTCACGGGGTGCAGCATGACGAGGACGACGCCGCCTCGGCGGTGGACTTCATCGGCCCGGACCACGTGCACACCGTGAACATCGCCCAGGCGGTCGCCGGGCTGGATGCCGCTTACTCGGAGGCGCTGGGTCAGCCAATGGCCGACTATCACCGCGGAAACGTCAAGGCCCGCATCCGGATGACCGCCCAGTACGCGATCGCCGGAGAACACTCCGGGCTGGTGGTCGGCACCGATCACGCCGCAGAGTCCATCACCGGGTTCTTCACCAAGTATGGGGACGGCGGTGCGGACGTCCTCCCGCTGTTCACACTGAACAAGCGCCAGGTCCGGCAGCTGCTGCGGCATCTGGGCGCCGATGAGCTCCTATGGTCCAAGGCGCCCACCGCCGACCTGCTCGACGACAGCCCGGGGCAGCTGGACGAGGCCGAGCTGGGTATGAGCTACGCAGACATCGACGACTACCTGGAGGGCCGCGAGATCCCCGCGGACGCAGCCGAGCAGATCGAGCGTCGCTACCTGGCGACCCGCCACAAGCGCACCGTGCCGGTGACCATCCAGGACTCCTGGTGGAAGGGCTGAGGGTCGCCGGCCGCGCCCTCCTCGCGTCAGCCTCGGCTGATAGCGTTGCCCCGTGAGAATCGCGACCTGGAATGTGAACTCGATGCGGGCCCGGGCTGACCGGGTCGAAGCCTGGCTGGAGCGTACGGACGCAGACGTCCTCGCCATCCAGGAGACCAAGTGCAAGGATGAGAACTTCCCTTGGGAGGTCTTCGAGCACAACGGCTACGACGTCGCCCACTTCGGCCTCAACCAGTGGAACGGCGTGGCCATCGCCTCCCGCGTGGGGATGTCCGACGTAGAGCGGACTTTCCCGGACCAGCCCGTGTTCGGCAAGGGTGGCAAGGACCCCATCCAGGAGGCGCGGGCGATCGCCGCCACCTGCGACGGCGTCCGCATCTGGAGCCTCTACGTGCCCAACGGGCGCGCTCTGGAGGACGAGCACATGGCCTATAAGCTGGCCTGGCTGAAGCAGCTGCGCGAGCACGCCTCCGCCTGGCTCACCGATGACCCGCAGGCGCAGGTGGCGCTGATGGGTGACTGGAACATCGCCCCGCAGGACGACGACGTCTGGGACATCGACTATTTCCGGAACGAAGGTCTGACCCATGTCTCCGAGCCTGAGCGTGAGGCGTTCCGCGGCTTCCTCGAGGCCGGCTACGCCGACGTCGTCCGCCCACACGCCCCGGGCCCCGGCGTCTACACCTACTGGGATTACACCAAGCTGCGCTTCCCGAAGAAGGAGGGCATGCGCATCGACTTCGTGCTGGCCAGCCCGACGCTGGCCGAGCGTGTGGGCCACGCCTTCATCGACCGTGAGGAACGCAAGGGCAAGGGTGCCTCGGACCACGCCCCCGTGGTGGTCGACCTGGCCTGAACCGGGAACCCGCACCGGTCCCGGAGACTCCTGCAGACGACGACGGCGCCCGCTCCTCCTCACGGAGGGGCGGGCGCCGTCGTCGCGCGTGCCCTGTTGGCTGACTCAGCACTGGGCAGGTGTCGCCGAAGGGCTCTCAGGCGCGGTCTCTCAGCTCGCCGCGGAGCTCCTCGATCTCCACCCTGACTCCCGCGGTGCTCTGCGAGGTGCGGATCATCGCGATGAAGAATTCCAGGGTGATCCGGATGAGGATGAGGTAGATCGCTGCGGGGATCCAACCGAGCAGCAGCGCGAGCAGTCCGACCACCGGGTCAGCCACGAACCCGGAGATGACGGCGATGACCCATCCCAGCACCAGGAACGCCATCAGGATGATGTAGATGAACTTGGCGAACTTCACCGTCACAAAGCTCTGGAAGGTGAAGTCGAACAGTGCACTGATGAAGCTCTTGCCCTCCACCGAGTTGCCGGCGGGCGCATGCCCAGGGGCGCCGGCCTGCGGCTGCTGACCGTAGTGCTGCTGATACTGCTGCTCATACGGCTGACCATACGGCTGGCCTCCGTACTGCGGCCCGTAGTGCGCCTGCTGGGCGGCATAGGGATCCTGCTGATGACCGTAGCCGTAGGCCGGCTGAGCCGACCCGGCCGACTGAGCGGCCTGCTCCGGAGGTACCTGCTGTCCGTAGTAGCCCTGGTGCGGCTGCTCATAGGCTCCCTGGCTCTCGGGACCGGGCTGACCGTAGCCCTGCGGGTATCCAGGCTGGCCGGGCTGCTGCGCTTCATAGGAGCCCGGGGCGGGGTCATATCCGTGGCCAGGGCTGGGCTCCTGACTCGGGGCGCCGTAGTGACTCTGCTGCCCCGCATCCCAGCCCTGCTGCACCTCAGGCTGCTGCTGGTCGTACGGCAGGCCAGCCTCGGGCGCCGACGCCGCAGAGGTCCCGGAGACGGGCTCCGCCAGGGGGTCCGGGACCGGTTCCTGAGCGCCGGGGAACCCACTGTCGGGGTACGGCTGAGTCGGCTGGGCGTCTTCCTGCCCTGCTCCACCCTCGGGGGTCTCCTCCGCATTCTGCTCGGTGTACTCGTCGTCGGGGCCGGGGCCAGGGTGGCCGGGCTGCTGCGTCATGACGCCTCCTGAGGTCTGCGTTCCGTCCGTCACCTCTCAACCTATACGAGGCCATCGGCGCCAGTCGATCATCTGGACACACCGTGCTGACGCGCATCGGTGGTGAGTGGCACCCCGACCAAGGCAATGGGCGCCCTTCCTGAGGACTGGGCATGGTCAACCTCGATGGCACACCACCGTTCTCCGTGAGCTGGGTCACGCATACTGGGAGCATCGGGGCATCTCTGCGCACCGTGTGGGCGCTATCGAGGGAGAGACGCCATGAGGGGAACCACCATCACTGGGCTGGGCCTGGTAGGACTGCTCGCGCTCGCCGGATGTGGGGACGATACGGACCCGGTCACCGAGGCTGAGCAGGAACAGGAGGAGACCGCATCTGAAGCTGAGCCCGCAGTCGAGGAGGACGCGGAGGAAGTAGAGAGTGAGGCCGACGAGGATGTCGCGCCGAAGGGTCGCGACTTCTCCGATGACCCGATCCTGGAGGACCACGAATTCACGGGCCGCATGACAGGCGACGTGACAGCCCACCTGGGTGACCCGGTTGAGATTGACCAAGGCGTCTTCGAGGGCTTGGGCGATTACGTGGGCACAGTGACCATGACGGAGCTGGTGGCCGGCGACGGATGCTACACCTACGATGACGAGTCGGCAGACTCCCAAAACGGGTTCATCGTCTACGCCACCTTCCTGCTAGAGGCAGATGGGGAGGAGGAACTGGACTTCAATGATGGCGACTTCCGCTGGGGTGGCTCTGATGTGCAGATCGCCACCTCTGACACGTGGGAGTGTATGGACTACCTCAACGGGGCCACGGATTCGGTCCGCGTGGGCGAGTCCCGCGAGCGCATCTACGTATTTGACGTGCCGGAAGTGGACGGGACGTTGGTCTACGCGGGCGGGTCGCACTATGTGGATTGGGAGATTGAGCGGGACGACTTCGAGAACGCCGAGGGCATCCCCTAGGCCGAGCTTCGCGTCCCACGACCAACGGCTACAGGTTGGGCCACACCTAGCAGGCTCCGGCGGCTGCTCTCGGACCACACGAAGAAACCCCCGCCAGAAGCGGGGGTTTCCAGTGGTGGCTCCGACCGGCGTCGATCCGGTGACCTTTCGATTTTCAGTCGAACGCTCTACCAACTGAGCTACAGAGCCGGGCGCCATCACATGATGACTAGAACCCTCTTCCGAGAGCTTGGAGCGACCCAGACGGGACTTGAACCCGCGACCTCCACCGTGACAGGGTGGCGCGCTAACCAACTGCGCCACTGGGCCTTGCTGTTCAGCTGTTTGTGCCGCTTGGCACGGTTAGAAACTCTAGCAGAGCTTCTCACTCGGCTCCAAATCGAAGCTGAGCAGTACCCCCAACGGGATTCGAACCCGTGCCGCCGCCGTGAAAGGGCGGTGTCCTAGGCCGCTAGACGATGGGGGCGCGATCCCGTGAGGACACTGGAATTCTAGGCGCTCATGCTGACCTCCAGCAAATCACACCTCCCGCTTCCGCGCCACGGCGTGCGCAGAATCTGAGCGAACCGTCCGGCCCGCCCCGAGGCTGGCCCTCACCCACGGTTGACCACGAGGTCCTGCCGGACCTGCGCCAGCATCGGACCTACTGTGCGGGTCAACAGCCACAGCATCACTGAGGCCAGCAGCACCGCCACCCAGTCTGACCAGAGCACCACGATCGCCCCGACCACCAGGAACAGGCTCAGCACACCGAGCGCAGAGAGCGGCGCGGAGGCCAGCCCGTACATCACCACGCGAAACAGGTCCCGGGTCCGGAAGTCAAAGGTCGCGATGACCACCAGCGTGGCCACTCCAGCGACGACGACGGCCCCGGCCAGCACTGCCCCGCCGAGCAGGAAGGACGCCGGCACCTGAGCGAAGGCGGCGTTGAAGGAGGCCAGGGTCGCGAACCCGACCACCGGCGTCCAGACAGCCAGGGTCTGACGGAAGCTCTCGACCCAGCCCTTCCAGTACCTCAGCCAGGGGATCAGGTCATGATCTCCTCGCCAGGCATAAACCCCCGCAGTGATCGCCGGGCCGAAGAACAGCGCGAACAGCCCGTAGAGCGGGATGTTGCTCGGCTCCTGGTCCAGCAGCAGGATCCCCAGCAGCGCCGGCAGCGTGGCCAGCACGAAGGCCACCTCGATGACGAGCAATCGGTAGACGAAGTTCGTGACCCGCGTCAGCGGGCCCTCCCGCTCCTCGCCCGACGCGCTCATGACGCACCTCCGCGTCCCAGAGCGGCCGTGATGGCCAGCTCCGGGACGCCGACGAGGCAACCTGCGGGACGCAGACCTAGGAACGATGTCACTCGTCGATCTCCTCCTCGATGCCGTCGATCGCCTCCTGTGCCCGCTGGTAGGCCTCGTTCTGAAGCTCCACGAAGTCGCCCAGGCCCTGCGCCTCCAACTCGGCCACGTAGGCGTCCCAGTCGTCGAGGTCCCGCTGGCCCAGGATGAACTGGGCAGTCGCGGTGTCCACCGAGTCACTCAGCGCGTTCTCTGTCAGTGAGGCTTGCTCACGCTCCAGCTCGTCCAGCGGCCGGGCAGGGGGCACCGGCAGGATCTCCTTGTCCTCCATGGACTCACGGAAATCGACGACCTCGTCCCGCAACATCGACTGCACCAGGTCCGTGGTGGAGCCATGGGCCGGCATGAAGACGCCGTTGTGGAAGCCGTGGTCGACGTTCAGCTCTTCGCCGGCACCCGGGTTCAGGCCGTTGATGTCGATGTCATCAGCCAGAACACGTTCCTCACCATCGCGTTCGAAGGTCTCACCCTCGACTCCCCATTTGGCGAGCTCCAGCCCCTCATCGGAGTAGTAGAGCCAATCGATGAACTGCAGCAGCGCCACGAAGTGGTCTTGCTCGGCCGCCGAGGAGGAGATCACCAGGCCGGACTCCAGCTGGCCGCCGGCCACGCTGTCCCCTGACGGACCCGCCGGGACACGAATCATACGGATGTCCATGTCCTCATCGCCGACCTCCTCGATGGAGGTGCGGTAGGTCAGCAGCTCCTGATCGTTGGCGCCGATGACGGCTGACTGCCCGGAGGCGAACTTCTGGATCGCCTGGTCGTCATCCTGGACCATGGATTCGGAGTCCATCAGACCCTCGTCGACCAGCCCGTGGAAGTACTCGAGGAGTTCCCGATACTCGTCGGTGACGCCGGCGTAGATGAACTCGTCAGCGTCGTCGTCGAAGTACATCCCGTCACCGAATCCCCAACCGGCAGAGGTGCCGAAGTTCGGGGAGGCCAGGTTCAGTGTGGCCTGCAGTTCCCACCGGTCCGAGTACGGAACCATCTCCGGATATGCCTCCTGGACTCCCCGCAGCTGCTCGGCGAACTCCTCCCAGGTCTCCGGGTCCTCGTAGCCGAGCTCATCCCAGATGTCCCCGCGTACGGCCAGCGAGTACTGGTGCTGAGGCTGCTCGTGGATGCCCGGCAGGATGTAGAACCTGCCGTCCTCCTGGTAGAGCGCGTTGAAGTCCTCCTCCAGGTCCCAGGCCTCGATCTTCTCGGTGAGGTGCGGCATCTGGTCCAGGTAGTCGCTGACCGGCAGCAGCGCCCCACCGGCGATGAAGGGGGTCTCGTCGCCGGGATAGACGATCGGAATGAAGTCCGGGGCATCGCCGGCACCGATCACCAGCGAGCGGCGTTCCTCCCAGTCGGAGAGCGGGGCGTTCTCCGGGTTCAGCGTGACGTTGTGCTCCTCCTCCAGGTAGGTGAAGAACCGCCAGTCCGCCCGCAGCGGGTAGTTGGGGTGATCGCGATACAGCAGCGAGAAGTCCACCGGCTCGGAGGCCACGAAGGTGTCCCCAACGCCGTAGTCCTCCATGGCGCCCACGCCGACCTCGTCGAGGTCGACCTCAGCGCCGTCGTCGCCCTCGGCCGTGCCGCCGCAGGCGGAGAGGACCAGGGTCCCCGTCGCCAGCGCGGCCGTCACCGAGCACAGCCGACGTCGCTGTCCTGCTGAAGGTGTGGTGATCATGATGCGAGTGTTCCTTTCTGGTGGCGGCCGAGGCGTCGAGCCCAGGCCGTCGTCGGACAGATGCACGTCATGGAGCCGTGGCTACTGCTTGACGGAGCCGAGCATGATCCCGCGCACGAAATACTTCTGCAGAAACGGATACAGACAGATAATCGGCAACGTAGTCAGCAGCATCGTCACCGCCCGCACATTCGAGGCGATCTGAGTGGCCTCCGCAGCCTCACCACCCATCTGCTCAGTACCAGTAGCCCCAGCCAACAGATTCCGCAGATACACCGTCACCGGATACAACTCCCGCCGATCCAGATACAAAAACGCCTGAA
>NZ_JAOSZD010000011.1:0-84811 GCF_034438835.1 Nesterenkonia sp. HG001 | reverse complement strand
GGCGACCAGAACGGTCTGCGCCTGATCCTCCTAAGGTTGCACGTCAATCTTTCGGAAGCGCGTTCTGTGCGATCTATTCCGGCGGACCTGTGCATCTGGGAGGAAGCGAGCAGAGGTGCAGCACGTAGGCACCGTACGGCGTCCAGTGCCTAACGAGATCGAACGAGACCATCCTCTCCATTGTGTTCTCGATGCCGCGACGGCTGGGACACGACGCGCACACCTCAACTGCATGGAGCTATTCGGGCACTTCGATTATCCGACCCTGCCGGTGTAGCAATTATTGCATTAGTTAGATGTAATCGCTGGCGGCCGGGAGACCCTCGTGACGACGCTTCCGGTCGCCAAGCCGTTCGGGACCGCGAGCGTTCTGGCCAACCAGCAGTGGCTGTTCACCGGCAAGAACTCCGGCGCCCATCTCCAGCCACCCTCGCTAATGGCCCGGACGGAACCGGCTCGGAATCAGAACCCGCGCCAGCCGCAGTACCGCCATGGTCCATCTGGCCTCGACCACGCCACAGGTCGTGTTTGCCCAGCTGATCGGCGTCAGCATAGGCACCGCGACCCGCTGGGCCGAACTGTCCGGGGCGGCCTGGAACAGTTACGCCGCGGCCCGTAGCTGACGCGCGTCACGCCGTCGAGATTCACCGACTGCCGGATCTGGCTCAGCGCAGGTCCAGGATCCGGCGGAGCTCTGCGAATGCTTCCCGGACCACTGTGTAATGAGCCCACCTGCCGCGTTGCTCTCGGACCAGCAGACCGGCCTCGACGAGTTTCTTAAGGTGGTGACTCACGGTTGGTTGGCTGATGTCGAGCGCCTCGATGAGATCGCAGGCGCACACGGCCTCACAACCTTGGGCCGCCACGTGCGACAGCACGCGCAGCCGAGCCGGGTCCGACAGCGCTTTCATCCTCTTCGCGAAACGCTCGGCGTCGGCTGCTCCGATCGGAGCCTCGGCCAGCGAGCAACACTCATCCGGCGCCGCGGCGACCATCGTCGGCTTCTCCACTGCGATGCTCATCGCCCCATCTTACATTGACGGTCATCGATGTGGCGGTTAGCGTGGCGGATAGACATTCATCGATACGAGGACCCCAGCGGATGAGCACGACAGCAACCACGCCTGCGCAGAGCGCCGCGCCGGTGATCAAGGAGATGTCCTTCCTGGACCGGTGGTTGCCGGCCTGGATCGTGCTCGCCATGGCCATCGGACTCATGCTGGGGCGCTTCGTGCCTGGCCTGAACACCGCATTGGAGGCTGTCACGATCGGTGAGGTCTCGCTGCCGATCGCTATGGGGTTGCTCGTGATGATGTATCCGGTGCTGGCGAAGGTCCGCTACGACGAGACTCACCGGGTGACCGGCGACAAGCGGCTGCTCGGGCTGTCGCTGGTACTCAACTGGCTCGTCGGTCCGGCACTCATGTTTGTCCTGGCCTGGGTCTTCCTGTCCGACCTGCCCGAGTACCGCACTGGTCTGATCATCGTGGGCCTGGCTCGGTGCATCGCCATGGTCCTCATCTGGAACGACCTGGCCTGCGGTGACCGCGAGGCCGCCGCCGTCCTGGTAGCGATCAACTCGGTGTTCCAGGTCTTCGCCTTCGGCGCACTGGGCTGGTTCTACCTCCAGCTCCTGCCGTCGTGGCTGGGCCTGCCGACCACCTCGGTGGACTTCTCCGTCTGGGCGATCGTGGCTTCCGTGCTCGTGTTCCTCGGCATCCCCCTGCTCGCAGGGTTCCTCACCCGCGTGTTCGGTGAGAAGGCCAAGGGACGGCAGTGGTACGAGGAGAAGTTCCTGCCCAAACTCGGGCCATGGGCGCTGTACGGGCTGCTGTTCACTATCGTGCTGCTGTTCGCACTCCAGGGCGAGGCCATCACCTCCCAGCCCCTCGACGTCGCCCGGATCGCCGTCCCGCTGTTCATCTACTTCGCGCTCATGTTCGCCATCGGCCTGCTTGCCTCGAAAGCCTCAGGCCTCAGCTACGCAAAATCGACCACTGTGGCTTTCACCGCCTCGGGCAACAACTTCGAACTGGCCATCGCCGTGGCGATCGGCACCTTCGGCGTCACCTCCGGCCAAGCCCTCGCCGGAGTCGTCGGCCCCCTCATCGAGGTCCCCGTCCTCGTCGGCCTCGTCTATGTCGCCCTGCGGGCCGGCCGGCGGCTCTTCCCGAACGACCCCACCGTCCCCGCCCGCAGAACTCAGGAAGCCCGACCATGACCACCGCACCCGCTCCCAAGCCCAGCGCCCTCTTCGTCTGCGTCAAGAACGGCGGCAAGTCCCAGATGGCCGCCGCACTGCTCCGACACCGGGCCGGCGATGCGATCGAGGTCCACTCGGCCGGCACCAAGCCCGGCGGGTCACTCAACAGCCTCTCGACCGAAGCGATCGCCGAGGCCGGGGCCGATATGGCCGGCGAGTCCCCGAAGCCCATCGACCCCGAACTACTCGCCCGCGTGGACCGGGTCATCGTGCTCGGCGACGAAGCACACGTCGAACCCCTCGACGGCATGACCGGGACCATCGAGACCTGGCACACCGATGAACCCTCCACCCGCGGCATCGAGGGCATCGAGCGGATGCGCCTGGTCCGCGACGACATCGACCTCCGCGTCCGCACCCTCCTGACCGAACTCACCGACACCTGACCCCGGCCCGCCTGATCGTACGGCTCCGCATGAGCCAACTCATCGACCCTGGCTCTACGCACCGATGGCAATGCCGTCGTGCGACAATAGAAAAGCGCCCCTCGCGGCGCCCGGTGGTGGGGCTCACCGGCACCAACCTCACGGACGTGACAACGGTCCCTATCTCGACACTGCGCGCCACGGCGCGCGCCTGTGAGATAGGAGACTGCCGATGACAGACGAGCTGTCAGTCAACGAACCGCTCGACACCGACGCTGACACTGGGCCGGGTCTACGCGGCATCGGATTGGTCGCCCTCGGCGGAACTGTCGGAACCCTCGCCCGCTACCTGCTCGACGCGCTTATCGGAGACACGGCCGGACTCCCGCTGGGCATCTTCATCATCAACATCACGGGCGCATTTCTGCTCGGTGTCCTCATCGAGTCCCTACCCCTCGGCGGCCCAGACCGCGGACGACGACGCGACCTACGCCTGCTGCTGGGCACCGGACTGCTCGGCGGCTACACCACCTACAGCCTGCTCGCGAGCGACATCGCCGCGCTGCTGATCGGCCACCACATCGCCGAAGCGCTCGGTTACGGACTCGCCACCGTTCTCCTCGGCAGTCTGGCCAGCTGGACCGGCATCCTCACCGCCCGCACCCGAAGGGCACGCTCATGAACGAACTGCTCCTTGCACTTGCCATCGCTCTCGCTGGCGGAATCGGCTCAGCACTGCGCTACCTAGCCGACAACAGCCTGCCCGCACGACTTCGCGCCCGATTCCCGTGGGGCACCATGATCGTCAACCTCACCGGCTCACTCCTCCTGGGCCTGGTCACCGGGCTCACCCTCGGCCATCCGTGGGGCGCGATCTTGGCCACTGGGCTACTCGGCGGCTACACCACCTTCAGCACCGCCAGCCTCGAAAGCATCCGCCTGCTCATCGCCAAGCGCTACACCGCAGCGCTGCTCCACGGCCCCGGCATGCTCATCACCTGCACGACGCTGTCCATCACCGGAATCCTCATCACCACGCCATAGCCTCGGCCACCGGAACGGCGCTCCGGGCCGTGGGTCTGCAAACTGCCCCAGCAACCTCCGGGTCCTCCACACGCACCTCACCAGCATGGATTACGAACGCTTCGAACACTTGCCTACGCCAGTTGGGAGCTGAGCGGCATGGATGTGTTCCCCGACTTCGACGGCCTGGAAGGAATCGGTGACCTGCGGGAGGTGATCGGTGCGCTGCTCACGTTCGTGCTCATCACCGCGGTGCTGATGTTGATCGTCTGCGCGATCGCCTGGGCCATCGCCGCCGCCAACGGCAACCATTCTGCGGCCACCAAGGCGCGCGTCGGGGCATGGACCGCACTGGGTGCTGCGGTTCTGGCTGGCGGTGGGGTGGCGTGGATGAACTGGCTCATCGGGCTCGGCCAGCAACTCTGAGGCTCTGCCGGTCCTCGACCTCGTCGTGGCTGCGGCGACACTGGGGCGAACGGTGCACCTGACCGACGAACCCCTTCCGCGTCCCCGCCCCTCGGGTGGGTCCGTTCGTCAGGAGACACCATCGTGTTCGATCTCATCTCCGTTCTGCCGGCGCTCGCGCCGATGAACATCAACATCGACCCCAACAGCGACGGCCTGCCCGGTATCGCCCAGCTACGCACGATCGTCGGCGCCGTCATGACCATCGGTCTCATCCTGTCCGTCCTGGCGCTGATCATCTCGGCGATCGTGTGGGGCTTCGGCGCCAACTCCTCCAACCCGCACCTGGCGGGCCGGGGCAAGGTCGGCGTTCTCGTGAGCTGCGGGGCCGCGGTGATCTGCGGCGCGAGCGTGACGCTGATCAACTTCTTCTGGAACGTCGGCCAGCAGGTCTGACCCCACCCCAATCGACTCGACCTTTGAGGAGTGATTCCCGGTGGGTGTGTGCGACGTCCCCATCATCTCGTCGGTCTGCGATACCGCCGGCGAAGCCGCCGCCAGCCTCGTGGCCGCGCCGTTCGACTGGCTTGCCCAAGCCATGGGCGCCGCCGCCGGGTGGCTGTTCGAGGCCGTCTGGACCGTGTTCGACACGACCACGTTGGTCGATGTCACCCGCGAGGAGTATGTGGCGGTCTACAACATCCTGTTCGGCATCGCGGTGTTCGTGATGCTGATCTTCTTCTGCCTCCAGCTGATCACCGGGCTCATCCGCCGCGACCCCACCGCCCTGTCCCGCGCCGCGCTCGGGCTCGCCAAGTCGGTGCTCGGCTCGTTCGTTGTCATCACCCTGACGGCGTTGTTGTTGGAGATCGTCGATCAGCTGTCCATCGGGATCATCCAGGCCGCCGGGGAGACCACCGAATCGATGGGCGACAAGATCACTCTGCTTGCCGCCGGGCTGGTGGGGATCAATATCGCCGCGCCCGGGGTGGGGGCGATCATCACGATCTTCCTCGCCGGTCTCGCGATTGCCGCGGCCGCCATCGTCTGGCTGTCGCTCCTCGTGCGCAAGGCACTGCTGCTGGTGGCGATCGTGCTCGCACCGCTGGCGTTCTCCGGCGCCTCGTGGGATGCCACGCGGGGGTGGATCGGGAAGTGGGCGATGTTCGTCATCGCCCTGATCTGCTCCAAGCTCGTCCTCGTCGTCATGTTCCTGGTGGCGATTACCCAAGTGTCCGCGCCGATCGATGGAGACCTGTCCTCGGTGTCCGACCCGATCGCCGGGATCGTGCTGATGGCAATGGCTGCCTTCGCGCCGTATCTGACGTACAAGTTCCTGTCGTTCGTGGGCTTCGACATGTACCACGCGATCGGCTCGGAGGAGGACGCCAAACAGGCACTCAACCGGCCCATCCCGACACCCACCAAGCCCCAGGGCGGCGGTGAGCCGAAGAAGGTCCTCGACGGTGGTGGTGAAGGCAGCGGCGGTAAGTCCGGTGGCGGGGACGACGGCGACGGCGGCGGTGGCGGTGGCGGTGGCGGGAAGCATCCGCCGCAGCCAAAGACCCCCGCACCCCAGGCCTCGGGCGGGGGCAAGGCCGCTGCGAGCGGGTCTGCGGGAGCTGGCGCGAGTGGCGGAGCCGGGGCCGGTGCTGGTGCTGCGGCGGCTGGTCCGGCCGCCGCGGCTGTGATCGGCGCCAAGGTCGCCAAGGATGCCGCCACCGCCGGACCCAAGGTCGGCAAAGCCCTCGGGGGCCAGGGCGAAACCGCCGCAGACGCCGCCGGGCAGACCGGGAGCACGCCGCCGCCGGCGGCTCAGACAGGGCCACCGCCGTCCTCGTCGGCGCCCAAGGCTCCACCCGCTGCGGAGCCGAAGACGTCCTCGCCAGGCACATCAACGCCGCAGCCGCGTCCGCCGAAGCAACCACCGCCACCGGCGCCGAAGCCGACCGGAAAGGAGTAAGGGCGGCCATGACCGCGAAGCAGAACGAGCGCACGGTGTCCTCGGAGCTGGTGCCGGTGAAGTTCTCCCGCCTCACCCGGCGAGGCGTGCTGCTGGGCCTATCGCTATCCCAGCTCATCACGCTGGCGATCGGCGTGCTGGCGGTCGTCGGCGCGCTCTACGCCGGTGGCGGCATCCTGCTGGCCTACACCGCACCAATCTGGGTGCTGGCCGCGGCGCTGACCTGGATACCCGTCGCCGGACGCCCGGCTGTGGAGTGGCTGCCAGTGGCGTTCTGGTGGCTCTGGCGCACCACCGCCGGCCAACTCTTGTATCGGCGGCGCGTGGTGACACCGCGTCCGGTCGGCACCCTCGCACTGCCCGGTGACGTGGCCCGGCTGCGCGAGTACACCGACCCCGACACGAACGCCGGGATGATCCACGACCCCCACCAGCAGACCCTGACGGTCATCTGCGAGGTGTCGCATCCGGCATTCGTGCTCCTCGATCCCGGCGAGCAGGAACGCCGCGTCACCTCCTGGGGACGAGTCCTCGCCACCGCCTGCCGCTCCGGACGCATCGCCACCCTCCAAGTGCTGGAGCGCACGCTGCCGGATTCGGGAACCGGCCTCGCAGAATGGTGGGAGGCTCACGGGACCGACGACGACACCTGGGCAGCCACCACCTACGCCGAACTCATCGACCGTGCCGGCCCCGCCGGCGAGAGGCATGCCACGACGCTATCCCTGAGCCTGGACATGAAGACGAGCGCGCGACAGGTCAGAACCGCAGGCGGCGGCATCCGCGGCGCCGCCGCAGTCCTGCGCCAAGAGATGTCCACCCTGGTCGCCGCGCTCCGCTCGGCCGACCTCACCCCATCCGGGTGGCTCACCCCCGGGCAGATCGCGGTCATCCTCCGCGGTGCATACGACCCCGCCATCGCCGCCACGCTCGCACGGCACGGCGAACTCGGCCAATCCCTCGCGACCGCCGGACCGGTCGCCGTCAACGAGTCCTGGACAAGGCTACGCACCGACTCGGCCCACCATGGCGTGCTGTGGGTCTCGGAATGGCCACGCTCGATGGTCTACCCCGGCTTCCTCTCACCGGTGTTGCTCTCTACCGGCATCCACCGGTCGTTCTCGCTGATCTGCACCCCGATGCGCTCCGACCAAGCCGCACGGGACATTCGCAAGAAGAAGGTCGAGCACATCTCCGACCACGCCCAACGCGCCAAGATCGGACAGATCGAAGACGCCGCCCACACCGCTGAGTACCAGGACGTGCTCCAGCAAGAGGCCGATCTGACCGCCGGCCACGGAGTCCTACGCTACACCGGCCTCATCAGCATCTCCGCACCCTCCGTCGACGAACTCGATGCGGCCGTGGCGGCGATCGAGCAGGCCGCGATCCAGGCCTCCTGTGAGACCCGGCTGCTCGTCGGGCAGCAGGCCGCCGCCTTCACCGCTGCCGCGCTGCCGCTGTGCCGCCGCATCTGACGCGACGCCTGGGCCAGTCGTGTGGCTGAGCGGGTGCACCTGACCAGCGACCCCGGATGTCGGGGCACTCGCTTTCGTCATTGGAGGCCGATCATGCCGACGTTCCACGACCCACTTGCCGATGCCGCCGAAGCATCCGAAGCGCTGCGCGGCCTGGCCCACGCCAGCCGGGTCTTCGACGACCCGGCCGACACCTACACCGTGTTCGGCGACATGGTCGCGGGGATGTGCTCCCTGCGCCAAGTGCTCGACCAGCTCGCCACCACACACCTGTCCCATCGCGCCCGCGCGTTCGATGACAACGGCAACCACACCGCAGGAGCACAGGACGCCTTGGCCGCAGCCGACGAGCTGCACCAGGCCGGCACCCTCCTGGACGAGGCGTATGACCGACTCGATACGGCGTTCTCCCATTCGGGGCGGATCGCCTGGCACCCCGAACCCACCATCACTCACGAGGCGTCGGCTGCGACCGGCGCGCAGCGGTGGATCAGCGTCGTGTTCCTTCAAGGCGAGGAGGCCGACGACGTGCTGGAGCTGATCGACCGCGACGGCCCGGACGCGGGCATCGAGCATCTGACGGGCTTCGACTACGGGGCCGAGACCACCGACGCCGCCCTGGAGAACGGCTACGTCTACGACGAACCTTCAACCGGCGCGCTCGACCGGGTCGTCACCGAGGGCGACTTCGCCCTCACCTACAACCCGGCGATGGGGCACGTCAGCCTGCTGCGCGCCCATACTGTCCCGCCCGATCCGGCGCTGGACGACGCCGACGTGGTGCCGACGCGCGAGGCCATCGCCGGCATCGGTGCCCTCGACCCGAGCGCACTCACCACGACTCCGAAGACCGCGCCGGCGCCACCGCTGGGCACGTCGGCGGTGGCGGAGAAGGACTGGTTCGCCGGCCCGGCCCGATCGACCACATCTGCCGGTCGGGGGCTGTCCCTGTGACCGGCCGCGAGACCGAGCGGGAGCGGTTGTACACCTCAGTTCTGGTCGCCCCAGCAAAGGAGCGCCGCCGACTGCGCAAGCAGCGACGCGAGGCGGCCGCGAAGCTCCAAGCCGAGCAGCACCACGCCGATAAGGCCGCGGCAAGAGCGAAGGCCGAGGCGGAGCGCGCCGAACGACGCGCAACGACTTACCTTCCTGCCGCGGGAGAGTCCGACCCCGCGGCACTGCGCACCCCGGGCGGGTTCCGGCTCCCACGGCACCAGGACACGTCGGCGACGCTGGCCGGGGCGTATCCGTTTGTCGCCGAAGGCGGCCTCGGCGCCGACGGGGTGTTCGTCGGCCAAGACCTCTACTCCGGTGGGTCGTTCGTCTACGACCCGTGGGCCCTCTATGCCCGCGGGATCATCACCGCTCCCAATGTCGTGCTCGCCGGGATCGTGGGCTCCGGCAAATCGTCCCTGGCGAAATCCCTCTACACCCGCAGCCTGCCGTTCGGGCGGCGCGTGTACGTGCCCGGCGATCCCAAGGGCGAGCACACTGCTGTGGCCGAAGCGGTCGGCGGGCGGGCGATCGTCCTGGGCCACGGCCTCAACACCAGACTAAATCCCCTCGATGAGGGGCACCGGCCCTTCGGGTTCTCGGATGAGGAGTGGGCCACCACGGTCGCCTCCCGGCGCCGTGACCTCATCGGGGCACTGGCCGAGACTGTGCTGGGACGGGGGTTGACGCCGTTGGAGCACACCGCGATCGACCTCGCCCTCTCCGAGACAGTGCGGGAGAACACCGTGCCGATCCTGCCGATGGTCGTCGACCGCATCCTCACCCCCAACGCGGAGGCCGACGATGGCAGATTGGCCGAGGACGGCCGGCTCGTCGGCCACGCCCTGCGCCGCCTGGTGGCCGGCGACCTCCAAGGACTCTTCGATGGCCCCTCCACGGTGGCGTTCGACCCGTCGTTGCCGATGATCTCCCTCGACCTCTCACGCGTCACCGAGAACTCCATGCTCATCAGCGTTCTGATGACGTGCTCCAGCGCATGGATGGAGTCCGCGCTGCTGGACCCTGCCGGTGGGCAGCGGTGGGTGATCTACGACGAAGCCTGGCGCCTCATGTCCCACCCCGCCCTGCTGCGCCGCATGGATGCGCACTGGCGGCTGGCCAGGCACTACGGGATCGCGAACATGCTCATCTTCCACAAGCTTTCCGACCTCGACAACGTCGGCGACGCCGGCTCAGCCATGCGCTCGCTGGCCAACTCGCTGCTGGCCAACGCCGAGACCCGCATCGTCTACCGGCAAGAATCCGATCAACTCGGCCCCACCGCCCACGCCCTGGGCCTCACTGGCACCGAGCAGAAGCTCCTCCCAACCCTTGGGGTCGGGCAGGGCCTGTGGCGGATCAAGGACAGGGCCTTCGTGACCCAGCACCAGCTGCATCCCGCTGAGCTGGAGCTCTTCGACACCAGCTCGCGACTCACCTCGGGAGTGACGTGATGAACCGCAAACAGTCCCGGCGCGCCACCGGGCAGGAACCCTCAGTAACCCCGATCGTGCTGACCCACGTCGTCATCAGCGTGACCGACGCGGGCACCTTGGACGTCACCGTCGACGGTGCCCCGTATCCGCCGCCGCAGGAAGGCATTGACTGGACTCGTAAAACCTTCGGAGCCCTGCTGGATGCCATCACCGTCGACCGCACGGTCACCGCAAGGATCGAGGTCCACGAGACCGACGGGAGCGTGTTCACCGACATCATCCGCGCCCGCCGCCGCACCACACCCGCGCCGCCGAAGAACGATCCCGAGGGGCAACGGGGTAAGCGCAGCAAGAAGGCGCGAGAGCCAAGATTGATCGAGGTCACCGCAGACGGGTTCGTGCCCGGTGAGGACGTGGCCGTCGCGGTCATCGTCTCCCACACCGATGCCACCGGCACCGGCGCTGCGCGGACGCTCCTGGACAAGGATCAGCTCGGCTCCCTGGTACGGGACGGCACGGGCGAGGTCGTGTTGTTTGGCCGAGTCTCTGGCACAACGCATGTTCGGCCGCTGCCGTGAGCGCGCCACAGCAGCGACAGACCGGGAACATGGGCGATGAGCTGACCAACGCCGCCCTCATCGGACTGGTCGGGATGTTCGGGATCGCGCTCATCCTCCGCGCCGCAGGCAGTGTGGCCGCGTTCCTCACCGGCGCACCCCAACCCGAAGCGGGACCAGCATCGGGGCTCGGGGTCCTGTTCAACCCCGGCAACCCCGCCGCCGCCCTCGACAGCGACGAGCTGAACTCCGTCGCGTACTGGATCACCACCGCAGTGATGCTCGCCGGCCTCGTCGCCGCCGGTGTATGGGCGTGGGTGCGGCTGCGCCGTCACTCCCGGACGGTCGGGACCGACCCGCGCCGGCTCGCCGGCACCGCCACCAACCATGACGTGGCACAGACCGCCTCGCCGAAAGCGCTGCTGCGCCGGGCCGGGACACTCCGCCCCTCCCTGAACGACCCCGACCCAAGGGATGTCGGCTACCGGATCGGCACCTCGAAGGGCCGTGAGGTGTGGGCGAGCGTGGAGGACTCGAACCTGCTCATCGGCCCGCCCCGCTCCGGCAAGGGCCTGCACATCGTGATCCCGGCGATCCTCGATGCACCCGGCGCTGTCGTCACCACCAGTACACGGCCGGACAACCTCACCGCCACCCTGCGCGCCCGGCAGCGCATCGGGCCCGTAGCAGTCTTCGACCCCCAGCACCTCGCCGAAGGTATCCCCGCCGGGATGCGCTGGTCCCCGGTCCGCGGCTGCGAGAACCCGTTGACAGCGATGATCCGCGCCACCGGCCTGGCCGCGACCACCGGACTGTCCGCGGGTGGTGTGGAGTCCGGCGGCTTCTGGGAGGGCAAGACCCGCACCGCTCTGCAAGCCCTTCTGCACGCTGCCGCCCTGGACCACCGGCCACCCGCCGAGCTGTTCCGGTGGACCCTCGACCCCACGGCGGCAGCCGAGGCTGTCGCGATCCTCACCAACAGCACTCAGGCGGCCACCGGGTGGGCGGACTCGCTCGGGGCGATGATCGACTCCGACCCCAAGACGAGAGATTCCATCTGGCAGGGCGTCGCCCTCGCCCTCGGAGCACTGGCCGACCCCCGCGTTCTCGATGCCGTCACACCACGCCCAGGCGAAGACTTCGACCCTGAACGCTTCATCGCCGAACGCGGCACGCTCTACCTTCTCGCCACGGGAGCCGGAGCCGGCGCATCTGCCGCACTCGTGGCCGCGTTCGTCGAAGACCTCATCGAGACCGCACGAAAGATCGCCGCGCGCTCACCGGGCGCAAGGCTCGACCCGCCACTGCTGCTCGCACTGGACGAGATCGGCAACCTCGCACCCCTGCCATCCTTGCCGACACTCATGGCCGAGGGTGGCGGCACCGGCATCACCACTCTGCCCGTTCTCCAGTCCCTCGCCCAAGCCCGCGACAAGTGGAATGACAACGCCGCCGGAGCGATCTGGGACGCCTCTATCGTGAAGATCATCCTCGGCGGCGCCTCCAACTCCCGAGACCTCCAAGACCTCTCCACGCTGATCGGCGAACGCGACGAATACACCGACTCCGTCACCCTCGGCGACCATGGCACCCGCTCCAACCAACGCTCCCTCCGCCGCGTCCCGATCCTGCCGCCCGACCGGATCAGAACCCTGCCATTCGGCACCGGCATCAGCCTCCTGCGCTCCGCGCCACCGATCGTGACCGACCTCCACGCCTGGCCCTCACGTCCCGACGCCGATCAGCTCCGCGAGGACCGGGCCGAGATCGAAGCACTCCTGCAACGCCCCTTCCCGCACTGAGCCAGACGCACCCGGCCCGCGGGCCGATGGAGCGTGCGTGCACCTACCTGTTCCAGAAGTCACCATCCCGGTGGCTGCGCGAGCAGGAGCATCCCGATGAGTACCGAATCAACGACCGGCCTGGAACTCAAAGACAGCATGTACGGGTTCGTGGCCTCCAAGCCACAGCTCACCTATACCGAGAACGGCGACCCCCGCCTGTACTTCAAAGCCGGCCAACGCCACCGTCACTACGACCCCGAGACCGGCTGGCAGAACCTGCCGAGCACCTTCCACGACGTGGTCGCGTTCAAGGGCGCCGCCCAGTTCGGCATCCAGAACCTGCGCGAGAAGGACCGGTTCATCGCCCAGGGCTCGCTTCGCGAGTACACCAACAAGCACACCGGGGAGCGCGAGGAGCAGTTCGAGGCCACGCGGCTCCTGCCCGTGACAGCACAGTCGAAGAACACCGCCGGTCGCACCCCGCGCAGGGCCGTCGAGCGCGAGGCCTACAGCCAGGACACCGCCAGCCAAGAGGCATCACAGGGCGAACAGATCAAGCGACGGGTGCCGCAATTCCAGCCCGCTGGCTCGTCGCCGCACCAGCACGCCGCGCCTCACATCGGCCTGTGACCGAAGGAGACATGATCATGGACGAGCATCCGTCCGACGAGGACCTCCACGACACCGACGCGACGGTGGAGGCTGGTGAAGTGCCCGGCTTCGAGGACGCCGATGTGCCAGCCGTGCCGCATCCGGTCAACTGGAACCTCCTGAGTTCCGATGACCTGGAAGCCGAGCTGCTCGCGCTGAACGAATGGGTCACCTGGCTGCGCACGACCTATGGCCTGCCGGCCTCGGTGATCCCGCCGTTCTGGCATCGCCACGCCGAACTGCGCTGGGAGCTGTCCGCACTGCATTTGCACTGGCTGGGCGCCTACGACCCCGAGCAGAACGCTTCGGCTCCGATCGGCTGGCACCGCGATTTCGCCGACGCCCGCCAGCGACTACGCGACTGGGTGGCCGCCTCCGGCACCCGCCTGGATCGCGACCGGCCCACCCGGCAGACCGTCTGGCCCGGCGAACAGCCCACCGAGCCGATCGAGGACACCACCATCGCCGACCGCGATGCCGACTTCGTGCAGTACGTCCTCGATGAGGTCGCCGCCCGCCGAGAAGCCGAGGACGCGTTCTTCGCCGGTATCGACCTCGACACCGGAGAGCTGACATGACCACCCAACCCCAGGGCAGCCCGCCGGAGCGGATGCGCGACTACCGCATCGAGGCCGAGCTGCGAGCCAGCCTGGACCTACACAAGCTGGCCCACGTGTTCATCGGCATGGCCCAAGCCCGCGCCCGCCACGAGCACCAGACCACCACCTGCCAGGAGCGCCCTCCTGAACAATCCCGTGGCCAGGGCGTAGAATCGTAACTGTACGCATGCCAGCGGCCACCCGTAAGGGAAACCGTGGTGTGGCGTCTTGTTCATTAGCCCACGTGGCCTACCCAGCCCGTCAACACCGGACGGCACGGGTCGTGTTTATTTCCTACGCCGCACCGCACGAGCAGTCCCGCGCTTCTCGTGTTGGCCCCACCTGTTGGGGAAGGAAACACGACCCATGACCACCACACACGCTCCGCTTGCGACGGGACTGGAGCAGATCGGTCAGACCACCACACTGGCGGTCTCCTACCTGCGCGTCTCGACCAAGGAACAGGCCTCCAAGGGCGGCCAGGATGAAGGCTTCTCCATCCCCGCCCAGCGCGAGGCGAACCGGCGCAAGGCCCACGATGTCAACGCGGTCATCGTCGAGGAGTTCGTCGACGCAGGCGAGTCCGCCCGCCAAGCCGACCGGCCCGCGCTGATGCAGATGATCGAGTACGTCAAGACCCACCCGGTCGCCTACTGCATCGTCCACAAGGTGGATCGCCTTGCCCGCAACCGCGCCGACGACGTCGCCATCCACCTGGCTCTCAAAGAAGCAGGCGTGCTCCTGGTCTCGGCCACCGAGAACATCGATGAGACCCCCTCAGGCATGCTGCTGCACGGAATCATGTCCACCATCGCCGAGTTCTACTCCCGCAACCTCGCCAACGAGGTCTCCAAGGGCATGAACCAGAAAGCCGTCACCGGCGGCACCAACGGCAAAGCCCCGATGGGCTACCTCAACGTCACCAAGCGCGACGAACTCGGCCGCGAGGCCCGCACCATCGAAGTCGATCCGCAGCGCGGCCCCCTCATCCGGTGGGCCTTCGAGGCCTACGCGACCGGCAACTACTCGGTCGCAACCCTGCGCGATGAACTCATCGACCGTGGGCTGACGACCGTGCCGACCCCGAAGCGGCCCGCCAAGGCCCCAGCCCTGTCCTCGATCCACCGGATGCTGGCCAGCCCGTACTACAAGGGCAACGTACAGTTCAAAGGCGCAACCTACGACGGCCTGCACGAAACACTGGTCGCACCCGAGGTCTGGTACCGGGTACAGACCGTGCTCACCGGCCACCAGGCATCCGGGGAAAAGACGCAAGCCCACGAGCACTACCTGAAAGGCACCGTGTTCTGCGGTGTCTGTGGCTCACGCCTGATCCTGTCCCACGCCAAGAGCCGCAGCGGAGTCATCTATCCCTACTTCATCTGCGCCGGCCGACACTCCAAGCGCACCAACTGTGACCGCAAGTCCATGTTCGTGCCCGATGTAGAAGCCGCAGTCGAGGACTACTACCGACGCGTGCAGATACCCGAGCACATCGTTACCGCGCTCCGCGAATTGATCACCAGCGAGTTCGACCAGCTGTTCACCACCGCCAAGAGCGAACGTAAGGCACAGATCGCCGAACGCGACCGCCTCTACGACGAACGGACCAAACTTCTCCAGGCCCACTACGCGGGTGCCGTGCCGCTGGACCTGCTCAAGACCGAGCAGGACCGCATCGCCCGGCAGGTCACATTCCTCGACTCACGCATCGAGGCCAGCGAGATCGAGTACGACCAGGCCCGCGCCCACCTCGATGACTGCCTTGCCCTGGCAGGCAATGCCCACGCGATCTACATGAGCATCGACGACTCGCTGCGCCGCATCGCCAACCAAGCGTTCTTCGAACGACTGACCGTCACCGACGACAACGCCATCGACGCCGAACCAGGAGTGCCGTTCGACACCCTGTTCGACCCCGAAGTCCAGGCCACCGCCGTCGCTCGCCAGGAGGCGGACGGAAACGGGGCAGATCAAACCGGGAACGTCGCTGGTTTGAACAACGACACTCTGGTGCCCCCGGCAGGATTCGAACCTGCGACACCCGCTTTAGGAGAGCGGTGCTCTATCCCCTGAGCTACGGAGGCTGGGACCCGACCATCCTACCGGTTTCACAGCGGCCGGGCGGTCCGTTCCACGGAGCGTCTCACCATGGCCATGATCACCGCGATGATCAGCAGGGAGCCCACCACGGCGAAGAGCAGCCAGCTGCTCACGGTCAGCGCAGAGGTGGTGTTCACCGTGCCGGCGTCCACGGTCTCGGCGGAGAGGATCTGGTCGATCAAGAAGTTCTCGGCGATGTCCATGGCGGTGAACAGCCCCGCGGCGGCCAGCAGCAGCCAGCGCACCACGCCTTCGCGCATCATCAGGCCCACCACCGCCCAGGCGGTGAGGAAGAAGGAGACCGGGAACAGGATCCCGGCGGTCTTGTGGACGAAGTTCAGCTGTCCGAGGGCATCCTCGTCCATCACCGAGCGCAGCCGTTCGATGTCGGAGACGTCATAGCCGGTCAGCAGCGCGTCCGGCATGGAGAAGCCGCCGGTGAACTGGGTCATCTGCGGCAGCGCGAGCAGATGCAGGTAGCAGAAGAGGAAGACGGTGGTGCCCAGCAGCGCGTAGACCAGCAGCTTCGGATTGGACTTCGGGTCGTCCCCGGCGCGGGGATTCGCCTCGGCGAGGATCCTGCCCCCGCCGATCAGACGGGGGCGCGGTCGGCTTCTCCGGTCTGCGTCGGAACCGCCGGACGTCGACTCGGAGCTCGCCGCGGGATTGCCGCGCGGAGCCTTCCGTCGTCTGGACATCGTCCTCCTCGAGGGTCATGGCGCGGTCATCAGCGGAGTGGTCGTCCGTGGGCACGAGGGATGGCCGCATGTGGTCCCCATTGTTGCAGAGCGCCGCAGTCCGCCTGCGGGACTCGGGTCACCGGCCGCGCTTAGACTTGAGGGACCATGGAGTTCCTCTTCACCCCGCCAGCTGAGCGCCCGTCCGAGACTGCCCGTGCCAAGAAGGCCGCCGCCGACGACGGCGCCCCGGCCGGCGTCGCCGTCGCCGTCCCCGCGGCAGACCCCGCCGCGGGGCTGAACGCCGAGCAGCGGCAGGCGGTGCTGCACTCCGGCGCGCCGCTGCTGATCGTCGCCGGTGCCGGTTCCGGCAAGACGCGGGTGCTCACCCGGCGCATCGCCCATCTGCTCCAGACCGGTGCCGCCCGGCCGCACGAGATCCTGGCCATCACCTTCACCAACAAGGCCGCCCGGGAGATGAAGGAACGGGTGGTCGAGCTCGTCGGTCCGGCCGCGGAGCGCATGTGGATCTCCACCTTCCACTCCTCCTGCGTGCGGATCCTGCGCGCCGAGGCCGCGAACCTGGGTCGGAAGTCCAGCTTCACCATCTATGACGCCGCCGACTCGCTGCGGCTGATCACCACCATCGCCAAGCTGCACGATCTGGACCCCAAGCGCTTTGCCCCGCGGGCCATCAAGAACAAGATCTCCGCGCTGAAGAACGAGCTGGTCGATGCCGAGGAGTTCAGCTCCACCGCCCCCAACGAGCCGTTCTCCGAGGCGGTGGCCAGCGTGTACCGGGACTACACCGCACGGCTGCGTCAGGCCAGCGCCAACGACTTCGACGACCTCCTGGCCGAGACGGTCTACATGTTCGACGCTTTCCCCGGCATCCTCGACGGCTATCGAAGGCGCTTTCGCCATGTGCTCGTCGACGAGTACCAGGACACCAACCATGCTCAGTACCGACTGGTCCGCCAGCTGACCGGCGCCTCGGGCGACGGTGTCGAGACCCAGGGGGCCGAGCTGACCGTTGTGGGCGACTCCGACCAGTCGATCTACGCGTTCCGTGGCGCGGACATCCGCAACATCATCGAGTTCGAGCGCGACTACCCGGACGCCACCACCATCAAGCTGGAGCAGAACTACCGCTCCACCCAGACGATTCTCGACGCCGCCAATGCGGTGATCTCGCAGAACTCGGGCCGCACGGAGAAGAAGCTGTGGACGGAGGAGGGTGAGGGGGAGCCGGTCACGCTGCATGTGGCGCCCTCGGAGTCCGACGAGGCCGAGTGGATCGCCCGCACCATCGACGGTCTCGGCGACCGTGAGGGCATCCGTCCCGCCGATGTGGCGGTCTTCTATCGCACCAACGCGCAGTCCCGCTCCCTGGAGGAGCGGCTCATCAGCCGCGGAATCCCCTATCGGGTGGTCGGAGGCACGCGGTTCTATGACCGCAAGGAGATCAAGGACGCGCTGGCCTACCTGCATGTCATCAACAACCCCGACGACGACGTGAACCTGCGCCGCATCCTCAACGAGCCCAAGCGGGGCATCGGGGACCGGGCGGAGGGGGCGGCGGCCGCGCTCGCCCAGCGGGACCGCACCACCTTCTTCGAGGCCCTGCGCCGGGCCGAGGAGGCTCCCGCCATGGCGACCCGCTCGCTGAAGGCGATCGCCTCCTTCGTGCGGATGATGGACGACCTCGCCTCCCTGCGGGATTCGGAGAAGCCCTCGGTGGTGCTGGAGGCGGTGCTGGAGCAGACCGGCATGCTGGAGGCGCTGCGCCAGTCCAAGGACCTGCAGGACGAATCCCGGGCGGACAACCTCGGCGAGCTCGTCGCGGTGGTCAAGGAGTATGAGGCCTCCACCGAGGGTGGCACCTTGGCGGACTTTCTGGAGCAGGTCTCGCTGGTCGCCGACGCCGACTCCGTCCCCTCGGCCGGCGATGCCGAGTCGGAGCGGCTCGCCCGCGAACAGGGGCAGGTCACCCTGATGACGCTGCACACGGCCAAGGGCCTGGAATTTCCTGTGGTGTTTCTCACAGGGATGGAGCATGGGATCTTCCCCCACGCCCGCTCCATCTCGGACGGCGAACAGCTGGCCGAGGAGCGCCGCCTGGCCTATGTGGGCCTCACCCGCGCCCGACGTCGGCTCTACCTGACCCGTGCGGAGTCCCGCCACCTGTGGGGCCAGCACCAGTACAACCCGCCCAGCCAGTTCCTCGGGGAGATCCCGGAGGACCTGCTTCATGTCGATGCCGCATCGTCAGGAGGGCTGGGCGGCTTCTCCGGCGGGCTGGGCGGCCACCACTACGGTGCTCCCCGCTTCGGCACCGGCCCGAGCTCCGGCGGATCACGAGGCGCCGGGGCCGACCGCGGCGGACGCTCCGCGCCGACCGTCTACGGGTCGGCGGGCAGCGACAAGACGTCATCTTCGCTGCCCGGGGCGACCGGCGGCGTCGCGCCCCGCCAGGTGGATCCGAGTCGGAGGATCCCGGACCTCGCCCCCGGTGACAAGGTCTCCCACCAGAAGTTCGGCAGCGGCGAGGTCCTCGCCGTGGAGGGTGTGGGAGACAAGACTGTGGCGAAGGTCAGCTTCGCAGGAAGCGAGAAGCGTCTGCTCCTGCGATATGCTCCCCTGGAGAAGGCCGACTAGCCTTCAGGCTCAGCGCTGCGCCAGGTGTGCAGCGTGGCCGCTCAGCCCCCTGCCGGCGGGTCCCGCTGTTGACTTCGGGCTGAGGTTGTCAGAACCGACTTCGACGCAGAAGGACACCACCCGTGGACCTGTATGAGTACCAGGCGCGCGATCTGTTCGAGGCACACGGAGTTCCCGTGCTGGCTGGGATCGTGGCGCACAC
Source organism: Nesterenkonia sp. HG001 (assembly GCF_034438835.1). NCBI lineage: Bacteria > Bacillati > Actinomycetota > Actinomycetes > Micrococcales > Micrococcaceae > Nesterenkonia > Nesterenkonia sp. HG001. The sequence continues at coordinate 65,654 of NZ_JAOSZD010000011.1, read as the reverse complement.
CCCGGAAGAAGCGAAGGCGGCCGCTGAGCAGATCGGCGGCGTCGTCGTCGTCAAGGCTCAGGTCAAGGTCGGAGGCCGTGGCAAGGCCGGCGGCGTGAAGCTCGCCAAGAACGCCGAAGAGGCCCACGAGCACGCCAAGGCGATCCTGGGCATGGACATCAAGGGGCACACCGTGCACCGGGTGATGATCGCCCAGGGTGCCGACATCGCGGAGGAGTACTACTTCTCCATCCTTCTGGACCGCGCCAGCCGTGACTACCTGGCCATGTGCTCCAAGGAGGGCGGCGTCGAGATCGAGCAGCTCGCCGAGGAGCGGCCCGAGGCCCTGGCGCGGGTGAACTTCGACCCGAACACCGGCATCGACACGGCCAAGGCCACCGAGATCGCCGAGCAGGCCGGCTTCGGCGCCGAGCAGGTCCCCGCCCTGGCAGACGTGTTCCAGCAGCTGTGGACCGCCTTCGCCGCAGAGGACGCCACCCTGGTGGAGGTCAACCCGCTGGTGAAGACCGGTGAGGGCCGGATCATCGCCCTCGACGGCAAGGTCACCGTGGACGAGAACGCCGAGTTCCGTCAGCCCGGCCACTCCGAGCTCGTCGACGAGCAGGCGGAGGACCCGCTGGAGGCCAAGGCCAAGGCCAACGACCTCAACTACGTCAAGCTCGACGGCGAGGTGGGGATCATCGGCAACGGTGCCGGTCTGGTCATGTCCACCCTCGACGTCGTCGCCTACGCCGGTGAGGCCCATGACGGCGTGAAGCCCGCCAACTTCCTGGACATCGGAGGCGGCGCCTCCGCCGAGGTGATGGCCAACGGCCTCGACGTCATCCTCGGCGACGACCAGGTCAAGTCAGTGTTCGTCAACGTCTTCGGCGGCATCACCGCCTGCGACGCCGTCGCCAACGGCATCGTCAAGGCCCTGGAGATCCTCGGCGACGCCGCCACCAAGCCGCTGGTGGTCCGTCTGGACGGCAACAGCGTGGAGGAGGGCCGGCGCATCCTACGCGAGGCCGACCACCCGCTGGTCACCCTGGCCACCTCCATGGACGAAGGCGCCGACAAGGCCGCCGAACTGGCGAACAAGTAAGGACTGAGGCTCGAGCATGTCTATCTTTCTGAACAAGGACTCCAAGGTCATCGTCCAGGGCATCACCGGCGGCGAGGGCTCCAAGCACACGGCCCGCATGCTGCAGGCCGGGACGACCATCGTCGGCGGTGTCAACGCCCGCAAGGCCGGCACCACCGTGACCCACGAAGACCAGCACGGCTCCGAGATCGAGCTGCCCGTCTTCGGTTCCGTCTCCGAGGCCATGGAGAAGACCGGCGCCGACGTCTCGGTGGTCTTCGTGCCTCCGAAGTTCGCCAAGGACGCCGCGGTGGAGGCCATCGACGCCGGCATCGGCCTGCTGGTGGTCATCACCGAGGGCATCCCGGTCCAGGACTCCGCAGAGTTCTACAATTACTCGCTGACCAAGACCGGCGACGACGGCAGGCCCGTGACCCGGATCCTGGGCCCGAACTGCCCCGGCATCATCACTCCGGGCGAGTCGCTGGCCGGCATCACCCCGGCCAACATCACCGGCAAGGGTGGCGTCGGGCTGGTCTCCAAGTCCGGGACCCTGACCTACCAGATGATGTACGAGCTGCGTGACCTCGGCTTCTCCACCTCCATCGGCATCGGTGGTGACCCGGTCATCGGCACCACGCACATCGACGCGCTGGAGGCCTTCGAGAACGACCCGGAGACCAAGGCGATCGTGATGATCGGTGAGATCGGCGGCGACGCCGAGGAGCGCGCGGCCGAGTACATCAAGGCCAACGTCACCAAGCCGGTGGTCGGCTACGTGGCCGGCTTCACCGCCCCGGAGGGCAAGACCATGGGCCACGCCGGCGCCATCGTCTCCGGCTCCTCCGGCACTGCGGAGGCCAAGAAGGAGGCCCTCGAGGCCGCGGGTGTGAAGGTCGGCAAGACCCCGTCCGAGACCGCGCACCTGCTGCGTGAGGTCTACCCGGTCGCGGTGGAGCCCTCCGCGCTCTGATCCTGCCGGTTCTCCACGAAGAGGCCCGCACCCCGAACGTCGGGGGTGCGGGCCTCTTCGTGTCTCCGAGCTCAGGTCTCGGAGGGTCAGCCGGTCTCTGAGCCCTCGCCCAGCTCTCGTTCCGGCTGGAGACCGAATCGGAAGTGGCGTCCGCTGATGTGGGTGGGGGTGATCCTCACGTAGTTCTCCTTGAGGGTCGGAACCCATGAACGCAGGCCCAGCGACTGCACGGCCTCCCGATCCTTCTCCGTCTCGAGCCGCTGAGCATGTCCACGGAGCACGACGGACCAGGCCTGATCCGAGAGGATCCCGTCGGACTCGAACAGGACCTCCTCGTTCACCGCCATCTCGGCGAGCTTGGTCCCCGGAGCTGTCCTCAGCACCAGGGTCCGTTCCTGGACCGCGTGGTTGACCGGAAAGATGTCGGCGCGCCCGGCCACCACCGTGACGAGCCGCCCGTGCTGCGTGTTCTCCAGAAGCCTCCAGCTCTCATCCTCCGAGAGCACCAGGATCGGTTCGTCGTCTGCGTGATCGAACATGTCGCACCACTTTCCGCTGCACGGGAGAGGCCCTCCTCGGTTGCTCGGATTCTACCTCCGTGCGCCACCCCAGGGGACAGGTGTGATGGCCGCGGCCATGCACCTGTCAGGCGCTGGGCCGAGGAGCGCAGCCTCAGGTCTCCTCGTCACGGGCTCCGCTGACCCAGGCGATGTAGCGCTGGGCCGAGCGTTCCACCGCGGCGGCGGCATCGGCGGTGATGTGCCGGGCGAAGTTGCCGTAGAGCCGGTCGTAGTCGTGCTGAGCCACGTGGTCGGCGAGCCGGCGCACCACCGCGGGCGAGAGCGGGATCATGTTCGGGTAGGAGCGCATGAACGTCACCCAGCCCTGGTCCGCGACGGGGAAGATCGCGTCCCCGGTGAACAGCACGCCGCACCCGTCAGGGGCCCGCCATCGGGCCACCATGCTGCCGACGAAGTGCCCGCCGATCTGCGTGGCCACCATGTCCTCGGCGATCTGCACGCGATCCTTCCAGACCACCGTGCGTGGAGGGCGCAGCGCCAGCCACTGCTCATCTGCGGCGGAGACGTACACATCCGCCTCCCCGAAGGCCTCGGCCCACAGCGACTGCACCCCGTACATGTGCGGATGTGAGGCGAGGATGGCGGCGAGCCCGCCCACGGAGGCGACAGCGTCGACGGCGTCGTCGTCGATGTACGCAGGCGGCTCGATCATCACGTTGCCGATGCGGGTGGCCACGATGCTGGTCATCTGCCCGATGCCGGGGCCGTCGTGCAGCACCAGGCCGTGCACTCCGGGCTCCCGGTTGATCAGCTCCAGACGCGCCCCCGCCTCCTGGGACTCCCGGGGCGAGGTCCACTCCTGGCCGCGGACCGGCACGTGCTGGCGCTCGTCGGCGCAGATCGGGCACTCCGGAGGGCGGTCCTCCGGCGGGCGTTCGACGCCGCAGGTGCGGCACTGCAGCACGGCGCGGAGCGGGGCGTGGGGCTCGGGCGGATGGGCTGTCCAGTGAGGTGTGGAGGGCATGACCCTCATCCTGCTCTGCGCCGCCGTCGGCAGGTCAAGGGTGCCGGGCCGCGCGGGGTCGAGTCGGGCCGCGCCGGGCCACGCCGCCGTCGTTCGGCCGAAACTTCCTACAGGCAAGCAGTTGCTGGGGTACGGGAGTGGGAAGAATTGGCCGAACGTGAGGTCTATGGGAAGAAACGGCCGAACGTGGGGCAGGGGCAGAGGCAGGCGTCAGTCCAGCACGACGCCGAACAGCGAACCCAGCGCGTAGGTGATCGCCGCCGCACCCATGCCGATGCCCAGCTGGCGCAGTCCGCGCATCAGCGGCGAGGCCCCCGAGAGCAGGCCGACGACGGCGCCGGTGCACAGCAGCGCCACGCCCACCAGGGACAGCGAGGTCACGATGGCGGCGAGCCCGGTCATGCCCAGCAGATATGGGAGCACCGGGATCAGTGCCCCGGCGGCGAAGCAGCCGAAGCTGGACAGCGCGGCCGTGCCGGCGCCGCCCACCACTTCATGGTCGTCCTGGGCGTCCTCCTTCACCGGCTGCCAAGACTTGGAGGGGTTGCAGTCGCAGTCGAAGACCCCGAGTCGCTCTTCGGCGCGGTGCTCGGCGTCCTGCTGGCTGAGCCCGCGTGCCCGGTAGACCAGCACCAGCTCGTTCTGGTCGACGTCGAGGTCGGGGGCGGCCTTCAGGGTCACCTGTGTGGGTCGGGTGGCGGCGAGCAGCTCACGTTGGCTGCGCACCGAGACGTATTCGCCGGCCGCCATCGACAGCGCCCCGGAGAGCAGCCCGGCGATGCCGGTGACCAGGATGACGGTGGAGCCGACGCCTGTGCCGCCCATTCCCATGATGAGCGCCAGGTTGGAGACCAGGCCGTCGTTGGCGCCGAAGACCGCTGCGCGGAAGCCGCCGGAGAGCTTCTCCCGGCCGCGCGTGGCCAGCCCACGGACGACCTCCTCATGGATGGCCTCGTCGGCGGCCATGCCGGCGGTGGCGTCGGAGTCCTTGGCGTAGGGGGAGTCGCCCTCGGCTCGCTGAGCCAGGGCCAGGATGAAGACCGGTCCGAAGACGCGGGCCATCCAGCCCAGCAGCACCCGGTGGAACGAGGGGGAGGGAAGGCGTTCAGCGTGCGGACCGAGCAGCTGGCGCCAATGCTCCTGATGCCGCTTCTCGGCCTCCGCGAGGCCGAGCAGGATCTGCCGATCCTCGCCGCCCTTGCGCCGGGCGAGGTCGGCGTAGAGCTTCCCCTCCGCGATCTCATCGGCCAGATGCCTCCGCCACCGACGGATCTGCCGGGAGGACGGCTCGGGAGGGGGAGGCCCAGGCTGATGTGGAGGGCGCGGGGCGCCGTCGTCGGTGGTCACTCCACCATTGTTCCCAGCCGCGGACCTCGATGGCAGGACCCCGCAGACTGTGACGATTCTTAGGGATCCCTGAAACAGTCCGGTTCCACGGCCCTCTGCTCAGGTCAGAGGCCTGTCAGCGTCGTGGGCGGGCGGTTTCGGCATGCCTGAACTGTGAGGACGTCGAAGCAGGTTCAGCCTGCGCGCCGTTCGGCGATCCCCCTCACCAGTCGCCGCGCCGTGGGGGAGTCCACACCCGGAGCGAGGGCCAGATAGTGCGGTGCCAGGTGATCGCCCCGGGTGTCAGCCCCGGCGCCGAGCCCCTCATAGGTCCCGCCCGCCCGGCGGAGGATCAGCATGCCGGCGGCGACATCCCAGGGGCTGGTGTCCACGCCGAAGACGACGTCGGCCCAGCCGGCGGCCGCGTGGCACAGCTCCAGCGCCCCGGACACCAGACGACGCACCGTGGAAAAGGTGCTGATCGCCTCCCCGAGTGTTTCCAGCGCGGCGGCCCCATCGATCTGCAGCGCCTCGGCCGAAGGGTAGCTGGTCACCAGGTTCAGCTGCTGCTCCCCGGCGGTGTGACGTACTGCCCGCCCGGTCAGGGGGCGCTCGCCGTCGGCCTGGCGCAGCCAGGCGCCGGCGTCGTCGGCGGAGAACGTGAGGCCGTTGCTCGGATCGTGGACCACCCCGGCGACCACCTCGCCGTCGACTGCTGCGGCGATCGACACGGAGAACATGGCGAACCCGTGGGCGAAGTTGGAGGTGCCGTCGATCGGGTCCACGATCCACTCCACTGCTCCGGATCCCTGCGCGCCGCCCTCCTCGCCGGTGATGCGCGAGTCCGGCACGGCAGCGGTCAGCAGCTCCACGAGGCGCTCCTCCGTGGAGGAATCATGCCAGGTCACCAGGTCATGGGCGCTGGTCTTCTCCTCGGTCTCCACTGCGGTACGGAACGCCGTGGCCAGGGCGGGACCGACGTCGTCGGCGGCCTGACAGGCGATCCGGCGCAGCTGCGCCGGGGAGGGCAGTGATGGGGAGGAGGTGGGACGGGCGGCAGGACGGGCGGCGCGGGTGTCGGTCACCGTTCCAGACTAGACGGCAGTCGCGGCCGCGTCTGCCCGGTGCGCCCGTCGGAGCGCAGGTGCCGGGCCGCTCTCGTTGGCGGATCCGGGATTCTGCCCCTAAGATCGTTTGAGAATGCAACTAAGACGCGTGTCTTCTCGTACCCGCCGTCCGCCGCAGTCCACGCCAGAGGGCATGACCCGGCGCGACGTCGGCTGGGCGATCGCCGGCATCCTCACCGTGTTCTTCGCCGCCATGCTGGCGATGAACATCGTGGTCACCGCCCTGCCGGTCATCGTCGGGGAGCTCGACGGCACGCAGATCCAGTACAGCTGGGTAGTCGCCGCCACGCTGCTGGCCAATGCCTCGTCCACTCCGGTGTGGGGCAAGCTCGCGGACATGGTGTCCAAGAAGAGGCTCTTCCAGCTGAGCAACATCATCTTCTTCCTGAGCTCGCTGGCGGCGGGCTTCGCCGTCTCCATGGAGATGCTCATCGCGGCCCGCTTCGTGCAGGGGGTGGGTCTCGGCGGGCTCGGCGCCCTGGCGATGGCGATCATGGCCTCGATCGTCTCCCCCCGGGAACGTGGCCGCTATGCGGGCTACATCGGCGCGATCCTCACCACCGCCACGGCCGCAGGCCCGCTCATCGGGGGTCTCACCGTGGACACGCTGGGGTGGCGATGGTGCTTCTTCGTCGGTGTGCCGCTCTCCCTCGTTGCCCTGGTGCTGGTCCACCGCACCCTGCACCTGCCGCACGTGCGGCGGAAGGTCCGTATGGACTATGCCGGGGCGCTGCTGCTGGTCGCCGTCTCCTCGCTGCTGCTGATGTGGCTCTCCTTCGCCGGCACGCCGGAGTTCTTCGCCTGGGTGTCCTGGGAGTCCGGCCTGATCCTCGCCGCCGCCGTGGTCCTTCTGGCGATCTTCGTGCTGGTGGAACGCCGGAGCAGCGAACCGGTGGTCGCTCTGCGCATGCTGATCAGCCGCACCACCCTGCTGGCGGTGATCTCCTCGTCCTCGATCGCGGTCTGCCTGTTCGGGATGCCGGCCTTCCTGGGGCAGTACTTCCAGATCGGCCGCGGGCTGAGCCCCACCGAGTCCGGCATGATGATCCTGCCCCTGGTAGTAGGCAACCTCATCGGCTCGCTGACCACCGGGCGGCTGATCACCCGCTATGGACGCTGGAAGATCTATCTGGTGATCGGCTCGATGCTGCTCTCGGCGGCGATGTTCGCCCTGTCCACGGTGGACTCACACACGGACCTGCGCGTGGTCATGGGCGTCATCTTCTTCGTCGGACTGGGCTTCGGCGCCCAGATGCAGAACCTGATGCTCGCGGTGCAGAACACGGTCGCCGTCACCCGGGTGGGGCAGGCCAGTGCGCTGGTTGCGTTCTTCCGGGTCTTCGGAGGGGCCGCGGGCACCGCCGTCCTGGGCTCGGTGATGGCGCTGCAGGTGGCCGGAGTCTCGGTCAGTCAGCTCAACGGTGTCTCAGGAGCACCGTCTCCGGAGTTCGCCGATGGTTCCGGAGCCATGTTCCTCGTGGCCGCCTGCATGACCCTGCCGGCGATCGTGGCCAACCTGCTCATCCGCGAGACTCCGCTGCGGACGACGATCTGAGACCGCAGGGGAGGCTCCGCCCGGTGTGTGCGGGGTCCTGCACCCCGCGGTGCGCCGGGCGTCGCTCCGGCACAGAGCGCTTCAGCGAGGGTGAGTCGGGTTCGCCCAGGGCAAATGTGCACCGCTGCCCGCCCTTGGCGTCGCCTCGACCATGGCAGGATGGTGCTGTGACCGAGGTGGCCCAGAACGACGAATCCGTGCGCCGGCAGTACTCCGACCCGGACCGGAACACGGCGATGAAGGTCGAGGACAGGTGGCACCGCTTCCGCCTCGACCTGGCTCGCCGTCGCCGCCAGCACGTCACGGTGCTCTCGCTCACCGGCTACGGCACCCAGCGCTGGGTGAGAGTCTTCTCCCGGATCGTGATGGCGCCGGACTCCCACTTCGAGAACGGCCGCCGCGTGGCCAAGGTGATCGCCGACGGGGTGCGCGGCTGGCGCAACTTCGTCTCCGCCCCGGTGCCCTTCGCCGAGGTGAGCATCACGGTGGGGAACCGGACCGTCGACGTCGTCGCCGACCGCGGGGGCTTGGTCGACACCGTCATCGAGACTGACCTCGAGCCTGGCTGGCAGCAGATCACCCTGCGCGCGCTCGGGGCGCAGGCCACCCGTGCGGAGGTGCAGATCATCGCCGAAGGGACGCACACGGGCGTGGTCTGCGACATCGACGACACCGTGGTGGTTACCAAGCTGCCCCGCCCGGTGCTGGCCGCCTGGAACTCCTTCGTGCTCGACGAACACGCCCGCACACCTACCCCTGGTATGGCGGTGATGATGGAGCGGCTGCTGCACCGCTATCCGGGCGCGCCGGTCATCTATATCTCCACGGGTGCGTGGAATGTGGCGCAGACGCTCACCCGATTCCTGACCCGCAACCTCTATCCGCACGGCCCGCTGCTGCTCACCGACTGGGGCCCCACCCAGGAGCTCTGGTTCCGTTCCGGCCGGCAGCACAAGGAGGAGCAGCTCGAGCGCCTCGCCCAGGACTTCCCGGAGATGTCCTGGGTGCTGATCGGCGACGACGGCCAGCACGACCCGGCCATCTACGCAGACTTCGCCCGGCGGCATCCGCAGGCCGTCACCGCGGTCATCATCCGCCAGCTGACCTACTCCGAGGCGCTGTTGGCCGGTGGCCGCGCCAATGACCCGGACAGTGAGTTCCTGCTCGGCTCCGGCGACGGCGCCCGCCCCCCGACCGGCTTCCAGGAGGTCGAGGGGCGCAGCATCCCGTGGATCTACGGGCCCGACGGCAAGGACATCGTCGCCAAGCTGAAGGCCCATGGTCTGATGGACTGAGGGCCCGGCCTGGCGGGAGGGCAGATCGAGCATGGAGGGCTCCTCAGGATCAGGCGAGCACCGTTGTCAGCGTCGGTTCAAGGCTGGCGGTGGTTCGACGTCGACGGTCCCGTCCCAGCGGCACCACCTGCGGGGTGCCTGCGACGGGGTCGGGCAGGACCCGGCAGCGGAGCCCGAAGACCTCCTCGACGAGAGCTTCGGTCATGACCGCTTCGGGTTCCCCGGTGGCCACGACCTGCCCGTCCTTCATCGCGATCAGATGTGTTGCATACCGCGCCGCCTGGTTGAGATCGTGCAGCACCGCGACGAGCGTACGGCCCTGCAGATGCAGATCGGTGAACAGCTCCATCAGCTCGATCTGATGCGCGATGTCGAGGAAGGTGGTGGGTTCGTCGAGCAGCAGCAGGGGCGTCTCCTGAGCCAGGGCGAGCGCCACCCAGACTCGTTGCCGCTGACCCCCGGACAGCTCGTCCACCAGACGTGGCGAGAGCTCAGTGGTGCCCGTGGCGGCCAGCGCGTCTGCCACGGCCCGTTCGTCCTGAGCGGACCACTGCCGCAGCATTCCCTGGTGAGGTGACCGGCCACGGGCCACCAGGTCGGCGACACTGATCCCATCTGGAGCCAGTGAGGACTGCGGAAGCAGCCCGAGTCTCCTGCTGACCTCTTTGGTCCGGTACGCGGAGATGTCCTTCCCATCGAGGAGGACATCTCCGGCCGATGTCTTCAGCAGCCGTGAGAGCGCCCTCAGCAGGGTGGACTTCCCACAGGCATTGGGCCCGATGATGACGGTGAAGGAGTCCGGTGGGATCTCGACGCTCAGTTCCTCAGAGATCGTCCTCTCGTCGTATCCGATGGACACAGCCTCCGCGCGCAGCCGCGACTCGTTCATGCGTGTCTCCTCATCTCGTGGATCAGCAACCAGATCAGGTACCCGCCCCCGATGACGACGGTGACGACTCCGACCGGCAGTGGGCTGGGCAGCGCATGCTGGGCGACCGCGTCGGCTGCCAGCAGCAGGGCGGCGCCGGTGCACGCCGCCGGAACCAAAGTGATGCCCGGCGTGCGGGCGATGCGACGAGCGATCTGCGGGGCGGCGAGGGCTACGAAGGCGATGGGGCCCGCAGCCGCGGTCACCGCAGCAGTCAGCGCCACCCCGGTCAGCACGAGCCCGAGCCGAGAAGGCTCGAGACGCACCCCGAGCGCGCGGGCAGCGTCATCGCCGAGCTGCATCTGCCGCAGTGAGGAGCCCAGCGCGCAGGTTCCGACGAACAGCACCAGGATGAATCCGGTGGCGACGCCAGTCTGCTCCCAGGTGATGCCGTTGAGGGACCCCGCACCCCAGGTGGCGGCGCTCATCGCGACCTCCAGATCGGCACGCAGCAGCAACCACGTGTTGACCGAGCCGAGCATCGCGGCGACTCCGATGCCGACGATGATGAGTCGGAATCCGGTGATGCCGCCGCGGTAGGCCAGCAGGTACACCATCGTCGCGGTGGCGAGGCCGCCCAGCAGCGCCCCGGAGGCCACGGAGGCGTACCCTCCGCCGAGGACGATGATCACGATCAGGGCACCGGTGTAGGATCCCGCGGCGAAGCCGATGACATCGGGGCTGGCCAGGGGGTTGTTCGTCAGTCCCTGGAACACCGCGCCCGACATGCCCAGCGCCGCACCGAACACGATCGCAGCCAGAGCTCGTGGAGCGCGCCATTCGGTGACGACCGTGCGGGCGAAGGAGTCGTCGGCTCCCCGGAGGACGTCGACCAGCTGGGGGAGGCTCACCGCATAGCTGCCCAGGGCCAGGGCCGCCACGGCCCCGATCGCGCAGAGCACGACCAGCACCGCGCAGACCACAGCCGCCCGTGAACTGATGCGCAGCGAGATGCCGCCCCAGCGCAGGACGTGCTGGGATCGACCGAAGTCCACTGTGCGTGTGTCAGGAGCGGCCGTCACAGGCGGCTGGCCTTTCGTCGTCGTGCCAGAAGGATCAGCAGCGGCGCGCCGACGAACGCGGTCACGATGCCGACCGGCAGCTCACCGGGTCGCATCACGACTCGCCCCAGTGTGTCGGCGACGACGAGCAGCAGAGGCCCCAGCACGATGCTGAATGCCAGGATCCAGCGCTGTTCGGGGCCGGTGATCCATCTGGCGATGTGCGGGACCATGAGTCCCACGAAGAGGATCGGACCGGCGATGGCGGTGGCACCTCCGGCGAGCAGGGTGACGGCGGCGATGACGGCCACCCGGACCAGTCCGATGCGGGTGCCGAGGGATACGGCGAGATCTTCGCCCAGGGCGATTGAGTTCAACGGGGCGGCTACGGAGAGGGCCAGCAGCAGCCCGATCAGCAGGAACGGGAGCACCGGCAGCAGGGTGTCGTATCCGCGCCCGGCGATCGTGCCGGCGTTCCACTGACGCATCTGGTCGAACGCGACGGGGTTCAGCAGCACCATGCCGGTGGTGATGCCCGCCAGCACGGCACCCAGGGCGACGCCGGCGAGCGTGAGGCGCAGAGGGTCCGGCGTCCCTCCGCCCGCCGAGCCGATCAGGTAGACGGCCACCGTCACGACGAGCGCCCCGGCGAACGCGAACCACACATAGCCCAGCACCGCGGTGACGCCGAAGACCCCCACGCTCAGGGCCACGAAGAAGGCTGCTCCGGAGCTGACCCCGAGGATTCCGGGATCGGCCAGCGGGTTTCGCGTCAGGGCCTGGATCAGGGCGCCGGCCACGGCGAGTGCGGCCCCGACCGCGATTCCCGCGGCGGCTCGGGGAAGACGCATCTCGCGGATGATGAAGTGCTCGTCCACGGTGGGGTCGAAGGACCAGAAGGACTCCAGCACTGTGCCCAGCGGGATCTCCTTCGACCCGACGGCGATGCTCAGTAGGACGGCGACCGCCAGGGCGATGACCAGGGCGACCAGCGCAGCGGAGCGTCGCACGGCGGAGAACGCGGTCGTGGGTGTGGGGGCCGCTGGAGACTGCGGGGGAGAGAGGCTCGGGGAGGCCTCAGCTCCTCGGCGAGCTGAGGGTGACGGTGAGGGTGAGGTGTGGGGGATCGTCGAGGTGCGGGTCGTGGACATGGTCAGTTTCTGGCCGCCCCGCGGCGCCAATAGCCGCTGAACGTGATCATGTCCTTGGACACTCCGCCCTCGCGGACCAGGAGCCGACGCGTCTGCTTGACCAGGTCCGCCTCCGCACACACCCACGCGTAGTCGATCTGCCCGCGGGGGACGCCGTCGAGGATCTGCGGGATGGAGAACCCGGGGTTCCGGCTCCCCCGCACGTGCCAGTGCACGGCGACGTCGGTGTCGATCTCGATGATGTCCTCGGCCTCGGGGACCTCCACGTGCGCCATCGCGGTGCGGCCGGGCCTCGGCTGGCCCGGGCTGGGTTCCGGGGCTCCCAGGATCGCGGCCAGCGCGGGGACCGCGGTGATGTCGGCGAAGAACAGCTGGTGGTGCGCAGCCGCGGGTGGATTGTAGATGCCGTTGCCCTCGGCGAAGCCCACCGTGTCTCCCGGCTCCGCACGGGAGGCCCAGCGGCTGCCGGGTCCGCTCTCCGGGTCGGACCCGTGCAGGACGATGTCGACGTCGATCTCCCCGGCGTCGGGCCGATGGTCGCGGATCGTGTACCACCGCAGTTCCGGGCGCTGCGCCTCCGGAATGGCGGTCACGAGGCCGCGGGGGGTCGTGCCGACCAGTCCTTCGGGCGGAAGCGCCAGCCCGTCGGCGCCGGGGATGAGAAGGGCGAAGAAGTCGTCGGCCCGGCTGGTGAGGTAGTCGGTGAACTGCGGGGAGGTGAGGGTCACTCGGCGCATCCGCGGGGAGAGGTCCTGGACCGCGTGGACAGTGGTCGCGAAGGCTCGGTAGGTCTCGCGGCGCGGAGGGGGAGCAGCCCGCTGAGGGGCAGGGAGAAGCCGTGCGAGTCTGCTCATGAGTCGTTCACCATTCCTTCGAGTTCGAGCGCGATGGCGCGTGCAGCACGGGCGAGGCCCTGGTTCACGGTCAGATCGACGGACTGCACACGGTCCTCCTGGGCCGCGGGCAGCCGGCCGAACGCGGCTGAATCGCCCAGGGCGGGGCGCTCGTCGAAGGCGAAGATGGCCAGTGCGTCCACATCGGCGACGACGTCGAGGTTCTCCTCGGAGACCTCGTAGTGGCCGTCCTCGTCCTCCGGGTCGTAGTGGGGCACGGCCATCCCGAGATCCTCGGCGACGGCGTTGCCCAGCGAGTTGGTGATCACGTACATCCCGGCGTCATCGAGGGCTGTCCCCCAGGCGAGGGTCGTCTCGGCCAAGATCTCGCCCGACCTGTCGGTGATCTCCTCGACCAGGTCGTCGTACTTCCGGATCTCCTCCTCGGCGGCGTCCTCCCGGCCGAGCGCGGCCGACTGGTCGCGAAGGACCTCCTGCCAGTCGGCGATGCCGGTCTCGACGGCGAGGATCGGAGCGATCTCCTCGAGGCGATCCAGCCCGTAGAAGTCCCCCGTGTAGGCGTTCTGCCTCATCACGATGAGATCGGGCTCCACAGAGGCGATGACCTCGTAGTCGGGTTCGTGGCTGTCGGCGAACTCGAAGGTCTCCAGGTCATCGGTGATGAGCTCGTCCAGCTCGTCGAACAGGGCGCCCTCACGGCCGAAGAAGAACCCTGAAGCGACCACGGGGTACCCCACCGTCAGGGCGAACTCGAGATCTGCCCGACCTTCGATGACGACGACTCGTTCGGGCTCGGCAGGAATCTCTCCGGTGAACTCCGCATAGTCGAAGGTGATCGTCTCGGCGGTCGGCTCCTCCCCAGCGCCCTCCGCGGCGGTTCCGTGTTCGCCGCAGGCGGTCAGAGCGAGGAGCGGCATCACCGCGAACAGGGTCGGAAGACGCCGTCGTGCGGGCGAGGCGGAGGTTGTCGAACAGGTCATGGCGGCCTTTCTCATCAGGGGCATCAGGAGCCTCGGAGAGCCCTCCGCCCGGGGGTCGAACCCGTCGTCCGTAACCACGCACGGAGGGCTCCCCACTCGGGCCGTGACACATCAAGGGCAGGTTAACCTTATGTGATTAAGGGATTCCATACGTGTCGTATTACGGACAGAATGTGTCGCGATCCGGTCAGCGGTCGGCGAGAGGCGTCTGGTCGACGTCGGGCGGAATGAGAGTCGCCGGAGTGACTCCGGTCACTGTCCTGAAAGCGGCCACGAACGCACTCGTGGAGAGGTAGCCGACCTGCCAGGCGGTGCTGGTCACAGTCTCGCCGTCGGCGAGGAGGGTCTGGGCCTGCTGGATGCGCAGCTGTCGCCGCCATCGGCTGAAGGGCATTCCTGTCGCGGCGTGCAGCGCCCTAGAGATCGTGCGGGTGCTGAGGTGAAGCTCTTCGGCCCATTCATGGAGTGATCGAGGGTCACCACAGTCCTCCAGCAGTCCGCGCACCAGAGGGGTGAGGCGGGGGTCCTGTGGGACCGGGACCGAGGGGCGGGGCATTCGGGCTGGCGTCATGAGGTCGAGACAGGCACGTTGGAGCCGAAGGTGCGCCTCGAGATCGAGCTGCTCCCGGTTCATGTGAATGAGCAGCTCCCGCAGAGCCGGCGTCACAGCAGAGGTGCCGGTCGCCGGGGAGTCGATTCCGGGGGCATCGGTCCGCACAAAGGTGACGCCGAAGCGGGTCGGCCTCCGAGCAGACACCTCGTGCCCCTCTCCGGCTCGCAGCCACGCACCCTGCCCCGGAAGTACGGTTGAGGTGCGTCCCGCGGCGGTGACGGTGAGGGCTCCGGTCAGGGGCCACAGCAGTTCGTGTTCGCAGGGGTGGCTGTGAAGGCTCCAGAGGGTCTCTGAGGCAGTTTCGAACATCACGCTGCCGAGAAGGTGGGGATCCTGCACGAGCTGTCGGGACTCCCTCTGCCGGGGGTGCCGGGTTGCCCTCGGGGCGGAGTCCGCTCGGGCCAGCAGGATCCCGGTGGCTGAGTGTGCCTGTTCACCATTCGGCGCCATCTGTCGTCCCTTCTCGGTGTGGACGGAGGTGCGGGCGTCGGCGTGGACGAGTCTTCGCCGTGATAGCCTCCCAGCGACAAAGGGTAGCCTCATCTGATTAGAGATCATATATATGATGAAAAATGCCTACTAGTGGGCTGCCCATCACCTGGCCGGCTCGATCGACCTGCCTGGAACTCACTCCTAAGGAACGCAGATGAACACCACACTTCGGGGTCGCACGATGCCGCTCCTCGCCTCCACCGCGGCACTCCTCGCCCTGACCTCCTGCGGCGACCCGGTCTCGGCCACTGACTCCGCATCCGATCAGGACGCACCGGACTCCTGGAGCTTCACCGACACCGGGTACGGCAACACCATCACCCTGGACGAGCGACCCGAGTCGCTCGTGGTCGACGGCTACTCCGCCGCGGCGCTGTGGGAGTACGGCATCCGCCCCGCCGGGGTCTTCGGATACGGCATCACGGAGGAGGACTCCGTGGCCATCGGAGCAGCCGACGTCTCGCAGATGACGGTGGTCGGCAGGGAGGGTGAGTTCGATCTCGAACAGCTGGGCGCGCTGGAGCCGGATCTGATCGTCGGGTTCGGCGACGACGACGGCACGGGCTGGACCTGGTGGGATGAGCAGGTCCAGTCCGAGGCCACTCGGGTGGCGCCGTTCCTGGGGGTGGACTTCGGAGGGCGCCCCGTACAAGAGGTGATCGAGGACTACGTGTCGTTGGCGGAGGCGCTCGGCGGCGACACCGACTCGACCGAGGCCGAACAGGCCACGCAGGACTTCGAGGAGCGGCTGCAGGTGCTGCGGGACATCGCTTCCGACTCCCCGGATCTGACGCTCATCGCGCTGAACGGCTATGACGAGCTCTACGTGGGTCAGTCGACGCTGGGGCAGCTCGCTCTGCTCGAAGAGCTCGGCTTCACCCTGACCGGCCCGGACGCAGACTCGGCGTGGGCCTCACTGAGCTGGGAGAGCGTCGGGGACTACCCGGCCGACGTCGTGCTGAGCTACGCCGGCACGGCCGACCAGGTGAAGGACGTCCCCGCCTTCGATCGGCTGCCGGCGGTTCAGGCCGGGCAGGTCGTCGAGTGGGATGACAAGCGTCCCTTCACCTACGCGAGCTACGTCGAGTGGCTGGACGACCTCATCGACGTCCTGGGGGATGCCCGGGTCGTCTCCTCCTGACCGGCCACGCGGCCGCCTCAGCGGTTCTTCGGAGGATCCAGAGACGGCGGCACTGACGCAGGCGTCTGCTCCAGCCGGTCGAAGGCTTCGGCGATCGCCCGGTCCAGCTGCGGATCCTCCTCCGCGAACCAGACGCCCGGATCATGGACGACCTCGACGTCGGGATCCACTCCGTGGTTCTCCACGCCCCAGCCGTACCCCTGGATCCAGAACGAGTACTTCGGCTGAGTGACCACCGTCCCGTCCACCAGGGAGTACCGCCCGTCGATGCCGATCACTCCGCCCCAGGTGCGCTCGCCGACCACCGGGCCCAGAGCCATGGCCTGGGCGGCGGCGTTGACGATGTCTCCGTCGGAGCCGGACCACCGGTTGGCCACCAGCACCACCGGACCGCGGGGCGCGGCCAGGGGGTAGGTCTCCACCGATGACTCTCCCCGTGCGGTCGCCCAGGCGACGAGCTGCTTGGAGAGCCGCTGGATCACCATCTGGGAGGTGTGGCCGCCGCGGTTGTATCGGACATCGGCGATGATCCCCTCACAGCCGGCGGCCAGTCGCAGGTCGCGGTGCAGCTGGGCCCAGCCGGTGGAGGTCATGTCCGGCACATGCACGTAGCCGAGGCGACCTGCGGAGGCGCGCTTCACGTACTCCCGGCGCGAGCGCACCCAGTCCTGATAGCGCAGCTCCTCCTCCCCGGACAGCGGCACGACGACGACGCGGCGCGTCTCCCCGCCGGCCGGTCCCGGCCGGCGCAGACTCAGCTCCACCGGTTTGCCTGCCGCACCGGCGAGCTGGACGTGGGGCCCGGCGACGGGGTCCACGGTGCGTCCGTCGACGGCGATGATCACGTCTCCCTCGCGGGTGTCCACCCCGGCGGCGCGCAGCGGCGACCGGGCCTCCGGCTCGCTGGACTCGGCGGGAAGGATGCGGTTGATCCGCCAGCCGGGCTCGCCGGTCTCCAGCCCCGCGGGCTCCAGGTCTGCACCCAGCAGGCCGATCCGGCGGTCGGTGTCGGCGTCCTCCTCGGCCGGCATCACGTAGGCGTGGGAGGTGTTGAGCTCCCCGACCGTCTCCCAGAGGATGTCGACCAGGTCATCGTGGGTGCGTGCCCGGGCGACGACCGGCCGCCAGCGCTCCACCACAGCGTCCCAGTCGATTCCGTCCATGTCCTCGCGCCAGAACTGCTGACGCATCAGCCGGCAGGTCTCCTCGAACATCTGCGCCCATTCGGCGGGCCTGTCCACGCTGAGACGCAGCCGGGAGAGGTCCACGGTGACGCGTTCGGCGTCGTCCTTCTCCGTCTTCCGCGTGGCCGGCACCGCGGTCACCTCCTCGCCCGAGCGGACCACCAGCCGGGCCCCGTCGCCGCTGACCGCATAGGAGTCGAGCTTCTCCACCAGCGTGGTGGCCTTCCGTGCGGTGAAGTCCCAGCGGATGAGCTGATCGGCAGGCTTCTCGCCGTCGACTCCGGAGCGGCGGGTGCCCAGCTCCCCGGTCTCCTCCGCCTGGCGGATCCACAGCAGCCCGCCCTTCGCCGCTCGCAGGTCGCGGTACCGGGCGGAGGCGACCGGGAAGGCCACGATCCGCTCCTCGGCGTGCTCATCGTCCAGGTTCGGGCTCACCGGCGCGGAGTCCGCCGCGGAGTCTGCGCCGGAGTCCCCCCGCGCTCCCGCTTCCTCGCCGACGGAGATCCGCCAGCCCTCGGCGCTGGGCCCGAAGGGGGCCGGCTCCGCCGCGGAGAGCGGCAGCAGCCACGGGCGGACGGACCCGGCGAAGGACAGGTTGAACTCGTGATCGTCGTAGTGCGGGTCCAAGGTGCGGGTGGAGAGGAAGGCGATGTGCTTCCCGTCCGGGGTGAAGGCCGGCGAGCTGTCATGGAAGGTGCCGCCGGTCAGTGCCACCGGCGTGATCGGGTCGCTGGCGGTGTCGGCGATCATCAGCTGATGCATCTGCGACTCGCTCATGGTCGGCGCGGACCAGAGCAGGTAGCGGCCGTCCGGGGAGAAGGAGGCGTCGAGCATCTCCCCGTGCTCGGAGCGCCGGATCTCTCGGACCGAGGCCTGCAGTCGGCCCTCCGACTCGCGCAGGTCGATGAGCCGCAGCCTGCCGTCATGGGAGATCACCGCCAGACGTGTGCCGGCCGGGTCGGAGACCATGTGCAGGACCCGCCCGAGCTCTCCGCTCAGCACCCGCTGCGCCGGGGCGGACCCGTCGAGGAGATGGATCTCCAGGGCGTCCTCACCCTCGGCGTCGGTGGCGACGGCGACCCGTCCGCTCCGCCCCAGCACCACGGGCTCGCGGGTGCGGACCCCGGAGTCGGCGGCGAGAGTCCGGGCAGGCCCCTCCCGGTGGGTCAGCCACCAGGTCGTGCCGCGCCAGGACACCGCAGAGGCGTCGCCGGTCCAGTCCGGGGCCAGCACGTCGAGGTTCTTCGTGGGCTTCAGCCGCAGCGGCGCCGGGGCGGACCCGGGGAGGGTGACCTCCAGACGGCGCGGTCGGGCGTCCAGGGAGTCCAGGATGAAGATCTCGCCCCGGGAATGCCACGTGATGCGGCGACCGTCGGTGGTTGCGTCGCGGACGTATCCGGTCTCCTCTCCCTGGAAGGTCAGCTGGCGAGGTTCGACGTCGGCCTCGGAGGCGCCCTCGGCTCCGGCGCCGTCGAGGACCCACAGGTTCGCCTGCTCACGGGTCCGCTCCGGGAAGGTCGCCGCCATGTCGGAGGAGATCACCAGCTTCCCGTCCACCCACAGGGGGTCCAGCAGACCTGCGGGCTCCTCAGGCAGCAGCCGCTGCCAGCGTCCCGCGGTGCCGGGGCCGTCGACGCCGTCCACGCCCAGCCACAGCTGTCCGGCCACGCCGCCGCGGTACCGCTTCCAGTGCCCGGCGGGCCGGGTCGGCGGGGTGGCCAGCGCCACGATGCCGGACTCGCTGATCGCCAGCCCCCCGGCTGAGCCGTAACGCAGCCGCTCCGTGCCGCCGTCGAGGGACACCGCGTGGACCACCTGCTCGCGGATGACCGACTCCACCGCATGGGTGGCCACCAGCAGCCGGCCGTCGGGCGCCCAGCCCAGGATGGCCGCCTTGGCGGCGCCCCACCATGTCAACCGGCGGATCTCACCGGTGTCGACCGTGGCGGAGAAGACCTCCGGATGACCGTCCCGACTGGAGATGAAGGCCACCTGGGAGCGGTCCGGGGAGAGGCGCGGGGTGCGCACCGGTGCCCCGTCTCGGGTCAGCCGCCACGCGCGACCTCCCGCATCGGGGGCCAGCCAGACGTCGTCGGCGGCGGTGAAGGTGATCAGGTCGCCCGCCAGATGCGGGTTCCGGAGATAAGGCGTGATCTGCGTCATGTCCCCACTCTACGGAGGTTGCCCGAGGCAAGCATCACCTCCGGTGCTGAGACCGCCCCGGTGCCTGGGCGCGGCCGCCGGCCTCACGCGAGGTCGAAGGGGTCGGTCACCATCCCGGCCAGCCGGCCCTGCTGGCGGATGAAGTCCTTGGCCTGCATGCGCAGGATCCGTTCGTTGACGTCGATCGCGCGCGCATAATGGCCGATCAGCTGGTTGCAGATCACCTCCCAGGTGCGCCCCTGCACCGCCTGGGCCCCAGCCTGCCCGAAACGGCGGCGGGCGCCGTCGTCGGTGACCAGGTGCTCCACCGCGGAGCGCATCCGACCCAGATCCCCGGGCTGGTAGAGCCACCCGGTGCGGCCCTCGTCCACCAGGTCCAGCGGCCCTCCTCGCCCGACGGCGACCACCGGCACCCCGGCGGCCATCGCCTCCTGGATGGTCTGACAGAAGGTCTCCGCCTCCCCAGGGTGGACGAAGGCGTCCAGGCTGGCCACATGGCGGCCCAGATCGTCCCCGCTGCGGAAGCCGGCGAAATGGGCCCCCGGCAGTCGACGGCGCAGCTGCTCCTCGGCGGGCCCGGTGCCGATGATGACCAGCCGGCTGTCCGGAAGGTCGTTCAGCGCGGCGAGGTCCTCCACCTGCTTCTCTGCGGCCAGCCGCCCCACGAAGCCGATCAGCCGCTCGCCCTGCGGCGCCAGGCTGCGGCGCAGCGCCTCGTCCCGGCGCCCAGGGGAGAAGCGCCGGAGGTCGACGCCGCGCCGCCACGTCTTCAGCCGCCGGATGCCCCGGCGGCGCAGCTGGTCCTTGCAGAAGCGCGAAGGGACCAGGGTCAGCGTGGAGCTGGTGTGCATCCGGTCCACGTGCTGCCAGAGCAGCTCCTCAGCCCACGGCAGCCGATACCGGGCGGCGTAGGTGGGGACCTCCGTCTGGTAGACCGAGACCGTCGGGATGCCCAGCGTCCGGGCGGCCTGGATGGCCCGCCAGCCCAGCACGAACGGGGAGGCGAGGTGGACGACGTCGGGCCGCAGCTCCTCCAGCAGGTGCAGGATCCGTGGCACGAACCCTGCGGCCACACGGACCTTGGGGTAGTCGGGGAACGGCAACGACGGGACCCGCACCACGGGGAAGCCCTCACAGTGCTCATGCGCCTCGCCGGCGGCGTCCCACAGACCCGAGGCCGGTGCGATGACCGTCACCTCGTCCCCACGGCGACGCAGGTGGGCCAGCACATGGAGCACGGAGTTCGTGACTCCGTTCATGTGCGGAAGGAACGATTCTGCGACCACGACGACCTTCACAACGCCAGGATGTGCGCTGAAGATGCCCTGGTGACGTCATCGCCATGGAGGACAGATGAACCTGCGGAGAACCCTGCGGGAGCCGGTCCGGAGGGGCCCTGAGACCTGCGTCACGGCATTCGGCGTCGCTGCGGGCGCAGGCGTAGAGTCACTGGGGGCCTTCATGGCTGACCACGGCAGGAGGGGGAGCAGCTTGGGCATCACGATGGCCATCTCGGTGGTGGCGTTCATCCTTCTCGCCGCCACGATCCAGCGCATCGCCGGGCTCGGCTTCGGTATGATCCTCGCACCGTTCCTGGTGGTGCTCATCGGAGCCCACGAGGGCGTGATGCTGGTGAACTTCCTGTCCATCATCGCCCCCATCCTGGTGCTGCCACGCATCTGGGACGACATCGAGTGGCGCAAGGTCCTCTGGCTCGGCATCCCCGCAGTGCTGATCATGCCTGCGGCCGCCTGGATCTCCGTGGTCTCGCCGCCCGGACCCCTCTACGTGGTGGTCGCCGGTCTGGTGCTCTTCGGACTGCTGACCTCCATGCTGCTGAGCCGGATCAGCGCCGCCGTCGACGGAGACGGCCGTGCCGCGCAGATCATCACCGGCATCGGCTCCGGGGTAGGGACGGTGCTCGGCGGCGTCGGCGGCCCGGCCATCACCATCTACGCGGTGCTCTCCCGCTGGCCGATCATGCGCATGGTCGCCACCCTGCAGCCTCTGTGGATCCTCATCTCCGCCTTCTCCTTCGGCATCAAGTGGGCCTTCGACGACGGCCAGATGCCCGACATGCCGTGGTGGGCCTGGGTGGGTTCTGTGGTCTCCATCGTGCTGGGCATCTGGGTCGGCGAATGGGTCCAGCGCCGCGTGGACGACTCCACGGTGCGCAGGTTCGTGGTGTTCCTCGCCATCCTGGGCTCCCTGCTGGCCATGGGGACCGGCATCCGGCTGCTGCTCTGAACCTGAGAGTTCGGTGGACGCCGGTCTGTTGCTCCGCTGATCCGTGCCCCCGACTGGCACGATGGTCTCGATGACGCGCTCAGAGACCGACTCTCGCACCGCCGGTGACCCCGACGTCCCCGGTCGCGCCCGACGGCGCTTCCGGCTGCCGGCCCCGCCGCTGTGGCTGCTGGGCCTGCTCGAGGCCGTCCAGGTGGTGCTGGCCACCGCCCTGCTGGTGACGCTGCCGGTGCTCGCCATGGGGCTGGCCGGCGGATTCGCCCAGATGGACCTGGAGTTCGTGGGGGTCTTCTCCGCACAGATCTGGCTGGTCATCCACGGCACGCCGGTGGAGGTCGCAGTGCCGATCGACGGCGGCGTGCTCGGCGAGGGAGTGACGCTCGCCGAGGGCTGGCTGCATCTGCTGCCTATGGGGCTCACCCTGGTGCCCCTGGCGCTCGGCTGGCGCGCCGGCGGCCGGCTGGCACGGGGTGCGTACTCTGATCAGCTCTGGCAGGGGCTGCTCGCCCTGGTGCTCGGCTACGCGGCCGTCGCCGCCGGTCTCGCACATCTGGCACAGGCCGAAGGCTTCACGGTGCAGCTTCACTGGGCGGCGCTGTGCGCCGCCGCGGTCATGGCCGTCGGTGCGCTCGCCGGAAGCTACGTGGAGGCCCGCTCCTGGGCCCGACTGATCGGAGTGGACCTCGAGGAGCGTGTGGAGCGGCTCTCCCAGCGGCTGAAGTGGGCCGGGCACTATGCCTGGGCCGTGGTCCGCGGTGGGCTGATCGCCGTCGTGGCCGCCGTCGGGCTCTCTGCGCTGCTGTTGGGTGTGCAGGTGGGCTTCTCCTGGATGGAGATCGCCAACACCTATCAGCAGCTGGACCCGGGCATGTGGGGCGTGGTGGGGCTGACCCTGCTGCATCTGGGGCTGCTGCCGAATCTGGTGCTCTGGACGCTGGCCTACACCACAGGCGCAGGGTTCTCGCTGGGCTCGGGGACCATTGTGGCTCCGCATGCGCTGGAGCTGGGCCCGGTGCCCGCCCTGCCCGTGCTCGGTGCGCTGCCGACCTCTTCCGGGGAGGCAGTGCTGGCGGTGCTGGCTGTGCCGCTGGCGGCCGGGATGATCGCCGGCTGGTGGCTCATGCGCGAAGGGGAGAACCATCTGGACGACTGGTGCGCGCTGCGGATCTCCTGGCGCCCGATCTCCTGGTCGCTCTCGACCCTGACGTTGGGGCTGCTGACCGGAGGGGTGGCTGCGGCCGTCGTCGTGCTGCCGCTGTGGCTCTCCCACATCTCACTGGGGATCGGGCGGCTCACCGATGTGGGCCCGCATGCGCTGCTCGCCGCCGGGCTGCTGGGCGCCTGGGTCACCCTCGGGACGATCCTCGGCTATCTCATCGCCCCAGCCGCCGACAGGGTGCGCCGCCGTCGGGCGGAGGGAGCTGACGAGCCGGAAGCCGACGAGCCGGGGGATGACGTGTCGGAGGCGTGAGCCTGCTGCCTCCACCCGGTCACTCGACGCGCAGGCGCGCCAGCTCCGCGCTGAGGTTCTCCCGTGCTGTGTGCTCCCACAGCCGGCGACCGGCGGCGGTGCGGTAGAGGAGGGGTCGCTCCAGCAGGCTCGCCAGCACCTGCGCCCGTCCTGGTCGGAACAGATGGTCGGGCACATGGTCGTAGTCGCGGCGCACTGTGTCGGCATAGCGCCGGTAGGCCGTCGGAGCGCGGCCCAGCACCTCCAGGTCCGCATCCACCAGCACGGCACCGGCGACGTCGGCCGGGTGCGGGTCGTGGGTGGCGGTCAGGCGCACCAGCCGGGCCACCTCGGCCACCTCGCCGTCCGGCAGCAGCCCGGGCAGGCGGTCCTCCGCCAGCCGGGCGCTGTCCTCCTCATCCTGGCCGGCGGTGCCGGCGTAGACGGCGTCATGAAACCAGGCGGCCAGCAGCACGGTCCGGCGGAGGTGCTCCGGAAGTTCACCGGCCCGCTGCAGCACCCCGACGGCGTTCAGCACAGCGGCCAGATGGGCGGGGGAGTGGTAGTGACGGTGGGGCTCCGACCAGCGTTCCAGCAGCTCCTCGCCCAGGGTCGTGGCGTCTGCGGGCAGCAGCCGCGCCCACGCCCGGGAGAGCCGCGCCCGCACCTTCGTGGGACGTTCGACGCTGCGGATCCGCAGCCCGCACTCCGCCAGGATCCGGGCCAGCTCGAGCCCGCTCACTGGGATCGCACCGCGGGCGATGAGATCCCGGTGACGGTGCTGGGGCACGTCGTAGTGGTCCTCGTCGAAGGCGCGGGGGCTGATGCCCGAGCGATCCGCGAAGTCGTGCAGCTCTTCCAGGGAGACGTCGGAGATCAGGTGGGAGAAGAGGGTCCCGTGGGCGGGCCACACCGGTGGGTCGATGTAGATCGTCATCAGAAGGACCGGATCATCCTGACGGCAGGCTGATCCGGCCTTCGGCGATCCCGCCGATGGTCTCCACCAGCAGGCGCCGCTCCTCGACCTTGATCCGCTCATGCAGTGAGTCGGCGTCGTCCTCGGGATGCACCCGCACCGCCTCCTGGGCGATGATCGGTCCGGTGTCCACGCCGGCATCCACCTGGTGGACCGTGCAGCCGGTGATCTTCACACCATGGTCGATGGCGTCGCGCACCGCATGCGCACCGGGAAAGCTGGGGAGCAGAGCCGGATGCGTGTTGATGATGGGAGCGCCGACGCCGTCGAGGAACTCCGCGCCCAGGATGCGCATGAAGCCGCTGGAGACCACCAGGTCCGGCTGGAAGCGGCGGACCTCCTCCCGGAGGTTCGTGTTCCAGGCGGAGCGGTCACCTCCTCGGGCCAGCGGCACGGAGAAGGTGTCGATGCCGGCCCGCTCGGCCCGGTCCAGGCCGCCGCAGCCGACGACGTCGGAGCCGACCGCGGCGATCTCCACGGGCAGGGAGCCGGCGGAGACGGCGTCGATGACGGCCTGGAGATTGGTCCCCGAGCCGGAGACCAGAACCACGATGCGCATGGACTCCACCCTACTTCCCCGAGCCGGTCGCACGCCGCGTAGGCTGGTGTGCCATGAGCGTCACGCCACCGCAGCAGGAGCAGCCCCGGAACTCATCCGAGAACAGCCGGCCCGAGGGGGAGAAGCCCGGCCGTCGCCGAGCTGTGGATCTGGATCAGGAGACCTTCCGCCGCTACGCCCGCTTCACCGGCTGGCTGGTCGTGGCGCTGATCGTCGCGTACATCGGGCTGCAGGCTCCCCTGCCCTACCGGCTGCTGGCCGTGGCCGCCGGGTTCGTCGGGCTCATCGGAGGTGTGGTGCTGCTGGTCCAGGCGATCCGGCGGCGCCTGCCGGCGCTCATCCTGGTCAGCGCCCTGGCCGCGATCGTCTGCTGCGGCATGTTCGCGGCCACCGCGTCTGCGCAGGTGGTGTTCTGGGGCGCGACCGCCGAATTCGACCAGTGCCGCGCGAACGCCCTCACCGAGCGGTCGATGACCCAGTGCTACCTGGACTATGAGGACCAGATGCTCACGACGATCCCCGGGATGTCCGGCAGCCGCTGAGGCTCAGCGGCCGCACGGCTGTGGCCACGCCTCGGGCGAACGGCGATCCCGAGGTGCTGCGCCACGCCAGCAGGAGGCACAGGAGCCCGGCCGCCACGGCGCGGGGTCAGGACGAGTAGGGCGAGCCCTGCTGGCCGGGCTGGGTGCCGTAGCCGCCCTGCGGCGGGGTCCCGTAGGGATTCTGCTGCTGGCCGGGCTGGGTGCCGTAGCCGCCCTGTCCGTAGCCGCCCTGTCCGTAGCCGCCCTGTCCGTAGCCGCTGCCGTAGCCACCCGGACCACCCGGGCCACCCGGGCCACCCGGACCGCCCGGGCCGTCCGGCTGCTTGGCCGCGCGGACCTGCCGTACATAGGCGCTGCTCGGCGGCAGCCACAGCAGCACCAGGGCGGCGATGCTGGGCAGGAACACCAGCAGCAGGTTCCAGGCTCCGAAGAACACCGAGAAGATGCTCAGCGCCAGGTAGATCGTCGCCAGGATTCGTCCGACGTTCGATCCGCGGGTGCTGACGACGGCGAAGATGAAGTAGGGGATCGCCAGGAGCACCGCGCCGACGATGAGCATGCCGCCGAGCATGCCCATGATCGCCTCCGCCTCGCTGATCGAGACGTCAGCGAAGTCCTCCCAGTCCTGAGCGGGCAGCAGCTGAGTGGGGTGGGCGTTCATGATGCCCACGCCCGAGATGACGCCGGCCACCGCCATCACCACGCCGGTGAGCAGCTGCAGCACCATCGAGACCAGCAGGGTGGTGGGGCGCTTCGGCTTTCCAGAGGCGTCCACCGCACCGCCAGGCTGGTTCGGCGCGGGCTGCGGGAACTGCTGCTGGGAATAGTCCTGCTGGCCGGGCTCCGGCGGCCCATAGGGGTTCTGCTGGCCGTAAGGGTTCGGCTGGCCGTAGGGGCTCTGCTGCCCGGACGCCGGCTGCTGGGGCTGCCCGTACTGAGGCTGCTGTCCGTAGGGGCCCTGGGGACCCCCCTGGTTCTCATCACCGGTGGTGCTCATGATCCTCGATCCTTCTCGCTGGCGTCCTCACTGACCAGACCGCCGATGGGTCCTTCAGCCCTCCTGAACAGCACTTTATCGTTCTGAACCGGGGAAAGGCAGAGTGGGTCTCCGCGCCTCGGCGGCCGACACTCTGCGACACTGGTGTCCATGGCATCCAGCATCACCGGTCCGACGACGGCCACCGTCCACCTCGTCCGTCACGGGGAGGTCCACAACCCCGAGAAGGTCCTCTACGGGCGGCTGCCCGGTTACGGACTCTCCGAGCTCGGCCATCGCATGGCCGCCGGCATCGCCGAGCATTTCGCCGCCCGGGCCGACGCCGGGCAGCCCGTCCATCTGCTTGCCGCCTCCCCGCTGCAGCGCGCCCAGGAGACCGTCGCGCCGCTGGCCGAGCGGCTGAGCCTGCCGGTCATCACGGAGGAGCGCGTGCTCGAGGCGGAGAACTCCTTCGAGGGGCTCTCCCGGGTCAAGCAGCAGCTCCGGAGCCCGCGCTGGTGGCCGTTGCTGGTCAACCCGTTCCGACCCTCCTGGGGCGAGCCCTACACCCAGCAGGCCAGCCGGATGCTGGCGGCGGCCAAGGATCTCTCCGGGCAGGCCGTCGCGGAGCACGGAGACGGCGCGGAGATCGTCGTCGTCTCCCACCAGCTGCCGATCTGGGTGACCCGCCTCTGGGCGGAGAACCGCCCGCTGTGGCACGATCCACGCCGTCGCGAGTGCTCCCTGACCTCCATCACCAGCCTGCACATCGGCCCCCGCGGCGTGGAGTCGGTCAGCTACGCCGAGCCGAACCACGAGCTGCTCAAGGACGCCACCGCGCTGCCCGGCGCCTGACCTGCTGATCAGTGGGAGGCAAGCAGGCGCCCAGGTTCGGCTGATAGCTTCTGGCCCGGCCCCGGAGCTGCGTGGTCATATGACGACGCAGCTCCAGGACCACGATTACTACAGGCTGTAGAATTGAGCCGGTGTCCGTGCCGGCGCACCGGCACGCCAGGACCCCGGCCGCGACAGCAGCCGCCCCGCCCCGCGTCACCACGCAAGGACCGCCCTATGAACTCACCCGACGCCACCGCGCACGAGCCGGCCCCGCGCCGTCCCGCGATGAGTCGTCGCGCCCTGCTCGGCGCCTCCGGGCTGATGGTCGGGCTGCTCGTGATGAGCGCCTGCAGCTCCGAGAACGACCGTCTCGCCGAACAGGCCGCCAACGACGGCAGCAACTACGTCGCCGGTGACGGCTCCGTCCAGGAGTTCGCACCCGAGGAGCGTGGCGAACCCGTGCACTTCGAGTCCACCCTCTTCGACGGCTCCGCCGTGGACCCCGCCCGCTGGACCGGCGAGGTCGTCGTCATCAACTTCTGGTACGCCGCCTGCGCCCCCTGCCGTGTGGAGGCCCCCGACCTGGCGGAGCTGCATCAGGAGTTCGCCGACGACGGCGTCCAGTTCTACGGGGTCAACACCCGTGACACCCAGCCCACCGCCGAGGCCTTCGAGCGCCGCTTCGGCATCGAGTACCCCTCCATGGAGGACCGCGACGGCCGGGTGATGCTCGCCATGACTGACTACGTGCCGCCGTCGGCCGTCCCCACCACCCTGGTGCTGGACCGGGACGGCCGGGTCTCCGCGCGGATCCTCGGCATCGCCGAGCCGGGCACCCTGCGTGCCCTGATCACCACCGCGCTGGAGGAGTCTTCTCAGGCATGAGCGCCGACCTCGGGCTCGCGACCCTCAGCGCCGCCGGCACCCTCGGCACGGCCAACAACCGGTTCGCAGAGATCGTCTTCGACGGCTCCCTGCTGATCTCCGCCCCGGTCGCGCTCCTGGCTGGACTGGTCTCCTTCCTCTCGCCCTGCGTGCTGCCGCTGGTGCCCGGCTATCTGGGCTACGTGACCGGACTCTCCGGAGTGGACCTGGCTTCGCGTCGCCGCTCGCGCATGGTGCTGGGGGCCTCCCTGTTCGTGCTCGGCTTCTCCGTGATCTTCGTGGCCATCGGGTTCGTGTTCACCCAGGCGACCATCTGGCTGCGGGTCGAGGGTGGCTGGCTGACCCAGCTGCTCGGCGTCGTCGTGGTGCTCATGGGTCTGGTGTTCATGGGGGCGTTCGGCATCTTCCAACGGGAACGCAGGATCGAGCGTCGCCCGCCGGACGGCCTGCTGGGAGCTCCGCTGCTCGGAGCCACCTTCGGCATCGGCTGGGCACCCTGCATGGGGCCCACCCTGGCCGCGGTGCTCGCCCTGTCCGCACCTGTCGGCGGGGACCCGGCGCGCGGCGCGTTCCTGGTGTTCATCTACTGCCTGGGCCTGGGGGTGCCGTTCATCCTCATCAGCCTGGGATTCCAACGGGGGATGGCGGCGGTCGGGTTCTTCCAGCGGCACCGCGTGGCGATCATGCGCTTCGGCGGCGGCATGCTGATCCTCGTCGGTCTGCTGATGCTCTCCGGGGTGTGGAACATGTGGGTCTACGCCCTGCAGGACTGGTTCGCCAATGAAATCAGGATGCCTATCTGATGACACAGCCCTCCGCCCATCGCGACAACTCCCGCGAAGATGCGCTCAATGCGGCCACCGCGCAGGCGTCCGCACCGACGACCGAGCCCGGCGGCTCCGGGACGCCCAGATCCGCGAAGAAGGATGTGGTGACCCCGGCGCTCGGCCCTGTCGGCATGCTCCGCTGGGCCTGGACCCAGCTGACGAGCATGCGTACCGCGCTGCTGCTGCTCCTCCTGCTGGCCGTGGCCGCGGTGCCCGGGTCGATCTTCCCCCAACGGGTCCAGGACGCCTTCGCCGTGCAGACCTGGATCGATGACAACCCCACCATCGGACCGATCCTGGATGCCTTCCAGCTCTTCGACGTCTACTCCTCGGTGTGGTTCTCCTCCATCTACCTGCTGCTGTTCATCTCGCTGATCGGCTGCATCATCCCGCGGGCGAAGAAGCACCTCCAGCAGATGACCTCCCCGCCGCCGCGCACCCCCGCCCGACTGGAGCGGCTGCCCGAATACGGTGCGCTGGAGCTCGACGACGACGGCCCCGCCCCCGAGCAGGCGCTCGAGGAGGCCGCCGAGGAGCTGAAGCGACGGCGCTACCGGGTGGACGTGCGCGCCGCCGGAGAGGACTCCCGGGGCCGGCCGCGACCGGCGTCGATCGGCGCGGAGAAGGGGTACCTCAAGGAGATCGGGAACCTGGTGTTCCACGTCGCCCTGGTGGGTGTGCTGATCTGCGTGGCCGTGGGCTCCATGATCAGCTACCGCGGGCAGAAGGTGATCATCGAGGACGAGGGCTTCGTCAACGCGCTGGTCGCCTATGACAATTTCTATCCGGGCGCCTGGTTCGACGAGTCCCACCTGCACCCGTTCTCCCTGCGCCTGGACGAGTTCGAGCGCGTCTTCGACCGCGACTCCACCACCCACTACGGCCAGGCCCTGGACTTCACCGCCACGGTGACCACCCAGGAGGGCACCGACGGCGAGCCCGAGACCGAGGAGCTGAAGGTCAACCACCCCTTGACCCTCGGCGGGGCTCGGGTGTTCCTCGTCGGCAACGGCTATGCTCCGGTGGTGACGGTCCGCGACGGTGAGGGCGAGGTGGCCTTCTCCGGGCCGGTGATCTCCCGCCCGGACGATCAGGTCTACACCTCGATGTCGGTGATCAAGGCGCCGGACGCCCAGCCGGAGCAGCTCGGCTTCGTGGGTCTGTTCCTGCCCACCGCGCACGAGGCGGAGGAAGGCGGCCCGGCGATCTCGGTGGACCCGGAGCTCCACAACCCGCAGCTGCAGCTCAACTCCTACGCCGGGGACCTCGGCCTGGACGAGGGCATCCCGCAGAACGTCTACGTCCTGGACACCGACAGCCTCCAGACGCTCAACTCCCGAGAGGTCGACGCCGGCGGCATCGTCCTCGAGCCGGGCGAGACCCAGGAGCTGCCGGAGGAGATGGGGTCCATCACCTTCGAGGAGGTCCAGGACTACGTCGCGATCGACATCCACTACAACCCTGCGCAGGGCGGGGTGCTCGTCTTCGCGCTCACCGCGCTGGGCGGGCTGATCCTGTCCCTGTTCCTGCGCCGCCGACGCGCCTGGGTGACTGTGGAGACCAACGAGGCCGGGCGCACCCTGGTGCGTTTCGGACTGCTCTCCCGAGGTGAGGACTTCCGCCTGCGGGAGGAGAACATCGCCCTGCGCGGCCAGCTGGAGAAGCGGTGGTCGGTGCGAGCCCCTGAGAAGGAGGACTGATGGAACCCGTCAATGAGGCGCTGGCGCAGTACAGCGACCTGTTCATGCTCATCGCCGCTCTGGTCTACACCGGCGCGTTCATCGTGTTCGCGGTGGACATGGTGCGCAGCTCGGTGACGATCCGCCGTCTGGAGGCTGAGCTGGCCGCCGAGGCGCAGCTGGAGGCCCGGGAGGCGAGATCGACGCTCGTGGGCGCCGAGGCGAGTTCGAGTGCCGGCTCCTCCCCGGTGTCCGGGGCGCGGGCCGAGAGTTCCGAGCCGGGGCACGGGGCCGAAGATGGGTCCGTCACTGCTGAGTCCGGGGACCTCGTCGACGACGACCTGGCGTACGTGGGCACTCGGCGACCCTTCGCCAATGTGGCGGTGGCACTGACCATCCTTGCCGCGGCCGCCCACCTGTTCGCCGTCGTGACCCTCGGAGTGGCGGCCAACCGCATGCCGCTGGCCAACATGTACGAGTTCCTCACCGCCGGTGCCCTGGTCGTCACGCTGGTCTTCCTGGTTGCCCTGGTGCGGAAGGACCTGCGGTTCCTGGGGACCGTCGCCATTGGGCTGGTGGTCGTGATGATGACCGCCGCCACCATAGGCTTCCCCACCCCGATCGGCAACGTCCAGCCCGCGCTCCAGAGCCCCTGGCTCGCGGTCCATGTGACTCTGGCGGTGCTGGCGATGGGGCTCTTCACCCTCACCTTCGCTATGAGCGTGCTGCAGCTGGTCCAGCAGCGGCGCGAGCTGAAGGTGTCCGACGGGCAGATCCACGGCACCGGGGGCTGGCAGTTCATGCGCATGGTGCCCTCGGCGACGTCCCTGGAGAACTGGGCCTACCGGATCAATGCCGTCGCATTCGTCTTTTGGACTCTGGGTCCGCTGATCACCGGAGCCATCTGGGCCGAAGAGACCTGGGGCCGCTACTGGGGGTGGGACGTCAAGGAGGTCTGGACCTTCGTCATCTGGGTGGTCTACGCCGGCTACCTGCATGCCCGCGCCACCCGCGGCTGGACCGGGAACCGTGCCGCCTGGCTGTCGATCATCGGCTTCGCCTGCATCATCTTCAACTACGCGGTGGTCAACGTCTACTTCCCGGGCCTGCACTCCTACGCCGGACTGCCGGAGTAGCGAGTCGCCCGTCCGGCTTCGTCGAGTGGCCACGAATCACGGCGTCTGGCCGGTGACACGCCGTATCTGGGGGTGAGATGCCGCGATTCGTGGCCACTCGATGCCGGGGTTCCCTCCTCCACAGGACGACGGCGGCCCGTGACGACTCGCCGGAGCCTCCACAGAGCAGCCGCGCAGGTGGTAGACCCGCTGGGTCCGCGGGTGTGCTGGGCGCATGGAGTTCCCTCTATCCGATCGACGACGGCGGCTCCCGCCGCGGCCCCCGAACGGCGCGTGGGCCCGCCGGCAGCTGCTGCGCGACGGGTGGACTGACGCCGGGCTGCGGCGCGCCATCGGCTATGGAGCGGTGGTTCAGCCGGGCCAGGGGGTCTACTGCGATCCGCTGGCGGGGGAGGAGCTGGCGCTGCTGCAGGTGCTCACCGCAGGCGGCACCAAGGTGGCCAGCCACGCGACGGCGGCGGCGCTTCATGGGGTGTCCGGCTTCATCCTGGAACGCCCGCTGCACCTGACCTCTCCGCGCTCCGCCGGACGCGTGCGTCGCGAGGGCGTCGTGCCGCACCGCTCCACGGTGCCGGCTGAGCAGGTGACCGTGGTCGCCGGGGTGAGCGTCACCAGTCCGGAACGCACCTGGGTGGACCTGGCCCTCGGGCTGTCTCAGACGCAGGCCGTGGTCCTGGCCGATCAGATGCTGCGCTCACCTCGTAGGGAGTTCGGTGAGCAGGGCGAGTCGATCCTGGAGCTGTCGGAGCTGCGGGCCGCCGTCGCGCTGCGTCGACGAAGTCGGGGGATCAGGACGGTCCGGCAGGCCGCTGAGTTGGCACGGGTGGGGGCGGACTCGCCGCAGGAGACCCGGCTGCGCCTGGCGATGTGGCGCGACGGGCTGCCGGAGCCGCGGGTCAATCCGAAGATCTTCGACGATCGCGGGCGGGTCGTCCTCCAGCCGGATCTGGCGATCGACGAGTACCGGATCGCCATCCAGTATGACGGCGTCGAGGTGCACTCCGACCCGCAGCAGGTACTCAAGGACGTCCGCCGGGCGGAGCGGGCGGAGGCGATGGGCTGGCTGGAGCTGCGGATCACGAAGGACCACAGTCGCGGGTTCTGGCGTGCAGGGTTGCTGAAGATCCGCCGGGCGCTGTACGCGCGAGGATGGGACGGGCCCTGATGAGCACATCGAGTGGCCACGAATCACGGCGTCTGGCTCCGCTCAGCGGCGTGTCACAGGCGGTATCCCGGGAATTGTGGCCACTCGAGGGAGAGGGGGGAGGGGTCAGCGCGGGGAGGCGTCGTCCTCGCCGGGTCCGTCCTGCTCCGGGAGCCCGGGGCCCGTTCCTCGCCCCTCGCGGCGCTCCTGCTCACGTTCCCGCTCGCGCTGCGCGTGGTAGTCCTCGGCGAGGGCGTCCTCGGCGGCGTTGTCCTGCTGCTCCGAGGCGCCCAGCCGCCGGTCTCCGCCGAAGCGCCGGGCCAGAGCCTCCCCGGCCTCCACGCGGAGCCGGTTGAAGAACAGGTAACCCACGGCCCAGGAGCCCAGCAGACCCACGATCAGGGCGAAGATCATGCCCAGCTCCAGCAGGATGCAGGCGGCGAAGAGGATGAAGAACGTCGCCAGGCGGAGCACGGTGTACTTGAGAACGGCCATCACCCGATTCTACGTCCTGTAGAGCACAATGTGTCCGCGGTGAGCTGACCAGGCGGTCTCGGCGTGAACAGGCAGGGCCGATGAACTACCCTGGAAGATATGTTGAAGGTGATCGTCCCGCTGGGAATCGTGGGTGTCGGGCTGATGATCTACAGCCTGATCGAATGCATCCAGACCCCGCGCCACCGCGTGAGGGTCCTGGGCAAGAGTGCCTGGCTCGCGGTGATCGTGTTCGTGCCGTTCCTCGGCGCTGGGCTGTGGCTGGGCCTCGGCCGCCCCAGGGCAGGGACCCCGGGAGCCGCGCCCAAACGCACTTCTGCCCCCGACGACGACCCCAACTTCCTGCAGAACCTCGAGATCCAGCGTCGGCAGAAGCAGCGCGAGGAGGAGCTCCGCCGCAAGGAGGCCGAGCTCAGGGCCAAGCAGAAGGACCAGATCCAGAAGGGCCAGCAGCAGGAGAAGCCCGACGACGCCCCGCAGCCTGAGACTGGCACCACCGATCAGGCCGCCGGCGCCGCGGAGGAGCACCCAGGCAACGGGCGGCCCGCGAAGGACCCGGAGGATGCCACCGGGGAGGCGGCAGAGGACACAGACGTCGAGGACCCGCGCAACAACTGATCACCCCAGCGTCTGATCACCCCAGCGCCGCGGGCCCGTTCAGCCGAGCAGGATCGCGGCCGTCATCGTCGCCGCGAACGCCAGACTCACCTGGCCGGTCAGCTGCAGGACGGTGATCAGCGCGCTCCCGGTGTGCCGGGAGGAGAGCATGATCCGCACCGGCCCGGCGCAGAGCGGCCACACCAGCACCACCAGCAGGAACCAGGGGTTCGTCGTCGCCAGCGAGAGCGGCAGCAGCACCGCGACGCCGATCATCGCCACGTAGCTGGTCCGCGCCTTCCGCTCGCCCAGGCGCACGGCCAGCGTCAGCTTCCCGGACTCTGTGTCCGTGGGGATGTCCCGGACGTTGTTGGCCATCAGCAGGGCTGAGGCGATCAGCCCGGCCCCCACCGCACCCACCACGGCCGCGGCGCTCAGCTGGGCGGCCATCACCCAGGTGGTGCCCAGAGTGGCGACCAGCCCGAAGAAGACGAACACCATCACCTCGCCCAGTCCCAGGTAGCCGTAGGGGCGCGAGCCCCCGGTGTACCACCAGGCGGCCAGCACGCAGAGCGCCCCCACAGCCACCATCCACCACATCCCGGAGAGCGCCACGATCACCAGCCCGGCGACCCCGGCGACCCCGAAGGACATGAAAGCCGCTGCCTTCACCGCCGCCGGGGAGGCCGTGCCGCTGGCGGTGAGCCGCATCGGACCCACTCGGGCGTCGTCGGTGCCGCGCACCCCGTCCGAGTAGTCGTTGGCGTAGTTCACGCCCACCTGCAGAGCCAGTGCGACGATCATTGCCAGGGCTCCGATGAGCAGATCGAAGGAGCCCAGTCCGGCGGCCGCGGCGGCACCGATCACCACCGGTGCCACCGCCATGGGCAGCGTGCGGGGGCGGGCTCCGGCGATCCAGTCCTGGGTGGTGGCCACAAATCTCCTTCGATGGTGCGGGCGGTGCTGCGTGCGGGCGGTGATACGTTCCGGTGGTGCTGAGGTCTCGCTGGTCAGCCGGCGAACATCCTGAGCAATTCTCGTCGATCCGGCTTCCCGGAAGCCAGCAGAGGCAGCGCCGGCAGCACGTGCAGCTGCTTGGGCACCGCGGCCGGCCCCTGCGCCTCCCGGACGGCCGCGCGCAGGCCGTCCAGGGTGTTCTGGCTGCGGGAGACGGCGTCCAGCACCACGGCGGCGCAGACCCGCTGGCCCCAGTCCGGGTCCGGAGCGGCCCCCACGAAGGCGTCACGGACGGCGTGATGCTCCAGCAGCGTGGCCCGGACCTGCTCGGCGGAGACCTTCACCCCGCCGGTGTTGATGACGTCGTCGACGCGTCCGGAGATGCTCAGCCTCGGCTGCCCGGCGCTGTGGTCCTCGCCGGAGGTGAGGGCGCCGAGGTCGTCGGTGCGGAAGCGCCGGTGCCCGGTGACGGGCGCGACGTCGAAGTGTGCGGCGGTCAGCTCCTCGTCATCGAGGTAGCCCAGTGCGACCATCCGCCCGGAGAGCCGGACCCGCCCGGTCTCGTCGGTGTCCACTCCGACGCCCGGCAGCGGGCGGCCGTCGTAGACGCAGCCGCCGCAGGTCTCGCTCATCCCGTAGGTGCGCACCACGGTCAGCCCGAGATCCTCTGCCCGGCGCAGCAGCGGTGCGGGCGAGGCCCCGCCGCCGAGCAGGATTGTGTCGAAACGGCGCAGCGCCTCCACAGTGCGGGCGTCCCCGGCCTCCAGCAGCCGGCTCAGCTGAGTGGGAACCAGGGAGACGAAGCGTCGCTGCGCGGTCATCTGCTCGGCGGCCTGGGCGAAGGTCGCCGGATCAGTGGTGCCTGCCAGCAGCGGGACCGGCACGGTGCCCGCCACCAGGCTGCGGGAGAGCACCGCCAGACCGGCGACGTAGCTGGGCTGCAGGGGCAGCAGCCACTGCCCGTGGCCGCCCAGCACCTGTGCGGTGGCCTCCGCGGAGGCCTGCAGCGCCTCGGCCGACAGCAGCGTCTGCTTGGCGGTGCCGGTGGAGCCGGAGGTGCGCACGACGACGGCGGGGCGTGGCCCCTCAGCCAGCGTTGCGTCCGGGCGGCCGACCCAGCGCGGGACGCCGTCGTCGTCGGAGGGCAGGAACTCGACCGGGGGAGTCTCCCCGCGCAGAGCGGCGTCGAGCGCCTCCAGCACAGGGCCGATCCAGAAGTCGGGGGAGGGTGCAGGAGGGTTCATGGGTTCTCCTGGGCAACGTGGATTCGGGGCTCAGAAGTAGTACGGGAAGCTGGACCAGTCCGGGTCCCGCTTCTGCAGGAACGCGTCGCGGCCTTCCACGGCCTCGTCGGTCATGTATCCCATCCGAGTAGCCTCCCCGGCGAAGACCTGTTGGCCGGCGAGCCCGTCGTCGGCGGCGTTGAAGGCGAACTTCAGCATCCGCACCGCCTGTGGGGACTGGGCGGCGATGTCGGTGCACCACTCGAGCGCGACCTCCTCCAGCCGGGAGTGGTCCACCGCCTCGTTGACGGCCCCGGCGGCGACCATGTCGTCGGCAGAGTGCTCTCTGGCCAGGAAGAAGATCTCGCGGGCCTTCTTCTGCCCCACCTGGCGGGCCAGCAGCGCGGATCCGTAGCCGGCGTCGAAGGAGCCCACGGTGGCGTCGGTCTGCTTGAACCTCCCGTGCTGCCGCGAGGCCAGCGTCAGGTCCGCCACCACGTGCAGGGAGTGCCCGCCGCCAGCGGCCCAGCCGTTGACCACGGCGACCACGACCTTCGGCATGGTGCGGATCAGTCGCTGCACCTCCAGGATGTGCAGCCGTCCGGCCTGGGCCGGGTCGATCGTCTCGGCCGTGTCACCCTCGGCATAGCGGTAGCCGTCACGGCCGCGGATGCGCTGGTCCCCGCCGGAGCAGAAACTGTGCCCGCCGTCCTTCGGGGAGGGGCCGTTGCCGGTCAGCAGCACGGCGCCGACGTCGGGGGTCATGCGCGCATGGTCCAGGGTGCGGTAGAGCTCGTCCACGGTGCCCGGGCGGAAGGCGTTGCGCACCTCCGGCCGGTCGAAGGCGATGCGGACGGCCGGCAGGTCGCGCAGGACCTGTCCGTCGCGGTCGCGCTCGACCCGCCGGTGGTAGGTGATGTCCTCCAGTTCGAAGCCCTCCACCTGGCGCCACTGCCAGGGGTCGAAGACGTCGGAGACCTTCGTGGGGAGCGTCGGCTGCGGCGCGGGCCTGTGCGGTGCGTCGGTGTTCTGTGCGTCGGTCACGTCCAGAGTCTACCGACCAGTCGGTCCGAGGGCGGATGCCCGTCCCGGTGCAGCCCAGGAGGACTCAGTGCAGCTCCACGCCGGTGGCCTCGCGCACCTGTGCCTCGCTCACGCCCGGTGCGGTCTCCACCAGCTGCAGGCGCGGCTGGTTCTCGGAGCCGACGACGTCGATCACCGCCAGGTCGGTGATGATGCGGTCCACCACGGCCTTGCCGGTCAGCGGGAGGGTGCACTGGGGGATGATCTTCGGGGAGCCGTCCTTGGCCACATGGTCCATCAGGCAGATGACCCGCTCCGCCCCGTGGACCAGGTCCATGGCACCGCCCATGCCCTTGACCATCTTGCCGGGCACCATCCAGTTGGCGAGGTCGCCGTTCTCCGCCACCTGCATCCCGCCCAGCACGGCCACGTCGATCTTGCCGCCGCGGATCATGCCGAAGCTGGTGGAGGAGTCGAAGAACGCCGCGCCGGGGAGCACCGTGACGGTCTCCTTGCCGGCGTTGATCAGGTCCGGATCCACGGCGTCCTCAGCGGGGTAGGGGCCCACTCCGAGGATGCCGTTCTCGGACTGCAGCACCACGGTGCGCTCGGCCGGGATGTGGTTCGGGATCAGCGTGGGCATCCCGATGCCCAGGTTCACATAGGCGCCGTCGGGCAGCTCGTCGGCGGCGCGGGCGGCCATCTGGTCGCGGGTCCAGCCCGCACGGGTCTCAGTGGTCATGGCGCGATCACTCCTTCTCGTCGCTGCGGACGGTGCGCTTCTCGATGGGCTTCTCGATCTCAGGGCCGACCTCCACGATCCGGTGTACGAAGACCCCGGGCAGGTGGACGGCATCGGGGTCGATCTCCCCGGGTTCGACGAGCTCCTCCACCTGGGCGATGCAGACCCGGCCTGCCATGGCGGCGTCGGGGCTGAACTGCCGTGCGGCCTTGTTGAAGACCAGGTTGCCGTGCCGGTCGCCGCGCACGGCGTGCACCAGGGAGAAGTCGGTGACGATCGACTCTTCGAGGACGAACTCCAGGTGGCGGCCGTCGTGGACGGTGAAGGGGCGGACCTCCTTGGGCGGAGACTCCTTGGCCACGCCGCCCGACCCGTCGTAGGCCATCGGGATGCCGCCGTCGGCGACCTGGGTGCCCACCCCGGAGCGGGTGTAGAACGCGGGGATCCCGGCCCCGCCGGCACGCATCTTCTCGGCCAGCGTGCCCTGCGGGACCAGCTCCAGCTCGAGCTCGCCCTCCAGGTACTGCCGGGCGAACTCTTTGTTCTCCCCCACATAGGAGGAGGTCATCTTCGCGATCCGGTGGGCGGCGAGCAGGACGCCCAGGCCCCAGCCGTCCACTCCGCAGTTGTTGGAGGCCACGGAGAGCCCGGAGGCGCCCTGATCCAACAGCGCTTCGATGAGCTGGATCGGGTTGCCGGAGAGGCCGAAGCCTCCTACGGCGAGCGAGGCGCCGTCAGGGATGTCGGCGACTGCCTCAGCGGCGGTCGCCACGGTCTTGTCGATGGTCATGGGTCCTCCTCAGGGACTGGGTGCTGGACTGGGGCTGGGACGGGGG
Source organism: Nesterenkonia sp. HG001 (assembly GCF_034438835.1). Taxonomy (NCBI): domain Bacteria; kingdom Bacillati; phylum Actinomycetota; class Actinomycetes; order Micrococcales; family Micrococcaceae; genus Nesterenkonia; species Nesterenkonia sp. HG001. The sequence continues at coordinate 27,132 of NZ_JAOSZD010000011.1, read as the reverse complement.
CTGAAGGACTGCGTGGTCGCGGGAGGGTCTGCGGCCGGTCAGCTCGCCGACCAGCCGCCGTCGATGGCGTAGGAGGTGCCGGTCACCATGCCGGCGGCGTCGGAGGCCAGCCAGGTGGCCAGCGACGCCACCTCTTCGGGCTCCACCAGCCGCTTGACCGCAGACTCGGTGAGCATGATCTGCTCGATCACCTGGTCCTCGTCGATGCCGTGGATGCGGGCCTGGTCGGCGATCTGCTTCTCCACCAGAGGGGTGCGCACATAGGCGGGGTTGAGGCAGTTGGAGGTCACGCCGTGGTCGGCGCCCTCCAGGGCTGTGACCTTGGACAGGCCCTCCAGCGCGTGCTTGGCGGCCACATAGGCGGACTTGAAGGGGCTGGCGCGCAGCCCGTGCACCGAGGAGATGTTGAGGATCCGACCGAAGCCACGCTGGTACATGCCGGGCAGTGCGGCCCGGATCAGCAGGAACGGGGACTCGACCATCAGCCGGTGCATGAGCCGCCACGCCTCGGGATCGAACTCGTGCAGGGGTGCGACTCGCTGGATGCCGGCGTTGTTGACCAGGATGTCGGCCTCGTGGACCCCGGACTCCTCGCCGAGCTCCTCCAGGGCGGCGGTGTCGGAGAGGTCCACCGCCCAGGCGGCGCCGCCGACCTCCGCGGCCAGCGTGCGGGCGGCGTCGCCGTCGAGGTCGCACACCGTCACTGTGGCACCGGCGGCGGCGAAGGCCCGCACGCAGGCCGCCCCGATGCCGGAGGCCCCTCCGGTGACGACGGCGCGACGTCCGGCCAGCGCGTCGGCAGGGATCGGCGGGGTCCGGGTGGGCTGGGGGTCCATGGATCTCCTCCTGGGGAACGGGGATGAGGTTGGGGCGATCAGCTGTCGGGGCGGGCAGGTCTCGGGACTGGCAGGTGCGGATCAGAAGCCGCCGACGGCGGAGACCAGGGCGATCAGCGCGGCCACGACCAGCACCGGGATGACAAGCGTCACCATACCGATGTCCTTGTATGACTGGCGATGGGTGAGCCCGCACACGATCAGCAGGGTGACCACCGCGCCGGAGTGCGGCAGGGTGTCGAGTCCGCCGGCGGCCATGGCCGTCAGCCGGTGCATCATCTCCAGGCTCATCCCCTCCGCCTCAGCCATGGCGCGCAGGTCCCCGCCCAGGGCGTTCAGCGCGATGGTCATCCCGCCGGAGGAGGAGCCGGTCAACCCGGCGGTGATCGAGGTGGTGACCACTGAGGTCACCAGGGCGTTCGCTCCCATGCCGAACACGGAGTCACGCACTACGGCGAAGGCCGCCACCGAGGCGACGACGGCGCCGTAGCCCACCTCGGAGGCGGTGGAGAAGATCGGGAGCATGGAGCGCTTGACGCCGTCGCTGAAGCCGACCTTCAGGGTGCTCCACTGGCCGAAGTTCATCGCGACGATCAGTGCGATGGCGACCAGGATGGCCACCATCACGGCCCACAGCCCGGCGCGGGAGTCGTAGGTGATGCCGCCGAAGGTGTCCTCCTGCAGGTAGGACCAGTCCAGGGCGGGGAAGATCACCAGGGTGCAGGCGAAGTTCACCACGAAGACGGTCAGCAGCGGCAGGAAGGGGACCAGGCGGTTCGGCGGGGAGAGCGCGGTGGTGACCGAGGAGCCGTCGTCGGCGGAGCCGCCGATGACCTTCTTGGACTCCGGGGACTCGAAGTGCTCGCCCTTGGTGATCAGGCTGCGACGGCGGTGCTCCAGCCACAGCAGGCCCAGTCCGAAGATCAGCGTGCCGCCGAGGATGCCGACCCCCGGGCCGGCGTAGGCACCGGTGTCGAAGAACTGGCCGGGGATGATGTTCTGCACCTGAGGGGACCCCGGCAGGGCGGTCATCGTGAAGGTGAAGATGCCCAAGGCGATGGTGCCGGGGATCAGCCGGCGCGGAATGTCGGCCACCCGGAACAGTTCGCGGGCCAGCGGGTACATCACGAAGGCGACCACGAACAGGCTGATGCCGCCATAGGTCATCAGCGCGGAGGTGATCACCGTGGCGGCGATGGCGCTGCGGCTGCCGATCCAACCGGTCACGGAGCGCGCGATGGACTCGGCGTAGCCGGTGACCGTCATCAGGATCCCGAAGATGGCCCCGACGAGGAAGATCGGGAACCAGCTGCCCACGAAGCCGGCCATCGCGGGCATGAACACCTCGGTGTAGGAGGCCAGGATCGGGGCCCCGGAGAACACCAGGCAGACGACGGCGGAGATGGGGGCGGCCAGGATGACCGGCACGCCCCGGTAGGCGAGCGTGATCAGCAGCAGCAGGGACACGATGATGCCGATGATGCCCAGGATCATGAGGTCTCCTCTTCGGAGGTGGTGGTCGGGCGACGGGATCTCGTCGCCGTGGACCAGCATGCTCCGCGGACTGTGATCTGGGCTACATCGACATGTTCAACGCTGGGACGCGGATCTTGTGTCGAGCTACGAAGCACCGCCACGGGGTGGGCCGGACCGCCGGGACGCCAGCGCCCATGAGATCTCGATCAGGGTGTCCAGGTCGCCCAGATCTGCCCCGGCGATCTCCCCGAAGCGCTGGAGCCGGTAGCGCAGCGTGTTGACGTGCACGGGGATGCTGCGGGCCGCCAGGGGGATGCTCAGTCGGTGGGTCAGATACGCCTCCAGGGCCTCGAGCACATGCTCGCCGAAGCTGCCGGTGTCCTCCAGCGGCGCCAGGTAGCGCTCCCTCAGCAGAGCGGTGACCTCCGGGGAGGCGTGCACCCCGGCCCGCCAGGACAGGCTCTCCAGATCCACCAGTCCGGTGCGGCCCACCGCCTCGGCGGCACGCAGGGCCGCAGAGGCGGACTCGAAGGATCGTGGCAGCTCGTCCAGCGCGACGGCGGGGCCCAGCGCCGCGGTGAGCCGGGCCGGGTGGACTCCGGGAGTGGGTTCTCCGATGACGATCCCCACCAGCGAGGAGGCGCGGACTGCAGTCAGGATCCTCACTCCGGCCCGCTCTGCCCAGTCGTCGAGGGCGCGCTGGCGGTCGACGTCGGCCTCCGGGTGGGAGTCGGCGGCCAGGGCGCGCAGCGGCGCGGAGGTGGGGACGTCGTAGAGAGCCGCGCCCCGGGCCAGCTCCGCGGGCTCCATCCACGTGGCGACGGCGTCGCCGATCCATGCCGCCCGGCGTGTGGAGTCGGCCAGAGCTCGGGCGAGGTCCTTGTCCTGGTATACGAGCACCGCCCGGGAGGAGAAGGCGTCTCCCAGTGCCCACAGGATGGTGGAGGAGGCCAGCACCTGGTCGGCAGGGATGCGGTGGGCCGGGGCGTGCTCCAGCAGGCGGTGCAGGATCACGGACATGCACACTCGGAAGCCCGCCAACACGCTGCCCACGGGCACGCCTTGGGCATAGCGCTCCGAGGCCAGCGCGTCGGCCTCACTGACGTCCTGCGGGGAGGGCTCGAAACCGGCACGCACAGTCCGGATGCTCAGGGCGATGTTGCGCCGCACGGAGGACTCCAGGGCGGAGTCCGGGACGTCGTCGTAGCCCGGTACGGTGGCGCGGATGTCACGGATCGTCTGCTCCAGGATGGTGTCGTCCTGCTCCAGGGCGGTGAGGAGCCGCTCCCAGTGCTCATCCGCTGTCATGGGTGTCACGATACCGCCGCCGTCGCGGGGTGCAGAGGACCAGTCTCAGACGCCGAACGGTGTGGGGTACCGGATCGTCCCCGTCGGCAGTGGGCAACCGGTGAGGCTGAGTGCCATCAGAGCCTCGTCAGGGACGTCGAAGCCGACCCTGATCCCGTGGGAGGAGGCTCGTTCGAAGCCGAACCGGGGATAGTACTCAGGGTGGCCCAGCACCACAACGGCGTCCTCGCCTAGGTCCCGGGCGGCGTCGAGCCCGGCGCGGGTAGCGGCCGATCCCGCTCCGGTGCGTTGGTGAACCGGGACGACCGAGCAGGGAGCCAGGGCCAGGGCCGGCATCTCACCGATGTGGCAGCGGGTCAGCAAGGCGTGGCCCACCGGCTCACCCTCCGGTGTCAGCGCCAGCATGGAGAGCCCGGGGATCCAGGCAGGGTCCTGCCGGAGAGCGTCCACCAGATCTGCCTCGGCGCTGGTCTCGAAGGCGGCGCGCGTGATGCGGCGCACGGAGGCCGCATCGGCGGGATCCGTTGGCGATTCGGGGCGTGTGCGCCACCCGGACGCTCGGGCCGCGTGAATGGTCATGCGGCTCACGATACCGCCGCCGTCGTGGGTTCCGGCCGTTCTGCACCCCGGAATCACGTCTGCCTCACCAGATATGGCGGTGCGATCGTGATTCCGGGGTGCAGAGTCTCGGGCTGGGGTCAGGGCCTGCGCATCACGGGGCGGTGTGGACCGTCACGGACGAGCTGCCGGAGGACTGGTAGCCCTCAGTGGCCATGACCTGGTAGTCGTGGCTGCCCAGCGGCATGCCGGCCTGCTCCCACGCGTGGAAGTGGTTCGCCGTGGTGATCGACCCGCTGGTGCGCGTGTCATGCCGGACGCTCCAGTACTGCTGGAACGTCTGGGTGCCGTCGATCGACGGCTCCTCGACCCGAGTGGTCTCGTAGATGTCGTAGTAGCTGCCGTCCGACCAGAAGGTGCCCTTGTAGTCACCGGTGGGACGGTAGGTGCCGTAGTCCTCGATGATGTAGTACTCCACGAGCGGACCACGGGTCCATCCGTAGAGGGCCAGGTAGCCGTTGCCCGACGGGTTGAACGTCGCGGAGTAGTCCACGGTCCGGGACGTGCCGGTGGACCAGCCCTTGCCGACCACGAAGTTCCCGGTGTCTCCCCACTGCGTGGAGTAGCTGCCTCCCGGCTCCAGGTTCATGGTGATGGTCCCGGGAGCGTCGGTCCAGAACGTGTAGAAGTAGCCGTCGTGATAACCCTGGGTGTCCTCGTAGACCGGCTGGGCCGAGGCCGGGGTGGCCAGGACGGCCCCGCACAGCATGGCCAGCGCGGCGGCGACGGCGACGGCGCGGCGGTGCAGAAGCCGGCGGACGCGGCCGGGGAGCGGGGGTCGTGTCGCCGTCCGGGTGGGCAGCGTCTGAGCGGTGGTCATGGGAATGTCATCACCTTTCGTGGGAATGTTCACGGTCCGGCTGGGAAGGTGATCAGGCTTCCGCGTCCGGTTCGGAGCTGTGCCGGGTCGCGGCACGGTGGGTGCGGCGGGAGATCGGCGAGTGAGCACATTTTGTTCTCCCGATGAACGGAAATGTAGTGCACGTCACATCTCATGGCAAGTGTTCACCTCCCTCGTGGGAGTCTTCGTGACAGAGTGAGGCGCGCGGCCCTTGCTCCGTGCTGCTGTTCCGGCCGGCGCTCGCTGGTCCGCACCTGGTGTGTGAGATCGCACCCCCAACGTCGGAGGTGCGATCTCACACACCAGGTGCGAAGCCGTGAGGCGATCCGGACTGTGGGGTCGGTGCTCCGCTCACACGTACAGTGAAGATGTGACCCCTGTGATCGCCGCAGCCGCCCCAGAGGTCTTCGGTGCCCGGCACCTCGCCCTGCTGGGGCTGGCGGCCGCGCTCGCCGTCGTCGTCGTGGTGGCCGCCCGCCGGCTGCGCGGCCGAGACGCCGAACGCCCGGTGACGACGACGGGCGGGTGGGTCCTGCTGGTCGCCTCCCTGGCGTGGATGGGCTGGTGGATGCTGCCGGAGAACTGGGACATCGGCCGGTCGCTGCCGCTGCACTTCTCTGACGTGCTGCGGCTGATCGCCGCCGTGGCGCTGATCTGGCGGGCCCGCTGGGCGGTCGCGATCACCTACTACTGGGGCCTGACGCTGAACACTCAGGCGTTGCTGAGTCCGCATCCGAGCCAGCTCCGCCTCTCGCCGGTGGAGTTCCCGTTCTACTGGGGGCTGCACATCACCGTGCTGCTGGTTGCCATCGGGCTCATCTGGGGCTTGGGGTACCGTCCGCAGTGGCGAGATTTCCGCCTCGCCTTCGGCGCGGTGCTGCTCTGGGCGGCGCTGGTGATGGGGATCAACGCGCTGATCGGGACCAACTACGGCTTTCTCAACGACCACCCGCCCGGAGCCTCGATCCTGGATCTTCTCGGGCCCTGGCCGATCTTCATCTTCTGGGAGATCGTGCTCGTCGCGGCGGTCTGGGCATTGATGACGTGGCCGTGGACACGTCAGCGCAGGGGCGCCGGCGGAGTCCGGAACCGATAGCGCTCGAGGAAGAAGCCGCGCCAGTACCGGGTGCGTCCCGCGGTGGAGGACGACCGGTAGGGGAATGACGGCGGCTCAGCGCCGGAGGTCTCGCTGTCGGCCCGGCGGAGCACGATGTCGCTGCGTTCTGGGGACGAGGGATCGTAGGGATGATTCGGGTCATAGATCAGCAGATCCACCTCGCCGGAGCTGCTCTTACGGTACCCGTGGCAGACGGCTTGGTGGTTCCGTCCCAGGTGCCCTGGCCGCACGGATGAGGCGGTCACCAGGCCCAGCGCCACCGGGACGCCGTCGTCGATGGAGGCCACGATCTTCTCCAGCTCACGAGATGTCCGTGTGGTCAGGGCGGCGGTGGGGAGCAGGCTCCACAGCAGAAACCGGAGCCCGTTCAGCGCCCCGCACCAGCTGGTCACCATGCTGTGCAGCTGGCGGGAGTGGAGGTGGTCGGCGAGCGGGTGCCCGTCGGGCGGCACTTCCGCGCCGTCGAAGTCATGGGGCGTCGACGGCGGAACGGGCCTCCCCGCATGGAAGTGGTCCAGTGCGGAGAAGACCATGCCGCCGCAGCGTCCTCGGCTGGTGACGGTCTTCGTTCGGCCCGTCCACGGCGGCAGGCGCCCGGACCAGATCACGTTGCGGAATCTGTTGGGGAAGCGGAAGGCGTGCCGCGCCGGCGTGAACTCCGTCCTCTCCTCCATGCGGACACCGTACCCGAGGTGCCACCGGGCCTTTCTCCGAGGTCAGTTCCCGAAACCCGGTCGCACCCGTAGGGTGAGGGTATGCGGGAGATCACACATGACGGCGACCTGGACCACCTGCGCGAGTTCTACCGGCACTTCGGGCACGTCGAAGCGGCTCCGGTGTCCGTGCTGTACGAGGACTGGGCCCTCGGCGTCGCCGAGGACACCGAGATCCTCGACCGACTGCTGACCCTGCCGGCGGAGAAGCGGCAGCCGAATCTGCTCTTCGCCGCAGCCCGGCTGCACGGTACCCCGCTGAAACCATGGGAGGATGCCCGCCCGCAGATCATCACGCATTGGGAGGACATCGCCGCCACCATGCGGCAGCGTCGCACCCAGACCAACGAACCGGGACGCAGTGCGGTCCTGAACCTCGCTCTCGCGCGCATCGAGGGCCCGGTGGCGCTCATCGAGGTGGGTGCCTCCGCCGGACTGCTGCTGTACCCGGACTGTTGGGAGATTCGTTACGGTACGGGGCAAGGCCCCATCACCCTGGAGCCCACCGGACCGGTGCGTGCCGAGGTGGACCTGGACTGCGCGCTGGAGGGGATCGAACCGCCGTCGTCGCTCCCGGAGGTGGCCTGGCGGGCCGGAGTGGACCTCAATCCGCTGGACCTGCGCCGCGACGACGACCGTGAGTGGCTGGAGACCCTGGTGTGGCCAGGGATGGAATACCGCCTGGACCGTATCCACGCGGGAGCTCTGTTGGTCGCCGCACAGCCGCCTTCGCTGGTGCGCGGGGATCTCAACGGGATGCTGCCGCAGCTGCTTTCCCAGGTTCCCCACGGGGCCACACCGGTGGTCTTCCACTCCGCGGTGCTGGCCTACCTGCCGCTGGAGGATCGGGAGTCCTTCGCTCGGCAGGTCCGTGCCTCCGAGGCCCGCTGGATCTCCAACGAAGGTGTGAACGTGCTCCCGGAGATCGCCCAGCGGCTGCCCGGAGGCGACGACGACGCCACCGACTTCGTGCTGGCGCTCGACGGGGAGCCGATCGCCCGCACCGGACCGCACGGTCAGTACGCCCGGGCGCTCTAAGGCTTCTCCTCGTCGCTGTTCCCGTCCTCGTCGGTATCCGGGCCCTCGCCTCGGGACTCCAGACTCTCCAACCGGGCCTCGAGCATGTCGAGCCGCCAACGGTCCTCGGCGGTGAGGTTCTCCTCGGCGCGGGTCGGGATATGCGGCCCCTCGAGCTGCTTCGCGGACTGCTGCTGCTCCTCCAGCTCGGCGATCCGGCGCTTCAGCCGCTGAAGCTCGTCTCGGTCAGGCGGGGCACCGATCCCACGTTCGGACCAGACGGTGGCCACAGCGATGAGGCCGCCGACGACGATGGCGGCGATCACGATCCACGCGAACCAAGGCATGCCCCTAAGCTAATCCGCCAGGCGCGGCGCTGACCAGGACCTACAGCTTCTGCGCCAGGATGATGATCTCCGGGCTGTCCGGATGCAGCTCCTCGCGGTCCCAGTCGCCCCAGATCTCCGCCACGGCGAAGCCGGCCTCGGCCAGCGTTTCGATGAGTGTGGGCAGGCTCCTGTAGCGCAGGGTCTCGTGGACCACCAGGTGCCGTCCGTCGGGCAGCACGGTGTGGCCTCGGTGGGTGATCAGCGGACCGTCGGCCTCAGCGTCGGCTGAGGCCTCGTCCACGGCGGCGAGCTCCACCCAGGAGGTGAACTCACCGCCGTCGGGGTGCGGCTGGGTCTCGCGGGTGTGCTCGGCATCCCAGGCGTCAAGCTCCAGCCCCTGCGGATTGCGGGTCTCGAAGGCCAGCCACCCGCCGGGCACCAGGTTCCGGTGAGCCTGGCGCAGCACCTCGTCCCATTCGCCGCGGGGCAGGAAGTACTGGGCCACATGGCCTTCCATAACCGCGAAGTCTGCGACTGCCGTGCGCAGCCGCTCCGCGGTGCCCTGGATCCACGTGACGGTCTCGCCGCCTGGTCGGGACCGCGCGGCTTCGATCATCGCCGCCGCGGGGTCCACCCCGGTGACTTGGAGTCCCCGGCGGGCCAGCTCGACGCCGAGCACTCCGGTGCCGCAGCCGATGTCGCTGATCCGGCGGGCACCCTTCTCCTCGATGAGTGCGGCATAGAACTCGTGGTCCCACATCCCGGAGTTCTCGACGTCGTAGACCTGCACCATGTCCGGGTTCTCGGTCCAGGGCCCTTCGACCGCGACGGCCTCACCCATCAGAACCGCCGCTCGACGGCACCCAGGTGGTGCGCCAGGAACGCGTAGTCCCAGGAGCGTTCCTTCCAAGACTCATAGCGGCCGGAGGCGCCGCCGTGGCCGCCGTCCATCTCGATCTTCAGCACCACCGGGGCCTCGCCCTGCTGGTGCTCGCGCAGCACCTGCACCCATTTGGCCGGCTCCACGTACAGCACCCGGGTGTCATGGAGGCTGGTCACTGCGGCGATCGCCGGATACCGGGTGTCCCGGACGTTTTCATAGGGGGAGTAGGACTTCATGTACGCGTAGACCTCGGGGTCCTCGATGGGGTTGCCCCACTCCTCCCATTCCAGGGCGGAGAGCGGCAGGTCCGGGTCCAGAATGGAGGTGAGGTTGTCCACGAAGGGCACCTGCGCGACGATCGCCGTGTACTTCTCCGGGGCCAGGTTCGCGATGGCGCCCATCAGCAGCCCGCCGGCGGAGCCGCCGAGGGCGGCGATCCGCGCCGGATCCGCCCAACCCTCGCTGATCAGCTGGTCGGTGGCGGCGATGAAGTCGGTGAAGGTGTTGGCCTTGGTCAGCTTCTTGCCGTCCTCGTACCACCAGCGGCCCAGTTCCCCGCCGCCGCGCACATGCGCGATCGCGAAGACCACGCCCCGGTCCAACAGGGAGAGCCGCGGGATCCCGAAGGACGGGTCCATGCTGATCTCATAGGAGCCGTAGCCGTAGACCAGGGTGGGGTTGGTGCCGTCAGGGGTGACGTCGCGATGGTGCATCACCGTGATCGGGACGCGGACAGGGCTGCCGTCGGGGGCGGTGCCCTCGCCCGGTGCCCAGGTCTGGGTCGCCCGGTAGGCGGTGAGGTCGACGTCGTTGACCGGGGTCTCGCGGCGCAGGATCGGCGTCGGCGCGGCGCTGTCGTCGGACGTGGCAGCGTGCGGGATGTCGTAGATCCGTGGCGGTGTGAACCACGAGGTGTAGAGCACCCGGAACAGCGGGGCCTCATGTTCGGCGGAGGTCACGGCGCAGGTGAACAGCTCCTCGTCGAAGGCCGGGCCGGGCAGCGACGACGTCGGCACCGGCGACCCGCCGTCGCGCACCTGCCGCAGCGTGTCCAGAGAGAGCAGCTGCACCGATTCCACGGTGTTCCGCCGGGCGCTGACCAGCACCTGGGCGGCCGTGACGGCCACACCCTCCAGCTTCACGGTGTCCTCGTGAGTGAGGACCTCGGTGCCCAGATCCAGCTCCTCGTCGAGGGCCTGGGCGGCCAGCGACTCCGCTGTGGTCAGGCTCAGCCCGTTGTTCGGCCCGGAGGCGTTGTGGGTGACGAGAAGCAGGCGCTGGCCGTCGAGCTCGATCGGGTCCACGCTGTGCAGCAGACGACGGGCCGCAGAGATCAGCAGCACCGGCTCGGCGTCGGCGTCGGTGAGGTCCAGCAGGCGGGTCTCGTCGTACTCCGAGTTGCCGGAGACGATGATCAGCTCCCGCTTGTCTGAGGAGAGCCCGAATCCGGTCCACAGCTGTTCGTCGCTGATCTCCAGCAGCAGCCGGTCCTGTGCGGCGTCGGTGCCGAGGGTGTGGACATAGAGCCGCCACGGGCGCCAGGTCTCATCGGCCACCATGTAGTAGGCGCGGGCTCCGGTGGGGTCCAGGACTGCGGCGCCGTGGACGTCCTCGACGGTCTCGGGCAGGTTCTCCCCGGTGGTGAGGTCGCGAAAGCGCAAGGTGTGCCGCTCATCGCCCGTGGTGTCCTCGCAGTAGGCGAGCAGGTGGCCGGACTCGTCGATGCTCATCCCGCCCAGCTGGTAGAAGGAGTGTGCCTTCGCCTCGGCGTTGGTGTCGAAGTAGGTCACCTCACCCGGGAGCGCGACGCCGGGCTCCACCTCCGGCGGTGTCCAGGACTCCAGGGCCTGGGCACCGGCGGTCTCGGTGTCCGGGGCGCTGACCGGCACGCGGCAGTAGATCGAGTGCTGCTCACCCTCGATGGTGCGGGTGAAGTACCAGAACCCGCCGCGGCGAGAGGGCACCGTCAGGTCGGTCTCCACAGTGCGGTGCTTGATCTCGGAGAAGATCGCCTCACGCAGCGGCTTCTGCTCCGCGGAGACGGCGTCGGTGTAGGTGTTCTCCGCGTGCAGGTGGTCCTGGACCTCCGGGGAGTCCTTGTCCCGCAGCCACTCGTAGGAGTCGGTGATGGTGTCACCGTGGTGGGTGCGGGTGGTGGGGACCTTCTTCGCCTGCGGGGGAGCGGGGATCTCAGACATGGTCCTCATTCAATCAGGTCGCGAGGCGATCTTGAGGGCTGTGGGCGTGAATTCAGCACGATATCCGAGGCAGGGGGAGCGCCCGCCTCGGGCCAGGCCGCCGTTGGTAGGCTGATGTCGGTATGGTGACGTCGCTCGCATCGTTGGCCGCACTCCTGGCGGCCTTGGGCTGGTTGTGGTCGGAGATAGGGCCTGCACATCCGGCCTTCGCGCTGTGTGTCGCGATGGGGACCTTCGGCACCGTGGTGTTCGTCGGCCGCCCTCTGGCGTCAGTCATCCCGCGCAGGGCCTTCTGCGTGCCGGAAGGGCTCGCCAGGTTCCTGCGGAGGGCGGGCGTCACGCTCTTCGACCGGCTGCTCACGGTGATCGGGTGGAACAGACTCATCCGTCCGCCCGGCGAGCAGGTCGTCTCCCTGGCGGACCTCGAGGACGTGGCGTCGTCCATGCGTGCCTCTGCCGTGGCCCATGCTCTCGGATTCCTCATCCACGCGGCCTTCTCCGTGTCTGCTGCGGTCTCCGGGCTGTGGTGGCCCGCGCTCTGGATCATCGCGCCAGCCGTTCCCCTCCACCTGTATCCGGTGGCTCTTCAGCTGCTCAACCTCGCGAGGGCAGATGCGGTTCTTCGGAAACGTTCTGCCGGCTCTGTCACTCCCCGGCGCGGACCAGTCCCGACTCATAGGCGGTCACCACGATCTGCGTGCGGTCGCGCAGGCCCAGCTTCGTGAGGATCCGGGACACATGGGTCTTCACGGTCTGCTCGGCCAGGTGCAGCTCGCCCGCGATCTCGCTGTTCGCCCGGCCGCGGGCAACGGCCGTCATGACCTCGCGCTCCCGATCGGTCAGGTCCGCCAGCAGGTGGGTCTTGCGCTTCGACGACGGTCTGGCGGCGTAGTCGGCGATCAGCGTGCGGGTGACCTTGGGGGAGAGCAGCGCCTCGCCGGCGGCGACCACCCGGACCGCGTGGGTCAGCTCCTCCGGGGTGGCGTCCTTGAGCAGGAATCCGCTGGCACCGACGCGCAGCGCGTCGAACACGTACTCGTCAGCGTCGAAGGTGGTCAGCATGAGGATCCGGGGCGGAGTCCCGGGCATCTGCGCGATCAGCCGGGTGGCCTCCAGCCCGTTGACCAGGGGCATGCGGATGTCCATGAGCACCACGTCCGGCCGAGTCTGCCGCACCACGTCGACGATCCCCTGGCCGTCCTCCGCGGTGCCCACCACGGTGAGGTCCTCCTGGGCGTCCAGCAGAGCGGCGAAGCCGGCGCGGATCATGGACTGGTCATCCACGATGAGCACGCGGACGGCGGCAGAGGTCTCGGAGGGCATGGTCACCACGCTACCGCCCCGGTACCGCAGGGACATCGCTCTATGGTGTGATGTGACCATCAGAACCTCTGACTCAGGATCGATGCCATGATCCGTCGACTGCTGCGCGACTGTGCCTATGTGCTCCCCGGGCTGCCCATCGCGGTCTTCGGGTTCAGCCTGCTGATCTCGCTGACCGCGGCCTCCATCGTCACCGCTCCGCTGTGGTTCGGGGCGCTGCTGCTGCCGCTGACGCTGATCGTCGCCTCCGGCTTCGCGGAGCTCTCCCGCCGCAGGTTGTGGCTGTGGGGTGCCATCCCCGAACCGGTGGTCTACCGGCCGCGCGGACCTGGCATGGCGGGGATGCTCAAGCTGCTGAGTGACCCTCGGCGCTGGCTCGACCTCGTCTTCGAGTCCGTCATCGCGCTGCCGGTGCGCTTGGTGACCTTCGTCATCGCCGTGCTGTGGATCGCCATGGGTCCGGCCGGGATCACCTACTTCTTCTGGTCCCGCTTCCTCCCGGGGGAGCGCGGACTCATCCAGCTCCTGGAACTGATCGCGCCGGCCGTTCTGCCTGCGGGCGACGTCAGCCGCTACCTCCTGGATTCGGCGGTCTTCCTCATCATCGGGGTCATCTTCCTGGTCACCCTGCCGGCTCTCATGCACGGCCTGGCGTGGCTGGACGCCGTGCTTGCCACGAGCCTGCTGGGCGCCGGCGGTCGTGGGCGGCTGCCCGACGGTGGTTCGCCGACTCAGGAGGCACCGGCGATCGAGCCCTCGGCGCTCTCCACCGGCGCCTCCTTCAGTGCCCAGGCCTGGTCCTGGATGGGAGCGGTGTTCGCCGCCGTCGTGCTGTGCGCGGTGGGGTGGCCGGTGACGGCCGCGGTCTATCAGGTCAACGTGGCCGGGGCGATGGTGCTCACGATCGCCCACTGCGGGGCGCTGGTGCTGACGCTGCGTCATCAGTGGAGCGGGGTCGGGCTGTCGCTGGTCGCCGCGGCGGCCCTGATGGGAGCCACGGCGGAGTCCGGCGTCGGAGTGTGGCCGTGGCCGGTGACGGTGCTGCTCACCCAGTGTGGGGTGCTGCTGGTGGCCGCCCTGCGGCGTCGGTGGTACTGCGCGGCCAGCGGATGGGCGGCCAGCGCGCTGCTGACCGCCGCCGCCGTGCTGGCCGCCGCTCCGGAGGTTCCCAGCGGCGCGCTGAGCACGGCGATCGTCTTCGCCTCAGTGAGCGCCGGAGTGGTGCTCCTGGGAAGTCTGACCAGGCAGTGGATCCTCAACGCCGGGCGGCTGCAGGCCTCTGAGGAGGACAGCGCCCAGCAGACGCAGCGCCGCCGGGAGCTGGAGGAGCGCAATCGGATCGCCCGCGAGCTGCACGACGTGGTCGCTCACAGCATGTCGGTGATCAGCGTGCAGGCGGCCACGGCGAAGTACCGCACTCCGGGCATCGGGGAGTCGGCCCAGCGGGAGTTCGACGAGATCGCCCGGTCGTCGCGGCAGGCTCTGGGGGAGATGCGGATGCTGCTGGGCATTCTGCGGGGCGAGGACGAGGCGCCCACCGGGCCCACACCAGGCCTGGAGGACATCGGTCAGCTGGTCGAGTCCACCCGAGCCTCCGGGGCGACGATCCGTGCCCATGGACTCGGGGCACTGCCGGAGATCCCCTCCGCGGTGGGCCTGGCGGCCTACCGCCTGGTGCAGGAAGCGCTGAGCAACGCGCTGCGGCATGCGCCGGGGTCGACAGTGGAGGTCACCGCTCGAGTCGCCGACGGTCGGTTGCGGCTGAGCGTGGTCAACTCCGTCCCACCCACAGGTGATCTCGTCCCGGCCCCCGGTGCGGGCCTGGGCCTCGCGGGCATCCGGGAACGGGTGAGCGCAGTCGGGGGTGAGGTGGAGACGGGCCCGACGCCGGAGGGTGGGTTCTGTGTGGAGGCGCGCTTGCCGCTGGCGTGAGGTGCGCTCAGCCGTAGGCGTCGAGGAGCTCAGCGCCGATCCTGGCCAGTTCAGCGCGGACAGCGGCGGGCTCCAGCACCTCCAGGTGCTGCCCCCAGCCGGCCAGCTGCTCGGCGAGCCCACGGACGGTGTGGGCGGCCACCTGCACCAGCATCCGGCCTTCTGGCCGGTCCTCCACGTGCTGCGCGTGACGTCCGAAATGGTGCCGGAGCACCGGCCAGTCCGTTTCGCGGACGGACACAGAGGCGACGATGCGGGAGCGTTCCTGCTCGGACCGCTCGACGACGGCCCGCCACGCCTCGTCGAGATCCATCGGGGCTGGTCGGGCCGGCTCGCCGGTGGCACTCAGGGTGGAGATCCTGTCCACACGGAACGTCCTGACGGTGTCCTGCCCGGTTCGTGTAGTCGAGGCTGACCTTTCTGCCCCGGATGATCGCCTGTTGGAGAGCATCCACCTCTGCGGGATGGTCCTGTGCTTGCTGTCCCCACCGGGCGGCGTCTGTCCGCACTGCACTCATCGCGGCGGCGACCTCGAGGTGGAAGGATTCGGGGATCGCGCGCTGGAGCTTGCGCAGCATGGTCTGCTGGCCGGCCGTCGTCGCGGTGGAGCCCAGGGCGGCGAAGAGCGCATGAGCCTCCGACGCCGTCAGTCCGGTCAGATCGGTGCGGGCACCCCCGACCAGTCGCCAGCCCCCGCCACGCCCGGCCTCTGAGTAGACGGGCACACCGGCCGTGCTGAGGGCCTCGAGGTCACGGCGGGCCGTGGCCACGGAGACGTCCAGCTCGTCGGCGATCTCCCGTGCGGTCGCCCGCTTCCTGGTCTGGAGGATGAGGAGGACCGCGATGAGGCGGTGGGCGCGCATGGGGAGAGCGTAGCAAGGAAAGTGCTCATACCCTGAGCACTTTCCTTGGGAGAGTGGAGTTGGCATCACGGACGCCCCAGGTGCCGGCCCCAGACCCACACATCAGATGAGGAGAACGCCATGCTGCGAGGAATGACGACCCAGACCCACTACGTCGAGGACGTGCCGGCGGTGATCGCCTGGTACAGCGACCTGCTCGACCTCCAGCCCTACTTCCTGCGTCCATCAGCCCAGGAGCCGGCCTACGCGGAGTTCCGGATCGGTCCCGACGAGGATGTCGCCTCGGCCATGGATGACCTGGTGTCGCGGGGAGCCACGGAAGTGGAGCCCCTGGTGCGCCGAGAGGCGGGATTCGTCACGGGCGTGGTGCGTGATCCGTTCGGCCTCGTCCTGGGGCTCATGCACAGCCCACACTGGGCGAGCCGGCACTGAGGGAACCGGAACAGATCCCGGCCCCACCCGGCTGGTCTCAGCGTCCGCGGTACTGGGTGATGAGCGGGCAGTCCATCGGGTCGGCGTATCCCAGCCCCACCCGGTTCAGGTAGCGAAGGATGATGCCGTAGGACTCGATGATGCCGGCCTCGGTGTAGGGCACGTCCCGTTCCGCGCAGAAGCGCTGAACGATCGGGCGGACCTTGCGCAGATTCATGCTGGGCATGCGCGGGAACAGGTGGTGCTCGATCTGCAGGTTCAGGCCGCCCATCGCCCAGTCCATGAGCACGCCGCCGCGGATGTTGCGGGAGGTCAGCACCTGCCGGCGCAGGAAGTCGACACGCTCGTTCTTCGGGATCAGCGGCATGCCCTTGTGGTTCGGGGCGAAGCTGCCGCCCATGTACACGCCGAAGACCACCAGCTGGATGGCGAGGAACGCCAGACCCAGAGGAAGTCCCAGGGTCAGCAGCACGAGCGCGGGGAAGCCCACCAGGCGCACGGTGATCAGCACGGCCTCCACGGCGCGGTGCTTGACCTTCGGCTCCAGGATGATCGTCCGCACCGCGTTGTAGTGCAGGGCGAAGGCGAAGAGCGTCAGCAGCGGGAAGAACAGCCAGCCCTGGTGACGGGTGATCCAGCCCATGAACCCGGTGCGGTCCTTCTCCTCGCCGGGGACGAAGACGAGGGCGCCGGTGGCGATGTCTCCGTCGCGCCCGATGGTGTTGGGGCTGGCGTGGTGGCGCCCGTGCTTCCGGGACCACCAGGCGTAGCTCAGGCCCACACCCAGGTTGCCGACGATGCGCGAGAACCACTCGTTGCGGTGCCCGGAGGCGAAGACCTGCTGGTGCGCGCTGTCATGGGAGAGGAAGGCCAGCTGGGTGAACAGAATCCCGAAGACTCCGGCCAGTGCGAGCTGCCACAGGCTCTGTCCGAGGGTCAGCATCAGTGCCAGGGAGCCGGCGGTGGCCAGTCCCAGGATCACCAGCCGCAGGATGTACCGGTCGGCCCGGCGGTCCATGAGCCCAGCCTCTTTGACCTCCGCGGCCAGGGCCGCGAAGTCCTTGGTCAAGGTATTGCGGGGGATGCGCGTGGCGGTGTCCACGCCGCTGCCCCGCTCGGTGCTCGGGGTGTCGATGCTGGTGATACTCATGCGCTCAGCGTAGAGAGCCGGCCAGCGTGTCGGCGTCACTCGCTGGAGCCATCTCTGCCCCCTACCGGAGTAGGGGGTGCCGGGCCCTCAGGCCTTGACCCGCCGCCTGCCCGGGTGAAGGCTTCCTCCATGCGTTTCATCCTCATCCCGGGGCTGTGGCTCGCCGCCGACTTCTGGGGACCGGTCACCGACCTGCTGCGGCAGGCCGGCCACACCGTGCAGCCGCTCACCCTTCCAGGGCTGGAGGCGTCCGAGGCCGACCGCTCCGGCTTGACCCTCCACGATCATCTGGACTCGGTGCTCGCCGCCGTCGACGCCCACCCGGAGGGCGCCGTCGTCGTCGGCCATTCGGCGTCGGCCACGCTCGCGCACCTGGCTGCCGACGCCCGGCCGGAGGCAGTGACCCGCACGGTGATGATCGGCGGTATGCCGGCCACTGAGGGGCGGCCGTTCCTGGAGGGGTTCCCCGCTGACGGCAGGGACGTCCCCTTCCCCGGTTGGGCGGGCTTCGAGCCCGCTGACGTCCGGGACCTCGACGAGGGTGCCCGCGCCCGCCTGGAGGCGATGATGCGACCCAGCCCGGCCGGGGTGCTGGAGACTCCGGTGGCCTACCGAGACCCCCGGCGGCATGACATCCCGGTGACGGTGATCTGCCCGGAGTTCAGCACTGCGGACTGCCGGGAGTGGTTGGCGGCTGGCTTCATGCCGGAGCTGGCGGCCGGATCCGACGTCGAGCTGGTGGATCTGGACTCCGGCCATTGGCCGCAGGTCACCTGCCCTGAGAACCTGGCGCGGCTTCTCGCTGCTGCAGGTAGTCGCTGACGTCCTCGCGATCCCAGCACTCCACGTTCTTCAGGTCCGGCATGTCCTCGGCCACGAAGACCGGGTCCAGGCCCTGCTTGCGCTGGGAGTCGAAGTGCTTCAGCAGTCGGAAGGCCTTGCCTCCGAGCAGACAGATCACCACCAGGTTGAACAGCGC
The DNA here is from genome assembly GCF_034438835.1 of Nesterenkonia sp. HG001. NCBI lineage: Bacteria > Bacillati > Actinomycetota > Actinomycetes > Micrococcales > Micrococcaceae > Nesterenkonia > Nesterenkonia sp. HG001. The sequence continues at coordinate 9,117 of NZ_JAOSZD010000011.1, read as the reverse complement.
GATGATCACCATGGTGACTCCGGCGATGGCCCAGGCGAGGTCCACGCTCATGATGGATCCCAGGAACACCACTCCGGTGAGCACCAGAGCGAAGATCTTCCGGACCGTCTCCGAGGACGAGATGAACAGGATGTTCGCCTCGCCGTAGGAGTAGTTCCCCAGGATGGAGGTGAACGCCACCAGGGTGATGATCACCGCCAAGGCGATGGCGCCGAAGGCGCCCAGATTCGCCTCCAGGGCGCCCTGGGTGAGCTCGACGCCGAGGTTGGCCTCCGCGCCGAGGGGATCCTCGAAGGTGAAGAGGATGATGAACGCGGTCACCGAGCAGATGATGATCGTGTCGAGGTAGACGCCGAGGGTCTGGACCAGACCCTGTTTGGCGGGGTGGGAGACGTCGGCGGTGGCCGCGACGTTCGGCACCGAACCCATACCGGCCTCGTTGGAGAACATGCCGCGCTGCACCCCGGCCATGATCACCATGCCGAAGGCACCACCGGCGGCGGAGCGCATGTCGAAGGCGTCGCCGAGGATCTGGGTGAGCACCCGCGGCAGCTCCTCGATGTTCATGATGATCACCACGAGCCCGAGGATGATGTAGAGCGAGGCCATCAGCGGCACCACGTTCTGAGCGACCCGGGCGACGCTGCGCAGGCCGGCGACGACGATCAGTCCGGTCAGCACGGTCAGCACCACCGCGAGGATCCAGGTCAGCGTGGTGGTGTCCGCCATTCCGGTGGCGCCTGCGGCACCGGTGACGGCGTCGACGACGGTGTTGGCTTGCAGAGAGGTGAAGGACAGGGCGAAGCAGAAGATGAAGATCACGGCGAAGACGATGCCGCCGCTGCGCGAGCCTAGTCCGCGCTGGATGTAGTAGGCGGGCCCACCCTTGAAGGTGTCGAAGCGGCGGGTCTTGTAGAGCTGGGCCAGGGTGGACTCCACGAAGGAGGCCGCGGAGTTGAGGATGGCCATCACCCACATCCAGAAGATCGCTCCGGGGCCACCCATGGCGATCGCCCCGGCCACGCCGGCGATGTTCCCGGTGCCCACGCGGGCGGAGGCGGTGATCGTGAAGGCCTGGAAGGCGGAAAGCGACTTGGTGCGTCCGGTGTCGTCGCGCCGTGCCTTTTCCACGATGGCGGTGAACATCGCCGGCAGGTGCCGCAGCTGGACCACTCCGGTGCGGATGGTCATGTAGGCGCCGACGCCGATGATGACCCAGATGCCGAGCCAGTTCCAGGCGATCTCTTCGATGTCTCCGATGATCTGGAGCAGTGAATCCATAGTCATGATGGGCTGACCCTATCGCGCGCTGTGAGGCGGGCAACAGGGAGAAATCGTGCCGCCGGGGTGATTTCCTGGCGTGCTGCGCAGGTCATCATGCCGTGCCGGCGCGGTGATCACCAGGGTTGAAACGTTTTTAGCATCACTGTTGTCGAGGGCAACCGCGCCGCTCTAGGGTGATCTACGTTACAACGTTGGATGATCCGAGAGCGCTGAACGAGGAGCTGAGCCTGTGCCTTATCGACGACGAACAGCACGTACCGCCGCCGCTGTCCTGGCGGGAGCCGCCGCGCTGACGCTGACGGCGGGATCCGTGTCCGCCGATCCGCAGCCGGGCCACCAGCTGGAGGCCCTGGACCGCGGCCTGGTCGCCGTCGGGACCGACGACGGCGTCTTCCTCAGCTGGCGACTGCTGGGTGACGAGGTGAGCGGCCACACCGGCCATGGGATGAAGGGGCCGAACTTCCATGTCCTGCGTGACGGGCAGCGGATCGCCACCGTCAACGACTCCACCAACTTCCACGACGCGCACGGCGACGCTGACGCCACCTACACCGTCACCCCGGTCGGCAACGCACCGCACAACGGCCCCGACGGTGAGGCCGAGGTCTGGGCCGAGGGCCACTACGATCTGCCGCTGGACAAGCCTGAGGGCGGCGTCACTCCGGCAGGGGAGGAGTACGAGTACCACGCGAACGACGTCTCCGTCGGGGACGTCACCGGTGACGGACGCTATGAGTTCATCGTGAAATGGGACCCCAGCAACTCCAAGGACGTCTCCCAGGTGGGCTACACCGGGGAGGTCTACGTGGACACCTACACCCTCGACGGTAAGCTGCTGAACCGCATCGAGCTGGGCCCCAACATCCGCGCCGGAGCCCATTACACGCAGTTCCTGGTCTACGACTTCGACGGCGACGGCACCTCCGAGATCATGATGAAGACCGCCCCGGGCACCGTGGCCGGCGACGGCGAGCACGTCTCGATGCCGCAGGCCGACCTCGACGCGGGATACAGCCACGAGGATGACTACCGGCTCAGCGCCGACGACTACTACGAGCATGTGGTCGAGATGTTCCGCGGCTGGCACGAGCATCCGGAGGTGGTCTCCGGCCAGTGGCCGGAGACCCTGGAGGAGGCCTTCGGCGAGGAGCCCTCCCACGAGTATCCGCTCAGCGACGCGGATGCCCGCGAGCTGGCCGACCACTTCATCGACGACTACGCGCCCGAGCGCAGCGATCGCAACGACCTGCGCAATTTCGAGGGCTTCATCGTCCACGGCCCCGAGTACCTGACGGTCTTCGACGGTGAGTCGGGTGCTGAGCTGGACACGGTGGAGTACACGCCCGAGCGTGGCGACGACGGGCTGATGTGGGGCGACTATGCGATGTCCCGCATCGAGCCGGGCAACCGGGTGGACCGTTTCCTGGCCGGTGTGGCCTACCTGGACGGCCAGGCGCCGTCGGCCGTCTTCGCCCGTGGGTACTACACCCGCTCAGCGGCCGCGGCGTACGACTTCGACGGCGAGCAGATCACCGAGCGGTGGGTGGCCGACTCCGGGCATGTGCCGATGGACAACCCCTTCGACGCCAGGCCGCACGGCAGCCCCGGCACCGATCCCGAGCTGGGGGACTTCGCCGGCCAGGGCTTCCATTCGCTGAGCGTGGCCGACGTCGACGGCGACGGCAACCAGGAGATCATCTACGGCTCCGCCACCCTGGACCACGACGGCAGCCTGCTGTACTCCTCCACCGACACTGGGCATCCCGACAGCCCGATCGCCGGGCAGGAGGCTCCGCTGGGACATGGCGATGCGCTGCACGTGGGGCACTTCGACCCCGCACGTCCCGGCCAGGAGATCTTCTCCGTCCATGAGGCCGGACCCTGGGCGCCGTATGGCTACGTGATGCGCGACGCCGCCACGGGAGAGACCCTGTGGGGCGGCTACACGGGCACCGATGTGGGCCGCGGGATGGTCGGCGACATCGACCCGGACACCGCCGGCTACCACGCCTGGGCCTCCATCCCGCCGGGAGAGGACGACGGCGCCACCGGACTGTGGACCGCCGACGGCGAGCAGGTCGACGGCGCCGTCCCCGGCACGAACATGAGCATCAGGTGGGCGGCGGACATGACCACCCAGCTGATCAGCGGCGACCGGGAGGCCACCCCGCGGATCGAGGACTGGCAGAACGGCACCCTGCTGGAGGCTGAGGGGACGCTGACGAACAACTACACCAAGGGGAACCCCTCCCTGGTGGCAGACGTCTTCGGCGACTGGCGCGAGGAGCTCGTGCTGCGCACCACGGACAGCGAGGCCCTGCGGATCCACACCTCCACCGAGGTGACCGACCGCCGCCTGTACACGCTGATGCATGACCCGCAGTACCGGGTCGGCGTCGCCTTCCAGCAGACCGCCTACAACCAGCCGACCTACCCGGACTTCTACTTGGGCCACCAGATCGACTGGAAGCAGGTGCCGATCCCGGACGGTCACTACCCGGCAGCCGACTGAGGTCGGAGCTGACGGAGTCGTTCCTCGCCAAGGGGGTGTCCGTGGTGCAGAATGAAGCACTACGGGCACCCGCTTGGCAGAGAAGGTGATCACGATGGCCGCGACCCCTGGCCTCGCCCCATTCACCCGCGTGGACGACGACGTCTGGATGACCACCGTCGACGGCGGAGTCACACCCCTGAACATCGGCCTGGTGGTCGGCACACGGCAGGCCGTGCTGATCGATCCCGGGCCGGCCGAGGGCGACCATCGCGCCCTGCTGGCCGCCGTCCGAGATGTCACCGACGTGGAGCTGGTCGTGGTGAACACCCATGGCCATGGTGACCACATCGGGGCGAACGCCTTCCTGCGTGAACAGGGGGTGGAGATCATCCTGGCTCACCGCGATGCCGAGGTCGCCACCTCCACGCAGCTGGTGCAGGAGGGCCCGGTGTCTCTGGACATCGGCGGCATCGACGTCGTCGTCGAGCACCTGGGCCGTGGCCACACCGACGGCGACGTCGTCGTCGTGGTCCGCCGGGAGGGTCACGACGGCATCATGTTCTGCGGCGATCTGGTCCGCGAGGGCACGGATCCGAGCTTCCGCGACTCCCATCCCATGGAGTGGGTGCGTACCCTGGGCCGGATCTGGTCCATGGCCGGGAGCTTCTCCCGGATCATCCCGGGCCACGGCAGACCGGTCGACGCCGACTTCGTCGCCTCCATGCGACGGCGCATGCAGCAGGGGCACTCGGTATCCCAGCAGGCGCTGCGGGACGCGGTGAACGACGCCACCAAGGCGATCCCGATCCTGCCCTACGGCCCGGAAGAGTCCAGGGAACTCATCACCCGGCTGCGTGCGGGCCACTGATCCGATCCGCCCATGCTGATCAACAATCGCCGCCCCTCAGGGGAGGGACACGGGGAGCCGGACTTCCAGGTGAAGCTGAACTGGCTCTTCGTGATCCTCGCGGCCATGGTCATCTTCGGCCTGGCGATCTGGGCGAGCATCGACTGGCGTTCCTGAGCCCGAGGCCCCTGGATCAGACCTCGTAGAGGTGGGTGAACTGCGGGGGGACCGGATGGTCGGACTGCTGCGGCGCATGCACGGGCTGCCCGTGGTGCCGGCGACCGGCCTCGGCGTCGAAGAAGGTGATCCCGGCAGCGCAGAGCAGGAAGCCCGGTCCCACCGGCAGCAGGGTGCCGGCCAGCCAGTGCCAGCCGCTGGGGTCCTGAGCCGCCGTGCGGATCGCCTCCCAGCCGCCGGCGAAGAGTAGCGCAAGCCCGGCGGCCACGCAGAACACGACCCCCAGGAACCAGGCGAGGCCGGCGCCCGCCCCGACGGCGGTGTCATCCTCCAGGGTCACGGTGTTCCAGCGCTCGCCGGTGCGCATCACCAGCCAGCCGCCGAGGAGCCCCCAGAGCGCGACCACCAGATAGGCGGCGATGATGTCGGAGGCGAAGTGCCCGGTCATGAAGATCGCCGCCCCGGAGAAGACAGCGAGCAGCCCGGTGAACAGCCCGATGAAAGGGCGCTGGTGCGGGGCGCTGACCAGGAACACGGCGACGGCGGCGGCCGCGGCCAGTGTGGCGTGACCTGAGGGGAACGACGCGACGTCCCACCACCACAGCTGCATGTTGGGGTCTGACATCGGCACGTCCGGGTCCACCCGGTGGATCCACACGCCCTTCAGTGCCTGGGTGGTGATGTTCGCCCCCAGGAACACGGCCACTGCGATGCCGGCACCCACGAAACGCTGGCGGAGCAGAGTGATGGCGAGGAAGATCACCCCGGCGATGATCGCCGTGACCGTCGGAGCCGCCCCCAGCACCTCCCGGAGGGTGTCGTTCTGCAGCGGGCCCTGGGTGATGTTCCAGTACCGGGACTCCAGGGTGGCCTGCTCCAGCCACTGGCCCGTGGACGAGCGGATGAAGAACTCGTGCACCGCCACCAGGGTGAATGCGCACACCAGCATGCCCAGCACCCAGAGCCAGGTGCGGCGTGCCGGCGGACGGGGGCGGGACGAGGCAGCGGACATGTGCACCAGTATCGCAGGCCGGCATCGTCAAGGTGCCTACACTGTGGCCATGACACGCCTGCCGGACCCCGAGGAGCTGCTCGACGACGCCGTCGTCGTCAGGCTGCCCATGCGCACTCGATTTCGCGGGCAGATCGTCCGCGAGGCGATGCTGCTGCGCGGTCCCGCCGGCTGGGCGGAGTTCGCGCCGTTCCCCGAATACGCGGCCGCCGAGTCCGCGGCATGGCTGGACGCCGCCGTGGAAGCCGGCTGGCGCGGCCTGGGGGCTCCGCGGCGCACCCACGTGCCGATCAACGCGACCATGCCGGCCGTCACGGCCGGAGAGGTCCCCGCGGTGCTGGAGCGCTACGGGCGACCGGAGACCATCCCCGCGGTGAAGATCAAGGTGGCAGAACCGGGGCAGAACCTCGCAGACGACCTCGCCCGCATCCGTGAGGTCGCTCGCCTGGTGCCGCATGCCGGGCTGCGCGTGGACGCCAATGGCGGCTGGAGCCACGCGGAGGCGCTTCACGCGATCGAGACGATCTCCGCCGTCGTCGGCGACCGGCTGGAGTATGCGGAGCAGCCGGTGGCCGGGGTGGAGCCGCTGGCCGTGCTGCGCGAAGAGCTGCACCGCCGGGGGGTGCCGATTCTCCTGGCCGCCGACGAGGCCGTGCGCAAGGCCGAGGATCCTCTGCGTGTGGCCCGGCTGGGTGCGGCTGATCTCATCGTGGTCAAGGTTCCGCCGCTGGGCGGTGTGGGTCGAGCGGCGGAGGTGGTCCGTGCCTCCGGACTGGACGCCGTCGTCTCTTCCGCCCTGGACACCTCCATCGGTCTGGCGGCCGGGCTGGCGCTGGCCGCCCGGTTGGACTCGCTGCCCTTCGCCTGCGGCTTGGGCACTGCGGCGCTCTTGGCCGCCGACGTCGTCGATCACCCGCTGATCCCCTGGGAAGGGGCGCTGCCGGTGCCGCTGCGCGACGGCGTGGTGGTGGCTCCGGAGCCGGCGGAACGGCTGCTGGCCGAGCATCGTGTGGAGGGGGAGCGCCGAGCCTGGTGGGAGGAGCGGCTGCGGGCCGCCCACGCGGTGCTGGAGGAAGCGGCGTCTTAGGATTGGGGCATGCATTCCAGTAGGCGTCCCTTTCGCGAATTCGATGACTCCGAGGACGCCGAGGCCCTGCGTCTTGCCCGTCGGGTGGTACGTGGCCTGAGTCTGAGCATGCGACATGTGGTGATCGCACCCGGCTCGCGGTCCGCACCGCTGGCCTACGCGCTGGCCGAGGCCGAGCAGCTGGGGGCCATCCGCCTGCATGTGCGCATCGACGAGCGCTCGGCGGCCTATACGGCGTTGGGCATCGCGCTGGACTCCGGGCGGCCCGCCGGGGTGGTGACCACCTCCGGGACGGCGGTCGGGAACCTGATGCCGGCGATGATGGAGGCCGACATGGCCGGGGTCCCGCTGGTGGCGATCACCGCCGATCGGCCCGAAGAGCTCCACGGCACTGGGGCGAACCAGACCACCTGGCAGCAGGGGATGTTCGCGGCACGAGTGCGCGACGAGATCCATCTGGAGCAGGGGGAGGTCCGAATGGAGCCGGTCTCCCGGGATGACCTGCTCTCCGCGGAGACTCAGGTGTCGCTGCTGATGCGGCAGGCCGCCGAGTCCCGTGGGAGAGGGCCGGGCCCGGTGCATCTGAACATCGGCTTCCGGGATCCTCTGGTTCCGCGCTCACCCGACGGCGAGGCCCCGCCGCCTCCCCAGCGGTGGGCCCGTCGCCCCGTGCTCCCGGACTCGCCGGCCCGGCCGGCCGAGCAGGGGCGAAGCAGCACCTTGCTGGACGGGCTCGACGCGCAGGAACGGGAAGCGGCCCGGGAGCAGATTCGGCGCAGCCTGCGAGCTGTGCAGGACATCGAGCCGGACGTGCGCACCGTGTTCGTGCTGGGACACGACGCTCCGGCGGAGGTGGCACAGCTGGCCCTGGAACTGGGCCACCCCCTGCTGGCCGAGCCGACGAGCGGCTCGCGGCACGCCGATGCGGCAGTGCCTGCCTACCGGCTGCTGCTGCAGGCGCCCGAGACGAGCGCAGCCGGACGGCTGACCGCCTCCGTGCAGCGGGTGGTGGTGGCCGGGCGGCCGACGCTGTCCCGCCCCGTGCAGCGGCTGCTGGCCGCCGAGGGGGTTGACGTCGTCCAGTATCGACCCGCAGGGGTCGGCTGGCATGATGAGCGCCTGCCTCGTCCGGTGCAGGCAGACCCGCAGCGGATCCGGGAGTTCGCCGGCGCCCCGCCGCAAGGATGGTTGGAGGAGTGGCTGGCCCTGGGCCGAGGGGCGCAGCAGGTCGTCGACCGGGAGCTGGCGGAGGCGTCGGCCGGCGGACTGAGCTCGGTGCAGGTGGCGCAGGCGGTGGCGGAGACCGTCCGGACCCCGCTGCTTCTGGGGTCCTCCTCGGTGATCCGTGACGTCGACCTGTCAGCTCGGCTGGGCGAGCCAGGGCCCGCGCGGCTGTTCGCGCTGCGGGGCCTCTCCGGGATCGACGGCAACGTCTCGGCAGCCTCGGGCGTCTCGTTGTCCCGCGGGCATCGGGTGACGGCGCTGGTGGGGGACCTGACGTTCCTGCACGACCTCAACGCGCTGCTGCTGCCCTCCGGGGAGCAGGCGCCCAGCGTGGACGTGGTGGTGGTCAACGACGGCGGCGGGGCGATCTTCGACCAGCTGGAGCACGGCGAGGTGGGGCGACGTCCCGGGCAGGCAGATGCCGTGGAGCGGCTGTTCGGGACCCCGCAGGCGGTGGATCTCGCCTCCGTGGCGGCCGGGTTCGCGGTGGAGCATCGGAGGGTCGAGACTTTGGGCGAGCTGGGGCAGGCGCTCGCTCACCCGGACGACAGGCTCGGGCTGCGGATCATCGAGGTCCGCACCGATCGCCGGGGGCTGCGCGAGCTGCACGCCAGGATGAAGGAGGGCGTGGCCGGTCTGTGACGGGCGCAACGGTACAGCCGGCCCTCAGGACAGCAGCTGGACCGGGGTGGGGCAGTGGAGGAGGTCCACCGGACCACGGACCGGTGAAGGACGACGTCGGCGCGGCAGGGCGGAAAGCCCGACGGGGCGCTCCGATGGACGGACGTCAGGCGTGAGTCGGACTGCAGGCGCGCGGTGGCGACATGGTTCTCGAGGTGGGGCTGGTTCTGGTGAGGTTGGATCCGGGGCCGGACGTGCGGGTATCTCGAGGTGGCCGTGGGATTTGAGTCGATGATGTCGTCGGCACAGTGCCTGGAGGTTTCCCCCAGTGGTAGGGCCTGTCGGGTAGGGGAGTCGATGATCCAGATCGC
>NZ_JAOSZD010000010.1:0-113975 GCF_034438835.1 Nesterenkonia sp. HG001 | reverse complement strand
TCCAGCAGGGCCAGATCGATGCCGGGGTCCCTGAGGAAGCGATCCGCAAGTATCGCCTGGCTGATGTCAATGCGGGCAGTACTGGAAGCACTGGTGGAGACGCCTGAACCACACCACCACCACTGAACAGCGGCAGCCGCACCGGTGAGCTTCTGCCGCTGCCTCACAGAGAAGGGGTCGCTGTCCTCACGGGATGGCGACCCCTTCTCTGTGTCCCTGAACCAGAGTCAGCGGCACTGCGGCAGTCTGCTGCCGAGCCCCGGGATCCTGCAGATCAGGGGCGTCTCCGCGAGAGGTCGCGGCGGGATGAAGAAGTCCGGGTCGTCCCCGCCCTCGAAGTCCCACGCGGCGTCGTCCTCGGCGGCCGGTGAGGGGAGAGGGAGGGGCCGTGCGTCGTCGGTCGGTCGGTGAGCACCCATGACACGCTCCTTCGGCTCTGAGTGATCCCCGAAGGAGTCCACAATACGGAAAGTAGATTCCACGGAGTGATATCAGTATCGCCAGTGAGGCGGGTTGAGTCAAGGGTCGGTGATCCAGGGCATCGGCTCGCCGTGGCTCCGTGCAGGAGCCCGACTGCCCGCCGTCACCTGCTAGGAGCTGCGCAGTTCCCGGGAGATCCGTGCGGCGACCTGGCGCAGCAGGGGCACCGCGCGATCGGCGAAGGCCGTGTCCACTCGGCTTGTGGGGCCAGAGACGGAGATGGCCAGCGGTGCGGGCGCCTCCGGCACGGACACGGCGAAGCAGCGGACGCCGAGCTCCTGCTCCTGCTCGTCCACGGAATAGCCCTGAGTCCGGATGGTGTGCAGCTCGTCCTCGAGCGCCTCGGGGGTGGTGATGCTGTGCTCGGTGTGGGCGGGCATCCCTGCCGTCGTCACGATCCGGCGCACCTGGTCGGCCCCGAGGGTGGCCAGGATGGCCTTGCCCACGCCGGTGTCATGGGTGTGGGCGCGGCGCCCGACCTCGGTGAACATGCGCATCTGGTGCGGGGAGGGGACCTGGTCTACGTAGACGACCATGTCGCCGTCGAGGGTGGCGACGTTGGCGCTCTCGCCGAGCTCGTCCACGAGTGTGCGCAGATGAGGGCGTGCCACTGCGCCCAGCTGGCGGCTCGCCAGGTCGCCCAGGCGGATCAGTCCGGGGCCGAGGGCGTACCCTCGGTCGGGGAGCTGGCGGACGATGCCGAGGCCGAGCAGCGTCTTGAGCAGGCGGTGGATCGTCGGCATCGGCAGGTTGACGGCGACGGCCAACTCGCTGAGCGTCGTCTGCCCTCCGGAGGCCGCGATGACCGAGAGGAGGTCGAAGGTGCGCTCCACGGACTGGACGCCTCCCTTGGTGGGCCGGCGTGCGGTGCTGTCCTTCTCGACGGCGTCCGGAGCCTCCGCGGGATCGGTGGTCATGGTCTCGGGGCCTTCCATGTCGCGGTCAGTCCTCCTCCGGCCGCAGTATCAGCCTGCGACCCTCTCGCCCTTGAGTGTAGTCGGCTCCAAGCCTGATCAGGCACGGGAGGGCGCGGGGAGGGGGAGGCTGTCGACGCGACGCAGAAAGTTTCGTATAGTAGACAATGTAGTCCGCATTGCGGAATATCGACCGAAAGGCAGAGCCATGGCAACCCCCAGCCCCGGGTACTCCATCACGTACCGCGTCTCCACGCCCGCCAGCTTCACCGCGTCCACCGATCTCGCCGCCGTCGTCGCTGAGCGGGGCGCTGCCCTGACGGCTCTCGACGTCATCGAATCGACCCGCGGAGGGCTCGTCGTCGACGTCTCCTGCGACACCCGGGGGGTCGACCACGCTGAAGAGATCGGGGGCGCGCTGGCCGCGCTCGAGGGAGTGGAGGTGCAGAAGAGCTCCGACCGCACCTTCCTGCTGCACCTGGGAGGCAAGCTCGAATCCGTCTCCAAAGTGACGCTGAAGAACCGCGACGACCTCTCCCGTGCCTACACCCCCGGGGTGGCTCGCGTCTGCCAGGCCATCGCCGAGAATCCCGAGGACGCCCGGCGGCTCACCATCAAGCGCAACACCGTCGCGGTCGTCACCGACGGCTCCGCCGTCCTGGGCCTCGGCAACATCGGTCCTGAGGCCGCGATGCCCGTCATGGAGGGCAAGGCCGTGCTGTTCAAGCAGTTCGCCGGCGTCGACGCCTGGCCCGTCGCGCTCGACACCCAGGACACCGAGGAGATCATCGCCGTCTGCAAGGCCATCGCGCCGGCCTACGGCGGGATCAACCTTGAGGACATCTCCGCTCCGCGCTGCTTCGAGATCGAAGCCCGGCTGCGTGAGGAGCTCGACATCCCCGTCTTCCACGATGACCAGCACGGCACCGCCATCGTCACCCTGGCGGCGCTGACCAACGCCCTGAAGGTCGTGGACAAGACCATGGGAGACGTGCGGATCGTGATCTCCGGCGCCGGTGCCGCCGGCCACGCCATCGTGAAGCTGCTGCTCGCCGCCGGAGCGCACGACGTCGTCGTCTGCGGCCGCGACGGGGTGCTCAGCCCCGCCGGCACCCACGCAGACCCGCACCGTGCCTGGCTCGCCGAGCACACCAACCCGCGCGGGGTCAGCGGGACGCTGAAGGAGGCGGTGGTCGACGCCGACGTCTTCATCGGCGTCTCCGCGCCGAACCTGCTCGACGGGAACGACGTCGCGGCCATGGCCGACGAGTCGATCGTGTTCGCCATGTCCAACCCTGACCCCGAGGTCGACCCGGTGGCCGCCGGCCGGACCGCCGCGGTCATCGCGACAGGACGCAGCGACTACCCCAACCAGATCAACAACGTGCTGGCCTTCCCCGGGTTCTTCCGCGGCCTGCTGGACGCACAGTGCCACGACATCACCGACGAGATGCTGCGTGCCGCCGCGGAGGCGATCGCCGGGACCCTCGGCGACGACGAGCTCAATCCGGGCTACATCATCCCCTCGGTCTTCGACCCCCGGGTGGCCAGCAACGTCGCCGAGGCGGTCGCCGCGACCGCCGCTGCGCAGACCGCGAGTCGGAACGGGGCTGCTGAGGCGCTCGTCGGAGCGGAGGCGCACCGATGAGCCGACACCCCGTGCTCGGCGCCGAGCTCCACCGCGCCGTCGACGAGCTGCTGCACGACGCGGACCAGGCTCTCGAGCGCCTCTATCCCGGTGACCGCGGTGTGCGACAGCCGGTGCACACCGTCTACGTCCCCGCCGACGCGTGGACCCCCGCGCTCTCAGCAGACTGGGGCTCCCAGGCCCTGGACGCCGTCGAGGCCCACGGCGGGATGGAGCAGCTGGCCCAGCGGGTCATCCAGCAGGCGGGCGGGAGTGTCGGGGTCGGGCTGGCCGGCGACGTCGCCGGCCTCGCCGGGGCGGTCACCGCGAAGCTGCGGCACGAGCCGATCGAGGACCTCCGGCTCGACTTCGAGGACGGCTTCGGCCTCCGCGACGACGCCGAGGAGGACGCCTGGGCCGTGCAGTCCGCGCAGCAGGTGGCCCGGGCGTTGACCGACGGGGTCGCACCGGCCTGGATCGGCATCCGGTTCCGATGCCTGGAGGCAGACTCCCGCCGTCGAGGGCTGCGCACCCTGGACCTGTTCCTGACCGAGCTGCACGCCGCCGGCGGACTCCCCGAGGGCCTGGTGCTGACCCTGCCGAAGGTGACTTCGGCGGATCAGGTGCGGGCCATGGTGCTGGCGGCCGGTGCCCTCGAGGAGAGCCTGGGCCTGCCGCCGGGCCGGATCGGCTTCGAGGTCCAGGTGGAGACTCCGCAGCTGATCCTCGGCGCAGACGGCACCGTCCCGCTGGCCGCTGCCGTGCACGCCGGCGAGGGGCGGGTGACCTCCCTGCATTACGGCACCTATGACTACTCCGCCTCGTTGGGCATCGCTGCGGCGCACCAGTCCATGGATCATCCGGTCGCGGACTTCGCCAAGCAGCAGATGCTGCTGGCCGCCGCCGAGACCGGAGTCCATGTCTCGGACGGGTCCACCAACATCCTCCCCGTGGGCGAGGCCGAGAGCGTGTTCGCGGCCTGGGACCTGCACAGTCGGCTCGTACGGCGGCACCTGCAGCGCGGGATATATCAGGGCTGGGACCTTCACCCCCACCAGCTGCCCACGCGCTTTCTGGCGACCTTCCTGTTCTATCGGGAGGGATTCGAGGCCGCGGCCCGACGCATCCGCGACTATGTGGCCGGGGAGTCCGGTGCCGTGCTCGATGAGCCGGCCACGGCCAAGGCGCTGGCAGGGTATCTGCAGCGCGGACTGACCTGCGGGGCCGTCACGCCGGACGACGTCGCCGCGGCCACCGGCCTCGACGCCGTGGGCCTGGCGAGCCTTGCCCGCACCGGGCGACCTGCGTGAGGCGAGCCGGCCGGCCCACCAGAAGAGCCGAGCGGCCCGCGGCCGGTGCATGATGAAGACCCGTCGAGAAGACCACAGAGGAGCTGAACGATGACGACCAGCAGGACCCCCTACTACGCGCCGCACGGCGGCCACCCGCCGCAGACCGATCTCCTCACCGACCGCGCGATGGTCACCGAGGCCTACACGGTGATCCCGCGGGGAGTCCTGCGCGACATCGTCACCACCGTGCTCCCTGAGTGGCGGGACACCCGCTCGTGGGTGCTGCACCGTCCGGTGGCCGGCGGGGCGGTGACCTTCTCCCAGACCATCCTGGAGGTCGCCCCCGGCGGCGGATCAGATGCCCCCGAGCCGCAGCCCGAGGTCGAAGGATTCCTCTTCCTCATGGAGGGAGAGGTGGAGCTGGTGATCGCCGGAGAGGCTCACCGACTGACTCCGGGAGGATACGGCTTCGTCCCGGCGGGGGAGCAGTGGTCGCTCCGCTCCGTCGGGGAGGAGGCCGCCCGGCTGCACTGGATCCGCAAACGCCACCAGGCGCTCGCCGGGCACACCCCCCGGCCCGTGGTGGGCCAGGAGCAGGAGATCGAGCCGAGCCCGATGCCGGACACCGATGGGCGGTGGCGCACCACTCGCATCCTCGACCCGCAGGACCTGGCCTATGACATGCATGTCAACATTGTGACCTTCGAGCCGGGCGCCTCGATCCCCTTCGCCGAGACCCACGAGATGGAGCACGGGCTCTACGTGCTCGAAGGCAAGGCCGTGTATCGCCTGAACACCGACTGGGTCGAGGTCCAGGAGGGCGACTATCTCTCGCTGCGGGCCTTCTGCCCGCAGGCCTGCTACGCGGGCGGGCCCGGCCCGTTCCGCTACCTGCTCTACAAGGACGTCAACCGTCAGGTCGTGCTCTGAGCCGACCCGGATGAGGCCCCGGTGACGATCCTGTTCATCGGCGGGGCCGACCGCACACGACGACGCCGCCACAGTCCCGGACTGTGGCGGCGTCGTCGTGTGCGCGACGTGTCAGGTGCGACCTCGCTGCCCCGGCCCCACGTGCCCGTCGCAGCGTGCCGGGTTCGACGTTCGGCCGATTTTTTCGCTCCCCAGGGGTGGGGGAACGCATTCCCACGGGGAGTTTCGGCCGCGCGTGGGGATGGGTCGCGGGGTGCGTCCAGGACGGCGGCCGCGCTCCAGCATGAGAGAGGGCCCCCGGGCGCTTCTGCAGAAGCGTCCAGGGGCCCTCTCTGTCACTGTGCCGACGGTGCGTCGGTCAGCGCGGTGGCTGCCCGTTGTGGGCTCCGGCCGGTGCCTGGGACTCAGCAGGGCTGCCGGGCTCCGCAACGGCGTCGGGCTCCCGTTCCCGGGGGTCGGCCGCCTGGCGAGGATCCTGGCCGGCGATGATCATCTGCACCTGGCTGGTGTCGGTGACCTCGCCCCGGTCGATGGCGTCTCGGACCTCCTCGACCTTGTCCTCGGGCACGAGGGGGATCTCCTCCCCGTCGCAGTCCACGAATCGGCCGTCGATGTACACGTCGCCCTCTCGGAGGTCCCGCAGGTCGGTGGGGGACAGGATGCGGATCGGCTTCGCCGCGAAGACTGAGGGGTTCTCCGAGTTGCCCAGCTTCAGCTCGTTGAACAGCAGGTTCAGGAGCACGGCCATGATCGCGGCGGAGGAGATGCCCGAGTGGAAGATGGTCTGGAACCAGGAGGGGAAGGCGTGGTAGAAGTCCTCGCGCACCACAGGGATCATCGCGAAGGCCAGGGAGGCCGAGACGATGATCAGGTTCATGTTCCCTTCGTACGACACGCTCTTCAGGTTGCGGATCCCGGAGCCCGCCACCGTGCCGAAGAGGACGATGCCGGCTCCGCCGAGGACCGGCATGGGGATGGCGGCGATCACCTGCCCGAGGATCGGCAGCAGTCCCAGGGCGACCATGATGATGCCGCCGCCGGCCACCACGAACCGGCTCTTCACGCCGGTCAGCGCCACCAGACCGACGTTCTGTGCGAAGGCGGACTGGGTGAAGGAGCCGAACAGCGGGGCGACGGCGGAGGAGAGCATGTCGGCACGCAGGCCGTTGGCGATGCGGCGACGGTCCACCGGTGTATCGATGATCTCGCCGATGGCGATGATGTCAGCGGCCGTCTCGGTCTTGATCACCAGGATGACGATCGTCATGGAGATGATCGCGGCCAGGTCGAAGGTCGGGACTCCGAAGCCCAGGAACGAGGGTGCGGCCACCCAGGCGCTGCCGCCGCCGACGTCGGAGAAGTCGGCCATTCCCAGCGCGGCCGCCACTGCGGTGCCCACGACAAGTCCCAGCAGGATCGAGAGGCGGGACAGCGTGGCGGAGCCGACCTTGGAGAAGAGCAGGATGATGGCCAGAGTGAGGAAGGCCAGGCCGATGTTGGCGAGTGAGCCGTAGTCGTCGGTCTCGGCGTCGCCTCCCATCGACCAGTTGGCGGCCACGGGGATGAGGGTGAGCCCGATGGCGGTGATGACCACGCCGGTGACCACCGGTGGGAAGAACCGGATGATGCGGGCGAAGAACGGCGCGATGATGAAGCCGATCACGCTGGCGGCGATGATCGCGCCGAAGACGGTGTTCAGATCGCCTCCGGGGCCGGTGAGGATCGCCAGCATGGTGCCGACGGCGGCGAAGGACACTCCCTGCACGATCGGCAGCTTCGAGCCGAGCATCGGGAGCCCGACGCTCTGCAGGATGGTCGCCAGACCGCCGATGAAGAGGCTGGCGGTGACCAGCAGCGCCGTCTGCTCAGCAGGGAGCCCGGCCGCGCTGCCGATGATCAGGGGGACGGCGATGATGCCGCCGTACATCGTCAGCACATGCTGCAGGCCGAAGGTCAGCAGCTTGCTGATCGGGAGCCATTCGTCTTCTGGCCGGTCTGAGCCGGCGGGGATGGATCGGCGCTTCTTCACGCTGTCACCAGTGGCCTTCTTCATGGTGGAGCTCACCTCATTCTGCCTCTCTGGGGCGGGGTGCGGCCCGTGGCGGCCGCACCCGGGTCATGGCGGGGCAGTCCTCCGCTGCGCCCGGCGTCCTGCGTGGCTTTTCGCAATGCGGAAGTATTTCGGGATATGGCATCGATATTCCGCATCGTGAATGAGTGTAACCCTGATCACAGACATCCCGTCAAGCCCGCCCTCCGGCAGTCCATACGTCGTCTTGCCGGCTTCGGGCACCCGGGATTCTGGGGTGCATGCAGGATCTCGGTGGGCCTGGGCGTTGACGAAACCTTCCGCGGCGTCGTACGCTGATATTCCACAAGATGGATTTATGTTTCCGCTGAGCGGAAGCGCGTGGCGGGGTCGCGGGACCTCCGCCACACATCCGCTCACCGACAGGAGGACCAGATGACTGGCACATCCGATCACCGTTCCCCGCAGTCCTACGTGCTGAACTGCTCCACGCTGCTCACCGAGCTGCCCGTGCCGGAGAGGGCCCGCGCCGCAGCTGACCGAGGCTTCACCGCGGTGGAGTTCTGGTGGCCCTTCGACGGTGACCCCACGCCTTCCGGGACCGAGGTCGATGCGTTCGTGGCCTCCCTGGACGAGGCAGGGGTCTCCTTGGCCGGGCTGAACTTCTGGGCCGGCGACATGGCTCAGGGCGATCGCGGGATGGTCTCCGTCCTCGGCCGCCAGGACGAGTTCGAGCGCAATGTCGAGATCGTCGTCGAGATCGGCCGCCGCACCGGCTGTCGAGCCTTCAACGCCCTCTACGGACTGCGGCAGGACGGGCAGGACGAGCAGGCCCAGGACGCGCTCGCTGTGGAGAACCTGGTCCACGCCGCCGAGGCCGTCGCCGTCATCGAGGGCGTGGTGCTCGTGGAGCCGGTCTCCGGCGCCGAGGGGTACCCGCTGAAGACGGCCGCCGAGGCGCTCGCCGTGGTCGAGGCGGCCCGCGCCGCCGGTGCACAGAACGTCGCTCTGCTGGCCGACTTCTACCACCTGGCGGTCAACGGCGACGACGTCGCCGCCGTCATCGAGGCCCACGCCGCCTCCTTCGGCCACATCCAGATCGCCGACGCACCCGGCCGCGGAGCCCCCGGCACCGGTGCGCTCCCCCTGCAGGAGTGGATCGACCGCAGCCGTGAGCTCGGCTACCCCGGCTCGGTGGCCCTGGAGTACAAGCAGGACACCGCGACCGCCTTCGACTGGCTCGCGGCCACCGCTCCTGCTGCGGACGCGAGTCGCTGACCAGCTGCCCACGCAGCACACAGACACCGGGAACGGTCCGAGACGACCGCCCCACACGAGAGGAGCAGAGGACATGAGCACGAAGATCGCATTCATCGGCCTGGGGATCATGGGACTGCCCATGGCCAAGAACCTCGTCGCCGCCGGACACACCGTGGCCGGCTTCAACCGTTCGCCCGAGAAGAGCCAGGAGCTCGCGCAGGCCGGCGGGACCGCGGCGTCGTCTGTGGCCGAGGCGGTCCGTGACGCCGAGGTCATCATCACCATGGTGCCGGACTCCCCGGACGTGGAGTCGGTGATGCTGGGGGAGGACGGCGTCCTCGCCCACGCCCAGCCCGGGGCGACCTGGATCGACCACTCCACCATCCGCCCCGACGTGGCCGCCGAGGTCGCGCAGAAGGCCCGCGAGGCAGGGCTCAAGCCGCTGGACGCCCCGGTCTCCGGCGGGGAGCAGGGCGCGATCGATGGTGTGCTCTCCATCATGGTCGGCGGGGAGCAGGAGGAGTTCGACGCCGTCCGTGACGTCCTCGAGGGGGTCGGGAAGACCATCGTGCTGGTGGGCCCCTCCGGCTCCGGGCAGACCGTCAAGGCGGCCAATCAGCTCATCGTCGCCGGCAACATCGGGCTGCTCGCCGAGGCCGTCCTGTTCCTCGAGGCCTACGGCGTGGACACCGACTCCGCGCTGACAGTGCTCGGCGGCGGGCTGGCCGGCTCCAAGGTCCTGGACCAGAAGGGCCAGAAGATGCTGGACCGCGCCTTCGAGCCCGGCTTCCGGCTGAACCTGCATCACAAGGACATGGGGATCGTCACCGCGGCCGCCCGCGAGGCCGGCGTCGTGACGCCGCTGGCCTCCACCGTGGCGCAGCTGATTGCCTCCACCGTGCAGCGGGGCGACGGCGGGCTGGACCACTCCGGGCTGCTCACCGTCCTGGAGGAACTCTCCGGCGGATCGTCGGACCCCTCAGCCCGGTGACGCCGCCGCCCAGACTCGGCGGCCCGGAGCTCGGACCGCCTCACCAGACACGACGAGATGAAGGAGAAGCGCCATGACGAGGATGCGCGCTGTTGATGCGGTCGCCCTGATCCTGGAGAAGGAAGGGGCCACCGAAGCCTTCGGGCTCCCCGGAGCGGCGATCAATCCGCTCTATTCGGCCCTGCGGGCCCACGGAGGGATCCGGCACACGCTGGCCCGGCACGTGGAGGGGGCGTCCCACATGGCCGACGGATACACCCGAGCCGCCGCCGGCAACATCGGCGTCTGCCTGGGGACCTCCGGCCCGGCCGGCACGGACATGATCACCGGACTCTACGCCGCCCAGGCGGACTCCCAGCCGATCCTGTGCATCACCGGTCAGGCCCCGGTGGCCGTCCTGGACAAGGAGGACTTCCAGGCGGTGGACATCGCCTCCATCGCCGCTCCCCTGACGAAGATGGCCAAGACGGTCCTGGAGGCCGCCCAGGTCCCCGGAACCTTCCAGAAGGCCTTCCAACTGATGCGCTCCGCGCGCCCCGGCCCGGTGCTCATCGATCTGCCGGTGGACGTCCAGCAGACCGAGATCGAGTTCGACATCGACACCTACGAGCCGCTGCCGGTCGTGGGTCCGGCGGCCACCCGCGCCCAGGCCGACCGGGTGCTGGACATGATCGCCGAGGCGGAGCGCCCGATCATCGTCGCCGGTGGCGGCATCGTCAACGCCGACGCCACCGACCAGCTGGTCGAGCTCGCTGAGCTGCTCGACATCCCGGTCACTCCCACGTTGATGGCCTGGGGCGCGATCCCTGACGATCACCCGCTGATGGCGGGGATGGTCGGGATCCAGACCCACACCCGCTACGGCAACGCCAGCTTCCTGGAGTCTGACCTGGTCCTGGGCATCGGCAACCGGTGGGCCAACCGGCATACCGGAGACCTGGAGACCTACCGGCGCGGCCGGAGGTTCATCCACATCGACATCGAGCCCACACAGATCGGCCGGGTCTTCGCCCCGGACTACAGCGTGGTCTCCGACGCCGGCGCGGCGATCGCTGCGCTCCTGGAGGCGGCCCGGGCGCGGAAGGACCGACTCCCGGACTTCTCCACCTGGGCCCGTGCCTGCGCCGCCCGCAAGGGCACGATGCACCGCAAGACGAACTTCACCGAGCGGCCGATCAAGCCGCAGCGGGTCTACCAGGAGATGAACGCTGTCTTCGGCCGGGACGTCACCTATGTGACCACGATCGGGCTCAGCCAGATCGCCGGTGCGCAGATGCTTCACGCCTACCACCCGCGCTCCTGGATCAACGCCGGCCAGGCGGGACCCCTGGGCTGGACCGGGCCGGCCGCGCTGGGGGTGGTGCGGGCGCGGCCGGACACGACCGTCGTCGCACTCTCGGGCGACTATGACTTCCAGTTCATGGTCGAGGAGCTGGCGGTGGGTGCTCAGCACCGGCTGCCCTATGTCCACGTGGTGGTCAACAACTCCTACCTGGGGCTGATCCGTCAGGCCCAGCGGCCCTTCGAGATGGACTATGAGGTCTCGCTGGCCTTCGACAACATCAACGCCACCGGGGAGAGCGCCGGCTACGGAGTGGATCACGTGGCGGTGGCGAAGGGGCTTGGCTGCCAGGCGGTCCGGGTGGAGGACCCGGAGGAGATCCGCGGCGCCCTGGAGAATGCGGTGCGGCAGGCCGAGGAGCATCGGGTGCCGGTGGTCGTCGAGATCATCCTCGAGCGGGTCACCAACATCTCCATGGGCGCCGCCCTGGACGCGGTCAACGAGTTCGAGCCCCTGGCGGAGAGCTCCGAGGATGCTCCCACGTCGTTGACCCCGCTCGTAGTCTCCGAGTGACTCGATGGCTCAGATGTCATCCGGGGGCGCCGGCGAGAGGATCGTGATCGCGCCGGACACGTTCAAGGGGTCGCTGTCCGCCCGGGAGGTGGCCGCCGCGCTGGCCGCAGGCTTCCGTAATCAGGGTTCGGGGGCCGTCATCGAGCAGGTGCCGATGGCGGATGGCGGAGAGGGGACGCTCGACGCGGTCGCGGAGGGTGGTGCGGCCGGGGACTGGACGATCGAGGTGCTGGAGGTCACCGGACCGGACGGCCGGCCGGTGGGCGCCAGACTGGGCACCCGCCCCGGCGACGCCGGACCGGTGGCCCTGGTGGAGCTGGCCGAGGCCTCCGGGCTGGGGGACATGGACCCGTGCGCCGACCCCCTCCGGGCGACCAGCCGAGGCACAGGGGAGCTGCTATGCGCGGCGCTGGACCGCGGGGCCCGGGAGGTGGTGCTGGCGCTGGGAGGCAGCGCCTGCACCGATGCCGGGGCAGGCCTGCTCTCGGCGCTCGGGGCCCGACTGCTGGACCGGGCGGGCCGGAGGATCCCCGACGGTGCGGCCGGGCTGGCCGGGCTCGCCGCAGCAGACCTGAGCGGCCTCGATCCACGGCTGGGCCGGGTGCGCCTGGTCATCGCCGCCGACGTCGACTCGCCGCTCATCGGTCCGCGAGGCGCTGCAGAGGTCTTCGGGCCCCAGAAAGGCCTGGATGAGCGACAGGTGCGGCAGGCCGCTGCCGCGCTGCGGTCCGCTGTGCCGATCCTCGCCGAGGCCGCCTATCGGCGCGGGGGCGCCGCCGCCTCGGAGCGGGTCGTCGCGGCCGCGGACCAGCCAGGTGCCGGAGCGGCCGGCGGTGTCGGCTTCGCCACGCTGGGTCTGCTCGGGGGTGCACGTCGCCCCGGGGTGGAGGTGGTGATGGACCTGGTCGGGCTCGAGGCGAAGATCGCCTCCGCCGATCTGGTGATCACCGGTGAGGGCAGCCTCGACACCCAGTCCCTGGCGGGCAAGGTGCCCGTCGGGGTGGCCGCCTGCGCCTCCCGCCACGGGGTGCCGGTGATCGCGGTCTGCGGCCGCAACGGCCTGGACAGGGATCAGTGGGCGGCGGCCGGGCTGGAGCAGGTCTGGGCGTTGCGCGATCTGGCCGCCGATGAGAGAGAATCCATGACGCAGGCGCGTGACCTGCTGCACACTGTGGGAAGTAGTCTCGCGATCGACCCCGCACGACGTCGCCGCCGGGCGGACCGGCCGGCACGCTGAGGCCAGAGAGGAAAGACACAGACATGGTCCATGAACTCGTGGTGACAGCCCGGAGGGCCCTGCTGCCCGAGGGGTGGCAGGCCGTGGAGATCGGCGTCGACGACGGGACGATCACCGCCCTGGCCCCGTACGGCGCCGGGCTGCAGGGGCGGCAGACACGTGAGCTGAGAGAGGGGCAGGTGCTGCTCCCCGGTCTGGTGGACACCCACGTCCACGTCAACGAGCCGGGCCGCACCGAGTGGGAGGGATTCGCCTCGGCCACCCGTGCTGCCGCGGCCGGCGGGGTCACCACGATCGTGGACATGCCGCTGAACTCGATCCCGCCGACGGTGGACCCGGAGGCGCTTCAGATCAAGCAGGCTGCCGCCGCTGCCTCCGCCCACGTGGATGTGGGCTTCTGGGGCGGGGCGGTGCCCGGCAACGGCGAGCAGCTGCGCCCGCTGCATGAGCGCGGAGTCTTCGGCTTCAAATGCTTCCTGGAGGACTCCGGGGTCGAGGAGTTCCCGCCCCTGGAGCCGGCGGAGATGGAGGAGGACATGGCGATCCTGGCGGAGCTGGGATCGATGATGATCGTCCACGCCGAAGATCACGACACCCTGGCCCAGGCGCCCGGGGCTCAGGGTCGCAGGTACGAGGACTTCCTGCGCTCCCGGCCCCGGGAGGCGGAGAACGTCGCCATCCGGGCGGTCATCGACGCCGCCCGGCGCACCGGAGCCCGGGCGCACATCCTGCATCTTTCCTCGGCCGACGCCCTGCCGGAGATCCGGCAGGCCCGAGCCGAGGGGGTGAAGCTGACCGTGGAGACCTGCCCGCACTACCTGGTCCTCGCTGCCGAGGAGATCGGCGACGGCGCCACCACCCATAAGTGCTGCCCGCCGATCCGCGAGGCCTCCAACCAGCATGCGCTCTGGGAGGGCCTGCGCGAGGGGCTCATCGACTGCGTGGTCTCGGACCACTCGCCCTCGACTGCGGAGCTGAAGCTGCTCGACGTCGGGGACTTCGGTGCCGCCTGGGGAGGGATCTCCTCCCTGCAGCTGGGGCTGCCGCTGGTGTGGAGCGAGGCAAGGGCCCGAGGCCTGGAGCTGGAGCAGGTGGTGGGTTGGATGTCCTCCGCTCCGGCGGACCTGGCCGGGCTGTCGGACAAGGGCCGGCTGGCCGAGGGGAAGAGTGCGGACATGGTGATCTTCTCCCCGGAGCAGTCCTGGAGTGTGGAGGTCGACAGCCTCTGGCACCGCAACAAGGTCAGCGCCTATGACGGCCGTGACCTGGTCGGCGTCGTGGAGTCCACGCTGCTGCGCGGTGAGCAGATCGACTTCGAGACCCCGCGCGGGCGGCTGATCAGCCGGGTGGACGCGAAGCCGGCAGGAGCCTGAGCTCCTCAGCTCTGAACTCCCCGGTGCTGAGCACCGGCACAGACAGCGGGGCCCCGACCAGATCTGGTCGGGGCCCCGCTGTCTGTGGTCCCGGGTCAGATGCCCAGGGTGCTGCGCAGCTCGGCGACGTGGCCCTGGGCCTTGACGTCGTAGGCGGCGTGGGAGAGCCGACCCTCGGGGTCGATGACGAAGGTGGAGCGCAGCGTGCCCTTCATGGTGCGCTCGCCCAGCGTCTTGGTCCCGTAGGTGCCGTAGGCGCGGGCCACCGCCTGGCCGACGTCGGAGAGCAGCGGAAAGGTCAGCTGCTCGGTGTCGCTGAACTCACGCAGCGCCTCCGGCTCATCGGGAGAGATCCCGACGACGGCGTAGCCGGCCGCCTCCAGCGAGGCCAGGTTGTCGCGGAAGTCGCAGGCCTGGGTGGTGCAGCCGGGGGTGGAGGCCCTGGGGTAGAAGTAGACGACCAGGTGACGGCCGGCGTAGTCGGCCGAGCTGACCTGGTGGCCGTGGGCGTCGGACAGAGTGAAGGTGGGGGCCTGCTGGCCGACCTGCAGCATGGTGATGAGGTCTCCTCGTGAAGGGATCAGGGACCGCATCAGTCTATCGTGATGCGGAAGATGACATCCGCTATATGGATGGTCACGGCTCCGGGTCCGCCGCCCAAACAGAGTCGTCCTCGCTGACCGGGCCGTCGTCGTCATCATCCCGCTCGCTGCGCTCCAGCTGCTCGATCACATCGGTGGGCGGGTTGATCATCAGGATCGCCTCGTCGCGTTTGCCGCGCAGCTCCTCCTCGATGAAGCTGGGCAGCGCGTCCGTCAGCTCGACGTCGCGGCCCTCCCGCTCCGAGAGCTTCCACCGGTGGTCGATCATCTGGTGCATGATCTCTGCGGGCTCCAGCTTGTCGCGCAGCTCCCGCGGGATCTGCCGGATCATCGGCTGGAAGACCTCCTGGGTCCACATGTGCGCGGCGATGGACTCGTCTCCGTGCGGGTCCGTCTGCGCCCGATAGGCGTCGATCGCGCCGAGAAGTCGGCGGGCCTGGTTCTCCTGGACGTCGAGGCCGGTGAGGTTCATCAGGCGGCGCTGGTGGTGTCCCGGGTCCACCACTTTGGGGCGCAGCAGCAGCTTCTCCTCCGCGCTTGCCGAGCGGATGTCATACTCCTCGACGTCGAAGCCCAGCTCGTTGAGCCGCCGGATCCGCTCCTCGATCAGCCACTGCTGATCCGGTTTGAAGGCCGTGTCCCCGGTGAGCTCCTGCCACAGGCCGCGGTAGGAGTCGATGAACTGATGGCTGGTGGCGATCGGGTCGACCTCCTCGTCCACCATGCCGCCCTCCATGAGGTCCATCAGCTCGCCGGCGATGTTCACCTGCGCCAGCTCCAGGTCATATTCGCGCTGCCCGACGGAGAGCGTCGGATGGATCTCCCCGGTCTCGGCGTCCACCAGGTAGGCGGCGAACTTGCCGGCGTCGCGTCGGAACAGCGTGTTCGACAAGGAAACGTCGCCCCAGTAGAAGCCGATCAGGTGCAGCTCCACCATCAGCAGAGCCTGCGCGTCGATGAGCCGGTGCAGCGTCTCCTTGCGCATCATCTGGTTGAACACCGCACGGTAGGGCAGTGAGAAGCGCAGATGTCGGGTGATCAGCGCGGGGGACAGCTCCGTGCCGTCCTCTCGGGAGCGCCCGGTCACCTCCGCCACCGGCTTCACGCATGGTGCGCCGAGGCGTCCCAGCTGCCGCAGCATCCTGTACTCGTGCCGGGCGGCCCGTTCGGAGGTCTCCTTGATCGCGATCACCGAGCCGCCCAGATAGGCGAACCGCACGATGTGTCGGGAGATGCCTCGCGGCAGCGCGGCGATGACATGCTCGGGCCACTCGACCAGCGGCAGATGCCAGGGCAGGTCCAGCAGCTCCTGGGGGATCGTGCCGGAGGCGGTCAGGCTCAGGCCTGGTGCTGGGCTCACTGCTGCTCCTCCTCTCGGGCCTCACGGGCCTCAGCGATCGTGTTCAGCACCGCGGCCAGCTGCGCCGGAGCTTCGATCCGGTGTGCGGCGCGGGTCTCGCCCTCGCCGACCTTGACTCCGAGGTCCTCCCCGGCGAGCACCGCGAAGCCGAACTCGTCGGTGACGTCGTCGCCGGCGAAGAGCACCGCATCGGGGGAGACCAGCCGGCGCAGCTCACTGATGCCCTCGCCCTTGTCCGCCTGCACGACGACGGCCTCCAGGACCATCTTCCCCTCCTTGGGATGCACCTCGTCCAGGGTCGCGACGGCGGCACGGGACTCCACGAGCACCTGCTTGGCCTCGCCGGCGTCGGGGATCTTGCGCACATGAATGGCCGCTCCGGCGGGCTTGTGCTCCACCCAGGCACCCTCGGTGCCGGCGGCGATGGACTCGAAGACCTCCAGCAGCTCGCGCCGTGCGGCCTGCTGGCCCGGCGTCAGCGTCAGTCCGGCGCCCTGCGGGGCCAGGTCGGCGACATCGCGCTCGGCGCCGTGGGAGCCGATCAGCAGAGCTCCCGACGGCGGGGCCGCCAGCTCCCGGAGAGACTCCAGCGGGCGGCCTGAGACATAGGCGACGCGGACGCCGTCGAGCCCCGCCAGCCGCCGGATGGCCTCCGCATTGGCCGGCACAGGGCGGGCCTCGGAGGCATCAGCCACGAGCTCGGAGACGCAGCCGTCGAAGTCCAGGCACACCAGCAGTCGTGGCAGCGCGGCGAAGCCTCGCAGGGCGGCGAGCAGATCGTCATCGAGCAGGGTTGCCACGGAGGCGTCCTGGGGGACGTGGTCAGTGGTCATGGGACGAGTATCTCCTGATCAGGGCTGCGCCGCCAGGCGATCGAGGAATTCCTCGGCCCAGCGCTGCACGTTGTTGGAGACCACCTGACGCCTCAGGCTGCGCATCCGTCGGCGCGCGTCCTCGGGGTCGATCGTGGCGGCCTTGACGATGGCGGCCTTGAGCTCATCGACGTCGTGGGGGTTGATCAGCAGCGCCTGGCGCAGCTGGTCGGCCGCACCGGTGAACTCGGAGAGCACCAGCACTCCCTGCCCGGACTTCCGTGCGGCCACATACTCCTTGGCGACCAGGTTCATGCCGTCACGCAGCGCGGTGACCAGCATGACGTCGGCCGCCAGGTAGAGGGCCACCATCTCCTCCACCGGGTAGGAGTGGTGCAGATATCGGATGGCCGTGTGGGCCAGGGTGTCGTACTCCCCGTTGATTCGCCCCACCGCCCCCTCGATGTCCTCACGCAGCCGCTGGTAGGAGGCCACTCCCTCCCGGGAGGGGCTGGCCACCTGCACCAGGCAGGCCTCTCCGACCGTGAGCTTGCCGTCGCGCAGCAGCTCCTCATAGGCCTTGAGGCGGTGGCGGATGCCCTTGGTGTAGTCCAGGCGGTCCACGCCCAGGAAGATGGTGTCCGGCTCGCCCAGTTCGCGGCGGATCTGTTGGGAGCGGGCGATGATGTCCGGACGTTCGGAGAGCTCGACGATCTTGTCGGTGTCGATCGAGATGGGGAAGGCCTTGGCCTCGGCGACCCGGAATCCGCCCTCGGTCGGCGCGGTGAGCTGCCGCGGCGCGGTGCCGCGGGCAGGGTCTGCGTGGAGGCCGTTGACCGAGGCGTCCTCACCGGGGCCCGGCGCATCCAGGGGCACGAAGACCTGGTCCGATTTGATGTAGTAGCCGAGCCGGTGGCGAACCACCCGCTGGAAGTTCCGCGCGTCGGACTCTCGCTGGAAGCCGATCAGGTCCGCCCCGAGCAGTCCGCGCAGCACCGAGTGGCGCCACGGCAGCTGGGAGAAGAGGCCTGGCGGGGGGAAGGGGATGTGGTTGAAGAAGCCGATCTTCACATCAGGGCGGAGCTCACGGAGCATCGCCGGGACCAGCTGCAGCTGATAGTCCTGGACCCACACGGTCGCGCCCTGGGCGGCGACGTCGGCGGCGGCCTCCGCGAATCGACGGTTCACCCGGCGGTAGGCCTCGAACCAGTGTCGATGGAACGCGGGGCGGGCGATCACGTCGTGGTACAGCGGCCACAGGGTGGCGTTGGAGAATCCCTCGTAGTAGTCCTCCACCTCCTGCTCGCTCAGCGGCACCGGGACCAGGTGCATGCCCTGGTGGTCGAAGGCCTCCAGGGGCTCGTCTGCGGCGCCGTGCCAACCGACCCAGGCGCCGTCGGACTGGGCCATGATCGGGGCCAGTGCCGTGACCAGGCCGCCGGGAGATCGGCGCCACCCTGTTCCGCCGTCCTCGGTGGTGACCCTGTCGACGGCCAGTCTGTTGGCCACCACGACGAAGTCGTATCCGCTCTGCTGAGGCATCAGCGCCAACCCCTTTCCTCTCGAGGACGGCGTCCGTGGCGGCATCGGCCTGTGACGCCCGTCGCATCAGTTGTCTCGCAACTCTACCCGGAGCATCGCACCGGCGGGCCGGAATGTGAGGAAGGTCGAACTCCCGGCTCCGCGTGCGGACCTGACGCGCCGCGGTCGTGTGCCGGACCTTCAGGAAACCCCCAGCCGGGAGGGATTACCCTGGATGAGACTCTGCCCGTCGGATCCGCCAGAGGATCCCCCTGACGACACTTTCGGAGACTTGATGGCTCAGAACCCCCAGACCTCGGGCGGCACCGCCCGCGACAAGGCACGCCGGATCCAGCAGGAGGAGGAGGCGAAGCAGCGTCGGACCTCCGTGCTGCTGCGCGTGGGAGTGGTGGTCGTGGCGCTCGTCGTCGTGCTGGCGCTCACCCTCTTCATCGTCAACCAGCGCTCCGGCGAGGATCGCGTCGCCGCGACGGAGGGCCCGGCCCCGGCGTCCGCGAACGAGCAGGGAGGCATCGCGCTGACCTCTGCCACGGAGATCGTCGCCGGTGACGACCTCGGCACCATCGACGCCTCGGATGTGCCCGAATCTGATTCCGAGCTGCCCCTCGGTGTGGAGCCGGGGGAGGACGGGGAGCCCCCGCATCTGATCGTCTATGCCGACGCGAACTGCGTGCACTGCGCCAGCTTCGAGAATCAGCATGGGGAGCAGATCAAGGAATGGGCCGACGCCGGTGAGATCACCGTCGAGTACCGTATGGTCGGCTTCCTGGATGGCAACTCCAACACCAACTACTCCTCGCGGGCGGCCAACGCCATGGTCTGCATGGCCGAGGAGTCTCCGGAGAACTACCTCGACTATCTGGCCGAGGTCGTCGGCCACCAGCCGCAGGGGGAGCTGTCCAATGATGAGCTGCTGGCGCGGGCCGAGGCCTACGACGTCGACATCGAGTCCTGCGTCCAGGACGGCACCTACCGTCCGTTCGTCACCTACACCTCACGCCAGGCCACCGGCCACGGTGTTCAGGGCACCCCGACCGTCTACCTGGACGACCAAGACTGGGGCGCGTCCGAGATGGGCTTCCGCGAGTTCGTCGAAGCCGCCATCGGGGAGGACGGCGACGATCAGGGTGCAGGCGACGAGGACGCTGACGACGAGTCCTGATCCCGTGGCCCGCGGGCGGACGTCGTCCGTCCGCCCGCGGGGCCGCCCGACCCTCAACTGGTCACTCAGGGAGGTCCGCCGGTAGGATGGGCCTCCGGCGCTTCGGCGCCACGCCTCCTTAGCTCAGCTGGTAGAGCAGCTGTCTTGTAAACAGCAGGTCGTCGGTTCGAACCCGGCAGGGGGCTCCACGTCTGGCCGGCATCGCCCTCAGTGCGGTGCCGGGCGCGCCACAGCGGGGCGCCACGTTTTTTCGTTGCGGGGGAATACTTCCGCTTGGCCGCCGGTTGGCTGAAGCGAACTAGTGCGCATTCCCGCCCGGTCGGCGTCGTCGCTGCGGGAATGTCGTGCGGCCGACACGTCCTCAGCACAGCGCGGGCGATGTCGCCGCCTGATCAATCAGCCCGCCCAGCCCTGTCACGCCCGTGCTCCTCGCATCGGGAGAGGCAGGGCCGTCATCGTCTCCGGAGTATCCATGAGCGCTCATCCCACACCACCGTCCGCCTCCTCTGTCGGGGTCGAGGCGCCCAAGATGCCCAGGGGGGACAAGCTCACCATCGGTGCGCTGCTCCTGGCCGCGTTCATCATGATCCTCAACGAGACCATCATGAACGTGGCGCTGCAGCCGCTCATGGTCGAGTTCCAGGTCGACGAGACCACCATCCAATGGCTGACCACCGCCTTCATGCTCACCCTGGCCACGATCATCCCCACCACCGGCTACCTGATGCAGCGGTTCAGCCTGCGTGCGGTGTTCACCATCTCCCTGGTGCTCTTCTGTGCCGGCACCGCGATCGCCGCGGCCGCCTTCGGCTTCCCGATGCTGCTGGTGGGCCGCATCATCCAGGCCGCCGGCACGGCGATGATGCTGCCGCTGCTGATGACCACCACGCTGACCCTGGTGCCGCTGCAGCGCCGCGGCGTGGTCATGGGGAACATCTCCATCGTCATCTCCGTGGCACCTGCCACCGGACCCGCGCTGTCCGGACTCATCCTGCACATCGCCGACTGGCGCTTCCTGTTCCTCCTCATCCTGCCCATCGCCCTGGCCGCCCTGGTGCTGGGCCGGCCTCGCCTGGACGACTCCCCGGGGGTCAAGGGTGGAGGGCTCTCCGTGCCGTCCCTGCTGCTCTCCGTGCCCGGATTCTCCGGCGTCGTCTACGGCATCAGCCAGCTGGGCGGCGGCCACGGCGAGGGAGCGGGCGTGGATGAGGCCGCGGAGGCCGGCGTCGACGTCGTCGCCCTCGTGGTGCTCGTGATCGGCGTGCTGTTCCTGGCGGCCTTCACATGGCTGCAGCTCCGCCTGCAGAAGGGCGGCAATCCGCTGCTGAACCTCCAGCCGTTCCGGTACACGATGTTCACCCGCTCCCTGCTGATGATGCTGCTGATGATGATCGCCCTCTTCGGCGCGATCATCATGCTGCCGCTGTTCCTCCAGCAGGTCCGCGGCCTGGACACCTTGACGACCGGTCTGCTGATGCTTCCGGGAGGTGTGCTCATGGCGCTGCTGGCCCCGATCGTCGGGCGGCTCTACGACCGCATCGGCCCGAAGCCCCTGGTGGTCCCGGGCGCCGCGCTGCTGATCGTGGCCCTGTTCCTGATGAGCCTGCTCGGCCCGGACAGCAGCGTGTGGTCCGTGCTGACGCTGCACCTGGTGCTCAGCTTCGGCCTGGCCTGCCTGTTCACTCCGGCCTTCACCACGGCGATGAACCCGCTGCCGCAGCCGCTGTATTCGCACGGCTCGGCAGTGCTCAACACCCTGCAGCAGCTGGCCGCCGCCGTCGGAACCGCACTGCTGGTCACCGTGATGGGGCTGGGTGCCGCCGCCGCGGCGTCGAACGGCCTGGACCCGGAAGCCGCTGCCGTAGAGGGCTTCCGCACCGCCTTCCGCACCGCCGCCGCGATGAGCGTGGGCACTCTTCTGCTGGGGCTGACGCTGCGTGCCACCCCGGCCGGTGAGTCCGAGCCCGTCGCGGAGCCTGATGCCGAGGGCGCCGACGAAGGTCGTTCCGGCCAGGAGGAGGCCGCCACGTCCACCACGCGCTGACGGGGTGGCGCTGACCGGCGCCGCACAGCACGAGACGCCGGGCTCGGCAGGGATGCACTGATCATCCCTGCCGAGCCCGGCGTCTCTGTGTCTGCGTGAGGTCCGGCCGCCGTCTGGTGCGGCCGTGTGCTGCGTCGTGTCTGGTCTCCCTGGGTGGGAAGCGGGGCCCGCCCGCACCGAGCGGGCCCCTGTCGCACCCAAGTGAGGACAACCTTACAGACAGGTCCTGGATTACGCAATACACGTTTGACGTAACGTGTCATCGATCCTGTCTGGGATCCTGTCCGGCTCAACCCAGACCGAAGGCGCGCAGGCCGGCGGCCGCGCCCGCTCCGGCGAGCACCACCACGAGGAACGGGGCTCGCAGCAGCAGGGCGACGGCGGCGGCCGCCAGGGCGCCGAGGCGGGCGTCGAGAACGACGCCGTCGTCGCCGGAGGCGGTGTTCATTGCCACCAGGGAGGCCAGCAGCGCCACGGTCATCAGCCCGGAGATGCGCCCCACCAGAGGGTGCTCCAACCAGGAGCCCGGCACCAGATAGCCGGCGATCTTCGTCAGGTATACCGCGGCGCAGGCGATCAGCACCCATGTCCAGAGCGTCATCGGCGGGCCTCCTCGGCTTCCGCGGTGGGGACTTCGGCCTTCGTCGCGGAGGGTCGAGGTCGCCTGAGCAGTCCCCAGGCCGCTGCGACGACGGCTGCCAGCAGCACCGGGACTCCGGCCGGCAGCAGCGGCATGGTCAGCACCGTCACCAGGGCGGCCAGCACCGCCAGTGCCCACGGCTCACGCGCGCGCAGCCGCGGCCACAGCAGCCCCAGGAAGGCGGCGACGACCGCGCCGTCGAGCCCGAGTGCCTCCGGTTCGGCCACGAAGTCGCCCAGCAGGGCGCCGACCACCGTCGCCAGGTTCCAGCCGAGGTAGGCGCCGATCCCGGTGACCCAGAATCCGCGGCGGCGCTCTGCCGGATCGGTCTGGCTCATCGCATTGGCGGCGGACTCATCGATGGTCAGCTGGGCGCTGACCAGCCGCCGCCAGCCGGTCGGGTCGAACATCGCCTTCATCTGCACCGCATAGATCGTGTTGCGCGCGCTCAGCAGGGTCGAGGCGCCCAGCGCGGCGGCTCCGGTCCCTCCGGCCGCCAGGACCCCGATGAACGCGAACTGCGAGCCGCCGGAGAACAGCAGCGCCGACAGTGCCACGGTCTGCCACAGAGTCAGGCCGGAGGCCACGGACAGGGCGCCGAAGGAGATGCCGTAGAGGGAGACGGCGGCGGCGATTGAGAGCCCGGTGCGGGTGGCGGGGGTCAGGCGGGAGCGCCCAGGTGCCTGGCCATCGGAGGAGGCGGTCATCGGTGGCCGCCCCAGCGGGGCTCTGCTGAGGGGTGCTCCATGAGCAGGGTGAACCAGGCGCCGGGGGTGAGCGCCTCGTAGGAGTGCGGGGCGTCCCCGGGGAAGACGGCGTAGTCGCCGGGATGGAGGAGGAAGGGGGCGTCGGCGGGCCCCAGGCGGACGCGTCCGGAGCCGATGAGCACATGCTCGGTCGAGCCCGGCGGGTGCGGTTCTGCCTCTCGGACGTCACCGGGCTCCAAGCTCACCACGTAGAGATCGCGCTGCGCCGGAGAGCTTCCGCTGTGGAGGAGGGCGGCGTGGAAGTCCGCCGTGGCGGAGGGCACTGCGGCGCGCTCCTCGGCGCGGATGATCTGCGGCCGAGGGCTGGGGGCGGCGACCAGGCGCGCGAAGGGGATGCCCAGCGTGGAGGCGATCGACCACAGCGTCTCCACGCTCGGATTCCCCTGGGCGGTCTCCAGCTGGGACACCGTGGACTTCGAGATGCCCACTCTGCGAGCCAGTTCACTGAGCGACAGGCCTGCGCGCAGGCGCTCCTCCCGGACTGCGGCGGCGATCTGTGCCAGCAGCGTGTGGTGGTCCTTCGTGGTCACGGGCACCTCCATTCGTTCGCCACACAGTACCAGTCGTTCGATTCATCGAACGAAGTCCGTCGCGCTGCCCAGGAATAGCAGGCTGCTTCAGGCGTTGTGCCCTCACGAGGGTGCAGGGCGTGGAGCCCGGCGCCGGGGAGCATCGAGGCGAACCGAAGGAGACTGTCATGGCAGAGAACAAGCGCGTCGTCATCGTGGGCGGCCACGGCAAGGTGGCGCTGCTCGCCGCACCGAAGCTGGCGGCGGCCGGCTGGAGCGTCGACTCGCTGATCCGGGATCCCGGCCAGCGCGACGACATCGACGCGGCAGGCGCGAATCCGGTGGTGCTGGACATCGAGCAGGCTGACGTCGATCAGCTGGCCGAGACGTTCTCTGGGGCCGCAGCGGTGGTCTTCGCCGCGGGTGCCGGCGGCGGCAATCCGGATCGCACCAGGGCCGTGGACCGAGACGCGGCCGCGCGAACCATGGACGCCGCCGAGAAGGCCGGAGTGAGCCGCTATGTGATGGTCTCCTATGTGCGCGCCGAGACCGATGTGGACACTCTGGATCGGTCCAGCTCCTTCTATCCCTATGCCGAGGCCAAGCATCACGCCGACGCCCACCTGCGCGGCACCGGCCTGGACTGGACGATCCTCGGGCCGGGCTCGCTCACCCTGGAGCCGGCCACGCGCGCACTGCAGGTGGTCGACGGCGCCGGACTGATCGATGGGCGTCAGCCTGCGCGGGAGGAGGTCGGCACGTCACGGGAGAACGTGGCCGAGGCGATCACCCACGTGCTGACCGCCGGCGCGGCGGTGCGCCGGACCGTCAACTTCTACGACGGCGAGACTCCCCTCGAGGAGGCCCTGACCTGAGTTCGGCCATCGGTTTTCCGAATCAGCACCCGAGGTGCTAATCTTTTCTGGCGCTCGCAGGCAGATTCCATGCCTGCGTGGTCGCCCCGGATCCGTAGCTCAGATGGTTAGAGCGCTCGCTTCACACGCGAGAGGTCGATGGTTCGAGTCCATTCGGATCCACCACTCCACACGTCACCGCCCTGTCGGGATGCGGCCTGCATGGTCAGCCTCCGGCGGGGCGGAGCTGTCCCATCCCCCGCCGCGGGCTCGACGCCGGCAGCTGATCCAAGTCCCCATGCCACCATCGAGGTGCGGCCGCGCCTCGTAGATTGAGAGTCGACACGACGCACCCGGAGGGAGTGACAGTGACAGACGAGGAGACTCGACGCCAGGATCACACCGGTGACCAGACGGCCGCCGACGCCGCCGTCGAGGCCATCGACCCCGTCATCTCCGAGCCGGACGCCGAGGTGACCCTCATCCCGGTGGTCCGACCCACCGCCGAAGGTGACGTCGAGGACACCTCCACCGGATTCATGCGTGCCCTGACCGGCAGCATCGCCTCGTCCTGGCAGGCCGCCCGTGAGGCGGAGGCCACTCTGGAGTGGGAGGAGTTCGACACCGAGGCCGTCGAACGTGCTCAGGAGGAGGCCGCCCAGGCCGAGGCCGAGGCAGTGCGTCACGAGTACGTCCCTGACGCCTTCTACGACACCCCGGCGGCGGATCTTCCCGACGCCGGCCAGCATCCTGGTCAGTATCCAGGCCAGCACGACGTCGGCTCCGCCACCTCGCCGACCTCCCCGATCCCGCGCCCGCACACGCACAGCTTCGCCGCGCTCCGCGAGCCTCCCGCCGACCGTCAGCCCGATGAGCTGGCCGCAGGCGAATGGACGCCCTCCGGCGACTGGGCGCAGACCGAAGCGCTGGGCCCGCAGATCCCGACCGACCGGACCCCTGTGGCGGACCCGTACGAGGTGGCCGTCTCGCCGCTCAGTGAGCCGATCCGGCGTCGTTCGGTGCTGCGCCCCACCGGTGCGAAGCTCCCCGGGCCGCTTCGGCGCGCCCCGCTGTTCGACCGCTCCGTCTTCGACCAGAAGGTGCGCCCGCAGGATGTGCTGCGCCGCATCATGCGCCTCGAGACCACCCACACCCAGTCCGTCCCGCTGGTGGACCACCTGGCCGGCACCCCGTACGCGAACCCCCGGCAGGCCGAGCAGCCGGTGGACTCCGACGAGCTCGCCACCATCGCCTTCGTGCTGGACCTCGGCGAGGCGCTCTTCCGCTACGGGGCCGGTGCGCTGGAGGTGGAGACCTCGATCATCGCGGTCACCGCCGCCTTCGGGATGAAGAACACCGACGTCGACATCACCAACCAGTCGATCAGCCTCAATTGGGCACCCGATGACAAGATCCCGTACTCGCGAGTGCGTGTGGTGCGGTCCTGGTCCCGGAACTACAAGGCGCTCGCCGCCGTGCACGAGCTCGTGACCGACATCATCTCCGGGCGGCTGACCCGCACCGAGTCGGCGGAGCGACTCCAGGAGATCACGCGGGAGCCCAAGCCGTATCCGCGGTGGATGGTGACCCTGGCCGGTGCCGTCTTCGCGAGCCTGTTCGCCAGTTTCCTGGGGGCACCGATGCTTGACGCCTCGATCGGATTCGCCGCCACCCTGGTGGTGTTGGGCATCAACCGTCAGCTCGCGGTGTGGAGGGTTCCGGAGTTCTTCACCCTGGCCACCGGGGGCTTCGTGGCCACCTTCATCGCCATGGGGGCGTTCATGCTGGGGGTCCCGATCACCCCGTCGATGGTCGTCGCCGGAGGGCTGATGATCCTGCTGCCCTCGGCCCGGGTGGTCTCCGCCATCCAGGATGCGATCAACGGCTTCCCGCTCACCTCAGCGGGGCGACTGGTCTCGGCGATGATCGCCTTCGCCGGCATGACGGCGGGCATCATGGCCGGCGTGGTGCTGGCAGACCTGCTGGGCGCCCCGCAGATGGAGATCGCCGTGGGGCTGACCCGCCTCTATCATCCCGCCGTCCTGGTGGCGATCGTCTTCGTGGCCGCGATGGCCGCCGCCGTCGTCGAGCAGGCCCGGTGGAAGATGCTGCTGCCCACGGGGTTGGTCTCCGCGCTGGGGTTCCTGCTCTTCTACGCCGGTGAGTCGATCGGACTGGGGGAGCGGATGACCCCGATCCTCGGGGCCACCGTGGTGGGCGCGCTGGGACGAGTGGTGGCGCTGCGGATGGGCGCTCCGCAGCTGGTCATCGCTGTGCCGGGCATGATGTTCATGCTGCCGGGGCTCATGGTGTTCCGCGGCATGTACCAGATCGCCCTCGAGAACCCGGACACCAATCTGGTGGCCTCCATGATGGGCGGGCTGACCGAGCTGTTCAGCGCGCTGATCATCATTCTGGGCATCGCCTCGGGAATCGTGCTCGGCGACGTGCTGATGCGGCCGATCACCGCCGGGCTGCAGTCCAACGAGCGCTCCCGCGGCCGCCGCCGCTGAGGATCAGGCCGGGGCCAGCCGCCAGTCCACCGGCGCTGCGCCCAGACGCTGCAGGGCCTCGTTCGTCCGGGAGAACGGCTGAGAGCCGAAGAAGCCCCGGTGCGCGGACAGCGGCGAGGGGTGCGGGCTGGTGATCACGGCGGTGTGGTCCCCGGCCTCGCACAGCGGCTGCATGCGCCGGGCGTCGGCGCCCCAGAGGATCGAGACCAGCGGTGTCCCGCGCGCCGCCAGGGCACGGATCGCGGCCTCGGTGATCTCTTCCCAGCCGATGCCGCGGTGCGAGCCGGGGCTGCCCGCTGTCACGGTGAGCACCCTGTTGAGCATCAGCACCCCCTGCGCAGACCAGGCGGAGAGGTCCCCGTGGGGCGCCGGCCCGATCCCGAGATCCTCGTGGAGCTCACGGAAGATGTTCTGCAGGCTGCGCGGCAGCGGTCGCACGTCGGGGGCCACGGCGAAGGACATCCCGATCGGGTGCCCGGGAGTGGGGTAGGGGTCCTGGCCCAGCACCAGCACCTTGACCTGGTCGAAGGGCTGCCGGAAGGCGCGCAGCACGGATGCGGGGGCCGGCAGGATGTGCTCACCGGCGTCCCGGCGGCGGGTGAGCTCCTCCTGCAGGCGGGCGAACTGCTCCTGCTGCGGGGCCAGCGCCCGTCGCCAGCCAGGTTCCAGAGGTGCGATGAGGTCCACGGAGAGGTCCATGACCCACCACCCTAGACATCCTCGCCGGCATTCCGCTCCCTGCCGGGCCGCTCCGGCTGCCGTGGCGGCGAACACACAAGGAGCCATATGCGCCGTCGTGCCGTCTCCGGGCCTTAGGATGGGCGCAGGAACAGCGGTCCGGACGCACCGGTCCGAGTCGACATCAGGAGGCATCGATGAGCTCTGCCAGCTCGGCCGACACCGTCACTTCTGACGCAGTCGACGCCGCGGCCGGCACGGCCGGCCAGCTGAGCGAACAGCAGAAGCAGATCCTGGCCATGGAGCGCCAATGGTGGAAGTACGCCGGCGCCAAGGACCAGGCGATCAGCGACGAGCTGCAGATCTCTGCGGTCGCTTACTACCAGCTGCTCAACCAGCTCATCGATTCCGAAGCCGCCCTCGTGCACGACCCCATGCTCGTCAAGCGTCTGCGCCGTCAGCGCGAGGCGCGGCAGCGGGCTCGGGCCTCGCGCCGATGAGCCCCCGGCAGGGCATCGCGGCCCGCCCCACCGTCCGTCCGCAGCATGCGCAGAGCCTGAGGATCTCCACACCATGAGCAAGTTCCCGCACGATGAGTTCGACGACGTCCCCCCGTACCAGCAGGGCGAGGCGGGCAAGCACCGCGCCCCGACGGCCGCGGCCGGCTCCTCCCGCGGCGGAGGCGGCCTGAAGTGGATCGGTCTGTTCGCCGTGCTGGCGTTGCTGGTGGGCGTTGTCAGCTACTTCGTGCTGCCCACCCTGCGCGAGGACTCCCCTGAGGCCGGCACCGGTGATCAGGAGCAGGGCGAGGCCTCCGACGACGGCGAGGAGAACGGGGAGGACGGGGCCGAGGACGGCGAGGAGGACACAGAGCAGGGCGGCAGCCAGCCCACCGCGGCTGCCGCCGACACTGAGTCCCCGGTGCAGATCCTCAATTACGGGGGTCC
Source organism: Nesterenkonia sp. HG001 (assembly GCF_034438835.1). Lineage (NCBI taxonomy): Bacteria > Bacillati > Actinomycetota > Actinomycetes > Micrococcales > Micrococcaceae > Nesterenkonia > Nesterenkonia sp. HG001. The sequence goes on along the minus strand of NZ_JAOSZD010000010.1, from coordinate 85,557 downwards.
AGCCGGCCTGGAGGACGACATCGCCGAGCAGCTCACGGAGCTGGACTACAACGTCACCTATGTGGCGGAGTGGACCTACGACGACGTCGACACTCCCGTCATCTACTATCCGCCGAACGCCGAGGCCCACGCCCAGGACCTGGCGGAGAACCTCGGCATCGAACAGGTCGAGGAGAGCGGAGCATGGTCCTCCGTGGCCGTGGTGGTCGGGCCCGATTTCGCCGAGTGAGATCAGCGGAGGCCGGTCACGGTGCAGAAGGCCCGCGGATGCGGGGCGCAGAGGCTCCCCGGGGGCACTCGAAAGGGTTTGCACTCGCCTGCTCTGAGTGCTAAATATTGAGCTAGCACTCTCCCCCAGAGACTGCCAGCCCGATCTCGGGAGCAGCCTCCTGCGGCGGCGAGTGGGATGAACCTGAACAGGTGAGGCCAATTTTGTACGACCCCGGTGACGCGGGGGCGTGGCCGTCCGTCGCGGGCACCTCTCAAGGTTCGACCCGATTGACGCGAACACGTCTGAATCATCATCACCCGCAGTCCAGGAAGGACACGTGCCGATATGGCTAAGACCATTGCATTCGACGAAGAGGCCCGCCGCGGCCTCGAGCGGGGCCTGAACATCCTCGCCGACGCCGTCAAGGTCACCTTGGGCCCCCGCGGCCGCAACGTCGTGCTGGAGAAGCAGTGGGGCGCCCCCACCATCACCAACGACGGCGTCTCGATCGCCAAGGAGATCGAGCTGGAGGACCCCTACGAGAAGATCGGCGCCGAGCTGGTCAAGGAGGTCGCCAAGAAGACCGACGACGTCGCCGGTGACGGAACCACCACCGCGACCGTGCTGGCTCAGGCCCTGGTCAAGGAGGGCCTGCGCAATGTCGCCGCCGGTGCCGACCCGATGGGTCTGAAACGCGGCATCGACAAGGCCGTCGAGGCGGTCACCGCAGAGCTCTTCACCTCCGCCAAGGAGATCGAGACCAAGGAGCAGATCGCCGCCACCGCGTCGATCTCCGCCGCTGACACCCAGATCGGCGAGCTCATCGCCGAAGCCTTGGACAAGGTGGGCAAGGAAGGTGTCATCACCGTCGAGGAGTCCAACACCTTCGGCCTCGAGCTCGAGCTCACCGAGGGTATGCGCTTCGACAAGGGCTACCTCTCCGGCTACTTCGTCACCGACGCGGAGCGTCAGGAAGCCGTCCTCGAGGACCCGTACATCCTGATCGTCAACTCCAAGATCTCCTCCGTCAAGGACGTCATCGGCATCCTGGAGCAGGTCATGCAGTCCGGCAAGCCGCTGCTGGTCATCTCCGAGGACGTCGAGGGCGAAGCCCTGGCGGCCCTGGTGGTCAACAAGCTCAAGGGCACCTTCAAGTCGGTGGCCGTCAAGGCCCCCGGCTTCGGTGACCGTCGCAAGGCCATGCTGGCCGACATCGCGATCCTCACCGGTGGCCAGGTCATCGCCGAGGAGGTCGGCCTCAAGCTGGAGAACACCACTCTCGACCTGCTGGGCACCGCCCGCAAGGTGGTCATCACCAAGGACGAGACCACCATCGTCGAGGGTGCCGGCGACGCCGACGAGATCGCCGGCCGCGTCTCCCAGATCAAGGCCGAGATCGAGAACAGCGACTCGGACTACGACCGCGAGAAGCTCCAGGAGCGCCTGGCGAAGCTGGCCGGCGGCGTGGCCGTCATCAAGGCCGGTGCCGCCACCGAGGTTGAGCTCAAGGAGCGCAAGCACCGCATCGAGGACGCTGTGCGCAACGCCAAGGCCGCTGTGGACGAGGGTATCGTCGCCGGCGGTGGCGCCGCCCTGATCCAGGCCGGTGCCCGCGCCTTCGCCACTCTCTCCCTGGAGGGTGACGAGGCCACCGGTGCGAACATCGTCAAGGTGGCCGTCGAGTCTCCGCTGAAGCAGATCGCACTCAACGCCGGTCTCGAGCCCGGCGTGGTCGCGGAGAAGGTCAAGGGCCTCGCGGACGGTGTCGGCCTCAACGCCGCCACCGGCGAGTACGAGGACCTGCTGGCCGCCGGCGTCAACGACCCGGTGAAGGTGACCCGTTCTGCCCTGCAGAACGCGGCCTCCATCGCCAGCCTCTTCCTCACCACCGAGGCCGTCGTCGCCGACAAGCCGGAGAAGAACCCGGCCGGCGCCGGCGCCGAGGGCATGGACCCGATGGGCGGCATGGGCGGCATGATGTGATCATGTCCCGCTCCTCCCGCTGAGCATGACGAAGGCCCCGCAGGCATCTGCCTGCGGGGCCTTCGTCATGCCGGGGGAGGCGCAGCGGGGAGGGTCAGGGAGCCTGCCGTGCCATGCTCAGCGGCCGAACATGCGGGTGTTGGCCGACTCCGTCTCCTCATACTGCGAGGACGCCGAGGCCATCGCCTGGCGGACGCTGGCCAGCGACTGCTCCACCTGCAGCTGGGTGCTGCGCCACTGGGTCAGGACCTCCTGGAACGCGGTGGAGGCCGAGCCCTTCCAGGACTCCTGCAGCTGACGCAGCTGGGACTCCATCGAGTTCACGTCGGTCTGGATGCGGGTCAGGGTGGACTCCACGGTCTGGCTCTTGGCCATCAGGTCCATGGTGTCGATCTGCAGCACTGCCATGATCTGGCTCCTTCCGTCGATGTGCTGGACGCTGTCCACGCTAGAAGGGGCTCGGCCCTGGCGCCGCGGCCGATCAGCGATCTGTGGAGAGACCGGGAGTGTCGCCATCGTGTGGGCGGTGCTGTGGAGGAATAGGCCCGCCCTCCAGCTCCGCGAGCTCATGCTCCTCGACGTCGGACTCATGGTCGGACTGGTCGCTGGGCTCCACCATCGGCAGGCGCAGGGTCATCGTGGCCCCACCGCCGGGGGTCTGCTGATGACGGACCGTGCCGTCATGCTGGGCGGCGATCGCCGCCACGATGGCCAGGCCCAGTCCGGTGCCGCCGGTCTCCCGGCCACGGGAGTTGTCCGCCCGATAGAACCGCTCGAAGATCCGCGCGGCCTCCTCCTCGGAGATGCCGTCACCGTGGTCGCGGACCTGCAGCACCGAGTCGGTGCGACCGGCGACCAGGCTCTCCGTGCCCACCACCAGTTCGATCGGGGAGCCCTCCGGGGTGTAGCGCAGCGCGTTGGTGACCAGGTTGGTCACGATCTGCCGGATCCGCCCCTCGTCGCCGAGCACGGGGGCCGACGTCGGGCCCCCGCCGTCGAGGCCGACCACCTGCACCATGCGGTCCGGGGCATTGACGCCCATGTCCATGGCGGTGTCATGGGCGATGAGGTTCAGATCCACCGGCGCCAGCTGCAGCGGACGCTGCTCGTCCAGCCGGGCCAGCGTGAGCATGTCCTCCACCAACTGTCCCATGCGCTTGGCCTCAGACTCGATGCGGCTCATCGCCGCCCCCACGGCCTCGGGGTTGTCGCTGACGCCGCCCTGTCGGTACAGCTCGGAGAACCCGCGGATCGTCACCAGCGGAGTGCGCAGCTCATGGGAGGCATCCTGGATGAACTGCCGCATCTTCTGCTCGGAGGCCGTCTTCGCGCGGAAGGCCTCCTCGATATGCTCCAGCATCACGTTCAGCGAGCCGGAGAGCCTACCGATCTCCGTCTCCGGGGGAGCAGTGGTCTCCACACGCTGGGAGAAGTCCCCGCCGGCGATCGCCGCAGCCGTCTTCTCCACACGGAACAGCGGCCGGAATGCGCGGGTCACCACCGCATAGGCGATCGTGGAGGCGCCCAGGGTGGCCAGCAGGCCGATGGTGGCCACCAGGAACGTCGCACGCTCGACAGAGGTGTCCACGTCCTCCAGCGGCAGGGCGATCGCCAGGGAGGCCTCCCCGGACTCCAGCCGGTAGACCTGCACCCGCCAGCCCCGCGAGCCCTCCACGGTGCCCGCCACCTCGAAGGACTGGCCGGCCTGGGCCAGCACGTCCTCGGCGGTCAGCTGCGGGATGTCCGGCAGGTCCTGGCCCTCCACCCGACGGTGCGTGGCGCTGTACTCCAGCGGCTCGCCGTCGTTGGTCAGCAGCACTCCGTAGAAGCGCAGGATCGCCAGCGCGTTGGCCCGGTCCTCCGGCTCGGAGCCCATCTCGGTGAGGTACATCGAGATGTTGTTCCGGTTGGTGTACAGATCCTCGTCCAGGTTGCGCAGCAGCTCCTGGCGGAAGAGCGAGGCCGAGACGAACGTCGTCACCGCCAGGGTGAGGAGCAGCAGGCCGGAGATGATGAAGACCAGCTGGGTGCGCAGAGACGCGCTGCGCCACTTGCGGGCGACCGAACGGACCGGGGTGAACGCCATGCCTCAGGCTCAGTGGGACAGGCCCTGGGAGCGCTGCCTCCGCTCCCAGGTCTGCAGCACGTAGCCCACGCCGCGTTTGGTCTGGATCATGGGGGCCCCGTCGGCGCCCGAATCGATCTTCCGGCGCAGGTAGGAGATGTAGGACTCCACGATCGACGCGTCCCCGTTGAAGTTGTACTCCCAGACATGGTCCAGGATCTGCTGCTTGGAGAGCACCCGGTTCGGGTTCATCATCAGGTAGCGCAGCAGTTTGAACTCGGTGGGGGAGAGGTCCACCATCTCGCCGTCGCGCCGGACCTCGTGGGCGTCGTCGTCGAGCTCCAGGTTGTCGATGACCATGACCGCGTCCTCGTCCTGGTACGGGGCGGTGCGGCGCAGCACCGCGCGGATGCGGGCGACCACCTCGTCCAGGGAGAACGGCTTGGTGACGTAGTCGTCGCCGCCGACGGTGAGACCGGTGATCTTGTCATCGGTGTCGTCCCGTGCGGTGAGGAACAGCACAGGGAAGTGCTTCCCCGCCGCGCGCAGGCGGCGGGTCACTGTGAAGCCGTCCATGTCCGGCAGCATCACGTCCAGCACGGCGAGATCCGGGTGGAACTCCTCGGCGGTGTCCAGTGCTTCCCTTCCGTTCGAGGCCGCAGCGACCTCGAATCCGGCGAAGCGCAGAGAGGTGGCGAGCAGCTCGCGGATGTTGGGCTCGTCGTCGACGACGAGCAGCTTGGCTTCGGGAGTCTTGTCAGTCACGGCGCTAGTGTCCCTCCGTTGTCTGGGAGTCAGCTGGACATGTGCTGTGTGCCCAGTATGGGTTCCCGGTGCCCTTCCTGTCACGGTCCAGGGCGCCTCAGACGATATCGGTGCCGTCGAGGATCGTGTACCCGTAGCCCTGCTCGGACAGGAAGCGCTGACGCCTGGCCGCATAGTCCATGTCCACGGTGTCCCGGGCGACGATCGAGTAGAAGTGCGCCCGCTTCTCCATGTCCTGCGCGCCCGGACGCAGCAGCCTGCCCAGACGCTGCGCCTCCTCCTGCCGGGAGCCGAAGGTCCCGGAGACCTGGATCGCCACCGAGGCCTGCGGCAGGTCGATCGAGAAGTTCGCGATCTTCGAGACCACCAGCACGTCCAGCTCCCCGCGGCGGAACTCGTCGAAGCGGCGCTGGCGCTGCGCGGTCGACGTCGTCCCCGTCAGCACCGGAGCGTCCAGACGTTCCCCGAGGCCCGTCAGCTGCTCCACGAACTGCCCGATGACCAGGATCTGCTCCCCGCGGTGCCGGTGTCGGGCCACCAGACGCTCGACGACGTCGTCCTTGGCGCCGGTGCCGGCCGCCAGCCGGTGCCGCTCACGGTCAGTGGCCGAGGCATAGGTCATCCGTTCGCCCCGGGGGAGATCCACCCGGATCTCCACGCACTGGGCCGGGGCTATCCACCCCTGGGCCTCCATCTGCTTCCAGGGGGTGTCGAAGCGCTTGGGCCCGATCAGCGAGAAGACCTCTCGCTCCCGGCCGTCCTCGCGCACCAGGGTGGCGGTCAGCCCCAGCCGACGGCGGGCCTGCAGGTCCGCCGTGCGGCGAAAGATCGGGGCGGGCAGCAGGTGGACCTCGTCATAGATGATCAGGCCCCAGTCGTGGCCGTCGAGCAGCTCCAGATGGGGGTAGAGCTCACCGCGCCTGACCGCCAGCACCTGGTAGGTCGCGATGGTCACCGGCCGGACCTCCTTGCGGTCCCCGGAGTACTCGCCGATCTCGTGCTCCTGCAGAGTGGTGCGGCGCAGCAGCTCGTCCTTCCACTGCCGGGCGGCCACCGTGGAGTTCACCAGGATCAGCGTGATCGTCGCCGAGGTGGCCATCACCGCGGCTCCCACCAGCGTCTTGCCCGCTCCACAGGGCAGCACGACCACGCCCGAGCCCGAGGCCCAGAAGCTCTCCACCGCCTCCTGCTGATACGGACGCAGCGCCCAGTCCTCCTGCACCAGGGCGATCGGATGGGCGGTGCCGTCCACGAACCCCGCCAGATCCTCAGCCGGCCACCCGAGACGGACCAGCTCCTGCTTCAGCTCGCCACGTGCCTGACCGTGCACCCCCACGGTGCTCTCGTCGATCTGCGGGCCCAGCAGCGGAGCCACGGTCTTGGCGCCCGCGACCTCCTCGAGGACCGCAGGGTCCTGGCCACGGAGCACCAGCCCATGCTGGGGGTCCTTCTCCAGGCGGATCCGCCCGTAGCGGCTCATCGTCTCGGCGATGTCCACCAGCAGAGAGTGCGGCACCGGGAACCGCGAGAACTCCAGCAGCGTGTCCACCACGGTCTCGGCATCGATGCCGGCGGCGCGGGCGTTCCACAGGCCCAGCGGGGTGACCCGGTAGGTGTGGACATGCTCGGGAGCGCGCTCCAGATCCGCGAAGGCGGCCACCGCGCGGCGGGCCGCGTCGGCCTGGTCATGACCCACCTCCAGCAGGATCGTCTTGTCAGACTGGACGATCAGCGGTCCGCTCATCGGTGCTCCTCTCCGTCGCTCGTGTTCTCCAGAAGTCGCACAGCGGTGATCCGATGGACCAGCAGCACGGACTCGCCCCCGCCCTCGAGCTGGCGCAGCCGCACCCGTCCGGCGTTCAACGCCGTGGGCAGCCCCGAAAGCACATGCTCCCGGCCCTCGGCGTCCACCCGGCGCAGCCACACCGGGTGGCGGGACCGCACCGCGGCACGCAGCAGGCTCATCACGTCGGAGCCGGCCACCGCACCTGCTTCCAGCTCGTCGCCCGCGACGCGGTCCTCCGGGCCCCCGGCCAGCGCGGCCCCGGCACGGGAGCCGGCCCCGGAGCGGAGACCCGTCACCGTGCGCGAGACCAGCTGCGGGTCCGCCTCCTGGGCGGAGGCAGTGCGCACAGGGGACTGCTGCCAGGGGGACTGCGGCAGGGTCCAGGCCTCGGCCGCCTCGGCCAGGTCGTCCTCCAGCCGGGCCGAGGCGCGAGCCTGCTCCGAGGGTCCGGGAGCCCCGGGCTCGTCGGCGCTGCGGGTCTCCAGACCGAGGCCGCCCAGTGCCCGGGCGAGCCGCTCGGCGTCGACATCGCAGACCAGCACCTCCGCCGTGAGCTCACGCAGCCCCAGTGCGCGCAGCGCGGGGTGCCCGAGCAGCTCGGCCCGACGCTGCGGGTCACGCTCGAGCAGCCAGCTGCCGGCCGAGCCGATGGTCACCCCGTGCCAGGTGCGGGCGGCATCGTCGACCAGCGTGGAGAGCGAAGACGGCACCTCGGAGAGGCTGTGCGAGGTCAGGAACCGCTGGATCCGTTCGGCCGTCCAGCCGGCGGAGATGCCGCGGCGCAGCGAATCCGCGGTGAAGCGGAAAGTCGGCACCCCGCCGCGGGTCTCCTTCTCGGCGATCGCCTCCAGGCCTGCGGCGACCTCCGGGGCCAGGGCGCCCACCGCCACCGCCGTCAGGTCGGACTGGACGTGGATGCGGTCCACCTGTGGGGGCAGAGCCTCGGCCAGATGCTCGGCGGCGCGCGCCAACCGGAGCGCCGCCGACTCCTCACCCGCCGCCGCGAGGCCGGTCCCATCCTGCGGGGCCAGCAGGCCTCCGGCCTCCGAGAGCGTGCCGGCGGCGAACAGCCCCAGGCGTTCGGCCTCACGGACCAGCGGCGGCAGCACGCCACGGACGCGGGCGATCAGCACCGGACGGTCCCAGGTCATGCGGTCGATCAGCGCACCGGTGAGGGCCTGCGGACCGGGCTCGTCGTCGTCGGGCAGGGCCAGGGTGTACAGCGCCGGAGCGGCGGGTGCCTGTGCGGCGAGCTCGGCGGCGGTGCCCAGCACCCGAGCACGCAGCGCGGGAGCGTCGCCGCGCTGCCGCTCCGGGGTGAGCGCCGGCGCGAGCCGGGCGGTGGGATGCGGGCCGCGCAGCAGCAGAGGGGATCGCGGTGCCAGCAGCCAGCCGGAGACCAGCAGCTGATGCTGCCGGTGACGCGGGGCGCGTCGCCAGCGACGTGCGGTCGGCGTCAGTCGCCAACGGTCGGCGTCGACGTCGAGCTCGACCAGGCCGGCGGCCGCGGCGAGCTCCAGCAGCCAGCCGGTCTCGCCGATGTCCGCATCAGCGGGCCGCTGGGCGCCGCTGCGGACGGTGGTGAGCCGGCGCAGCTCGCGCATCCCCACGCCGCCGGTGCGCAGAGTCGCCGCCGGCTCTGCCTCCAGGGCGGAGAGCAGGTCACCCACCTCGGCGAGCAGCTCGGCCACCGCGGACAGGGCCGCGTTGCGGACCAGTGACGCAGGGATCGCCGCGGAGGAGGCCCGGGGAGGCTCCAGCACCGGGGAGGTGAGCTCGAGGTGCAGCCCTGCCATCACGCCCGGGAGGCTGCCGGGCACGGAGAAGCTGCGGGAGCTCGGCGGGGCGGGGGAGGCGCCGTCGTCGTCGGGGAAGATCAGCCCCAGCCGCTGAAGACGCTCCAGGACGGGGTCCAGCGCCTCGGCGGGGAGCGTCAGCGGGCGTCGGGCGGCGAGCATGCCGAGCACCGAGAGCGTGCCCGCATCCAGACGCTGCAGGCAGCGCCGCAGGCTCATGTCCGACTGGGCGCGCACCGCCAGCCCGGTGAAGTCCCCCGGAGCCGGGTGGACCAGGTCCGGACGGGCCTGCAACAGGGATGTCAGGTCGGCGTCGTCGCGGGCGGCGAGACGTCGGGCCAGGGCGGCGAGGCCGAGCTGCGCGTCAGGCATCCTCAGTCGGCCGTGATGGCGCGGCGGCGACGGCGGCGGCCCATCGCCTGCAGCACGTGGGCGATCATCAGCGCGAAGCCCAGCGGGAAGCCCCACAGTGCCGTGAAGTACAGGGCCGGGTGCGGATCGGCCTGGGCGAAGTAGAGGCCGAGGATCAGTGCGAGAGCCACGAAGGCGGCGGCGGTGATCGCCACGCCCAAGAACAGGACGGCCCGGGCGGCCGCATGTGCGGGGGTGGTGGACATGGAAGCGATTCTATCTCCACCGCGTGCCCCAGGTACTCTGGAGGACAGTCGAGATGACGCGCGAGGCGATGCCGCAGGGTGTCGCCGGACGCCGGACGACCCTGCGGAGGCCTGGCCTCCCCGGGTGAGACGCCGCAGGCGCCGTCGTGATCCCGCTCGACCCCAGAGATCCAGATCTATTCAAGGACGAGGTAGAGGAACGTGCCAACCGGGAAAGTGAAGTGGTTCGACGCCGAGAAGGGCTTCGGATTTCTGACCTCCGACGACGGCCAGGAGGTCTTCCTGCACTCCACGGCGCTGCCCGCCGGCGTCTCCAATGTGAAGGCCGGGACTCGGATGGAGTACGGCATCGCTGACGGGCGCCGCGGCAAGCAGGCACTCTCGGTGCGCATCCTGGACGAGGCTCCCTCCGTGGTGCGTGCCACCCGCAAGCCCGCCGAGGAGATGGCCTCGGTGGTCCAGGACCTGGTGAACCTGCTGGAGTCCACCACCGGCAACCTGCGCAAGGGCCGGTACCCGCAGTCCGCCCAGTCGAAGAAGATCGCTGCGCTGCTGCGCCGCGTGGCCGACGACTTCGACGCCTGACCCGCACCCAGCCCACCCGCTTCAGACAGTTCCGGAGGTCACCATGCCGAAGAAGGATGCCGTGCTCAGCGAGGCCGTCGACCTCGCCCGTGAGGCGCTGCGCGAGATCGCCCCGGACGAGCAGGTCGGTGAGCACCTCTCCGTGACGGCGGAGGAGGACCGGCTGCACACCCACCGCTTCGCCGCCGTCAAGCCCGGATATCACGGCTGGGAGTGGTTCGTGGCGGTCGCCCGAGCCCCACGCGTGAAGAAGGTGACGGTCTGCGAGATCGGCCTGCTGCCCGGCAGCGACTCGCTGCTCGCTCCGGCCTGGGTCCCCTGGGCCGAGCGCATGGACGAGCAGGAGAAGAAGCAGATGGCGGCGGAGGAGGCGGCGGCCGAATCCGCCGGCGGCTGAGCCGCCTCCGTCCGCAGCTCAGCGATCGAGCCTCAGCGCCCTTGCTGCTCCAGCACGAAGTCGATCGAACGCAGCAGCCGGGTCACGTCGTCGGGCTCGATCGCCACGAACGTGGCGATGCGCAGCTGGTTGCGGCCCAGCTTGCGGTAGGGCTCGACGTCGACCACGCCGTTCGCGCGCAGCGTCTTCGCGACCTCGGCGGCGTCCACCGAGTCCTCGAAGTCCACGGTGACGATGACGTTCGAGCGGTCCTCGGTGCGCTGGACGAACGGGGTCGCCAGCTCATGCGCCTCCGCCCAGGAGTACACCCGAGAGGCTGAGTCCGCGGTGCGGGCGGCGGCGAAGTCCAGCCCGCCGGCGCCGTTGAGCCAGTCGACCTGCTCGGCCAGCGTCACCAGGGTGGCCAGCGCCGGGGTGTTGTAGGTCTGCTCCTTGCGGGAGTTGTCGATCGCGGTGGTCAGGCTCAGGAAGTCCGGGATCCAGCGCTGCGCGGCGATCCGCTCGGCCCGCTCGAGCGCGGCCGGGGACATGATCGCCAGCCACAGGCCGCCGTCGGAGGCGAAGTTCTTCTGCGGTCCGAAGTAGTAGGCGTCGGTCTCGGCGACGTCGACGGCGAGACCGCCGGCCGCCGAGGTGCCGTCGACCAGGACGAGGGCGCCGTCGTCGGCTCCGTCCACGCGGCGCACCGGGGCGGCCACCCCGGTGGAGGTCTCGTTGTGCGGCCAGGCGTAGACGTCGACGCCGGCCTCCGCCTGCGGCGTCGGTCGGGTGCCGGGCTCGGCGGTGAGGATCGAGGAGGGCTTCAAGTGAGGGGCCCTGTCGGTGGCCTTGGCGAACTTGGAGCCGAACTCCCCGAAGGAGAGATGCTGGGCCCGGGAGTCCACCAGGCCGAAGCCGGCCACGTCCCAGAAGGCGGTGGAGCCGCCGACCCCGAGGATCACCTCGTGCCCCTCGGGTGCCTGGAACAGCTCGGCGAGCCCCTGGCGGACCCGGCCCACCAGGTTCTTCACCGGGGCCTGCCGGTGGGAGGTGCCGAGCAGGTCTCGGCCGGCCGCGGACAGTGCGGCGATCTGCTCGGGACGCACCTTGGACGGACCGGCGCCGAAGCGGCCGTCAGCGGGGAGCAGCTCGGCGGGGATGGTCACGCGCTCAGCGGACATGGGGGATCTCCTCGACTTCTGGGACGCGCGGCGGCCAGGACAGGTGTGGACAGGCTCACATCGTCAGCACCTGTGACAGGGGCAGCCACTATGCTGGGGGTGTTGTGGGGATGCCGAGCATCACGGTATCAAGTGCGGGGGCTCCCCCTCCGGCCGGGCAGAGGAAAGAGAGTCATCGTTGACCGATCTCATCGACACCACCGAGATGTACCTGCGCACCATCCTGGATCTGGAGGAGGAGGGCATCGTCCCGCTGCGTGCGCGTATCGCCGAGCGGCTCGAGCACTCCGGCCCCACCGTCTCGCAGACGGTCGCCCGGCTGGAGCGTGACGGGCTCGTGATGCTCACCGAGGACCGCCATCTGCAGCTGACCGACGGCGGCCGCGAGCTCGCCGTGCGGGTCATGCGCAAGCACCGGCTGGCCGAGCGGCTGCTCTCCGACGTGATCGGGCTGGAGTGGCCCTACATCCATGAGGAGGCCTGCCGCTGGGAGCACGTGATGAGCGAGCGTGTGGAGCGGCGCCTGGTCGAGATCCTGGATGACCCCGTCGAGTCCCCCTATGGCAACCCGATCCCCGGGCTGGAGCAGCTCGGGGTCCCCCACAGGTCCGCGCCCACCGCCCAGCAGCTGGTGACGCTGCGCCGGGCGGCGGAGGACCGCACCGCCGACGGCGACGCCCCCTCCTCCTGGAGGGTGCAGCGTCTCGCGGAGTCCATCCAGGTGGAGCCCGAGGTGCTCGAGCAGCTGCTCGAGGCCGGTCTGCGCCCGGGAGCCGACGTCGAGCTGGGCGAGGTGGACCAGGCGTACACGACGCTCACCGTGTCCCACGACGACATCGAGGGCCTTGAGGTGGAGATCCCGCTGGAGGTCGCCCAGCACATCTTCGTCACCCTGCGCTGACGCCTCGGCCGACGGCGGGCGTGTGGCGTCGAGGCCGCGGAGGCCCTCTGCATCACGGGTGTGTCACGGATCATCACGAAGAGATGTCACGGATCGTGATCTTGCGCCGAATCGTCCGGGACGCTCCTTCGATTGCGCTTTGACCTGCAGTTTCCCTCAAGAGGACCTGGGTCGGCAGGGGCCGCGACGTGGTCCTGCCGTGACCGGACGAGCGATCATCGTGACCTGAGCGTGACATTTATACCGATCTGTTATACGGTCGGTGACGTGCCCGGGCGACTGTCCGAATGCCCGGTGCGCCTCTGGTCAGATGAACCATCTCTGCCGCTGACCGGAGCCGTTCGACAACTACCGCACGGCAGAGGGCGGGGCACGCGGTCATGTATGGACCTGGATATGAAGCTTCCCCGGCTTCGGACTCTACGCAGGCAGGCCCCGCCGACACAGGGAGAGGTTTTCAACAAGTGACAGACAACATGACGAGTGTCTCGCGCCGTGACCGGCGTCGTCAGGCGTCCCTGGCGCGAGCTGTGGTCCACAACGCCGGCACCTTCGGCCGTGGAGCAGCAGTTGCCGTCGCCGCGACCGGCCTGGTGGTCTCCACCGGTGCCGCAGCCAACGCCAGCGTGGGAAGCGCCGCGGACTCGCAGGGTCGTGAGGTCACCACTCAGCAGGTGGCCCAGTCCGACCTGGCCGTCGAGCGCGCCAGCAACAACTCCGCCGTCACCGTCACGGCGGCGCCCAGCGTCGAGCTGAGCTTCGACCGTCCGGCAGTGGGCTCGGAGTCCGCTCCGGAGTCGACGCCTGAGACCGAGACCGAGACGCAGTCCGTCGCCCTGAGCCACGGGCTCAGCGACTACCTGCCCGGCACGCGCGGCCTGGTCGAGCAGCTCGCCGAGCTGGAGGGCGTCTCTGCCGAGGCTCTCTTTGAGCAGCTCTTCGCCGACGGCACCTTCGTCGACGACAACGGCATCCTGGACCACGCTGCGCTGGCCGCCCGCGTGGCCGAGCTCAGCCCGCAGCAGGCACAGCCGGAGCCAGAGCCTCAGCCGGAGGCTGCTCCCGAGCCGGAGCAGCAGCAGGAGGAGGCTCCTCAGCAGGAGGAGGCTCCGGCCCCCCAGCAGGAGCAGGAGGCTGAGACTCAGGAGCCCTCGCAGGAGAGCACCACCGAGGTGGAGCTGGCATCCGCTCAGGAGGAGGCTCCCGTCGAGTCCTCCGGTTCCCTGGGCGGGGTCGTCTCCGCGGCCTACTCCGGCGTCGGCACCCCCTACGTGTGGGGCGGCAAGGGGCCGGGCGGCTGGGACTGCTCCGGCTTCGTCTCCTGGGCCTACGCCCAGGCGGGCCACAGCATTCCGTCCAGCACTGCGGCCATCCGCGGCTCCGGCCAGTTCACGCAGACCAGCAACCCGCAGCCGGGCGACCTGGTCGTCCAGAACGGCGGCGGCCACATTTCCGTCTACGTCGGCAACGGCCAGATGATCGGTGCGCAGAACCCCAGCACCGGCACCATCCTCTACGGCGCCGAGCGTACGGGCAACACCACGAACTACTACCTGACGCTGCGCTGATCGCCACTTAGCACGCGCTGCACACGAGCCGTGGCTGCGCTCCGAGACATTCGGAGCGCAGCCACGGCTCGTGTCGTCTGCGATGCTGTGGGGCGGTCTCCATGCCGCTGACTGGGTGTGATTCGCGTCATAGGGTGTGCTCAGGGCGCTTCAGCGTCTATATTGAGGGCTGTACAGGCGCGGAACGGCGCCCCGCGGCGCTGATCCGTACTGCCACAGGACGTACGGAGGGATCGCGATGCGCTCATTGGTGCTCAACGCCGGCTACGAGCCCCTGGGTGTCGTGTCCTCCCGCCGCGCCGCAGTGCTGGTCATGCATGGCAAGGCCAGCATCCTTGCTGAGGACGGCACGCCGATCGCCTCGCCCACTGCGCTGGTGCCCCGCCCGGCGGTCATCCTCCTCCACCGTTACGTGCGCGTGGTCCGGCGCGGTCCCAGCGCGCCCTCGCGCCGCAGCATCCTGCGCCGCGATCAGCGACGCTGCGCCTACTGCTCCCGGCCGGCCGGGACCGTGGACCATGTGATCCCCCGCTCGCGCGGGGGAGACTCCAGCTGGGAAAACCTGGTGGCCTGCTGCGGCACCTGCAACATCACCAAGGGCGACAGGACCCTCGATGAGCTCGGCTGGACTCTGGGCACGACCCCGCAGCCCCCGGCTCATCACGCCTGGCTTCCCCACGAGCTCGACGCGCCCCACGAACTGTGGGTCCCGTTCCTGGAACATGCCGCCTGAGGATGCTGCGACGACGACGGCGGCGGTCCTGCTGGCCGGCGGACGCGGCAGTCGTCTCGGCGGCGTCCAGAAGGGTCTGCTCACCCACCTCGGCATCCCCCTGATCACGGCCTGGGCCGATGCACTGGAGCTCCGTGGCGTAGAGACCGTGGTCGTCGGACCTGACCGGCTGCGTCCGAGTCTTCCCGAAGGTGTCGACCTCGTCCGCGAGGACCCGCCCTACTCCGGACCCGCCGCGGCGCTCTGCGCCGGGGTGCGCGCCCTAGAGGCCCGGGCATCGGCTCCCGATGCACACCGCCCGCAGCATGTGCTGCTGCTGTCCGTGGACACCCTCGACCCCGGCCCCGTCCTGGACTGGCTGCTCGACCACCTTCCTGCGGATGGAACGCTGATCCCGCAGGACAAGGAAGGTCGGCAGCAGATGCTCACCGCCGCTGTGGAGGCAGAGCCGCTGCGTCGCCGGGTGCTCTCCCTGGTCCCGGGGGAGGAGGTCGGGCGACCCGTCCGCTGGCTGCTCGAAGGGATGGAGGGCCCCGGCGCCGGAACCGTGGTGAGGCCGCTCCTGCCGGAGGGGCTCGGCGTCGACGTGGACACCGCGGCGGACGCCCGCCGCCATGGGGTGTCTCTTCCGCCGGCGGGCACCGATCCGGAGCTGCGCCTGTGAGATGCTGAGGCCATGGCTGAACGATCCGAGCAGGAGATCACCCGAGAGTCCATCGAGCTGTGGGTCGAGGAGCTCGCCCACCACCTCGAGATCGAGGGAGTGCAGATCGACGTCGACGCCGTGCTGAGCCTGGCGGGCACGGCCGCGCACACCGTGGTCCGCCCTGCGGCCCCGGTGACGACCTTCCTCATCGGCTACGTCACCGGCCTGGCCGAGGGCTCAGGACAGGCTGACTTCACCCGCGCATCCCGCGCGGCCACCCGTGTGGCCGAGAAGCTGCTGGAGCGTCGCGCCCGCGCCGAGGGCTGATGAGTCTCACGCCGCTCCCCGACGCTCGCCGCCGCACGGCCGAGGCCGCCGCCGCACTGTGCGGGCCAGGCGTCGGCACGCCGCTGGACGCGGCACACGGCGCCCTGCTGGCAGCGCCGGTGCGCGCCCTGCAGCCGATCCCGCATGCGGCGACCTCCGCCATGGACGGCTGGGCGATCCGTGGCGAGGGCCCCTGGCGCCCCCACGACGAAGCGCCCTCGGACCCCGGGCCGAGCGGACGGACCGCGCTGAGCCCTGTCGACCCGCGTCCCGCCCTCGAGGACGGGCAGGCGGTCGCGGTCGTCACCGGTTCACCGATCCCCGCGGGCACCACCTCGGTGCTGCGCAGCGAGCACGCCCGACTGGACCAGGGCGGCGACGGGCACAGGCTGCTGCACGCCGACCCTGGCAGCGAGGACGTCGAACCTGGCCGCCATCTGCGCCCGTCCGGCTCGGAGGCCGCCGGCGGAGAGGTCCTGCTGAGCCCCGGTGAGCGGCTGACCCCTGCCCGTGCCGCGATGGCCGCCGTCGCCGGTCACGACACCGTCGTCATCCACCCTCTCCCGAGCGTGCGACTGATCTGCACCGGGGAGGAGGTCATCACCTCTGGGCTGCCGGGCCCCGGCCAGGTCCGAGACGCCTTCGAGATCTCCGTTCCCGCCGCCGTCGCCGCCATGGGCGGGCGCATGGCGGGAGTGCATCGGGTGGGCGACGACGCCTCGGCGCTCACCCGGCGGCTGCAGGAGGCGATCGCCGACGGTGTGGGGCTGGTGCTCACCACCGGTGGCACCGCCCGCTCCGAGGCTGACGCGCTGCGGGCGGCGCTGCAGGACCTCGGAGCGGAGCCGCTGGTGGACTCAGTGGACATGCGCCCCGGCCATCCCGCAGTCCTCGCCCGGGTCGGCGGCACGCTCGTGCTGGGTCTGCCCGGCAACCCGCTGGCCGGCTTCGCCGCCCTCGCCGCCCTCGGCCAGGTGGCTCTCGACGCGCTGCGCGGGGTGCCCGCCGAGGCCGCCGTCGGCCTGCCTCGCAGCACCTCCTCGCAGCCCTTGGAGGGTGCACGGCGCGGCCTGCGGCTGCTGCCGGTGGAGCTCCACGACGACGGCGTGGCCCCGGTTGGACATGACAAGCCCCATATGATGCGCGGGCTGGCCTCTGCCGACGCCTTCGCCCTCGTCCCGCCCGGCGGGCTGGAGGCGGGCGCGACGGTGGAGGTCCTGCCGCTGGCGTGGCAGGCTGGAAGCACACCGCTCGGCAGAAGGAGCACATGATGGGACGGCTGACCCAGAGGCACCGGATCATGCGGGTGGGCCGCGACGGGGCGGTCCGCAGCCGCGGGGACGTCGTCGCCGTGGAGGAGCCGCTGGAGCTGCGGCTCGGCGGGGAGCCCTTCACCGTGACCATGCGCACCCCGGGCCATGACTTCGAGCTGGCGGCCGGGTTCCTCGTCTCCGAGGGGCTGGTGGTCGTCGCCGAGGAGCTGCGTGGCCTGCGCTACTGCGCGGGCACCGGCCCGGACGGACAGCAGACCTACAACGTCATCGACGCCTCCCTGGATCCACGCGTCGCGCGGCTGTCCATCGGCCAGCACCGTCAGGTGCTCACCACCTCGGCCTGCGGGATCTGCGGCACCACCAGCATCGACGCCGTGGAGAAGGCGCTGCCTCCGGCTCCGGCGGCCGGGCCGCAGCTGAGCCTCACCGTGGAGGACCTGCTCGCCCTGCCGGACACGCTGCGCGAGAGTCAGCGCATCTTCGACCGGACCGGCGGGGTCCATGCCGCCGGGCTCTTCGACGCGGCCGGCACATTGCTGTGCCTGCGTGAGGACGTCGGTCGGCACAACGCCGTGGACAAAGTGGTCGGGTGGGCATTGATGGAGGGCCGGCTCCCGCTGGTCGGCACCGCCCTGCAGGTCTCCGGACGGGCCTCCTTCGAGCTTGTCCAGAAGGCCGCGCTCGCCGGCGTCGAGCTGCTCGCAGCGGTGGGGGCGCCGTCGTCGATGGCCGTGGACCTCGCGGAACGGGCCGGCATCACGCTGGCGGGCTTCTCCCGGCGCGACAGCATCAACATCTACACCCACCCGGAGCGGCTCAGCGACCTGGCCCCAGCCACGGTCTGACCAGGGGTGATGAACCTCCTGCCCACGATTCCCGTGAGGAGTGTCACAGCCGGGTGCGCTTCTGCCAGAATGGAGACATGGGACTCATCAACGGGCGTCACAGCGGCACCTCCCGCCGCACGGAGAAGGGTGGCGAGGACCAGATCCACGGCCACCGGGTGGAGTTCGAGGACATCGACGAGGATGACCTCACCGTCAGCGGCCCGAAACGCGCCGCGGCCGGCCTGAAGGCCGTCGCCGTCTCCTTCGAGCGTGGTCTGCATCAGGGAGGGATGAGCCGCACCGCGCGGTCGTTCCTCCGGGTCAACCAGCCCGACGGCGTGGACTGCCCCGGCTGCGCCTGGCCGGAGTCCACCACCGGGCACCGCAAGAAGCTGGAGTTCTGTGAGAACGGCGCGAAGGCGCTCGCCGAGGAGAACACCCAGCGGGTCGTCACTCCTGAGTGGTGGGCCGAGCATTCCATCGCCGAGCTGGAGCAGAAGACCGAATACTGGCTGGGTCAGTCCGGGCGCATCACGCACCCGATGATCATCCGCGAGGGAGAGACCCACTATCGGCCGATCGGCTGGGGCGAGGCTTTCCGCACCATCGCCGAGCACGTGCAGGCCACGACGCCGGAGCGCTGCGTCTTCTACACCTCCGGGCGCACCGCCAACGAGACCGCATTCATGTACCAGCTGCTCGCCCGCTCGCTGGGCACGAACAACCTGCCGGACTGCTCCAACATGTGCCACGAGTCCTCCGGGACGGCGATGAGCCCGACCATCGGGATCGGCAAGGGCACCGTCACCCTGGAGGACCTGGAGCAGGCCGAGCTGATCTTCGTGGTGGGGCAGAACCCGGGCACGAACCACCCGCGCATGCTCGGCTCCCTGGCGGACTGCCGCAAGAACGGCGGCAAGGTCGTCGCCGTGAATCCGCTGCCCGAGGCGGGGCTGCTCACGTTCAAGGATCCGCAGACGCCGCAGGGACTGGTCGGCGGCGGGGACCGCATCTCCGACGAGTACCTGCAGATCAAGGTCGGCGGGGATCAGGCGCTCTTCCAGGCGCTGGGGCATCTGCTCATCCAGGCGGAGGAGGAGCAGCCCGGCACGGTGCTGGACCCGAGCTTCATCGAATCCTCCACCTCCGGGTTCGAGGAGTACCGCGAGGCCCGCGCCGAGCTCGACTGGGAGGTCACCGAGCGGGCCACCGGGCTCAGTCGGGAGGAGGTCGAGC
The DNA here is from genome assembly GCF_034438835.1 of Nesterenkonia sp. HG001. Taxonomy (NCBI): domain Bacteria; kingdom Bacillati; phylum Actinomycetota; class Actinomycetes; order Micrococcales; family Micrococcaceae; genus Nesterenkonia; species Nesterenkonia sp. HG001. The sequence goes on along the minus strand of NZ_JAOSZD010000010.1, from coordinate 66,680 downwards.
ACATCGCCGGTCTGATGGCCCGTTCGAAGGCCACCATCTTCTGCTGGGCGCTGGGCATCACGCAGCAGCCGCATTCGGTGGACACCATCCGCGAGATCGTCAACCTGCTGCTGCTCCAGGGCAACTTCGGCAAGCCCGGCGCCGGCGCCTGCCCGGTGCGCGGCCACTCCAACGTCCAGGGGGACCGCACCTTCGGCATCTGGGAGAAGCCCCGGGAGGAGTTCCTCGCGGCACTGGACGCCGAGTTCGGCATCACCTCCCCGCGGGAGCACGGCTGCGACTCCACCGACGCGATGACGGCCATGGCCGCCGGGCGGGCGGACGTCTTCGTCTCCTTGGGCGGGAACCTGGCGATGGCGAACTCGGACACTGCACTGATGGCGCAGGCGCTGCGCCGCACGGGGCTGACCGTGCACATCTCCACCAAGCCCAACCGGTCCCATGTGGTGCATGGGCGGACCTCGATCATCCTGCCCACCCTGGGCCGCTCCGACCGGGACGACAAACACCCCGGTGGGGCACAGATCCTCTCCGTGGAGAACTCGATGTCGGTGGTGAGCTCCACCCAGGGGCGCCTGGAGCCGGTCTCGGACCATCTGCTGGCCGAGCCGGTGATCATCGCCCGCATGGCTGAGGCGATCCTGGGCCGGGACCACCAGGTGGACTGGAGGGCCATGGCCGAGGACTACGACGTCATCCGCGACCATGCCTCCCGGGTGGTCCCCGGCACGGAGGACTTCAATCGACGGGTGCGGCAGAAGTACGGCTTCGTGCTTCCCAATCCGCCGCGGGACCACCGGAGCTTCGCCACGGCCGACGGGCGTGCCGCGTTCTCGGTGCGGGATCTGGAGTATCTGGAGCCTCCTGAGGGCTATCTTGTGCTGCAGACCATGCGCTCCCACGACCAGTACAACACCACCTTCTACGGGCTGGACGACCGTTACCGCGGCATCTCCGGGGGGCGTCGGGTGATCCTCATCCACCCGGAGGACCTCGCCGAGAGCGGTTTCGCGGATCGGGACCTGGTCGACGTCGTCTCCATGTTCCGGGGGGAGGAGCGCCGGGCCCCGCGGTTCCGTCTGGTCGCCTACCCGACCGTGCGCGGCTGCGTGGCCGCGTATTACCCGGAGGCCAACGCGCTGGTGCATCGGGATCTGGTGGCCAGAGAATCCAATACGCCCGGATTCAAGGCGATGATGGTCCGGTTCGAACCGCACGAGGATGGACCAGATTCACGTGAAGATGGCGTTGCTGTCGACTCTTCGGTGGTGATGGCGTAGGCTGAAGCATGTGCGGGTGCTTCGACGGCTCCTACATCGAGTATCGATGCGCCCGCTGAATGTAAGGACAGCAAGACTCTCGATAGTCCGTGGCCTTCATTGAACTCCGTGCCCGTCCGGCCTGGTCGGGCTCGGGAAACGCATCGTGAGATTCGGTGCATCGTAGGAAAGTAAGGGAAACACAATGGCCACTGGCACCGTGAAATGGTTCAACGCTGAGAAGGGTTACGGGTTCATCGCACCCGACGACGGCTCGGACGACGTGTTCGCGCACTTCAGCGCGATTCAGTCCTCCGGGTTCCGCACCCTCGAGGAGAACCAGAAGGTGGAGTTCGAGACGGCTCGCGGCCCCAAGGGTCTGCAGGCTGAGAACATCCGCCCCGTCTGATCCCCAGCTCTCATCTCTGACCGTGACGCGCTCTGCGCGACGGCGGTGAGCTGAACCATCAGAAGCATCGGCCCCCCGGAATCGCCTCGCGCGAATCCGGGGGGCCGGTGTCGTTCTCGGTGACTTGAGGTTCACCGCCATCGTGGCCGGACGCCTGGGTGTCAGGCCTTGTCGGCGCCTGGCTCGCTGTCGCCGCGGAGCATGAGGAACACCATGGCGGCTGCGGCGACGACGATCGCCACCGCGATCCCGCTCGTCAGGTGCACGCCGCTGACGAAGGCCTCACGTGCGGCGTCCATGAGCGCCTCCCCTGCGACGCCTCCGAGCTGCTCGGAGGCCGCGTGAGCGGCCCCCAGGGTCTGGGAGGCGGCGTCCATGGTGCCGGCGGGCACCCCGTCGACGTGCTCGATGCCGCCGCGGTAGCCGGAGGCCAGCACGCTGCCCAGCACGGCCACGCCGAGCGCGCCCCCGAGCTCATAGGAGGTCTCCGAGACCGCCGATGCCGCCCCGGCGCGATGCGGAGGAGCCGAGCTGAGCACGGCGTCGTTGGTCATGGTCTCCGCCAGGCCCACGCCCAGACCGATGAGGAAGAACGAGACCATCACGAAGCCCCAGCCGGTCTCGACCGGAGCGAGCATCAGCACCGCGTAGCCCGAGGCGGCGATGAGGATGCCTCCGACGATCACGGCGCGCAACGAGGTGGCGCGGGCGATCGGGATCACGATGAAGCTCGCGATCACGGAGATCACCAGGCCAGGGACCAGGGCCACCGAGGCCTGCAGCGGGGACATGCCGTAGCCCAGCTGCAGCAGCTGGGGCAGGAAGAACATCGACCCGACCATGGCGAAGACCAGCATGAAATTGGCGCTCACGCCGGCGCGGAACCGGCGCCGGGAGAACAGCTCGAGGTCCAGCAGCGGATGATCCAGGGTGCGCTGGCGCCGGACGAAGATCACCAGCAGTGCGACGCCCGCCGCCAGAGCGGCAATCGGCAGGACCTCGACGCGTCCCTCGGCGAGCTTCTTGACGCCGAAGACCGCACTGATCATGCCGGTCAGGGAGAGCAGCACGCTCATCAGGTCCAGGCGCCCCGGGTTCGGATCGCGCGACTCGGTGACCAGGAACGGCATGGCGACCAGGATCAGGGCGACCACCGGCAGGTTGATCAGGAAGACCGAACCCCAGAAGAAGTGCTCCAGCAGGATTCCGCCGATGATCGGCCCCAGGGCCGCACCCGCGGAGAATGCGGAGGCCCAGATGGCGATCGCCAGCGTGCGCTGCCGTGAGTCCGGGAACAGGTTCCGGATCAGGGAGAGCGTGGAGGGCATCAGCGTCGCGCCGGCCAGGCCCAGCAGGGCCCGGGCGGCGATCAGCATCTCGGCGCTGATGCTGAAGGCGGCGACGGCCGAGGCCAAGCCGAAGCCGGCGGTGCCGATCATCAGCAGCCGGCGTCGGCCGATCCTGTCACCGAGGGAGCCCATCGTGATGAGCAGGCCGGCCAGCATGAAGGCGTAGATGTCGACGATCCACAGCAGCTGGCCGCTGGTGGGCGCCAGGTCCTCGCTCAGATGCGGGACGGCGAAGCCGAGCACCGTCATGTCGACGGAGATAAGCACCACGGGCAGCACGAGAGTGGCCAGTCCGAGCCAGCCGCGTGCGCCGGCTCGTGGTGCGGAGTTCTGGGTCTGGACGCTCGCGGTCAGCTGCGAGGACATCGTCCCTCACCTTTCGATCGCTGCGCGGGACGGCGGGCGCAGCGGTGTCAGTTCTGGTTCGTGCCGCCTGGGGCAGATCGGCGGCGCAGGGCACAAAGCCGTCCTGTCGAGCCGTGAGCAGCGCCCGGGCGGCTCGACGATCACCAGCGTAGCACGAAACATTACAGATGTAAGGTTTGCTCGCAGGCGCTTCCCTTGACGTTGACGTGACGTCAACCTCTAGCGTGGAGCCTATGGACATGACAGACCGTGAATGGAGCATCCAGGAGCTCTCCCGACGGGCAGGGGTGAGCAGCCGCACGCTGCGTCACTACGACGCGATCGGGCTCCTGGTGCCGACTCGTACGGGGTCGGACGGCAGGCGTCACTACGACGCCGAGGCCGTCGCCCGGCTTCAGCAGATCCTCGTCCTGCGAGACCTGGGGATGGCCCTGCCGGAGATCCGGGACACCGTGGCGCAGCCCGGCACGGAGGTCCACCGTCTGGAGCGCCTCGTCGAGAGGCTCGAGGCGGAGCAGGAGAGGCTCGGCGCGCAGATCCGCGCCGTGCGGCACACCCTGGAGGCCCGCAGCGACGGGCGCTCCCCGAGGATGGAGGCGATGATGGACGGTTTCAACGCGCAGTACAAAGATGAAGTGATCGAGCGCTGGGGTGAGGCGTCGCACCGTCGCAGCGACGAGTGGTGGAAGTCCAAGACCTATCAGGAGCAGGTGGAGCTCACGCGGGAGGCTGAGGACCTCATCACGCGCTGGACGCAGGCCGCGGCCGAGGACGGTGACGCGCGTGGCGAGTGCGGTCAGGCGCTGGCCGCCGAGCAGGTCGCCTGGCTGCGCCAGATGCCCGGCACCCCGATGGAGTCCCAGGACCCCGCGGACCGGCGTCGCTATGTGGAATGCCTGGCGCACATGTACGTGGATGACGCGCGGTTCGCCGCCACCTATGGCGGGCACGAGAGCGCCGTGTTCGTCCGCGACGCCCTGCTCCTGCACCTGGAGGGGGACTCTCGGATCTGAGATCTGATGGGCTCTGGCCAGATGTGTCCAATCCGTCTCGGCGTCCGCTCCGAATCTTCTGTGACGGTCGGGCCGAGGACGGCCCGGTCGGCAGGTCGAGGACGATCCTCGGCGAGACGCACGACTACGAGGAGACCAGCCATGAAGACTCAGATGAAGTCCACCGCCTCCGCCGTCCTGGGGATCGGAGCGATCGCTCTTCTCGGGCTCACCGCCTGTGCCGGTGACACCACTGAGGACGCAGCCCCGGAAGAGGAGCAGGAGGAGACCACCCAGGACGAGGGCGTCACCGAGGCCGACGAGGACATGGATGACGACGCCACGGCCGAGGAAGAGGCCGACGACGACATGGACGAGGACATGGACGAGGACGCGGACCCGGCCGCTGAGCTGGTCGGGGCCTCCTGCGGCGACTATGCCGAGCAGGTGCCCGACGGCGACGGGTCGGTGGAGGGCATGGCCCAGGACCCGGTGGCCACCGCAGCCTCCAACAACCCGATGCTCACCACGCTGACCGCAGCGGTGTCCGGCGAGCTGAACTCCGACGTGGACCTGGTCGACACCCTCAATGGTGACGAGTTCACCGTCCTGGCACCTGTCGACGACGCCTTCGCCGATGTTCCCGAGGATGACCTGAACGCCCTGGCCGAGGATGCCGACGCGCTGACCTCGGTGCTCACGTACCACGTGATTCCCGGTCAGCTGAGCCCCGATGAGATCGCCGGTGAGCACGAGACCGTCAACGGCGACATCGTGGAGATCACTGGCGAGGGCGAGGACCTCATGTTCGACGACGCCGGTCTGGTGTGCGGCGGGGTGCAGACCTCCAACGCCACGGTCTACATGATCGACGGGGTGCTCATGCCGGAGATGGCCGAGCAGTGATGAGGCGCCTTCGAGAGGAACCCTGAGGTTCCTCAGCTCCGAGGCCGCTTCGGCGCCCGGGCAGGTGGTCCTGCGGGGCCTCCGCCCGGGCGCCGTCGTCGTCCCAGGCCTCCTCCACGGCGGGGTCGCAGCGGGGAAGAGGCGGGGTGCATCGGAGTGGCAGTTCCTGTCTGCGCGCCGACCTGGCATGCTTATGGCATGCTCGAACCCGAAGACAGGCCGACGCGGAGGGACCCGAACCCTCCCGCGGCCGGCCCCGACCCCTGCGGCGAGCTGCTCGCGCGCACGGCGGCCGGAGACACGCGGGCGTTCGAAGAGCTCTTCCGGAACCAGGGATCCGTGCTCCTGGCCGTCATCCTGCGGATCGTGCGCAGCCGCGCGCTGGCCGAAGAGGTCCTGCAGGACGTCTTCGCCGAGGTGTGGGAGGACTGCACCCGCTTCGAATCGTCCCGTGGCAGCGGCCGCGCCTGGCTCGTGACCATCTCCCGTCGGCGGGCGATCGACCGGGTGCGCTCAGTCAGCGCGCAGCGGGAACGAGACACCGCCCATGGGGAGCGGCAGCTCCATGAAGCGGCTCCGGACGTGCAGCACGAGGCGCTGGAGAACATCGAATCAGCCCGGGCGGCCCGAGCCGTCAAGGGACTGCCGGAGGACCAGGCGCGGGCCATCGCGCTCGCCTACTATCGCGGCATGACGCACGTCGAGATCGCAGACCACCTCGGCGTCCCCCTGGGCACCGTCAAGACGAGGATCAGGGACGGCATGCGACGTCTACGGAGTTCACTGGGGGTGACCGATGCACGCTGATCGAGAGTATCTCGCCGCAGGGTATGTGCTCGGTGGCCTGGACGTCGAGGAGATCGCCCAGGCCGAGCAGCTCCTGAAGGACGATGCCGGGTTCGCCCGTGAGGTCGCGGACTTCGAGGAGACCATGGCGCTCGTGGCCGCCGACGACGACCAGGTGGCCCCCTCCGAGGAGACGGCCCGAGCCATCCTGGCCATCCCCGGTCCGCGCCCATCCGCAGATGCTGCCGCCCAGGACGCCGCGCCCGCCACGGAGCCGCGCCCCCATGCCGACGGTCGTCCCCGAGCCCGGAGGAACGGTCCGGCGCTCTACTTCGCCCTGGCGGCTTCGCTGCTCCTGCTCCTCTGTGCGGTCCTGGGAGGGACGGCGCTGCGCATCCATGCGGAGAACGAGCAGCTGCGGGAGACCGTCGCCGGCCTCGACTCCGAACAGGAGCATGCAGAGCGGCTCCTGGGCGCCCCGGACCTGGAGGCGCGGCACGTCGAGGCGGGGGACGGTTCCAGCGTGACCGTCTCCTTCTCGGTCGCCGAGCAGCTGATCCTGGTCACACCCCATGACATGGATGATCCGGCTGAGGGCGAGGACCTGCAGATGTGGATCATCGACCAGGACGGCGCCCATGACGCCGGCCTGATGACTGCTGAGGGCCCGGCCGTGATCTCCGGCCGTCCGTTCTCCGCTGATGCCGCGTTCGGCATCACCGTGGAGCCCGAGGGCGGCTCGGAGGAGCCGACCTCGGATCCGTTGGTCGTGGCCGAGCTGTGAGGTCCTGGCAGCTCCGCGGGGCCATCCAAACCCGGGAGGGCTCCGAACACAGAGCATGGACACAGCCCTGCTGAGAAGGACATGGGGGCTCCGGCGGCACGCAGTCGCCGGAGTGCTCGCCGCAGCCCTGCTCCTCGGGGTCGGGGACGTGGTCGCCCGGTTCTTCCTGCCGGCGGCCTCTCCGCTGGTCGCCCTGGGGTCCACCGTCATCGAGTTCGCCCCGCCGGCGGTCCAGGAGATGGCGATCTCGGTGCTGGGCCCGTTGAACAAGCCTGTGCTGTTCCTGGGCATGGGGCTGGTCGGAGCCGCGGCCGCGGCAGGAATCGGTGCGATCGGCCGGCGTCGCCCGCTGATCGCCTCCGGGATGTTCCTCGCTGTCGCCGCGATGCTGCTGGTGGCGGTGGCCCGCCGGCCGGAGACCGGTGCTGGTGACCTGATCCCCGGACTCCTGGGAGCCGCCGTCGGGCTGGCCGCTCTGCTGGGCCTCTGGAGGCTCGCCGGGAGCGGCGCCGAAGCCGAGCACCCGGCTCCTGAGCGTCATGCCGAGCAGCGTGCTGAGCCCCATAGGGAGCCTCATCTTGAGCCGCATAGTGGGCCGCACACCGAGTCGTGGCCGGGTTCCCGCCCCGGTTCGAGGCGGGCTTTTCTGGCGGCCGCCTCGGGGGCCACCGCCCTGGCCATCACCTGCTTCGCCGTCGGACGATCGATCGGAGCCTTCGGCCGAGGGGCGGGGGAGCGGCTGGTCGAGCTGGTCCTGCCGCAGCCTGCCCGTGCGGCATCCCCGATCCCCGCGGCCGCCTCGGTCAGCGTCGCCGGGGTTCCGCCGTTCATCACCCCCAACGATGACTTCTACCGCATCGACACCGCGTTGGTGGTCCCGGAGCTGGAGCCCGGGGAGTGGAGCCTCCGGATCACCGGCATGGTGGAGGAGGAGGTCAGCCTCGACATGAGCGAGCTGCTCGACCTGCCGCTGGAGGAGCATCACGTCACGCTGACCTGCGTCTCCAACCCTGTCGGCGGTGATCTGCTGGGCACCGCCACCTGGCTGGGGTTCCCCGTGCGGGATCTGCTGGCCCGGGCGCGCCCCCTGCCTGAGGCGGACATGGTGCTCTCCCGATCCGTCGACGGCTTCACCGCGTCGACGCCGCTGGAGGCGCTCACCGATGAGCGTGCCTCGCTTCTGGCGGTGGGGATGAACGGCGAGCCCCTGCCCCGGCAGCACGGCTTCCCGGCGCGGCTGGTCGTACCGGGCCTCTACGGATATGTCTCGGCGACGAAATGGGTCGTGGAGCTCCACCTCACCCGTTTCGACCAGGACACCGCCTACTGGACCGATCGCGGCTGGGACGAGAGAGGTCCGGTCCTCGTCGCCTCACGCATCGACGTGCCGCGTCCCTTGGCGACGGTGCCCCGCGACGAGGTCGTCGTCGCCGGCACCGCCTGGGCGCAGCACGATGGGATCGCCGCAGTGGAGGTCAAGGTCGACGACGGCGACTGGCAGGAGGTCGAACTGGCCGCCGAGGTCACGGTGGACACGTGGCGGCAATGGCGTCTGCCCCTCGATGGCGTGGAGCCCGGCAGGCACGCCGTGACCGTGCGGGCGACCTCCGTCTCCGGGGACCTGCAGATCGGCGAGCGCAGAGATCCCATCCCCAACGCCGCCACGGGGCACCATCGGATCGAGTTCCAGGTCGAGTGACGCACCTCCGCGCCCCGGACGGCGGGCAGCCTAGCACCCGGTGATCCGAGCGTCGGACCCGCGGCGTTGTACGGTGGTCTCACGCCGGTCTCAGGAGTGCTGAGGCGGGCCCAGGAGGGAGCACATGGCCGTCACACTGCGCGACGTTGCCCAACGCGCCGGAGTATCGATCAAGACGGTCTCCAACGTGGTGCATGAGCGGCAGTACGTGAAGGACTCCACACGGGAGGTGGTGCAGGCGGCCATCGATGAGCTGGGGTACCGGCCCAACCTCTCCGCCCGCAGCCTGCGAAGCGGCCGCTCCGGGGTCATCGGTCTCGCGCTTCCGGAGGTGCGGCTGCCCTACTTCGCGGAGCTCGCCGATTCGGTGATCACCGAGGCCAAGGAGCGGGGGCATACCGTGCTGATCGAGCAGACCGGCGCGGAGGTCTCCTCGGAGCGTGAGCTGCTGCGCAGCCCGCGCCTGCAGCTGTCCGATGGTCTGATCTTCAGCCCGCTGGCGCTCTCCCAGGCCGATGTCGGCCTCCTCGACGTCGACTACCCTCTGGTCCTGCTGGGCGAGCGGATCTTCGACGGCCCCTGTGATCATGTGGTGATGGACAACGTCGCCGCCGCGCGCGCCGCCACTGCGCACCTCATCGACACCGGCTGCCGCCGGATCGCCGTCATCGGCGGCCACCGGGACGAGGATCAGGGCTCGGCCGCCCTGCGGCTGCGCGGATATCAGCAGGCTCTGCAGGCCGCGGGACTGCCGCTGGACGAGGAGCTGGTCGCCTACGTGGGCCTGTGGCACCGTCACGACGGTGCGGAGGCGATGCGCGAGCTGCTCGCCTCCGGGGTGGACGTGGACGGCGTCTTCGGTATGAATGACACCCTCGCCTTGGGAGCCATGCGCGCCTTGCAAGATGCCGGCCTGGGCATCCCCGGCGATGTCAGGGTCATCGGCTTCGACGACCTCGAGGAGACCAGGTACACGGCTCCCACACTGTCCTCGGTGGACCCGGGGCGCATGGAGATCGCTCAGACGGCGGTCCAGGTGCTCCTCGAACGCATCGAGGAGCGACTCTCCGGCACCGAGCGTGCACCGGGTCGGCAGCACACCACCAGCTATCGCGTGGTGTCCAGGGAGTCCAGCGCTTGAAGGTGGAGGCGCCGAGCGGCGGTCGTGACCGCGGGTCCTCTGTGGTCGTCCCCTTGACGTCCAGGGGTGAATCAGGTCACCATATCTTCAGCCGCATTTCAACGTTGAAATCAATTCCAACGATGTAACGCGCTGACCAGACCCTCAGGAAGGACCTCATGACCTCCGCCAGCATCCGCATCGACCCCGACGCCGTCGTCGCACCCCTGGACCGCCGCATCTTCGGTGGATTCGTGGAGCACCTCGGCCGCCATGTCTACGACGGCATCTTCGAGCCCGGCCACGCGGAGGCCGACGAGCTCGGTTTCCGTAAGGACGTCACCGCCCTGGTCAAGGAGCTGGGTGTGAGCACCATCCGCTATCCCGGCGGCAACTTCGTCTCCGGCTACCGCTGGGAGGACGGCGTCGGCCCGCGCGATCAGCGCCCAGTCCGCCGGGACCTCGCCTGGCACGCCCTGGAGACCAACCAGGTGGGCCTGAACGAGTTCGCCACCTGGCTCAAACAGCTCGACAGCGAGCTGATGCTCGCGGTCAACCTCGGCACCCGCGGCATCCAGGAGGCCCTGGACCTTCTCGAGTACACCAACCACCCCTCCGGCACCGCGTTGAGCGACCTGCGCACCGAGCACGGCTACCCGGAGCCCTGGGATGTGACCATGTGGTGCCTGGGCAACGAGATGGACGGCCCCTGGCAGACGGGCTACATGACCGCCGAGGACTACGGCAAGATCGCCGCGCGCACCGGTCAGGCCATGAAGTCCGCCCAGCGAGACCTGCAGCTGGTCGTGTGCGGCTCCTCGGGATCATCCATGCCGACCTTCGGCGAGTGGGAGCGCATCGTGCTGGAGGAGTCCTACGACCACGTGGACTTCATCTCCGCCCACGCCTACTACCAGGAGCGCAACGGGGACCTCGACTCCTACCTGGCCTCCGCGCAGGACATGCGGTACTTCATCGACACGGTGGTCGCCACCGCGGACCACGTCAAGCACCGCCGCAAGTCTGACAAGACCATCATGATCTCCTTCGACGAGTGGAACATCTGGTACCTGGACGAGCACCAGGCATCCGACGAGGTCAACGATGAATGGCGGATCGCCCCGCGACAGCTGGAGGACGTCTACTCGGTGGCCGACGCCGTCGTCTTCGGCTCCCTGCTGATGACCCTTCTGGAGCGGCATGACCGTGTCCGCTCCGCCTCCCTGGCGCAGCTGGTCAACGTGATCGCCCCGATCATGACCGAGCCGGGTGGCCCGGCCTGGAGGCAGACCACCTTCTTCCCGTTCTCTGTGACGTCCCGGCTGGCCCAGGGGCGCGTGCTGCGCCCCGAGGTCATCGCCGAGACGGTGGAGTCCGCTGTCTACGGACAGAGCTCCGCCGTGGACTGCGTGGCCACCGACGGCGACGACAGCTCGGCGATCTTCCTGCTCAACCGCAGCCACGAGGCCGTGGAGGTCACCGTGGACATCGCCGACCTGGAGCGCAGCTCCATCGCTGAGGCCGTCACCCTCTGGGACGAGGATCTCTCCGCGAAGAACACCCTCGAGCAGCCTGACCGCGTCGGGCTGCGTGACGCCCAGGCCGAGCTGTCCGACGGTGCGCTGACCATCCGCTTGAAGCCTGTGTCCTGGACGGCGATCAGCCTGGCCTGAGCCCTTTCCCGAGGTGAGATGGTGTGTTTCGGCCGGAACTGGGCCCTCTGAGGCTCCATTGAGGCCGAAACACACCATCTCAACGGGTGGTGAAGAGGCTGAGAGGGCAGCACGGCAGGGCCCAGTCCTGGGCAGGCTGTGAGGTCTGGCACGCGCAGGAATCAACGCGCCGCCGTCGTCGTTGTCGGTTTCTGGAACGAACCGTCTCGGTGAAAGGACCGTGCTGATGCACCTCGCCGTCCAGGAGAAGCTCTTCTCCGCCCTCTCTCTCGGCGCGCTGGAGCTGCGCAACCGAGTCGTCATGGCACCGCTCACCCGGCTTCGCGCCGACGACGACGGCGTCCCCACCGCGCTGCAGGTGGAATACTACGCCCAGCGCGCCTCGCTGGGGATGATCATCGCGGAGGGGACCTGGCCCGTGCGGGAGGGCCGCACCTGGACCGGTCAGCCCGGCATCGAGACCCAGTCGCACATCGACGGCTGGCGGCAGGTCACCGACGCCGTCCACGCCGCCGGGGGCACCATCGTGCTGCAGATCATGCACGGCGGCCGCATTTCCCACGGGCTCCTCACCGGCACCGGGAGGGTCGTCGCTCCCAGCGCGATCGCTGCACCAGGAGAGATCCGCACCCCTGAGGGCAAGCAGGAGCACCCGGTGCCGCACTCACTGGCGGCGGAGGAGATCCCGCAGATCGTGGAGGACTTCGCACAGGCTGCGAAGAACGCGATCACCGCAGGCTTCGACGGCGTGCAGGTCCATGGTGCCAACGGCTACCTGTTGCACCAGTTCACCTCCCCGGTCTCCAACCAGCGTCAGGACTCCTACGGAGGGGCACCGGAGAACCGCGCGCGGCTCTCCGTGGAGGTCACTCGTGCGGTGGCGGAGGCCATCGGTGCTGAACGCACCAGCATCCGGCTCTCCCCGCAGCACGGGATCCAAGGTGCGCTGGAGCCTGACGACGCCGACGCTCTGGCCACCTACACCGCGCTCGCCGAAGGGCTCGCCCCGCTGGACCTGGCCTTCATCGATGTGCTCAGTGCGGACCTGTCCGGCGAGCTGGTCCAGACCATCCGCCGAGTGTCAGGGGCCCCGTTGGTGGGAAACTCCGGCTTCGGCGTGGTCACCACCCGGGAAGAAGCCTCGGTGCTGCTCGCCGAGGAGACGGTCGATGCCGTCGCCGTCGGCCGGGCCGCCCTCGCCAACCCGGACCTGCTCCGCCGCTGGGAGGAGGGCCTCCAGGAGAACCAGACCCGGCCCGAGGCCTTCTACGCCGGCGGGGCGCGCGGCTACACGGACTACCCTGCCTGGCAGGGCTGATCCCTCACCCTGTCGGCTCTGGCGCCCGGATCTGCCGGAGCCGACGATCGAAGGCTACGTGCGGTCCGTCCGGCAGCCAGGAGCCAGGCGATCGGGATTCAACGACTATTCGGACTCAGCTGAGGTCCTTGGCGAAGAACAGCTCGGCATCGGAGTTGTCGTTGTACCGCTGGATGCGCTGATATCCGGCTCGGCCATAGAGGGAGATGGCTTCTTTGAGTGCCCCGTTCGTATCCAGAATCATCTGCGTGCCCCCATGCCTGCCCCGCGCCAGTCGGGGTGGACCCACATGTGCTTGACCTCGGCGGGCCAGGTGGTGGTCCACGGGGACCTCGCGCAGCGGCATCGTGGACGCTTTCACCAGCGGACCTCCGGTGGTCAGGGGCTGAAGCCAGGAGGGGTCAGTCCGTCGGCTCTTCGTCAACCTCGATGAGGAAGTTGATCTGGTCGTCCTCCTCGCCTTGGGAGGTCACGGTGGCACCATAGTCCTCACCCTCATAGGTCAGGGTGCAGCGCACCTCAGAGCCCTCCTCGGCCGGGAGGGGATCGGGGCAGTCGACCGCGTCGAGCTCCACCCCGAACTCGCTGGTGAGAGTGCGCTCCACCTCCGCGGTGAGCTCATCAGGTTCGACCTCCGAGCTGCAGGCGGTCAGTGCCAGGGCTGCCACGCCCAGCATCGGGATCATGGCGGCGATTCGGGTGGTCTGCATAGGGGCCCCTCCTGTGTAGATGCGTGGGGCAAGTATAGAGGGGCGGTGTTTCCCTCGAACGGCCCCCCGGATGACAGTGACTTCCGGCACTGGTCACGCTGGCCGCCTCCTGGCTATCGTCGGCTGCGCACGCCGATCCCGCCGCCGATCCCCATCGAGGCCCAGGAGCCCCCCCCCATGACGTTCAGCACGAATGCCCCGGCCCGGACTCTGCGGGGGATCGGCTATGACGCTGGGGTGATCTACGACGGCGACTTCGACTCACGGCCCGTCTGGGAGGCCGACGCCGTGCGTGCTGACCTGCGTGCCATCCGGAGACGCCTCGGTTGCGACGCCGTGCTCGTGATGGCGACTGACATCGACCGGCTGCTGGAGACCGCGCGGATCGCCTGCGAGGAAGGCCTGGCCGTCTGGATCCAGCCGCGGCTCTTCGACGCCAGGTGCGGTGAGATCGCATGGCACCTCGCGGAGGTCGCCACACGGGCGGAGGAGCTGCGCCGCGCCGTTGACAGGCATCACCGCGAGGATCGTCCGGTCCATATCGTCGAGTTCGGCACCTGCGCCTACGCCGGTGCCGCGGACAACTCCTCGCAGGCGTCCGATGTCCTCCGGGAGGTCGACGGCGGACTGGAGGTGCCCGAGACCCTCGTGCGTGATGAGCAGGGTCAGGCCGACTATCTCGACGAGATGTTCGACATCTTCGATCAGGTCGGGGTCGACGGCACCTTCGTGTGGGGGTTCAGCGAGCCGCGTCTGACCCGCTCCGACGAGCCTCGGCAGGATCTGGACCGCGCGAGCTACGGGATCGTGGCCCCGCTGCCGGAGGGCACCTGGCAGCCCAAGGCCGCCTTCGGCGCCGTCGCCAGACGCCACGGAGCTGCTCCCTGACTCCGGGGCACCGCGGAGCCCTCACCCGGGGCCGTGCGCAAGAGGCTTCTTGAACCCCACATGAGAGGCCGCATAGCCCAGCCCCTCATAGAACCGATGGGCATCGGCCCGGGCGGCGTCAGAGGTGAGCTGTGCGAGCCCGCAGCCCCGTGCCTGGCCACGTTCCTCCGCATGCTCCATCAGGCGGCGTCCGATCCCGCCGCCGCGCAGCTCGGCGGCCACCCGAACGGCCTCGATGTGCAGCCGCGTCGCCCCGTTGCGCGAGATGCCGGGAATGTAGGTCAGCTGCATCACTGCAACCACGACGCCGTCCCGCTCGGCGACCACCAGCTCATCGTTCGGGCTGGCTTCGATGGCTTCGAATCCCCGGGAATGGGCCTCGGCGAGCTCTCCGGTGCGGGCCGCGGCGACGGCGTCGTCGCGGATCAGCTCGACGATCCGCGGGAGGTCCTCACGGCGGGCCTCGCGGAAGGTCAGGCCCAGAGGTCCGACGGTGGTGTCCATAGCGCGACCCTAGAGGCTCGCTCCGAGAGAGGCAACGCTGACCAGGGCCGACAGCCCCTGCTCGCGGCCGGTGACGGGTGCTAGCGTGAGCGCTCATCAGCTCCATCGCTTCGAGGAGGCACGCCCATGGCACTGATCGCCGTCACCGGCGCCACCGGATACATCGGTGGCCGGCTCGTCCCGCAGCTCCTGTCCCGCGGCCATGAGGTGCGCGTGCTGACCCGCCGCGCGGATTCCCTGCGCGATGTCCCCTGGCGGAAGGACGTGGAGGTCCTCGAAGGCGACCTGACCGACATCGCGGCCGCCCGTGAGCTCTGCAAGGACGCCGAGGTCGTCTATTTCCTGGTCCACTCGATGACCGGAGGCGGTGACTTCGCCGCCACGGATAAGCGCTGTGCGGAGGCCGTGGGGCAGGCGGCGGCTGATCATGGGGTGCGCAGCATCGTCTACCTCTCCGGACTGCACCCGCAGGGCGAGCTGAGCCCGCATCTGCGTTCCCGGGTGGAGGTCGGCGAGATCCTGGAGGCCAGCGGGGTCCCCACGCTGACCCTGCAGGCCGGGCTGGTCATCGGCTCCGGCTCGGCGAGCTTCGAGATGATCCGCCATCTCACCGATGTCCTGCCGGTGATGCCCTCGCCACGCTGGGTGCTCAATCAGATCCAGCCCATCGCGGTGCGGGACGCGCTGCACTACCTGGTCGGCGCCGCCGAGGAGGACCTGCCGGGCAGCATCCGCTGTGACATCGGCGGACCAGACGTCCACTCCTACGCCCAGCTGATGAAGATCTACGCGCGCACCGCCGAGCTGCGTGAGCCCCGGGTGCTGCCGCTGCCGGTGCTGACACCCTGGCTGGCCGCCCAGTGGGTCAACCTCGTGACCCCGATCCCGCGGTCCTTGGCGATCCCGCTGGTCGAGTCCCTGCAGCATGACTGCGTGGTCAAGGATCGCCGCATCGACGAGCTCATCGCCCCGCCGAAGGAAGGGCTCACCGCCTACCCGGAGGCTGTGGCCCTTGCCCTGGAGAAGATGTCCGCAGACCGGGTCGAGACCACCTGGGCGGCCTCCCATGCGCTGGACCTCCCCTCGGAGCCGCTGCCGTCGGACCCGGACTGGTCGGGCCGCACGGTGTTGCGCGATGAGCGTCATGCGCGGACGCCGGCCAGTTCGGAGGCTGTCTTCGCGGTGATCCAGGGCATCGGCGGGGAGAAGGGCTACTTCTCCCTGTCGAAGGCCTGGCGGCTGCGCGGCCTGCTGGACAAGATCGTGGGCGGGGTCGGACTGGGGCGCGGGCGGAGGAGCCAGGAGTCGCTGCAGCTCGGTGAGGCCGTGGACTGGTGGCGGGTGGAGACCTTGGAGCCCGGACGCCTGCTGCGGCTGCGCGCCGAGATGAAGGTGCCCGGGCAGGCCTGGCTGGAGTTCACGGTCGAGCCTGACGACGACGGCGGCTCGCGCTACACCCAGCGGGCCATCTTCTTTCCTTCAGGGCTGGGCGGGCGCCTCTACTGGTTGGCGCTGACGCCGTTCCACGCGGTGATCTTCCGGAAGATGGCGGCCCGTCTCACGGCTGAGGCGGAGGCTCGGTCGCCGAGAGAGCGTCCAGGAACCTGATGACCACTTCGCGCTCCTCAGCGGTGAGATCGGCGGCGGCATGGAACCGGCCTGCGTGAGAGCGCCCGATGGATTCCCGGGCGGTGCGATGAGTCTCCTCGGTGACCTCTATGGCCGTGCTGCGGCGATCCGCGGGATGGGGGAGTCTGCGGATGTGGTCCTGTGCGGCCAGACGGTCCAGGAGCTTGGTCACCGAGGCGGTGGAGACCCCGAGATGTCTGGCCAGGTCGCTGGGCGTGGCCAGCTGGGCGTTGCGCTGGGCGGCGATGATGTAGCGCAGCGCCCGCATGTCGGTCTCGCCCAGCTTCATGTACCTGCGCGAGGCCTCACTCATCCTGCGTTCGGTGGCACGCCAGCGTCGAAGTGCTTCCATCACACGGACGACCTGGTCCAGATCGGCCTCGTCGAGGGATTCGTGCGAGACGATCTCCCCCTCGGGGTCCATGACGCGGGGATCGAGCAGGGAGAATGGCTCGCCCGGTTCGGGGGACGGACGCTTCGTGGTCATGAGGGTCTCTCGGTTATCATTAGCCAAGTTGATTACTAGCCATGTTAGCTATGTGAGGTCGGATGATGGATGTCACCGCAGGACACGTCGTGCTGCTCGACGAGATCGGGGAGCCTTGCGGCAGTGCGCAGAAGAGCCAGGTGCACACCGCGGACACTCCGCTGCATCTGGGATTCTCCTGTCACCTCATCTCTGCTCACGGCCAGGTGCTCGTCACACGACGTGCACTCACCAAACGTACCTGGCCCGGCGTCTGGACGAACTCTTTCTGCGGCCACCCGCAGCCGGAGGAGACCATGGAGGAGGCGGTGCGCCGTCATGCCCGCCACGAACTGGGGATGGAGCTCGACACCGTCGAGAGCGCCCTCCCGGAGTTCCGCTACCGCGCCACGGATGCCTCGGGCGTGGTGGAGAATGAGATCTGCCCGGTCTTCATCGCCAAGGTGACGGCCGAGCCCGACCCTCGGCCGCATCCGGATGAGGTCGCCGAGCTGGTCTGGGTGCGTCCGGAGCAGCTCCGGACTGCCGTCGAGGCCACTCCCTGGGCATTCTCGCCCTGGCTGGTGCTCCAGGTCCCGCAGATGGCTCTCTACCGGCTGGCACCTGCGGCCAGCGACGTCGAAGAGCCGGCCCCATGACCCACGGCGCGCACCGCTCTCCGCTGAGCCTGTACACGCACACGGCACAGTGTGCCTCCTCGCGGGTCATCCGTGAGTACTCCACGTCATTCGGGATCGCCGCCGCGCTTCTGCCCGGGCGCACCCGCACCGGCATCCGCAGCATCTATGCCCTGGTGCGCGTCGCCGATGAGATCGTCGATGGCACGGCCGAAGAGGCCGGGCTGGGGTCCCAGGCTCGGCGAGACGCGCTGGATGCGCTGGAGACCGAGGCCCTCGCCGCCCTGCACACCGGGTTCAGCACCAACCTCATCGTCCATGCCTTCGCCATGACCGGACGTGCCGCCGGCATCGAGGATGCGCTCGTGGAGGCGTTCTTCCGTTCCATGCGCCGGGATCTGGAGCCGGTGCACTCGCTCAGCGAGGAGCAGTACCGCAGCTATGTGCATGGCTCCGCCGAGGTGGTCGGGCTGATGTGCCTGCGGGTCTTCCTGCAGGATCACGCGGTCTCGGAGGAGCGGCGCACGCAGCTGGAGTCCGGTGCAGAGCGCCTGGGCGCCGCGTTCCAGAAGATCAATTTCCTGCGTGATCTGGGTGAGGATGCCCAGCTGCTCGGCCGGTCCTACTTTCCCGGCACGGTCCCTGGGGAGCTGGGAGAGGCGCGCAAGGCCGAGATCCTCGCCGACATCGACGCCGACCTGACGGCGGCACGGCGCGCGATCGCGATGCTGCCACGGGGGCCTCGGCGGGCGACCGCGCTCGCCGCAGGGCTCTTCGAGGAGCTCGCCTCCCGGCTGCGCCGCATGTCCGCCGCCGAGCTGCACGGCCGCCGGGTCTCAGTGCCCCGTCACGTCAAGGCCCGCATCCTCCTCTCCGCGATGGCAGCGGCCTCACCGGGGTCCGCCGGATGAGCCGACGGGCACGTCCAGGACGGCGCCACCCGCGCACCGCCGTGGTGATCGGCGGCGGATTCTCCGGGCTGGCCACTGCCGCGCTGCTGGCCCAGGACGGGCTCGAGGTCACGGTGCTCGAGGCCCGGGACGCCCTCGGCGGCCGCGCCGGGGAGTGGCGGCACCGCGGGTTCCGCTTCGAGACCGGTCCCTCCTGGTACCTGATGCCGGAGGTCTTCGACCGCTTCTTCGCGCGCTTCGGGACCTCCGCAGCCGCTGAGCTGGACCTGCTCCGACTCGACCCCGCCTATCGGGTCTTCTTCGAGGGAGACGACACCGCCTTCGACCTTCCCGCCGACGATGCGCTCCAGGCGCTGCAGGCCCGAGAATCCTCCCCGGGCCCGCTCGAGGCCTACCTCGACTCCGCCGCCGAGACCTATCGGCTGGCCACAGAGCGTCTGCTCTACTCCACATTCTCCTCACCGAGGGACTTCCTGGACCCGACGCTCCTGCGCCGGCTGCCCCGTCTGCTGCGGCTGCTCGGCGAACCGCTGGAGGGGTTCATCGCCCGGCACGCCCAGGACGAGAAGGTGCGCAAGATTCTCGGCTACCCGGCGGTCTTCCTGGGCACCTCCCCGTCGGCGGCGCCGAGCCTCTATCACCTGATGAGCCATCTCGACATCACCCAGTCGGTCCTGTACCCGAAGGGTGGGTTCAGCGCGGTGGTCGACGCCGTGGCGCGCGTCGCCCAGGGCCAGGGGGTGCGGCTGCGCACCGGCTGCCGCGTGCGACACATCACCGCGTCCGCGGGCCGCGCCACCGGTGTGCACGTCACCAGCGCCGACGGCGGCCGGGAGTTCCTGCCCGCCGACGTCGTGGTCTCCAGCGCGGACATGCACGTCACGGAGACCCAGCTGCTCCAGCCGGAACACCGGAGCCGGTCGGCACGGGCGTGGCGCCGCCGGGACCCCGGCCCCGGTGCGGTGCTCGCACTGCTCGGAGTGGAGGGCGAGCTGCCTGAGCTGGCGCACCATTCGCTGCTGTTCACCGAGGACTGGCAGCGTGGATTCGACGAGATCGCCGGACGGCGACCTGCCGGCGGGCCACCGCGGTCCCTGTACGTGTGCCGGCCCAGCGCCACCGATGACGTGGCACCGGCGGGCCATGAGAACCTCTTCGTGCTGATCCCCACTCCTGCGGACGTCTCCCTGGGGGCCGGGGGAGTCGACGGCTCCGGGGACTCCGGTGTGGAGCGCATCGTCGACGAGTCCATCGAGCAGATCGCCGCATGGACCGGCGTCGAGGATCTCGCCTCGCGGATCGTGGTCCGTCGCAGCATCGGCCCGGCGGACTTTGCCCGAGACTTCGGAGCCTGGCGCGGGGGAGCTCTCGGGCCGGCGCACACGCTGCGTCAGAGTGCCTTCCTGCGGGGCCCCGTCCGCTCGCCGAAGCTCGGGGGGCTCTACTACGCGGGAGCCACCACGATGCCCGGAATCGGGGTGCCGATGTGCCTGATCAGTGCCGAGCTGGTGCGCACTGCGATGCGTGCCGACGTCGGCGGAGTGCGGAGCACCGACGGCTCCGACGGCACCTCCGGGGCGGTGGCCCATGCCTGAGGAGCTGTTGAGCCTGCTCTACCTCGCAGCCCTGCTGATCTCCGGGGGCTCCCTGCTGCTGGTGGACTGGCGCTTCGAGGTCTTCCTGTTCCGTGAGCCGCTGCGGGCCGGCGCCGTCCTGGTGCTCGGGCTGGTGTTCTTCCTGGCGTGGGACCTCGCCGGGATCTCCCTGGGCATCTTCCTCCACGGCCCCGGCCCCTACATGACCGGGATCATGCTCGCCCCCGAACTTCCCCTGGAGGAGCTGTTCTTCCTGCTGTTCCTGTGCCACCTGTCCATGGTGCTGATCCTGGGTGCCCAGCGCCTGATGAGCGGAGGTGTCCGCCGGTGACCTCGACGAGGTACCTGCTGCTGTGCGCCGTGTTTCTGGCGATCGCCGCGCTGGTCGCCGGAATCGTCGGCGCCGTGCGGGCTCGGCGAGGTGGTGACGCGCCGGGCATGGTGCGGGCATGCGTGTTCGCCGCGGTCGTGCTGCTCGTCCTGACCGCCGTCTTCGACAATGTGATGATCGCAGTCGGGCTCTTCACCTACGCCGAGGACGGGATCTCCGGGATCCGGGTGGGACTGGCACCGATCGAGGACTTCGCCTACCCGCTGGCCGCGGTGATCCTGCTGCCCGCACTGTGGCTGCTGCTCGAGCCGCTCAGCCCTCGCAGGAGGACCCATGATCGCTGAGATGTTGCGCTCCTCCCGCCCGCTGAGCTGGATCAACACCGCCTACCCCTTCGCCGCGGCCTGGCTGCTCGGCGGGGGAGAGGTCGGCGTCGTCCTTCTCGTCGGCGTCGTCTTCTTCCTGGTCCCCTACAACCTGGCGCTCTACGGCATCAACGATGTCTTCGACCACGCCTCCGACCTCGCCAATCCGCGCAAGGGCGGAGCCGAGGGGGCACTGCTGACCCCGCGCCTGCACCGGCCCATGCTGCTGGCCAGCGCGCTGGTCGTGCTGCCGTTCGTCCTCGTGCTGGTCATGTGGGGGCCTCCGGTCTCCTGGATGGTGCTGGGGATCAGTCTCCTCGCCCTGGTGGCCTATTCCGCGCCGCCGCTGCGCACCAAGGAGATCCCGGTGCTGGACTCCTTCACCTCGAGCCTGCATTTCGTCACCCCGGCCGCCTACGGCCTGGCTCTGGTGGGCGCTGAGCTCGACCTGGTCGTCGTGTGTGCCCTGGGCGCGTTCCTGCTCTGGGGCATGGCCAGCCACGCCTTCGGCGCCGTGCAGGACATCGGCCCGGACCGGGCGGCGGGGATCAGCTCCATCGCCACCGCGCTCGGTGCGCGCAGGACGGTCAGGTTCGCCCTGACGATGTGGGCCGCAGCCGGGGTGCTCGTGCTCGGCACCGGATGGCCCGGTGCGCTGGCGGGGCTGCTCGTGCTGCCCTACCTGGCCGCCGCGCTGCCGTACCGTCGCCTCAACGACGAGGAGGCGTCCCAGGCGCACCGGGGCTGGCGGCACTTCCTCTGGATCAACTACGCGGCGGGCGCTGCGCTGACGATCCTGCTCATCCTCGCGGCGTGACCGCCCGCAGACGACCGCCCGGACACACGCACCTGCACATGACCACCTGCACATGACCGCCCGCAGAGAGGACAGCCGCCATGCCTGACCCGACCGAAGACCCCGTGCTGACGCCCCATGCGCACACCACCTCCTCCGCCGAGGTTCCGCACGCCACCGAGGCCTCCGCCTCAGGGGCCCCCTATGTCCTCACCGCGCAGGAGTACGACGCCGTCCTGCTGGCCGGCTTCGGCGGACCGGAAGGCCAGGAGGACGTCCTGCCCTTCCTGCGCAACGTCACCCGTGGACGAGGGATCCCTGATGAACGGCTGGAGGAGGTGGCCACCCACTACCGACACTTCGGCGGGGTCAGTCCCATCAACGAGCACAACCGGCAGCTGCGCGAGGCCATCGAGGCGGAGATGCGCAGCCGCGGAATGGAACTGCCGATCTACTGGGGCAACCGGAACTGGGCTCCCTACCTCGAGGACGTGGTCCAGGAGGCCGCCGCGGCCGGTCACACCCGCCTGCTGGCGGTGGCGACCAGCGCCTACAGCTCCTACTCCAGCTGCCGGCAGTACCGGGAGGACTTCGCCCGGGCAGTGCTGGACACCGGACTGGCCGGTGTCGTGAGGATCGACAAGGTCCGGCAGTTCTTCGACGTTCCCGGCTTCGTCCAGCCCTTCGCCGAAGGCGTCGCCGAGGCGCTGCGCGGATTCGCGGGGCAGGGCTTCGCTGCTGAGGAGATCCGGGTGCTGTTCGCCACCCATTCCATCCCTACCGCCGACGCCGAACGTTCAGGTCCGCAGGAACTCGGGCTGGGGGAGGGCGGGGCCTACGCCGCCCAGCACCTGGCCGTGGGCGAGCAGATCATGGGACTGCTGCGAGCTGAGGACGTCGCCGGCGACGGCACCGGCTGGGAGCTGGTCTACCAGTCCCGATCAGGTCCGCCCTCACAGCCATGGCTCGAGCCGGATGTGTGTGACCGCATCGCTGAACTTCCCGGGGAGGGGGTGAAGGCGGTCGCCGTCGTCCCGCTCGGGTTCCTCAGCGACCACATGGAGGTGCTCTGGGATCTGGACGAGGAGGCCATGGAGGCCGCCGAGGAGGCTGGTCTGCGCGCCGTGCGGACCCCCACCCCAGGCGTGCACCAGGCGTTCGTGTCCAGTCTGGTGGACCTGGTCCAGGAGCGCATGGAGGCGGTGCCGGTCTCCGAGCGCCCGCATCTGACCGAGCTGGGCCCCTGGTACGACGTCTGCCGGCCCGGGTGCTGCGAGAACGTGCGGCGCGGATTCAGCCCTGTGGCCGCCGGGGTGGTGCCCTGAGGATGCGTCTCTGGTCCCTTCACCCCTCCACGCTGGACCGCCAGGGTCTGATCGCCTGCTGGCGTGAGGCCCTGCTGGCTCAGGCCGTGCTCCTGGGGCGCACCCGGGGGTATACGCGCCATCCCCAGCTCGAACGATTCCGCGCGCATCCGCACCCGACGGCGGCGATCGGAGATTACCTCGCCGCGATGCACGAGGAGGCCCTCAGGCGTGGGTACCGATTCGACGCCGGTCGGATCGCGGTGCCGCCCGCCGGGGACGAAGCGAGCGAGGGGCCGGGCGCGGTCGCGCGGATCGACGTCACCCTCGGTCAGCTGGACTTCGAATGGGCCCATCTGCAGGCCAAACTGGCTCGGCGCTCGCCGGAGTTGGTGTCCCCGGGGTGGGCGGACTCATCGGGCTCTCCTGGCTCACCGACGCAGGCCGTGCCGATCCACCGGCTGTTCCGCGGGGTGCCCGGTGAGATCGAGCCCTGGGAGCGGCCCTGAGGGCGCCGTCCGGCGTGTGCCAACGGGCACACCATGGATTCTGAGCGGGAGGTCGTCTACTCGGACGCGTCGGGCCTGCCCCGTGGCAGGTGGCGCAGCTGGTCGGCTCCGCAAAGGAGCAGCGCGGCGGCGCCGAGCCAGATGGCGGCGGCCGGGCCCACGGGCCCGGCCAGGGCGCCGGCCGCGGCCGGCATGACCACCTGGCCGAGCCGGTTGCCGATCAGGCGCAGCGCCAGAGTCGGGGCGCTCCACCCCTCGGGGACCGCGGCGGTGACCATGGTCATCGTCAACGGCTGCCCCAGGCCCAAGAAGAATCCGCCCACCGCCATCAGTGTCCCGGCCAGGACCACGGTCGTGGTGGTCAACGGCATGGCCGCGAAGCAGACGGCGGAGAGCAGCAGGGAGAGCACGAGCAGCACCTCCCGGGACACCCGGCGCACCAGCAGTCCGAGCAGCACCCGGGAGGCCAGGGATCCCAACCCGCGCAGGGCCAGCAACAGGCCCACCTCGGAAGGGCTCAGCCCCGCCCGCTGGCCCAGCAGCGGCAGGAACGCCACCAGCACATCGGTCAGGGCGAGCAACCCGGCGGAGGAGGCGATGTGTGAGCCCACCTTCGGGGTGCGCAGGATCGCCCGAGTGGAGACCCTCTGCACATCCCGGCGGGCCGTCGTCCTCGGCTGCGTCCCGGGCCTCCTGCGGGAAGTTCCGCGCATCCGCCCCATGGCGAGGAACAGCAGCAGCGCGCCGGGCAGGGCCACCGCGCCGCCGGCGAGGATGGAGGCGTCGATGCCGGTCTCCACGTCCTCGGGTGCGCTGATGATCCAACCGGCCACGGGCGGTCCCAGCATCTGGCCGGCGGACACTCCGGCAGTGAACCATCCGAAGGCCGCATCCCGCTTCGCCGGATCCGCGGCCCGGCTCACCGCGCTCTGCCCGCCGATGGCGAAGACCAGCTGTCCCAGGCCCAGGGTGACGCTGCCGGCGACGACGCCCCATACGGCCGGGGAGAGTGCGATCGCCGCCGCTCCGGCGGCCATCACGCACAGACCTCCGCCGATCAGACCCGCCAGGGTGCCCATGCGCTGGATGAGCCGGCCCACCGGCATCGCGATCACCAGAGGGATCATCGCGTAGGAGGCCGCCACCACGCCCACCATGCCGGCGTCGCCTCCGAGGGCGTCCACCTTGTAGGTGGTGGCCGGGCGGATCATATTGACCGAGAACTGACCCAGCATGGAGGTCGCCACCAGCAGGATCAGCCACAGACGAGGGGAAGAACGCACGGCACCCATCTTCTCCCATCGGAGCCGCCCTACATGCTGTGGCCGGCAGAAGACGCGTCATCCGGCGATCAGCGCCACCCCGGCGCAGACGACGACGGCGCCCAGTACGCGACGCACCGGGTCGGGCTCCTTGAACAGCCACCAGGCCAGGAGTGCACCGATCACGATGGAAGACTCCCGGACCGGCGCGACCAGGGCGACCGGCGTCGTCGTCATCGCGTAGAGCACCAGGATGTAGGCCAGGGGTGAGAGGACACCGATGATGCCCACGAGTCTGTGATCGATCCGCCAGGTGGCGGGGATCAGGGCCCTTCTGCGCAGCACCCAGGGCAGCATCACCAGTGATTGGAAGACGCTGCTGAGCGCGAAGTACAGGATGGGCTCGAGATCGAGGCGGGTCATGGAGAAGCTGTCCCACACGGTGTAGGCGGCGATGGCGATTCCGGTCGTTGTTCCGTAGAAGAGCCCCGCGGAGACCCTCTTCCCGCCTCCGAACAGCCGCCGGCCCGCGACGATCAGGATTCCTCCGATGACCACGAGGCCGCCGAGCAGGGCGGAGGTCTCCGGGCGTTCACCCAGCAGCCCGACGGCGATGACCATGGTCAGCACCGGTCCGACCCCTCGGGCCACCGGGTAGACCACGCCCAGGTCGGCCCGCCGATACCCGGTCTGAAGCAGCATCGCATAGCCGACGTGCAGGAGAGCCGTGAACAGCGCGGCGCCCGGAAGCTCCCAGCCGTAGGACGCACTCGTGCGGAGCATCTGCACCAGGCCCACCGGGAGGCAGAGCAGCCCGCCCAGGGAGAAATAGAGCCAGACGAAGACGGTGGTGTCGCCGCGGGATGTCTTGGCCGCCAGGTTCCACGTCGCATGGAAGACTGCCGCGGTCAGGACGAGCGCCAGGGCCTCGGTGCTCACCCAGGTCCCCCGAGCTCCGCAATGGGAGGTGCCACGATCCCAGAATGCCTCGTCACGTTCCAGAGACTACCCGAGGGTCGGAGCTGACCGGACGGCGCCGATGCGGCCCCGAACACGGCCCCGAACACGGCCCCGAACACGGCCCCGAACACGGCCCCGAACACGGCCCTGAACGCGGCCGTGACTTTCGGCACCTGCGTGCGTCGCGCCGTCCGCCTAACGTGGGCGTCATGAGCGACTCGGCGCAGGTCTCGAAACGGGAATCTCCTCGTCTGCCCCTTGCGGCGAGGCTGGCGCTGGCCATCCTCGGCTGTCTGGTCATCTGGGTCGCCGTGACTCAGCTGACGGGTCTCTGGTGGGGACAGGAGTCGCTGGGTCGGCATGTGTCCAACGCGGTGGGAGTGACGCTGCTGGCCGTGCCGATGGTCCTGATCCTCTGCCGGCAGGTGGATAGACGCCCGCTCTCCTCCCTCGGCCTGTCCGGGGGTGGCGGAGCCCTGAAGGACATGCTGCGTGGCGCCCTCACCTGGGTGCTGCCGGCCGGGGTCGGACTGGCAGCGGTGGTCCTCCTCGGCTGGGTGGAGATCCGGGTCGAAGCGACGCCGGGGGAGCTGGTCGGCGCGGTGCTGCTGCTGGTCCTGCTGGTGTTCGTCTATGAGGCTCTCCCTGAGGAGCTCATCTTCCGAGGCTATATCTATAGGAATCTTGCGGACGCGGTGGCGCCCTGGGTGGCTGCCATCGGCCAGGCTCTCCTGTTCTCGTTCTTCGGCACCGCCCTGTGGGTGATCTCCGTCGGGTGGGGAGTGTTCCTCGAACGGTCTGTGCTGTTCTTCTCGATGGCTGTCGTGGTGGGGCTGCTGCGGGTGATGTCCGGTTCGGTGTGGGGCCCGATCGGATTCCATCTGGCTTTCCAGGTGACGATGCAGCTGTTCCTTTCCTCGCGCTATGCGACCGTCCACGTCGATGACGAAGCGATCTTCACGATCGCCACGGCGGTCGTGGCGTTCTGCGCGGCGACTACGGTCGCCGGGTTCCTGTGGCGGGGGCCGGTGAACTGGCGCGAACCGGAAGCGGAGGAACCGGTCTCGCCGCCGGGCGAGTCACCTCAGGGCTCCAGGGCGTCTTCGAGCCCTCGAGGCAGCTGATGCTTGGAGACTCTCTGGCTCGGCGTGAGCGGCATCTGGTCGATCACCCGCACGTAGCGGGGCAGCTGGAATCTGGCCAGATGTTGGGCGCCCCAGTGGAGCACCTCACGAGGGTCGAAGGCTTCGGCGTCGGCGGGTTCGAGGAACAGCAGCATTTCCTGCTCTCCGATCTCGGCCTCCACACCGATGACGGCACATCGGTCCACCGCAGGGTGCTGGGAGAAGACGTTCTCCACCTGCCAGGTGGAGACGTTCTCCCCACGGATGCGCACGGCGTCGCTGGTTCGTCCGTCGAAATGCAGCTGCCCTCGGTCATCGAGATGTCCCAGGTCCCCGGTGACGAACCAACCGTCGGCGGTGGAGGATCTCGACGTCGCCTCGGGGCGGTTCAGGTACCCGCTGGTGATGAGGCCGGGGATGTGGCTCCGGACCGTGACCTCGCCCTGCCCGCCGCCGTTCACGGAGGAGGAGAGCAGGTCCACCTCAAACCATGGCAGGGGAGACCCCACCCCTCCTGCCGACACGTTCTTGTTGACGGTGACGATGCTGGATGTCTCGGTGCTGCCGTAGCACTCGTGCAGGGCGAACCCGAAGCGTTCCTGCGCCGCCTGCCACAGCGCCGGTGTGGCACCTGCCCCCCAGGCGACACGCACGCCGTGGTGCTGCTCCTCCGCAGAGACGGGGAGCTGCAGCAGAATCTGGAGCACTCCGCCCAGGTAGTGCACATGGGTCACGCCATGGTGCGTCACGTCTGACCAGAACCGTGAGGCGCTGAACCGCGGCGCGAACACCAGGTGGACCTCGGCGTAGAGCGGAAGCAGCATGGTCTGCGCCCCGCCGATATGGAACAGGGGCTCCCAGAGGTACAGCACATCACCGCGGCGGACCTCCGTGACGTGCATGGTTCCCAGGACGCACGCCCGCAGCATGGTCGCGCTGACCTTGACCCCCTTGGGCGGGCCCGTGGTGCCCGAGGTGTACATCAGCAGCTCCGCGTCGGGCAGCGGCTCAGGAGGATCCTCACGAGGCAGTTGCCACAGGACGGCACCACCGCCCAAGTCGAGATCCCTGGCGATCGACGCCGTCTCGGCCACACGGCGGGCGAAGTCGCTGTCTGCCTCCAGCACCATGTGGGTGACCTGGGCATCGTCCATCTGGTGGGCGAGGGGCAGGCCCTTCAGCTGCGGATTGACCGGCACCCACAGGGCACCGCGTCGGAACAGCGCCAGGATGGTCGCCGCGTGCTGGACCGTCGTCGACAGTCCCACCCCCACCCGGGATCCTGGATCCACCTCGAGTGTCTCCAGCAGCTCGGTGATGTTGTCCACGAGGAGGTCCAGCTCGGCCAAGGTGATGATCTTCTCGCCCTCTACGGCGTAGACCTGGTCGGGGTCGGTGGCGGCGCGACGGCGCAGCTGCTCGGGGATCGCCGGGCCGTGGACGAATCGGTGGGCGTCCACCGTCTGGTGAATCGGTGCGTCCATCAGCTGTCGGACCCCCTGCCCTCGCGCGTCTCCTGCCCGCGGGAGAGGAACGCGCCGGCAGTCGCCTGAGGTTCTCCGTCGTCGTAGGCCTTCCTGTCCGAGGCCAACGCGGCGTCGAAGGCATCCTTCAGTCCCGGAAGCAATGTGGCGTGGACCCGCTGCTTCGTGAGCCGGAAGGCCTGCTTCGGAAGGCGCGCGAGCTCGTCGACCAGTTGCTTGCTGCGGGTGAGGACCTCGTCCTGGGGCAGGATCTCTGCGATCAGTCCCAGCTGGTGTGCTTCCTCCGCTGACATCAACCTGCCGGTCAGCATCAGCTCGGTGGTCTTGCTGTGGCCCAGCGACTGCCAGGTCAGGTACATCCCGGTGATGCTGGGGATGCCTGACTTCACCTCCGGCTGGCCGATGCGGGCCCCGGAGTGGGCGATGCGCAGGTCGCAGAGCAGAGCCAACTGGTAGCCGGAGCCCGCGGTGACGCCGTTGAGCGCGGCGACCACCGGCTTCGAGGTGCCCAGTACGGCGTTGTAGACGCGGTAGAACGTGTCGAGCCACCCTTCGACGTGGTCGGTGGTGAAGGTCTCCAGCTCGTTCAGGTCCTGGCCGGAGCAGAAGGCACGGTCACCGGCGCCGGTGAGGACGATTCCCTTGACGTCGTCGTCTGCATCCAGTTCGGCCATCAGCTCCTCGACCCGTTGCTGCATGCTGCGGCTCCAGGCGTTGAGCGCCGTCGGGTTGTTCAGAGTCACGACGGCGCATCCGTCGGTGATCTCAAGGTCTACCTGGCCCATGGGGTTCATCACTCCGTCTCGTGGTGGTGGATTCTTCTGGTGGTGGATTCTTCTGCCGGTGGAGCTGGTGCGCCGCAGAACAGGTGGCGCCGGCAATGGTCAGCTCGACGTCGTCGTCGCGCTGGGGGAGGAGCCGATCGTGACCGGGGTGTCCTGGCTGAGCTGGTCGAAGCTGCGCTGCATGGCGTCGCCGGGCCTGGGCCCCAGCGTGTTGCCCAGCCACAGGGCCAGGACGCCGACGAGGAAACCAGGCACCAGCTCATAGAGGCCGATGGTGTCGATCTGGCGGTAGACGACCACGGTCAGGCCACCGCCGACCATGCCGCACAGGGCTCCGAACCAGGTGGTCCGGCGTGAGTACAGCGCGGCGAGCAGGACGGGCCCGAAGGCCGCACCGAACCCGGCCCAGGCGTAGCCGACAAGATCCAGGATCGTCCCGCCCTGGAGAGCGATGGCCACGCCGATCACCGTGCTGAGCCCCACGGCAGCCCGACTCAGCCACACCAGGGACCTGTCGGACGCCTCTTTGTTGATGAACGCCCGGTAGAAGTCTTCGGTGAGCGTGGTGGAGGCGACCACCAGCTGTGAGTCGGCCGTGCTCATCACTGCGGCGACCACGCCTGCCAGGAAGACTCCGGCGATCCACGTGGGCAGCAGTCCGGAGACCAGCTCCATGTAGGCGTTCTCCGGACTGTCGAGGTCGCCCCCGAAGATGGCGATGGCTGAGAACCCGATGATGGCGGCGAAGCCCAGCAGGGTCAGGGACAGGAAGACCCCGAGCCGGGCGCCGTTCTTGGCGGATTTGCTCGACCGCATGCCCATGAAGCGAGCCAGGATGTGGGGGAGGCCGAAGTAGCCGAAGGCCCACGCCAGGCCGGACACCGCCGCGACCACCGTGAATGACGATTCCGTCAGCCACGCACCGTCGACGAGGCTGACCTCGGCGAAGGCCGAGCCGATGCTCGGGTTCTCTGCCTGGACAGCTTCGACGATCGCGCCGGGACCGCCGGCATGGACGACAGCGGCCACAGAGATGATGGCCAAGCTGCCGAACATCAGGCAGCCCTGGAGCACGTCGGTGTAGCTGCTGGCCAGGAATCCGCCGAGCGAGGAGTAGACCATGACGACGAGCGCACCGACGATGACACCGACCGTGGTGGAGACGCCGAAGACCTGGTTGAAGATCATCCCGGTCGCCAGGAAGGCGGAGCCGAGGTAGATCACGTAGAAGATGATCACGATCAGCGCAGAGACGGATCGTAGGAGCTCACTGTGGAATCGGTTGGCGAAGAATCCGGGTACTGTGACCGACTCGGTCCCTTGGCCCCGGCGCCAGTCATAGCAGCGAGCGGAGTAGTCACGCAGGCGGGCGGCCAGCAGCCGCCAGCTCAGGTAGAAGCCCAGCGTGAGCCCCAGGATCATCCAGATGTTGCTCATCCCGCTGACATAGAACGCTCCGGGCAGCCCGAGGAAGACCCATTGGCTGGAGTCGCTCGCCTTGGCGCTGACGGCCGTGACGAAGGTGCCCAGTCTGCGTCCCCCGATGGCGAAGTCACTCATCTCGGAGTTCTTGCGGTACGCCCATACGCCGATGATCAGGACGACCACGAAATAGAGGGTGAAGGCCAGCACTGTGGGTGCTTCAGTGTTCCCAGACATCTGTGACTCCCTGCGCCTCGGTGAGGACCAGACTGTCTGGCCCTCGTGCGGTGATGAGTCCACAGCCTAGGAGCGGCCCATCGGCAGGGGGAGGGGGTTGTGATAAGACCTGGACACTCTCAGCGACACTGATCCTTACGCTCGTCCCGAGTCGGGGCGGTTCAGGGGCCCTGAGGCGAGCTTCGTGGTGATCGCGGCATCGAGGTGTCTACGGCGTGTGCCACGGCATCGAGGAATGAGGTGGCGAGCGGCGTGCGCTGTCCCAGTCTGGTGGCGGCCATGATCTGCCGACGGGGCAGCTGTTCGGTGAGGGGAAGGGCGATGGTCCTCTCGCGGTCGACATGGGCGAGCGCCGGAATGAGCGCCACTCCGAGCCCTTCGGCCACGATGCCTCGGATCGTATCCATGTTGTTGCTGCGGAAGGTGACGTCTGGGGTGAAACCTGCTTTTCCGCAGAAGGACGTGAGGCAGTCGCTGGCCGCGGTCTCCTTCGTGTGAGTCACCCAGCGTTCGAGCCGCAGCTCCGCGAGTTCCACAGCGTCACGGCTGGCCAGTCGGTGATGACGAGGTGCGATCAGGTGAAGCTCCTCGACGCCGATCTCCGTCAGCTCCACGGCGGAGGACCACTGCTTCGGCACCAGGTCGTACTGGAAGCCCAGGGCGACGTCGAGTTCTCCGCTCTCCACGCGGGGGAACAGTTCGTAGGGCTCGCCTTCGTCCAGTGAGATCTGCACCTTCCGACGGCGGACGAGGAACCGTGTGATCGCCTGCGCCACGATCGGCCCGCCGGCGGAGGCGTAGGTGCCGACCCGCAGTCTCCCCTCCTGACCTGCTGACCAGCGTTCGACATCGACCTGGAGCTGATCGATCAGGCGGAAGACCTCAGCTGCATGCTCGTAGAGATACTCTGCCGCCCCGGTGGGAACGATCCGCCGCGGTTCCCGATGGAAGAGCTCCAGGCCGAGACTCCTCTCAAGCCCGGCCATCTGTTGCGACACCGCGGATGAGGTGTAGCCCAGGTCGCGGCCGGCGGCGGCGAAGGAGCCCTGCTCCATCACGGCACGCAGGGTCTTCAGGGTCGTCAGATCCAGGGACATCCTGTGACACTACCGCCGGTTGGCCTGTGGCACACGGAATGCCGGACGGGTCACCCACGGGCGGGCAGGCGGCCCGGTGCTGCGATGAGGATGGCACCCAGCGAGAGGGCCAGGAGCACAGCGGCTCCTCAGGTCCCCACGCCCGACAGCCTCGACGGACAGCAGCAGCGCTGCGGCGCGGGAGCCCCGCAGGCGGGCTTAGTCGGGCACAGGCGGAGCCAGCCGGTGAAAACCTGTGAGGTTGGGCGTCACCGACACCTCGACACCTGCCGCGGAGAGCTCCCGGATGTACTGCATCACCGAGTCGTCGGGGTGCCCGTAGATGTCCAGCCGCTCGACGCTGGCATGCTTCATCACGTCACGGATGTAGGGGTCCGACATCTCCCAGTGAGCTCTGATGGATGCTGAGTCCGGGTAGAGCTGAAAGCTGTAGGCACGCTCTCGTGATTCATCCACGTAGGCCTCGACCATCAGGTGCGGCCCGTTGGCCTCCACGAACTCCACGGCGCTCTGCAATGCCTTCGTGAAGCCCTGCATCTCGGCAGCTGGGACCTTCATCGTGTTGATGAACAAGATGGCATCTGACACGTCCACTCCCTTCATCGACTGGTGTCACCCCACCGCCCGACAGTGGGCGCTCACCTGAACGGCGGCGGTCTCGACCGGATCGCCTCAGTGGGCCGGCACCGACACGCAGACCAGGTCGGTGTCGACCATCGCCTCCACCTGACCAGGTGAGTCCTCAGGCACGTGGAGGAACTCCCCGGCATGGACCAGCAGCTCACCGCTCTCGGCGTCGGCGTCCCTCCACTCCTTGCGGCTGTGGCGTTGGGGGACTGGCGGGCGCCGTACGTCCGTGGGACGACGTGAACTGTTGACGGCGGGGCGGGAGTGCAGGATCAGCCAGCGAGGTGGCGGCGTAGATGCTCCGCGGTATGGGTGTTGCTGTCGGCGGTCATCTGGTCGGGGGTGCCATCGAAGACGATCTGGCCTCCGTCGTGTCCGGCCTCGGGGCCGATATCGATGATCCAGTCGGCGGCGGCGATGATGTCGAGGTTGTGCTCGATGACGACGAGCGTCGATCCGGCGTCGATGAGCCTGTCGAGCAGTCCGATGAGCCGGGAGATATCGGCGATGGGCAGTCCGGTGGTCGGCTCGTCAAGGATGATCGTACGGCCGGGGGTGCCGAGTTCGGTAGCGAGTTTGAGGCGTTGGCGTTCGCCGCCGGAGAGGCTGGTGAGGGTCTGTCCGAGGGTGAGGTAGTGGAGTCCGACGTCGTGGAGCCGGGACAAAATACGCCCGATGGCGGGCTGGGTGAAGTAGTCGATTGCGTCGGTGACGCTCATCTCGAATACGTCGGCGATGTTCTTGCCGGCGACGCGATGTTCTTGGGCCTCAGGGGTGAAGCGTCGTCCTTCGCAGACTTCGCAGCGGGTGATGACGCCGTCCATGAAGGCGAGGTCGGTGTAGATGACGCCATTGCCCTCACAGGCCGCGCACCCTCCGGTGGAGTTGGGGGTGAACAGCCCGGCAGGTGCTCCGGTGCTCTTGGTGAACACGTCACGGATCAGGTTCAGCAGGCCGGAGAAGGTGGCGGGGTTGGAGCGACGCGAACCTCGGATGGGGCGTTGGTCGATGACGATCGCGTCGGCCTCGACGGTGGGCAGGTTGCCGAGAATCAGGCTGGATTTGCCCGATCCAGCGACTCCGGTCACGGCGGTCATCACTCCGCGTGGGATGCGGGTGGCGACGTGCTGGAGGTTGTTGGTGGTGGCGTCGTCGATGTCGATCCAGCCGTCGGGGGCACGCCGTGTCCGCACGGTGCGGCGATGTTCGCGTAGTCCGTGCCCGGTAGGAGTGTCGGCGTGGGTGAGGCCCTCGTAGTCGCCTTGGTAGGTGATATGGCCGCCGGCGTTTCCGGCACCGGGTCCTAGGTCGATGATGTGGTCGGCGATCGCCATGATGTCGGGGTCGTGCTCGACGACGAGCACGGTGTTGCCGCGGTCACGTAAGGCAAGGAGCATCTGGCCGAGAGCGGCGACATCGCGGGGATGCAGGCCCACGGTGGGTTCGTCGAACACGTAGAGCATGTCGGCCAGGGCACTGCCGAGATGACGGACCATCTTGATCCGTTGGGCTTCGCCCCCGGAGAGGGTAGAGGTGGTGCGGTCGAGGCTGAGGTAGCCGAGACCGAGGGACATCATCCGTTTCAGGTGGACGCCAAGGTTCGCGACCAGCGGTGCCACGGCAGCGCCGTCGATCTTCGCGACGTGTTGGGCGAGGTCGCTGATCTGCATGGCGTTGAGGTCGGCGATGGACTTGCCATTGATCAGACTGGCTCGGGCGGGTGTGGCGAGTCGAGAGCCGTGGCATTCGGGGCAGGGTCCACGGGAGACGATCCGCTCGAATGCCTTGCGCTGGGCGCCTTTGAAGGAGTCTGGCTCGCGTTGCAGGTAGATGCGATTGAACCGGGTGATAAGGCCCTCATAGGCGGTACCGACTGCATCCACCCCGGCCGGAGGGGTCTGCTCTCCGGCCGGCGCATGGAGAAACAGTTGGCGTCGTTCGGGGGTGTAGTCGCGGATCTTCATATCGGGGTCGAAGAACCCGGACTTGGCGTAGGCCTTCCACAGCCAGGTGCCCGGGTTGAACTTGGGGAAGGTGATCGCTCCTTCGTTGAGGGATCGGTCGTCGTCGACAAGTTCGGATTCCACGACCGAGGCCGCGACGCCGAGGCCTTGGCAGTTGGGGCACATGCCGGCGGGGTCGTTGAAGCTGTAGGCGTTGGAGTAGCCGGCCACCGGTTCTCCGATGCGGGAGAACAGCAGGCGCAGGCGTGCGCCGATGTCGCTGATGGTTCCGACCGTGGAGCGTGGTCCGCCGGAGAGACGCTGCTGATCGACCACGATGACGGCCGAGAGGTTCTCCAGCAGGTCGACGTCGGGATGGGCGTAGCTGGGCAGCCTGCCTTGAGCGAACGCCGAAAACGTCTCATTGAGCTGACGCGCTGATTCGGCTGCGATCGTGTCGAACACGAGCGAGGACTTACCAGAACCAGATACTCCGGTGACGACCACGAGCTGATGCTTGGGGACGTCGACGTCGATGTCTTGGAGTGAGTTCTGGCGGGCGCCGCGTACGCGGATTACGCCGTGGGTCGTGGTCGTCATGACAGTCTCCGGTAGGCACGAATAGCGAGGGGGATGAACGCCGCGGCCAGCGCGAGCGGCCAGCCGACGGCGAAGAGCACGGCGTGGTCGGCGATGAAGGTCACGCCGATGAGTTCGGTGCCCGACAGCAGTTCACGCACCGCCGATGCGGTCGCGGACAAGGGATTCCATTCGGCGGCCGCTCCGAGCCAGGAAGGCATCGTGCGCGGATCGACGAATACGGTCGAGACGAACGCCACCGGCCAGATCGCGAGCTGCGCAGTCGTGGCCGCCTCTGGCGTGCCGGCCTTCAAGCCGATCCAGACCCCAGCCCATAGCAGCCCGAAGCGCAGCCACAGCAGCAGGACGTAGGCGAGCGCGATGTCGGCAAGGCCGCCTTCCGGGCGCCAGCCGAGCAGCAGTCCTGCGGCCGTGACGACTGCGAGTTCTACGGCGGCGGTGAGCATGTCGGCGAGAACCCGTCCCAGCAGCACCGATCCGCGGGAGATGGGCAGGGTGCGAAACCGGTCGGTGACGGTCTTGGCGGCGTCTCCGGTGACAGCGGTGATCGTCGTCTCGATTCCCGAGAGCACGGTGAAGGCGAGGATTCCCGGCACGACGAACACGATGTAGTCCCCGGTGGTGCCGGCAATCGCCCCACCGAGCAGACCGCCCATGAGCAGCATGACCAGGACGGGGAACAGCAGTTGGATGCTGAACGTGATCGGTCGCGCCCGCCAATGCCGCATCGCGCGGCCGGTCAGGATGACGGCCTCGCGCACGATGTTGCCCGTGGTCAGGCCGTGGTGCTCGATCGTCGTGGTGCTCATGCTGCATCGCTCCCTTGATGCAGATGCAAGTAGACGTCTTCGAGGGTGGGCTCGCGCAATTCCATCCGCGGCTCGCCCACGAGTGCCTTCAAGTCCGACGGGGTGCCGGTGGCGACCACGGAACCCTCGCGTAGGATGACGACGTCATCGGCCAGCTCGTCAGCCTCCTCCAGGTACTGCGTTGTCAATAGGACCGTCGTGCCCTCATCCACTAACGAGCGCACCGTGTTCCAGATCGTGCGACGGGCGATTGGGTCGAGGCCGGTCGTCGGCTCGTCGATGAGGAGCACAGCGGGGCGGGTGATCATTGAGGTCACGAGGTCCAGGCGACGTCGCATGCCACCGGAGAGCCCGGATACCTTCTGCCCGCCGTGCTCGCTCAGGCCCGCCCGCTCCAGGAGCTCGGCTGCCTGCGACCGGGCGGCGGTACGTGAGAGCCCGATCAGCCGAGCGAACAGCTCCAGGTTCTCTCGGGCTGAGAGCACCTCGTCCAGGGCGGCGTACTGCCCCGCGACGCCGATCGATGATCGAACCCGCGCGGGATCTTGGTCCACTTCCCAGCCATTGACGCTCACAGTGCCGGAGTCCTTGCCCGTCAGCGTCGTCATGATCCGCACCAGGGTCGTCTTGCCGGCACCGTTGGCTCCCAGCAGCGCACATACCCGGCCGGAGTCGACGCGCAGATCGACACCGTTCAGCGCAGGCTTGTCTCGCTTGGGGAAGGTCTTGCGCACCGCCTCGACCCGGATCGAACCGGCCGGGTTCGTCTTGACATCCATGTCTGTTCCTCTCTTGGTGCTATATAGTGTACTATACAACGTATAGTTCAAGGAGGGTGCAGATGTCCAACCGCAGAAGCGTGGACGAGTTCAAGCTGATCGGGTTGCTCTGGCGTGACTCGCCGGCGAGCCCACGCAGCGGGATCAGCCGCCAAAGCGTCACCGCACTGGCAGTCGACCTCGCCGACAGAGAGGGTCTAGACGCAGTGACGATCCGTCGTCTGGCCGAGGAAGCAGGGGTCACCGCGATGGCGCTCTACCCTCATATCGGCGGCCGCGCCGAACTCGTCGAGCTCATGCTCGATCACGTCGCGGGCGTGACCTACGAGGCCGTCACGATCTCCGAGGGCGCGGACTGGCGGGAACGCGTCACCGCGATCGCCGAGGCGAACTGGGCAAGTTGCCAAGCCCATCCCTGGATCACGGACCTGGCCACCGGACGTCCGGTCCCTGGCCCTGGAGCCTCGAGCAAGTACGAGACAGAGTTGCGCGCCCTGGACGGGATCGGGCTGGCCGATATCGATATGGACTACACCCTTACTGCTGTGCTCTCGCTGGTGCAGGGAACTGCTCGAGCGACACTCGCGGCCCAGCGCTCCCGGCAGCCAGGCGAAGACCAGGACATTGACTGGTGGTCGAACATCGAGCCGACCCTGACCGCCGAAATCGGCGACCGGACAAGGTTCCCGACCGCCTCGCGCGTCTCACGCACCCTCGGAGAACAAACCGGCAAGGCCAACGACCCCGAAGGTGCCTACCGGCGTGGTGTCAGCTTGATCCTCGACGGCATCGCGCAACAGATCGGCCGCCCCAGGGCGTGACGCCGACCAGGCCGCAGCGCCCAGCCGATCAGACACTGACCGTGACGGCACCAGCGGTGCTACACGATTTCAGCCGGTACTCGCGCGAACGCGGACGGCCCTTCGACCCGGCTCCCAGCTGATCCTCTCCTGCACTTACACGCCCAGCCGCTGCGGAGTCTGGTTGCCCTGAAGCCCGGACGGGTGGTTGGTTGGTCAGGCTGCCAGTGCGAGTGGGCGGCGTTGGTGGTGGCGAAGATATGGCGGTGGTAGTACTCGTTCTTGAGCACGGGCCAGAACGATTCCGCGGCGCCGTTGTCCCAGCACACGCCGGTGCGGCCCATCGATCTCAGCACGCCCAGCTCGCTCGCAGCGTCGGCGAGCCGGGCACTGGTGTACTGGCCGTGTTCAAACGGTCGTCGCTGGTTTGAACCACGAGGATCTGGTGCACCTGGCTGGGTGGTTCTCAAGCCCGCGGAAGCCGCTCATGACGCTGATTCGCCGGGTTCTACGGGGATCACGGCGCTCGGTGTCGCGTCCTGAGCGTCAGCCTATCGAGGATGTGCGCGGCTCAGTGGCGAAAAATTCACCCCGGTCTCAAACCCGTTTGAGTGTCTCGAATCGGGCTGCGCTGGCCGAGGAGTACGCCAAGGGTGTGCCAGTTGATGAGCTGGTGCGGCGGTTCGGGATACATCGCACGACGGTGCACCGGCTCGCTTCTCAGGTGGGCGTCGCGATGCGCCGCCGCGGTCTGGATGAGCCCGGGCGCCGGGAGGCCGCGCGATTGTACGAGCAGGGCATGACGCTCGAAGAGGTCGCAGCTGAACTGGGGGTCGGCCATGAGACGGTGCGCTCTGCGGTCGTGGCCGGTGGGGGAACGATCCGCCCGCGCGGTCGCCGTCCCGCCAGGGTCTGACCCGCTGTGTAGCTCACCTCGCTGTCGGCAGGGGCGGTAGAGGCCGACGATGGCCTTCGCGTTGCTGGATCGGCCGCCATCGGGCGTTCGTGAGATTTCCGGCTGTACCGGCCCGGATTCGGTGGTTTCGTACGGTGTCCGTGCCCCATCCTCCGGTATATCGCGATGATCGCTGGCCTGCGCGGGGTTGGCTGGAGTGCTGCGCCGGTGGGTGTGGCTTTTGGGGTTCTGTCGACGCTCCGTGGCAACTTTCGCTTCCGGGTAATGCTGGCGGGGCTACGCTGACTGACGTTCCGTTAGCCGATCGCTCACCGGACGCTGTTCGGCATTGAGCGTGGGTCCGGTGCCAGACGGCGCCGGTTCCGTGCGGTCACAGGTAGCGGCAGACGGTCGTGGCGTCGCAGTTGGTGGGGTCGCTGGTGGCGGCACCGTCGCGAAGGTGCGCGACGGTGTGTCGCAGTGCCTGCAGGTCGGCGATCTGCTGGTCCAGGTCGCCCAGGCGGTCCTCGAGCAGGTCGTGCACGTGCTGGCAGGGCGCGACTCCGGCGTCGCGGATGTCGAGGACCTCGCGGATCTGGGCCAGGGTGAGCCCAGCGGTGCGGCCGCGGCGAACGAAATCCAGGCGCACCAGGGTATCAGGGGCGTAGTCGCGGTATCCGTTGGCGGTGCGCTCAGGCGGGGGCAGGAGTCC
Organism: Nesterenkonia sp. HG001; assembly: GCF_034438835.1. Taxonomy (NCBI): domain Bacteria; kingdom Bacillati; phylum Actinomycetota; class Actinomycetes; order Micrococcales; family Micrococcaceae; genus Nesterenkonia; species Nesterenkonia sp. HG001. Next base: position 27,837 of record NZ_JAOSZD010000010.1, on the reverse strand, counting down.
GGCCTCTTCGTAGAAGCGGAGCGTCTTGGTCGTGGTGCCGCTGGCCTCGGCCAGCTCACCGATGCGCACAGTGACCCCTTGCTCGGCTCTCTTCCATGTTCACCTTGACCTTCCCCTGCACTGGAACGTCCAGTGTGGTCACTGAAAACGCGTAACGCAAATGAGGGTGCGAGATGACTGAGGACTACGACATCGATCTGGCCGTGATCGGCTCAGGAGGCGCGGCCATGTCGGCCGCCATCGCGGCCAGCCAGGCCGGTAAGAGCGTCGTGCTGATCGAGCGGGGTGTCCTGGGCGGCACATGCGTGAACATCGGCTGCGTGCCGTCCAAGACGCTCCTGGCGGCCGCTGGAGCCCGGCACGCCGCGATCACCAACCCCTTCACCGGCGCCCCAACGGCAGCCGGGCGCGTGAACCTCGGCGATCTGGTGGCCCAGAAGGACGCCCTGATCGAGCGCCTGCGCGATGCGAAGTACGCCGACGTGGCCGCCGCCTACGGCTTCGAGGTCCGCCCGGGCCAGGCTACCTTCCTGGACAGGGACACCCTGGCCGTCGACGGCCAGTCGCTGCGGGCACGGGCCTATCTGGTCGCCACCGGCTCCACCCCCGCCGTCCCGGACGTGACCGGCCTTGGCTCCGTGGACTGGCTGACGTCCACCACCGCGATGCAGCTCACTGAGCTGCCCGAGTCCCTGGCCGTCATCGGTGGCGGGTACGTCGGGATGGAGCAGGCCCAGCTGTTCGCTCACCTCGGCGCCCGGGTGTCGGTGGTGGGGCGTCTGGCGCCCCACGCCGAGCCGGAGCTGGCCCAGGGTCTTCGAGAGATTTTTGCCGACGACGGCATCACCGTGGTGGAAGAGCACGCGACGACGGTGGCTCGCGAGGCGGGCCCCGCAGGAGAGGTGGTGGTGACCACGGACTCGGGCGAGCAGGTGCGCGGCGCGCGGGTCCTGGTGGCCACCGGACGCCTGCCCCGTATCGACGGCCTGGACCTGGCTGCGGCCGGTGTGGACGTGGACGAGCGGGGCTTTATCGTGGTCGACGAGGCCCAGCGCACCTCCAATCCCCGCATCTACGCCGCGGGTGACGTCTCTGGGGCTCCCCAGTACGTCTACGTCGCCGCCGCTGGCGGTCGGGCCGCCGCGCTCAACGCCCTGACCGATGACGGAGTCCCGCAGGTAGCTCGGGTCGACTACGCCGGCTTGCCAGCGGTCGTCTTCACCCGGCCCCAGCTGGCCTCAGCGGGGCTGACCGAGGACGAGGCCCTCATCCGCGGGCACGCTTGCGACTGCCGCGTCCTGGACCTTTCCGACGTCCCCCGGGCGCTGGTCCAGCACGACACCCGCGGCGCGGTGAAGCTCGTCGCCGACGCCGAGAGCGGCGAGATCCTGGGCGTACACGCCCTGGCTGACGGCGCCGGAGAGATCATGCTGGCGGCCACCTACGCCATCAAAGCCGGCATGACCGTCGATGATCTGGCCGATACCTGGGCGCCATATCTGACCATGGCCGAAAGCCTGCGCATCGCGGCCGGCCTCTTCCGCAACCAGATGCCAACGTCCTGCTGCGCTTGACCCGCGGCCCCAACCCGAGGCTGGGCCAGAGCGCGACGTCGCCTGGTGGTGCACGCGCTCCTGTGCCGCGCCGGGCACAACACAAGCACGACCCACCGCCCTAGATGCCTTGGACCTGTAAGCACTCCTTCAGACAGTGGGCTGCGGCATCTCCATAAGGGGAACCCGCCGGGCCGAAGCGTACCTGGGTTGGAAGAAGTGCGGTGGTGACGTCCCGCCAGGGGATCCTCTACCGGAACGTCGAGCCTGGGGACCTCTCTTGTTCGCTTTGGCTTCGTCAGAGACCAAACGCTCCGCCGCTGACGAGGATGAGGATGCCCAGGCCGATCAGGACGATGGGGAACAGGATGTGTTCCCAGCGTTCGAGGACTTCGGCGATCGGCGGGCGGGTGGCGACGAACTTGGCGAGTATGACTAGGACCGCGACGAGTGCGAGGAAGACGAGGCAGTAGGCGACCACTGCGATGGGTTCCACGTTGAGGAAGACGGGGACGTAGACGCCGATGTTGTCTCCGCCGTTGGCGAAGGTGACTCCTGCGACGGTCCACGCGCTGACCTTCTTGCCTGCGATCTTGGCGTCATCGTCGTCATCGTCTCCGCGTAAGGCTTGCCATGCCGCCCAGAGGCCGAGGGTCAGGGGGATGAGCCCGAAGTACGGGATAGCTGCTGAGGGCAGGAATGCTCCGGCTCCGATAGTCACCAGCACAGCGGCACCGAGGATGCCGGCGAACCCCAGGTACTGGCCGACCAGGATGCGCGTGGTCGTCCCGCGTTGGCACGCGCCGCGGGCGAAAAACAGGGAGAGCACGATGATGTCGTCGATGTTGGTCACGATGAACAGGCCGATTGCCTGCAGGACGGAAGCCAGGATCACGCGACCACCTCTGCTGCGTCGCATCTGGGCACCGAGCAGGCCGGTTCAATGCACGGGGCGTTCTCGTCCAACGCGAGGGTGACGTCGACCAGGGCAGTCAGCGCCCGCGTCAGGTGCGGATCGGCGATCTCATAGCGCGTCTTGCGGCCCTCGGGCTCGGCGATCACGATCCCGCAGTCGCGCAGGCACGCCAGATGGTTGGACACGTTAGAGCGTGTCAGATCCAGATCGCGGGCCAGCTCTGCCGGGTAGGCCGGTCGGTCGAGCAGCGTCAGGATGATGCGGGACCTGGTCGGGTCGGCCAGCGCGCGGCCCAGCCGGTTCATGACGTTCAGGCGAGAAGCAATGGTCAGCATGCACTGAACTATACAGCAGGGACTGAAGTGTCCCAGGCGCAGCCCGGAATCAAGTTACGTGTGCGAACCGAGCCGAACACCCTCCTGGCTGTGCCAGTTGGGGAACCCATGACGGGAACGGTGCAGGTCATCGGTCGCGCGTGTTCGGGTGTTCGCAAGATCCGCCCGAGAAGGTGCCCGGCGACGGGGCGTCATGCCGGACACGCCCGTCGTCCCGCCAACGATTCCACTACCAGGTTCGTGCGTTGGGGCGTGAAGGTCCGGGGCAGTCTGCGGTTCTTGCCACCGCGTTTGGAGCGTGCGGCACATGTTGGTCACTGCGCATATCAGACCATCCTCGCCAACTCGGACATGCCTCTTTCGGATGTGTCGTTGGCCTCTTGTGGGGCGGTTCGTCGCTGTCGTCGACGTGCGCCGGCTTCACCGAGGCGGGCTCGGAGGAGCCAGGCGATGCTGGCGGGTCCGAGCCAGAGCATCTTGAATCCGGACCACACTGTCAGCAGTACGAACAGGTGGAGCCAGCCCGGCGCGCCCTGTTCGATAACGCCGACGAGCCAGACGGCAGCGGCGAAGTACGGGACGGCCAGCAGCATCGCTACCGGTCCCCACTTCACGCCGCGTCTGGTGTGGATCGCGTCAGCGAGGATGTTGGTGGGCATGTAGCGGCGCAGGAAGTATCGGATTCTGAGGCTTCCCGCTAGCAGGAGGCGGAACATGATCGGCTCCTCTCAATCGCACGTTTCACCTGAGGAGGCAGTGCGTTGAGAAGGGTCCAAAGCCGGACTGACCGCGTACGGCCGAGTGGTGAGAAGAATCCTGCCTCGCCTCCACGATACGCCCGATCTCTGACATCTGAAAGTGCTCACAGCCGGGGACCGATCTGGTCGCGTCCGGCCGGTTGCGGCCCCGGCCCATCCTGCCGGGGCCGGGTGATGGCTTGGGCGCGTTGGAGGGCGGTGTCGGCACGGGCGTGGCCGATCTTCTGCGCCGTGGTGTCCGGTTCGGGGCCGAGGGGGTGGCTGCCGGTGATCTGGTAATGGTCGCGGTAGGCGGCCACGACTCTCGCTTCGCGCCGCCACGCCTGCGCTTCCTTCTCTCCCTCGGGCACGGCGCCGAGCCGGGTAGTCCAGGGCTCTTGGTCGGTGATGGCGGTGTCCAGGACGGCGGTGGCTCGTTGCTCGATGAGTTGGTGACATTCATCGAGGGCATGGCGCATGTCAGCGGTCATCGGGCCTCGCGCTGCGGGGACGAGCCCGGCGATCAGCCGCGGTGCCGTCCGGGTCCGGCCCGAGCCGGCGGGACGTGCTGTGGCGCGAGTGACGCGGTGGTGCAGGACGGAGGCGATGTCGTCTGCGTCATCGAACCCGCGGGCCGCGATCAGGCGCGGGAGCAAACGGTCCATATCGTGGTGGTTGGCCTCGGCGCGCCGCAGCTCGGCGGTGAGTGCTCCGAAGGCCTCCGAGTCCGCCGCGGCGTCGGCCTGGCTTTCGGTGAGACCGCAGGCACGGATCAAAGTCGCCCAGCGGTCACGTTGGGCTGCGGCAGCGATGGTTTCGTACTCGGCCGCGAGTTGGGCGATCGAGCCCCACTGCTCGTGTTCCGCGGTGATGGTCTCATAGGCGGACAGCTCCGCGCCGACGTGCTGGAGGACGCCGTAGAGCACGCTCCGGGCGGTGGCGTCGGGATTGTCGCCTGGATGCGGCTCGGCGTGGGCATCGTCCGCGCGGTCCAGGACCACATACGCCCGGTTGGAGTGCCTGCCACGGGTCATGGCGACATAGAAGTTCTCCCGCGTGGTCGTCGGCCCCACCAACACATGCGCGGTATCGACCGTGACACCCTGAGCGCGATGTGCGGTGACCGCGTACCCAAGATCGACATGCTCGGCCACATACGACGTCGGCAGCACGATCGACCCGCCGAATCTGCGTCTGCTGGGACGGATCGTGACCGAGCCATCGTCGCGCACGTCTTTGATAGTCCAGGTGTCGCCGTTGCGGACCCAGTCCTTGCCGTTGCGAAGGCGCCGGTTGTTGCGGCGGGTGATGACCGTGTCCCCGACCCCGGCGGTGGTGCCGTCGGTCAGCTCGACCTCGCGGCCGGGTGCGAGGGTGCCGTCGAGGATCAGGTCCGCGCGGGCACGGGTGTTGAGGGTGTTCACGTCGTCGCGGGTCTCGGCGATCAGCACTGCCACCGACCCGGCGTCGCGGTCGGCGCGCCAGGCGGCGTAAGCGGCATCGGTCATCGCCTCGGCGTCGCCCTCGTGGATGCGGCCATGATCGAGGTAGGCGTCGATCACCTCGGTACGTCCATGCCGTAGCCCAAGGGATGCGGTCTTCTCCCAGGCGTTCGTGAAGCGGTGGACGTCGACCAACTGGGGAGCATCGTCCCGGTCGCTCACAAGGAGGTTGAATGCGCCACCGGCGTCCACGGACTGGAGCTGGGCGAAGTCACCCACCAGCAGCACCTTCGCGCCCGCCTGCTCCGCGAGGTGCGTGATCCGGTCCAGGGACAGGGTGCCTGCCAGGGATGCTTCGTCGATCATGACGAGCTGCCCCGCCTCGAACCTCGTCCCGTGCACGAGGTGGTTGGTCCACCATTTCGCGGTGTTCTCCGTCGCGATGCCAAGGTCATCAGCGAGGACCTGCGCTGCCACTGCGGAGGGGGCCAGCCCGACCACGGACCCGGAACCGTGTTCCTTCTCCCACATCCTCCGCAACGCCGACATAGCCGTGGTCTTGCCCGCACCTGCCGGGCCGACGAGCACGTCGAGCACCCGCCCGGAGACGGCGATCTTCATCAAAGCGTCGGCCTGGTCCTCGCCGAGCATTCGTCTCTCGGCATCGGCCTGGGAGGTGATCGTTTCCACAGTGCCGACTGGGACCGTGGGTGCGGTGATAGTGCGGGATCGGTCGAGCAGCCGGTCCTCGGCTGCGAGCAACAGCTCGGAGGAGAACACGGTGGAGTGCTTGGGCCGGAACACACTGGTGCCGTCCACGCGCCGGAGCGCTGCTGGGCTGGTAGTGAGGTCGGGTGGAGTGAGTCGCAGCGACGCGTTCTCGGCGGCGTCAGCGACCATGCCGACGATCGCCTCCCGGTCCTGCATGGAGGCGAACCGCCAGCCCATCGTCTGGCGGGACGCCTCGGCCATAAGGTTCCAACGGCGCCAAGTCGAGCGCTTCTCACCGACGACCTCGACCACCGCGATCCCGAGCTCGGCAACCACGCCGAGTGGGACGTCGTCGGCTCGCAGCAGTAAGGGCGTCTCGTTGTCGGTGACGGCGCGTGCCCATGTAGTGGCGTCCTGACCGATTACACCGGTGGCACGGGTGCGCCACTGCTCGGTGAGGTTCGCCAGCGACCGGACCTCCTTGTCGGGGCGCGTGGACAGGGTGGCTTGGGCGCGCAGCTTCATGATCGTCGCCGGTGACGGCCGCCGCCCGCGCTTGTCGACGTACTCGGCGATGAGGCGGTCGGTCTCGGTGTCGATGTGCCGGGCGCGGGTGGAGAACTCTTGGACCAGCTCTTCCGGCACACCGGTGATCGCCCACGCCGGGTTCCGGTCCCGGCCCATGTCACGGGCTTCCCATTCGACGCCGAAGGTGCGGGTCATGTGATCGGCGAACACCGCCTGGTGCAGCTCCGAGAGCGCGACGACGGCGGCGTGCATCGGCCGCCCATCCACGCTCCGCCACTTCCCATCCAAGGCAGTCTGTACCTTGTTGGAGATAACGACGTGGGTATGCAGGTGGGGGTCGCTGGCGCGGGAATCGAAGTGATCGAACGCCGTGGCTACCAGCCCGGTGACATCGACCTGTGCAACAGCTCCGTCGCCGGCGGTTGCGCCGGTGCGGGTGGCTGCAACCTCTCGCTCCATGAACGCAACCACCTCCGCAACCGCCCGATGATGCGCCTCACCGATCAACGCCTGCGTCCCGGCATCAGAGACCGCCCACAGTGCCGAAGCGGACTTCGGAATCGAGAAAGTGAAGTCGAACCCCGCAACCGCCCGCCGCGTCCCACACTCACTCTCCTCGGCCTCGATCTGCGCGACCGCCTCACCTTTCGCGCCAGGACTCAACGCCGGGTCGAGGCCAGCCACGCGGGCTTCGATCCGCTCTGCCGCGGACTTGTAGGCCGGGAACGCCAGACCGAGCGGGTCGCCGGTGAGCGGGTCGCGGCCCATACCCATCAAGAGCTGGAGCTGGGCCTCCGACACCCGATCACCCACGGCAAGTCGGCCCGTGCCGAGGGAGGCCACCCCCGACCCAAGCCACTGGCCTGGTGGTGTGCCCGCCTCGGCGTAGTAACGCGTGAGAGGGGTCGAAAGCGACCGATCACCATCGGCCGCAGCGACCGTGCGCAGCAGGTACTTGTAGCCGTCGCCAGCCGACATGACCCGCATCGAGACCGTCACCACTGCCTCCTTCGTGACAGTCAGGTGAGCGCCCGGCGACCAAGCCGAGCAGGCTCGGAGTCACTTGCTCTCGACAACCGACGTCAACCTTGGCTGACAGCGTCAACCTCGACCTGCAAGAGGCGTGGCAGCTTGGCAGCTCGGGGCAGCTTGGCAGCTCGGCAACTTCAAAGAGGACGGGAGCTAGGTCCCTTACTCGATCTGGCTGCGGAGCACCGAGACGTTCCTGACGGAAGTGCTATCTGACGGTCAGGTAAGCCGCAGGGTGGTGATACAAGTCGGATCATCCTCGTTCAGCGTCGTGACTGTCGCCGTCCCTGTTTGCCCCTCGTGTTCGATCGTCAAGGTTGCCTCGACCCCTCGCGGCACCCACAACCCGACGAAGCCGTTATCGAAGGTTTCACGCGTCTCGTTGACGAGCACCTTGCCGTCGGCGTCGGTGAGCATGACCTGAACGTCCGCATTTCCAAGTTCACCGATACAGGTGGTCAGGCTGTGGAAGTAGCAGTCGTGCGTCTGCTCTCGGTAAGGCGCGACCGAGACGTACACCTTGTCCTCGGGCATCGGCAGTTGTGTCTCGCGTTCCTGGTCATCGGTGAGCACGAGAGCGTCAGGCTGGACGGACGCGAGCAGATCAGTTGGGCGATCGGCAACGGGCATCGTGTCTAGCCGCTCGATGACCTGCGCGGCGTCGAGTCCACCCAGGTCGTGCACGGCTAGGAACTCGCTGTCTGAAACCTGGTTGCTGGACGATGACGATGCTGACTCGGGGGCGGAATCTGCACAACTGGTTAGCATTAGCCCGGAGAGGAGCACCGCGGCGGTGACGGTGATCAGGGTCCGTCGTCGCGGCTTGGTGGGGTGGGTCATGATGTGATCCTTCGAGACGTCGGTTCAGGTCGGTGCCGGAACGCGAGCGTTCCGGCACCGACTCTGATAGCGGGTTAGAGGGATGCCAGAAGGTCTTCCATCTCCTGGATTTCTGCGGTCTGGGCATCGATGATCGTTCGTGCGAATTCAACCGCATCCGGGTTGCTTCCCTCATCGACCTGGGTCTGTGCCATCGCGACCGCGCCTTCGTGATGGACGATCATCTGCTCCAAGAAGAGCCGCGACGCCTCCGCGCCGCCGGCCGCTTCGAGGGCGGCCAGATCCTCCTCACTCATCATTCCGTCGCCGTGATCCATCCCGTCCATCTCGTGTTCGTCGGGGTCGACACCCCAGTCATCCAGCCAGCCTTGGAGCTGTTCCATCTCGGGAGCCTGGGCCGTCTTGATCGCCTCGGCCAGCTCCATCACCTCCGGATCGAGGCCGTCCTTGGCTAGGACGATGTCGCTCATCTCGATGGCCTGCTCGTGGTGGACGATCATCATCGATGCGAACGTCACGTCCGCGTCGTTGACGTCTGCTGCTTGCTCGGATGAGCCGTGGTCCATACCCGGCATCGAGTCGTCCTCGGTCCCGGTGGAACAACCGGCGAGTACCAGGGCAGCGGACAGGGCGAGCGCGGCGGTCGCCGCAGTACGAATATTCATGAGTGTTCTCCGATATCAAGAGTCGCTTCAATGGCACGCGTACCTTGATGGCATCGCGCGAGTGATGGTGGGGACCCCGGGCGCGCTGGAAAGTCCCGGGATCACCGGCCCATCACGTGCGACTGATGCAGAGAACGTGCAAGGACGGTGCCCTGAGTAGCACCCGGTCCGTGAGGCGAACCTGGGGATATGCTCGGGGCTGGATGTGCATCCATCCGAGCAGGAGGCGAGGCGGCGTCAGGACGAGCAGCACGAGCAACAGCGCAAGCACACATGCCATCGCCATCCCCAGATGGTCACCCGCGCCGCAGTCCGCGCACGTACCCTCGTGTTCTTTGACTGTGTCACCGGACACATGCTGGCCCCCTGCACCGTGATCGGCCTCCCCGGTATCAGGGGCGGAAACCGAGATGGCTGCGGGCGCCTGGGCGGCCGGAGTACCATGCAGGTTCAGCGTATGCATCGTCACCAGGCCGACGATGATCCCGAACGCGATAAGACCGCCCAACAGGACGCGCCGGAAGATGCCCTGAAAGCCTCTCCCTGATCGCGTCACCGGCACGGATACCATAGGCGCAGTCTACCGACCGCTCCTGTGAGCGATCACGAGACGCCCAGACGCCCAATATAACGCGCACGAGCATCACTGGATGGCGGTGCAGAACTGGATCAGAGCCCGCAATTCGGCCCGGCGCGGACACCCACGCGCGACGCGACAGGCTGTGGCGTCGCTCCGTCTAGACGTGCACGGAAGCGGTGTTCCCGCGATCCAACCCATTGATCAATGGCGGACTGATGTCTGCTGATGCAGGTTCGGTATCCAGTCGTGGACGAGGCGGGCGGCGTCGATCCCGGTGAGCGCAACAGGGGTATCGCCGAGGTGATGGGCGGTTAGCAGTGGGTCGGCCGAGACGGTCCGGGTGCTGGTGCCGAGCGCAGGGTGACCGGCCCCGGTGAGGGTATGTCCGTGGATGCGTACGGAGAACGGCGAGGCCGGCAGGTAGCGACCGGGGTCATCGTCGAGGCCGAGGTCGTGCAGCAGCGCCCTCGCGGCGTGGGCACCTTGGGCGGTGGAGTCGTCCCAGTGGTCGATCCGATAAGAGCTGTGACCGGGATAGTGGTGCACGGCGACACCGCCAGCGGCGTAGATGCGCTGCCGCGGGGCGTGTAAGGCGCGCAAGTGGCCGTCGACGGGAATGCCCTCTGGCCCGGTCCAGGGGGCGGGAGCGGCGGGCAGAGTGCCGTGGGCGAGGATCGCCAGGTCGCCTTCTACCCGGGTGCCGTCGTCGAGGACGACGGTGATGCGATTGGCGTGGGTGCGGATCGCGCGCGGCGTGCGTCCCAGGTAGGCGGCGTGCTGTGGCTGGTGGAGGTCGAGCAGGCGCCGCGCGGCGCCCTCGCCGATGGCGTTGGCGCCCGGCACGAGCGAGCGGGTGATCAAGGCGACGTCGTGACCCGAATCGGTGAGCAGGGAGGCGGTCTCTGATGCGACGAGTCCGCCGCCGAGCATCAGCACCCGTGCTGGACCCGTCGTCGCGAGCAGATCACGCACACGGACGGCATCCTCGATCGAGTGCAGGGTTGTCAGTCGGCCCGCGCTGACGGCCTGGTCCCTTCCGGCGATCGTCTCATCGAGGATGCGCGGCCGACTGCCCGTGGCGAAGATGAGCGCGTCATAGGCTCTGGTGTCGCCGGAGTCGAGGCGGACTTCCCGGGTTCGCGGGTCGATGCCGCGGACGGTATCGGCACACGTCTGGACGCCGGTCGCCGGCAGGGCGGTCTGGTCGGGTTCTAGCAGCCCGATGGCTACGCCTTTGTTGACCAGCATCCGGTTGTGCGGTCGCTCGCCGCTACGGGCAAAGAGTTCGACCTTGATGTCGGCATCGGAGGTGTGCAGGGTCTTCGCGGCGGAGGTTCCCGCCGCGCCCGCGCCGATGATTGCGATCGTCGGGTTGCTCATGGCGTTTCCTTCTTGGTCGCGGTGGCGGTGAAGGCCGGCAGCAGGATTGCGTCGATGAACCATGGCGCGTCGTCAGGGTCGAGGCGGCCGGATCGGACTTCCTCGGCCGCGCCGTTCATCACCACGTGCGTGGTGGTCAGCAGCCAGGTCACCGGTAGGTCGGCGCGGAACGCGCCCTCACGCTGACCTCGCAGCAGCAGGCCGCGCATACGGGTCTCAGCCTTCTCGTGGAGTTCGCGGATGCGGGCCGCAGGCAGCTCTTTCTGGGCGGCGGCCAGCAGGGCACGCGACTGATCGACCAGGACCCAGCTGGAGGCGACGAGCCGCCCGAGCGCATCGCGGGCATCTCCATCTAGGGGTACCTCACGCAACACCTCTTCGCCACGTTCGAGGCTGTCCACTAGGGCCGCCTCGATGAGTTCGGCACGTGTCTGGAAGTGCCCGTAGAGCGTCATTCGCCCCACGCCGGCCTCGGCGGCGATGTCGGCGACCGAAGCGTCGGGATTCTTGCGGATCGCGGTAACGGTAGCCGCCAGGATCTTGGTCCGGTTGCGCTGCGCGTCTGCCCGCTGATTGACCGCACGGCTACCCGTGGCAGATCCGCGTCCGCGACCGCCTGTCGCCGTGGCCTTCTTCGTCGGCATGCTCCACCTCACAACTCGTACTGGAATGTATGAGATAGTGTAGCCGTTACAACTCGTACCCGCATGATTGAGTTAGGAGTCGGAGATGACCACACGCACACAGCCCGACAGCACGACGTCGGCCTACCCGAGACGCTGGCTGGCGCTCGCCTTGCTGGGCACGGCCCAGTTCATGCTGATCCTCGACGTGACCGTCGTGGCGATCGCTCTGCCACAGATGGAGGCGGACCTGTCGCTCTCCCGCGAGGCGCTGACGTGGGTCGTCGCGGCATACACGGTCGCCTTCGGCGGCCTGATGCTGCTCGGTGGCCGCAGCGCGGACCTGTTCGGCGCCAAACCCATCGTTTACACTGGCCTGCTGGTCTTCGTTGCCGGTTCCCTGGCCGCCGGATTCGCTGACAGCGGAACCGTGCTGCTCGCTGGGCGCATAGCCCAGGGTGTCGGCGCGGCCATGCTTTCGCCGGCGGCGCTGTCCGTCGTCGTGCGCCTGTTCGAGGGTGACGAGCGCAACCGCGCTTTGGGCATCTGGTCCGCGCTCGGCGGTGGTGGAGCCGCCATCGGCGTGCTGCTGGGTGGACTTATCACCGCCGGACCCGGTTGGCCGTGGGTGTTCTTCATCAACGTTCCCATCGGCGCGATTGTCCTTATCGGCCTGCTGCGGGTGTTGCCGCCGCTGCCGCCGCAGCCCGGTGCCCGCGCACGGCTGGACGTCCCGGGGGCCATCCTCGTCACCGGCGCCACCGGCCTGGCGATCTACGCGCTGACTGTCGCCGGCGAGATTGGTTGGACGGCGCCGCGCACGCTCATCTTCGCGGGGATCGCGATCGCGCTCTACTTGCTGTTCGGCTGGTGGCAGAAGACCACGCGCTCGCCGCTGATGAACCTATCGCTGCTCGGCAGGCGGCCGGTGTTCTCTGGCGTGTTCGTGCTCGGGATCGCCACCGCGCTAATGGTCGCGGTGTTCTTCCTCGGCACCTTCTACTTCCAGCAATACGCCGGCTTTGGCCCGCTGGTAACCGGTCTACTGTTCCTGCCCGTCGCACTGGCGACGATGGCCGGTGCGCAGGTGGCAGGAAAGCTCGTTGGCAGGCTCGGCGCCCGCAAGCTCGGCGCAGTCGGCATGACTGTCGGAGCGATCGGTCTGCTTGTTCCCGCACTCTGGTCCACAACCTTGACCACGACCATCGGGATCAGCTTCGGCTCACTAGGCATCGGGATGCTGTTCGTCGTCGCCTCGGTCACCGCGCTTGGAAACGTCGCGCCGGAGGAGGCGGGTATTGCCTCGGGCCTGCTGAGCACCTTCCACGAGATCGGCGCTTCGGTCGGCGTCGCGACCGTCTCCAGCATCGCTGTGGTCAGCCTTACCGGGGGCGGTGACACCGGGTTCAAGCAGGCATTCCTTGCCGCCGCGATCGCCGCGGTCGCTGCCACCGTCATCGCCAGCATCGCGATCCCTGGGCGCTCCCAGAAGGCATGACCGGCATGCCGATTGCCCTATACCCCATAGGGGTATATGCTGACAGAAGTCATACAGGAGTGAAGGAGTTTCAATCATGAACACCACGACCGAGTACCAGGTGACCGGGATGAGTTGCGGACACTGCGAAACCGCGATCCGCACCGAGGTCTCCCATATCCCCGGCGTTAATGGCATCGAGGTCAGCGCGGCCACCGGTCGCCTGACTGTGACCGCTGAACAACCGGTCGAGGACGCCGCGGTGATCGCGGCGGTCGATGAGGCCGGCTACGCCGCCGCCAGGAGCTGACATGAAGGCACCTGTGCGACTGGGCCTGTACGGGCTGATCCTCGTGGCCGTGTTCGCCGTGGCGGGATTCACGGCGAACGCAGTCATCCCCGAGGAGACCGTGCAGAGCTGGGCACAAGAGACCGACGACAACATCCACCACGAGGAAGGAGACGACATGGACACCGCCGGTCACGAGGGCCACACAGCAGGCGCGGTCTCACTTGGCCTCGGCATCGCGCAGGACGGCTACCAGCTCACCGCCGTGAGCGCTCCCACCGAGACCGGTACAGAGGGCGAACTGTCTTTGACGGTGACCAGGCCGGACGGGAGCGCGGTAACGGACTTCGAGCCGGAGCACGAGAAGGAGCTGCACCTGATCGCCGTCCGCGCCGACGGCCAGCACTTTCAGCACGTCCACCCCGAGATGACCGACAACGGCACCTGGACGATCCCCTGGCAATGGGAAGCCGCCGGGACCTACCGGGTCTTCGCGGACTTCGTCCCCGCAGACACCGGCGAAGGCCTGACCTTGTCGACCTCGGTCCAGGTGGCCGGCGACTTCGAACCCGTACCGACCGAATCGGCCGCTACGACCACCGTCGATGGGTTCGACGTCACCGTCGAGGGAGACTTGACAGCAGGCTCGGCGTCGGAGCTGACCATGACTGTCACCCGTGACGGGGAACCGGTCACCGAGCTGGAGCCCTACCTGGGAGCGTTCGGTCACCTGGTCGCGTTGCGCGATGGGGACCTTGCCTACCTGCACGTCCACCCGCACGGAGAGGAGCCCCAGGCCGGGGAGACGTCCGGGCCGGGGATCGTGTTCGAGGCCACCGCACCCACGCCCGGCAGGTACCTGCTCTATCTCGACTTCCAGGTCGACGGCGAAGTCCACACCGCGCCGCTGGTGATCGATACCACCGGGATAGGCGATGGCCATGGCGATCGCTCCGAGGAGGGACACTCCGGCCAGGAGCCGAGGACCGGCGAGGATGAGGAAGGAGAAGGCCATGACCACTGAGAACACCAGTACCGGCATCGAGCTGCAGATCGGCGGCATGACCTGCGCCTCGTGCGCGAATCGGATCGAGAAGAAGCTCAACAAACTCGACGGCGTCACCGCCAGCGTGAACTACGCGACCGAGAAGGCCAGCGTCACCGGCCCTGAAGACCTCGATCCGACGCTGCTGATCGCGGAGGTCGAGAAGACCGGGTACACCGCCGCGCTCCCGACCACGGCCAAGGGCACCGGTGAGAACACGGACGAGTCGGCCGAGGACGCCGAGCTGCGTTCGCTGCGCCAGAGGCTCATCGGCTCTGCCGTCCTCGCGGTACCGGTGATCGCGATGGCGATGATCCCGGCCTTGCAGTTCGACTACTGGGGGTTCGCGTCGCTCGTGCTCGCCGCGCCGGTCGTGGTCTGGGCCGGGTGGCCCTTCCACAAGGCGGCGTGGATGAATCTGCGTCACGGGGCAGCGACGATGGACACCCTCATCTCGGTGGGCACGACCGCGGCGATGATCTGGTCGATCATCGCGCTGTTCTTTGGCACCGCCGGACAGCCGGGCGTCGTCCACCCATTCGAGCTGACCATCTCCCGCTCCGACGGGCTCGGTCACATCTACCTCGAGGTCGCCGCCGGGGTGATCACCTTCATCCTGCTGGGCCGCTACTTCGAGAAGCGCTCCAAGCGCCGCGCCGGGGCCGCCCTGCGCGCCCTACTCGAACTCGGCGTGAAGGAAGTCTCCCTCCTGCGCGACGGCAAGGAGGAGCGCGTCTCTATCGATGAGTTGGCGGTCGGTGATGAGTTCGTGGTCCGTCCTGGCGAGAAGATCGCCACCGACGGGGTCATCACCTCAGGCAACTCCGCGATCGACGCCTCGATGCTCACTGGCGAATCCGTGCCGGTCGAGGTTTCAAAGGGTGACAATGTCACCGGCGCGACTGTGAACGCCGGGGGCCGCCTAGTGGTGAAGGCCACTCGCGTGGGCTCGGACACGCAGTTGGCGCAGATGGCGAAGATGGTGGAGGACGCGCAGTCCGGCAAGGCCGAGATTCAGCGCCTCGCGGACCGTGTCTCTGGGGTCTTCGTGCCCATCGCCATCGCCATCGCCATCGCAGCCTTGGGGGCCTGGATCGGCGCCGGATTCCCGCTCAGTGCGGGGTTCACCGCCGCCGTGGCGGTGCTTATTATCGCCTGCCCCTGCGCGCTGGGCCTGGCGACTCCGACCGCGCTGCTGGTCGGTACCGGACGGGGCGCTCAAATGGGCGTGCTCATCAAGGGCCCCGAGACCCTCGAATCGACCCGCAAGGTCGACACGATCGTGCTGGACAAGACCGGCACCGTCACCACCGGGAAGATGACTCTCGCCGATGTCATCACCGCCGACGGCGTCGACCGGGCCGAGCTGTTGCGGCTGGCCGGCGGGCTGGAGGACTACTCCGAGCACCCCATCGCCCAAGCCATCGCAGCCAGCGCCACCAGCGAGGTCGGCGCCCTACCTGCACCGGAGTCCTTCGAGAACGTCGAGGGCAAGGGCGTGCAGGGCGTCATCGACGGCCACGCCGTGGTAGCGGGCCGTGAGTCGCTCCTGGCCGACTGGTCGATCCACTTGGACGAGCACCTGCGCTCGGCCAAGCAGGCCGCCGAGGCCGAGGGCAGGACCGCCATCGTGGTTGGCTGGGACGGTCAAGCCCGTGGGGTGCTTGTCGTCTCCGACCAGATCAAGCCCACCAGTGCTCAGGCCATCGCTCAGTTCAAGGAACTCGGTCTGTCACCGGTGCTGCTGACCGGTGACAACCAGGCCGTGGCCGAGCAGGTTGCCGCCGAGGTCGGCATCGACCAAGTCATCGCCGAGGTCCTACCCAAGGAGAAGGTCGACGTCGTCGCCCGCCTCCAAGGTGAAGGCAAGGTCGTGGCGATGGTGGGCGACGGCGTCAACGACGCCCCGGCATTGGCCCAGTCCGACCTCGGCCTGGCGATGGGCACGGGCACCGACGTCGCGATCGAGGCCGCCGACATCACCCTGGTCCGAGGCGACCTGCGAGCCGCAGCGGACGCGATCCGCCTTTCTCGGTCGACGCTGCGCACGATCAAGACCAACCTGTTCTGGGCCTTCGCCTACAACACCGCGGCAATTCCGCTGGCGGCCTTCGGACTACTCAACCCGATGCTCGCCGGAGCGGCGATGGCCCTGTCATCCGTGTTCGTCGTGAGCAACAGTCTGCGGCTGCGGACTTTCAAAGCCCGCGCGGACGACGACAACGCGCCGGCTCCTGCCGGCACGGCACCGGCCCGCGAGCCGGTGAACGCCTAAACCATTGTCATCGACACAACACGAGAGGAAACCCGATGACTGAACACGAGAACCTGAACCTGACCGATACCTCGCCTGGTGGTGGCTGCTGCGGCCACAAGCCCAGCGCCGACACCGTCGCACAGACCCCCGCCGAGGACATGCCCGA
The DNA here is from genome assembly GCF_034438835.1 of Nesterenkonia sp. HG001. Classification (NCBI taxonomy): domain Bacteria; kingdom Bacillati; phylum Actinomycetota; class Actinomycetes; order Micrococcales; family Micrococcaceae; genus Nesterenkonia; species Nesterenkonia sp. HG001. Next base: position 11,264 of record NZ_JAOSZD010000010.1, on the reverse strand, counting down.
ATGTCCGGTGATGGCCGGCACACCGGTCGTCAAGACCGACGCCGAGGCCGCCGGTCTCTACCGCGACTACAACGGTCAGCGGTACTGGCTGTGCTGCGCCTCGTGCGGTCCACTGTTCGACGCCGACCCCGACCGCTACGCCAGCGCCGTCTAACCGCAGGCACCCGGCCCCGCGCTCCCATCAGACACGTTCTGACGGGAGCGCGGGACCTTAGCCCTTGAACCCTCCTCCGGCCGGGACAACGAACGAAAGAGACGACCATGAGCCACGACCCCTCGACATCTTCACACCCGGCACCCGACCACGCCGACCACCACTCCCACGAGGAGCATGGCGAGGCATCGGGACACCACGATCACGAGGCGCACGCGAACCAAGGCACCCACGATCACGGGCACAGCGGCCATGCCGGTCACGGAGATCATGTCGGGCAGTTCCGACGCCTGTTCTGGGTCATGCTCGTCCTGGCCGTCCCGGTGGTCGGCTTCAACGACATGTTCGCCGACCTCATCGGCTACCAGCTGCCCGAGGCCGAATGGGTCTGGTGGGTCTCTCCGATCCTGGGAACCGTGATGTACGCCTGGGGCGGCTGGCCGTTCCTTACCGGCGCGATCTCGGAGATCCGCTCCCGCAAGCCCGGCATGATGCTGCTCATCGGCCTGGCCATCACCGTGGCTTTCGTCGCTTCCTGGGGTGCGAGCCTGCGGTTCCTGGACCATGAGCTGAACTTCTGGTGGGAACTGGCCCTGTTGGTGGTCATCATGCTGCTCGGCCACTGGATCGAAATGCGCTCCCTGGCCCAAACCACCTCCGCCTTGGACTCCTTGGCCGCTCTGCTACCCGACGAGGCTGAGAAGGTCGACGGCGATCAGGTCGTGAAGGTTGCCCCTGCCGACCTCTTGGTCGGTGACGTCGTCATCGTCCGTCCTGGCTCTTCGGTGCCCGCCGATGGAAAGATCGTCGACGGGTCGGCCTCCATGGACGAGTCGATGGTCACCGGAGAGTCGAAGACGGTACGTCGCGAGACCGGTGAGCAGGTTGTCGCCGGCACTGTCGCCACCGACTCCGGGCTGCGGGTCGAGGTTACTGCCACCGGTGACGACACCGCCCTGGCAGGCATCCAGAAGCTCGTCACCGACGCGCAGGCCTCGTCCTCCCGCGCACAGAGGATCGCCGACACCGCCGCCGCCTGGCTGTTCTGGTTCGCCCTCGGAGCCGCATTGATCACCGCGATCATCTGGTCGATGCTGGGCCTACCGGACTCCGCGGTGGTGCGCACCATCACCGTCCTGGTGATCGCCTGCCCGCACGCGCTGGGTCTGGCGATCCCGCTCGTGGTATCCATCGCCACCGAGCGTGCAGCCCGCGGCGGCGTGCTGATCAAGGACCGGCTTGCCCTGGAATCGATGCGCACCGTCGATGCCGTGCTGTTCGACAAGACCGGCACGCTGACCAAGGGTGAGCCCACCGTCACCGCCATCGAACCTGCCGGGAACCGCGGCGCCGAGGACGTGCTGGCACTGGCCGCGGCGGCGGAATCCGACAGCGAGCACCCCCTGGCCAAGGCCATCGTCGGCGCCGCCGGAACGCGTGAGCTGCAGGTCCCGAAGGCTCGGGACTTCTCCTCCTCCCCGGCGGTCGGGGTCAAGGCAACCGTCGATAGCTCGGTGGTCGAGGTCGGTGGCCCCTACCTGCTCGACCAGCACGGGCTGAACGAGCTGTCCATCGCCGACCAGTGGCGGGACGAAGGGGCGATCATCCTCCACGTCCTCGCCGACGGTGAGGTCATCGGGGCCCTACGGCTGGCCGATGAGATCCGCCCCGAATCCCGCGACGCCGTCGATGCCCTGCACGCTGCGGGCGCCCAGGTGGTCATGATCACCGGTGACGCCCAGGCAGTCGCGGACACGGTCGCGAAGGAACTCGGCATTGACCGGGTCTTCGCCGGAGTGCGTCCCGCGGACAAGGCTGCCAAGGTCGCCGAACTCCAGGACGAAGGCAGGAAGGTCGCCATGGTCGGCGACGGCGTCAACGATGCCCCTGCTCTCGCCCAGGCCGATGTCGGCATCGCCATCGGTGCCGGCACCGACGTCGCCATCGGCTCCGCCGGGGTCATCCTGGCTTCCTCCGACCCACGCTCAGTGCTCTCCGTCATCGATCTCTCCCGCGCTAGCTACCGGAAGATGAAGCAGAACCTGTGGTGGGCAGCCGGCTACAACCTGATCTCGGTACCCCTGGCCGCCGGCGTGCTCGCACCGATCGGGTTCGTGTTGCCGATGAGTATCGGCGCGATCCTGATGTCGGTCTCGACCGTCGTCGTCGCGCTCAACGCCCAGCTACTCCGCCGCCTCGACCTCACACCCGCGGCCAGCACGGCCAAGATCCTTGACCAGGCCCCGTCCGAATGAGCATCCATCTGCCGCCGCAGCGGACACCACTTGAACCAGGAGAAAGCACGATGGACACCATCACCACGCCACCAACCGAAGCCGGCCATGGATACATCAGTGACAAAGACCGCTACCTCGCCCGACTCAAGCGCATCGAGGGACAAGCCCGTGGCATCCACCGCATGATCGATGAGGACACCTACTGCATCGACATCCTCACCCAGATCAGCGCCGTCACCTCCGCTTTGGAGAACGTCGCCCTCGCCCTCTTGGACGACCACCTTAAGCACTGCGTCGTCCGGGCCGCCAAGGCCGGCGGCCCCGAAGCCGACGAGAAAATCAAGGAAGCCTCCGAGGCCATCACTCGCCTCGTGAAGTCCTGAGGAGGCAGTCTCATGGGGAGAACACATACAGTTCTGACCGCACTGGCCACGCTCGCCATGAACACACTGGTGCACGAGCCGCCGACGGCCACGGTCGCCGCCGCGTCTCGAAACGGCTGTGAAGCCATCTGTACACGAACGCGAACCGGGTGGGTCGTGGAGGTCTCGATCCGTTCCGCCAAAGCCTGCTGCCGACCATGAGCCCTGCCGCAGCGGATACGAGTCTGAGCAGCGAACACGCCTTCGCCGTCGCCGTATCCCACGGCAGGGCGTAGCTAACCCTTCGTCGCTGCGCGGTGGATCGAGATGGCGCTCTCCGATACACGCGGCGACAACGAGCGGTTCACCCCGATCATCGCGAGAACGCGATCCGTCCGACAGCCCATCGCCCCGATCGCCTACGACTGCGTGAAGCTCATCTTCGTCCGCCACGGGTCGGCGATCCTGCTCAGCGAGTTCGGCGAGAAGCACGTCCGTGTCGGTGATGCCATCGCGCTGGGAGCGAACACGCTGTGTGGGAGTGAACCCGAGGACCTAATCACCGTCACCACCCTCTATCTTGACCGCGACTTCGTGATCGATCAGGTGTTCTGGCAGTACGCCGCCGTGCTGTCCGATCGCCTCGATGCGCGAGACTTCGCCGACGATCTGTACTCCGAACCGGCACAGGTGCTTCGCCTGGGTGAGGATCGCGCCGGGATGCTGACGCCGTGGCTGGACGAGTTGGTCGCCCTCAGCATCGACGGGCCCTCCCCGCAACGTTTCTACCGCCTCCAAGCACTCCTGTTCGCGGTGCTCGACGTGATCATCCCCTACATCGCCACCACTCCGGTGAGGCAGACCCCGACACAGCGGAAGGCCACCGACCCTGGCACGCCCCGCCACCGCCACTTCACCCCGTTGAGGGCCGAGGCACGCGAGGCAGCGGAGCTTCTTCGCGAGGCGCCTGCTCAGCGGTGGACGCTTCCCGATCTCGCCGAGGCCGCGCATCTCTCGCCGTCCCAGCTCGGCCGGGTCTTCGTCGACGCTTACGGGAAAACGCCGATGACGTACTTGGCGACGCTGCGCGCCGAACGCCTGGCCCGGTTGCTGCGTGAGACCGATCTGCCGATCGAGGTGGCGATGCGTGAGGTCGGCTGGCACAGCCGGGGTCACGCCGCGCGGCTGTTCCGCCAGTGTGTCGGAGCGAGCCCGACGCGATACCGCCAGCTCGTCCGGCAGAAGGCACTGCCCTGACGGTTCGATACCGATATTCGCTTGTGCGATACGCGTATCCGCATCATTGCCCGATCCCGCGCCCTCGTCACCTGAAGGGCTGGTAGTCCGGTAGGACTCGTCGGGTTCACCCCGCGCACTGACGGTCACACGGTCGTTGTCCGTTTCTCGTCACTGGTGTTCCTGGCGCACCTGATGGTCACCGAGCCTGATCGGCCCGGTGCTCAGGGTATCGGGAGGAGACAGCGACGATGGCCACGACACGGGAGGAAGCCCAGGCCGCGCGGGAGGCGAGGCTCGATGAGTTGCATGAGCGGCTGACCGGTGCGGTCGAGCAGCTCGTCTCCGGCGACGACTGGGAGAGGGCGCTCGCGTTCGCCGCACGGTTCAGGGCGAGATCGTTCTCCAACACCCTGCTGATCTGGGCACAGCATGCCGCGGCTTACGAGGTGGGCCGGGTGCCGGAGCCAGTGCCGTCGCATGTGGCCGGGTATCGGCAGTGGCAGACTCTGGGCCGGCAGGTGCAGAAGGGCCAGGCGGGGTACATGATCCTCGCCCCGGTCACCGGCCGATTCGCCACCGCGACACCGTCCGATCCGGAGTCGTGGCGGCGGCTCGGCAAGGGCGAGAAGTCCCGCCCCGGTGAGGTCGTGCGCTCGAAAATGATTACCGCCAAGCCTGCCTACGTGTGGGACGCCTCCCAGACTGCCGGCGACCCGATCCCGGAACCGCCGGCACCGAAGCTGCTGGAAGGCGAAGCACCGGTCGGGTTGTGGAATGGTCTGGCCAAGTTGGTCGAGGAGCGCGGGTTCACCGTGCTGGCAGTGCCACACGAGGGCATGATCCACGGCGCCAACGGCATGACTGATTACACCGCGAAGACGGTCGCGGTCCGGGAGAACATGGACCCCGCCGCGCAGGTCAAGACGCTCGCCCACGAACTCGGGCACGTCCTGATGCACGGCCCCGACCAGGAGGACGCCCGCCAGCATCGCGGCATCGGGGAGGTGGAGGCCGAATCGGTGGCGCTGATGATCGGCGCCGCCCATCACATGGACACGACGGGGTACACGATTCCCTACGTGTCGACCTGGGCTGCGCGGGTGGGCGGCAAGGAACCGGTGGAGATCGTCAAGGCCACTGGCGAGCGGGTCCGCAAGATCGCGCTGACGATCCTCGATCAGCTCGACACCGCCCAGGTCGGTGACGGCACTCCACCGGGTCTCGACCGTGAGACGCCGCACCGCAACCAGCTATCCCATGAACGCTCCGCACCCGAACGTGCAGCGTCGGGCAGGCAGGTCGAGCCCGTGCCCGAAATGGGTCCCCGCCCTGCGGCCAGCGCGGCCGTGATGCAGGGACGGGATCTGTGATGGCCGCTACGGACGCGCTCGCGGGTGTGTTGTCGCAGAGGACCGGGCCATGGCCGGTCTCCGCCGCAGCACGAGAACTCGCCACCGCAGGCGTGCCGGTGTTCCCGTGCGTGCCGGGCGGGAAGCGCCCGCTCACCGAGCACGGCTTCCACGACGCCACCACCGACCCTGGCCAGGTGGAGGCCTGGTGGCGGGCGCACCCGGATGCGAACCTCGCTGTCCCCACCGGCGCCGCCTCCGGGATGGTGGTGGTGGACGTCGATGTCCACGGCCCCGTCAACGGATTCGCCTCCTTCGGGCGCGCCCACCGTGCCGGCCTCGTGTCGAGGTGGGCGTTCCTCGTGTCCACACCGTCGGGTGGGATGCACGTCTACTACCCGGCGACACCGGAGCGGGCGCAGCGGTCCTGGCAGGCCGCGCGCGCCGGTGTGGATTTCCGTGGCGACGGCGGCTACATCCTCCTCCCACCCTCGATGGTGTCCACCAACGGTGCCGCTGTCGGCTACCAGGTGCGGCAGGTCAATACCGGCTCCTCGGCGAGGCTGGATTCGGACCGGTTGCGGGACTTCCTCGACCCGCGCCCGACGGCCCCGCCCAGTACGGGCGACGATGTGGAGCGGTCGGTGGATGTGTCGCGGTTGGCGGCCTGGGTCGCTGCCCGCGTCGAAGGGGAACGGAACCGGGGCCTGTTCTGGGCCGCCTGCCGACTGGCCGAGAACGGTGTCCCCGCCCCCGATGCACTCGATGTGCTCGCGGCCGCGGCCTCGGAAGCGGGGTTGGGCGAGCGGGAGATCACGACGACCGTCCGCTCGGCCTATCGCACCACCCAACCTCAAGCCCGCCCTTCATCGCCGGTGCAGGGCTCGGCGCGAGCCGCGGACGGGTGGTTTGCCCGCGAGGCGACCGTGCGTCCATCCGCTCCGGGACGACGGCTGTCATGACCGTCCCGACAGGCCCGGCGAGTCGACGGTGGGCGGTGGTCACGGCGGTGGCCGGGACGGTGTTCATCGCTGGCGGCGCGTTCTGGCTGTCGTTCACGGCGTTGGCGGACCTGGCCGCCCGCTCTGGGGTCGGTGGCTCGCAGGCGTGGGCGTGGCCGCTGATCGTCGACGGCATCATCGTCGTGGCCACCGTCGCCGTCGTCGCCCTGGCCGGCCAGCGGTCGGCGTGGTATCCGTGGGCGCTGCTGCTCGGCGGCGCAGCCGTGTCGGTGACCGCCAACGCGATCCACGCCGTGGTGGCTGCCGATGCGGACGTGCCCGGGGTGCTGGCGGCTGCGGTGGCGGCGGTGCCGCCAGTGGTGCTGCTGGCCATCACCCACCTGACCGTCATCCTCACCCGACCGCAACGCACCGCCGAAGTCCCCGCATCCACCGACGAGTCCGCGATCGAGGCCGCTGCGATCGAGGAGTCCGGCCCGGACGCAGCGTGGGACCCGGTATCGGCGGCGACCCGGCAGGAGAACGACCCCGTCACAGCTTCCGGCATGAGGCAGGCATCAGCGGACCGGCGCGCTGACCCGCAGGTCGAAGCCGCGGCGGATTCCGTCGATCGGCGTGCGCGGGCGGCGACGCTGCGCGGGCAGGGATGGTCGAACAAGAAGATTGCCCGGGAACTGGGCGTGCACCCGTCCACGGTAGGCCGGTGGTTCACCAGCGCGCACCTTCCCGACACCACCGAACACGTCGATGCCGAGGAGGCGAAGGACGTATGAACCCCGATCACGACCACCAGCAGCAGGAACCTCGCCGGCGACCGCCCGTGCCGGAGACCGGCCACCCGCCGTCGACGCCGGCCGAGAAAGTCGAGACACCGCCGGTCGAGAAGACGGAGACACCAGAGGCAGTGCAAGCGGCGAGGACCGCTGGTCTCCGGGGCACCAGTCGTGAGCGGCTCGCGCAGGATGCGGGCCTGCGTGCGCGGGGGGTGGAGTGGGTGCGGCCTACGGACCTGCTTGCCCGCCACGGTGCGGCGCTGGCGGGGCGGGGCATCGACTTCGAGGTCGAGTTGGCTCGCCGCACCCGCGCCGCCACGAACACCGGTGTGCGAGGGGTCGGGAATCGGGCGCGCCGGTTGCCGCCGCTCTCGGCCTTCGGTCGCAGCAGGACAACCAAGTCCGTTCCGTCGCGGTCACCGGTCGGATGAGCTGAGCAGGTGAGAGGTCATGAGCACCACCCGGGCAGGCAGCATGGACGTCGTCGTTGGGGACGGCGTGCGCACCTGCCTGTCAGGAGGTGCCCCCACCATGACCGAGAACACCCACACCACCAATCGCCAGAGACCCGAGAACGGCGAGGATTTCAGGAGCAGCGAAGGTCTATGCGCGCTGCTAACTCGCCTCCACGACGCCGGGCCGGGTGCGTGGGAGCACGACCCCACCGCCGCGGCACTGATGACCCACGCGGCGGAGAAGTACGCGCCCCTAGCTCATAAGCACGGCCTGGACCCCTGGGAGGCCGCCAGCGCGGCATTCGACGTGATGCGCACCACAGCGGCCCGGGAGGCGAATGATCCATGGGCAGTGGTCACCCACGCGGTGCGGATCACCTGCATCTTCGAAGAACGCGCCCAAGGACTCCTGTGCTCGGTCCACCAGGCACGCCGCCCACACATCTCAGCGTTCCACGACCCCGAACGCTTCTCCGACCGGGAGAACCCGCTGGCCGACTACCACCCCGCATTCCAGATCACCGACCACACCCCGGTCACGGATGAGGAGAACGACGGCACGCCAGCGTCGTCACGGGCGCGCACGTCGGCGGGCTCCACGGTTGAGGACGCGATCGCGTTGTTCACGCTGCTGGACTGGCCGCCAGCCACGGCGCGCGCCGGGATCGAGCACGTATGCGGGGTGCTGACCAAGGCCGGCACCCGCCAGGCCACCTACGAGGCGCTGCGCCGCGACAAGCACGCCCGCGCCCTGCTCGACATCCCCGGCCATTCCTGGACGGCGCTGTTGAAGGCGCTGCTGGGTAACCCCCACCCCGCCTACGCTGCCACGACCGCCGGGCGGGGCGTCCTGTTGCGGCTGCTGATCGGCGAGAGCCTGCCGGTGCTGCTGCGCGACGACGATCTCGTGCTCACCGTCTCCCTGGCCGCACCCGCTCACCGTAACCGGCATCCCCGTGGGGGCGGGTCGCGATGAGCGCGCCGGCGGGGTTCATCGAGCTGGAACGCACCGCTGCCTCGATCCAGGTCGGGCGCAGACACCGCACCGAGCTGGGCGACATCGACGAACTGGCTGCCTCCATCGACCGCGACGGCCTCCTCCAACCCATCACCATCACCCCCGCCGGCGTGCTCGTGTGCGGGGCCAGGAGGCTGACCGCGATCAGACAGCTCGGCTGGAAGACCGTCAACGTGTGGGTCCGCTCGGGCATCTCCGACCGGCTCGGGCACCTCTTGGCTGAGCAGGACGACAACGTCCTGCACAAGCCCCTGACCCAGACGGAGGCCGCCGCCCTGTACCGGGAGCTGAAGGTGCTGATGGCCGAGGACGTTACCCACCGGCAGGCTTCGGCCCGGTTCAGCACGGAGAACCAACCGGGAAGTGACGGTGGTGCACATTTTGCACCACCGTCAAGCGGCGCACCCGGGAAGAGCCGTGAGCAGGCGGCGGCGATGATTCCCGGCGGTGCGTCCCACACCACGCTGGAGAAGATCGGCTACCTCCAGAAGCTCGCCGCCGACCCCGCCCAGCCCGCCGACTTACGCGAACAGGTGAGCGCTGAGCTGGAGCGCATCGACGGCGGCAACCCGGTGCATCCGATCTACGATGCTGTCCGCACCGCCGTCGAGACCGCTCAAGAGCATCGCGAAGCCGACCTGCACCAGCTCGCCACCGACGCACTCGCTCGCGCCAAGAACGCGAAAGCAAAGAAGCGCACACCCCGGCCCGTCCCAGCAGCCGCTGACGATGGCGAGCCGGCGCGGTACCCGGTGCGGGCGTTCGTGCTGACCTGGACCGAACTGACCGACTGGTGGACGCACTACGACATCGACCTGCTCGCCGCCGAACTCACCGACGAGCAGATCGAGTCCTTCCTGACCACCGTCGAGGGCACCAGCAGATTCGCCGAGCAACTGCGCACCGCCGTCGACCGCCGGGCAGGCCACGAGAACCCGCCCGCACGGGGACACCTGCGCGCCCTCTGAGCACTCGGACGACTGCGGGTGCTCGTGGTGCACCTACCGGGCATGAAGACTCCCGACCTGTCTGCCCCGCGTTCGCGTCAGCGGCTGATCGCCGCACTCGCCGCACTCGTAGCGGTCCTGGTGCTGGCCGGGGTCGGCGTCTACGGCCTCCTCACCGGACCACCCACTGCCAACGAGGACGCCAACCGCGGCTCCGGGCCTGGACCGGCTGTGACCGCCCCCGGCGATCCGGCCCCGACCGCGACACCGCGTCTGCCGAGCGTGCCGGCCTCGGCCGATCCGGAGACCTTCGCCCGCAACGTCGCGACGGCGCTGTTCGCCTGGGACACGGCCAGCGGGTTCATGCCCCTGGACTACACCTCGGTCGTCCTCGCCGTCGGCGACCCCTCGGGTGCCGAGCAGGCCGGGCTCGCCTCCGACATCTCCACCTACCTGCCGAACCGGGACGCCTGGATCGAGCTGCGCCACTACGCCACCGCCCAGCACCTGACCATCGACGAGGTGTTCGTCCCCGACGCGTGGGATGCGGCCCTCGAACAGGCACAACCCGGGCAGCTCGCCGAGGGCACCATCGCCTACACGATCGAGGGCACCCGCCACCGCACCGGCCTCTGGAACGACGAAGACGTCACCTCCGAGCATCCGGTGGCGTTCACCGTGTTCCTCGTCTGCGGCCCGACCTACGACACCTGCCACCTGCTGCGGCTGTCCCAGCTCGACAACCCCCTCCGATAGGCCGGAGGTGCGCTCATGGTGAAGAAACTCGCCCTCGCCGCCCTCGCGCTGGTGTTCCTGGCGCCGTCGCTGGTGTTGGTCGGGGTCGGGGTGGTGATGAACCCTGCCGCCTCAGCCTCCTGCACCGTGGCCGGCACAAGCGTCACGGTCCCCGACGTCCCCGACGAGCTGGAAGTCACCACCGCCAACGGCGAGACCTTGACCCTGAACCGGCAGCAGCTCACGCATGCGGCGACGATCATCGAGACCGGCACGAGCATCGACGGGGTGACCCGGGACGGGCTGGTGATTGCGCTGATGGCGGCGCTGACCGAATCCACCCTGCGGATGCTGTCCAACACGAGCGTCTATCCGGAGTCGGCGGACTATCCCAACGACGGCGACGGCTCCGACCACGACTCCCTCGGGTTGTTCCAGATGCGCCCGCAGTCCGGGTGGGGCACCGTCGCTGAGCTGATGGACCCGACGTATCAGGCGCAGGCGTTCTTCGGCGGACCCACCGGCCCCAACCACCCCTCACCCCGGGGCCTGCTGGACATTCCCGGCTGGGAGCAGATGGACAAGGGCGAGGCCGCCCAAGCCGTCGAGGTGTCCGCCTACCCCGAGCGGTACCGCAACTACGAGCCCGTCACCGAGACCATCCTGACCACCCTCACCGGCACCACCACGACAGCCAGCGCGGGCGCGTCGGCCGGCGGCACCACAGTCCCGGCCGCGCAGACTGTTGCTGCGGAGTCCTCGCGGGTGGTGTTCCCGGTGCCCGCGGACACCTGGGTGCTGACCAGCGAATACGGGCCGAGGGTGCATCCGATCTCCGGGGAGAACTCGTTTCATACCGGCACCGACTTCGCCGCCCCGGACGGCACCCCGATCCTCGCTGTTGCCGACGGCACCGTCACCGTCGCCGAGTTCTCCGGCGGCTACGGCGGGCTCATCGTCATCGAACACACCCTCAACGGGCAGACCGTCGCGACCGCGTACGGGCACATGTGGGAGACCGGCATCCACGTCC
>NZ_JAOSZD010000009.1:0-190663 GCF_034438835.1 Nesterenkonia sp. HG001 | reverse complement strand
TATTCTGTGTTCTTAGTTTTCGTTTCCGGATCGCTCCGAAGCAACTTTTCCATCCTAGAACATTTCGTTTCCGGCTGTCAAACCCGGTCCCGATCCATCCTCTGGACGGCAACTTCTCTATCTTACCCTCCTCGATCTCTCCGTGCAAACTCGGTGTCTCACCGGGTTTTCGGGCGCGATCGTCGAAGCTATGAATTTAAGAAGCTGTGCGACGAGAAGTCGCGAAGTGCTCTGGACCGGGTTTTTGCCTCTCGGCTTTCCGCCCTGTGCCCTGAGCACGAGAAGAGACTCTACACAGGGCTCGAGGCGTATGCAAACCAGAATCGGGGTGACCTGCATCTCTTACGGGAGAAGCCGCAGGATCGGCGTCCATTGGGCGCTGACCTGCGGCTTCTCTCGAGGAGGCAGAACTTCTGATCAGTCTCCGCCGCTGCGCACGATCGCGAGGTTCTTCTTTCCGCGCCGCAGCACCAGGTACTGGCCGAAGAGCCACGCGCCGGAGGACACGGGCACCTCGCCGTCGTCGACCTTGGTGTTGTTCACGTAGGCGCCGCCGTCCTTGACGGCACGCCGCGCCTCGGACTTCGAACCCACCAGTCCCGTCGCAACCAGAGCCTCTACGACCGTGGCAGACTCGGCCGGCAGCTCCGCCACCGGCAGCTCCGCCGAGGCGCCGCGCAGCGTGGGCTCATCGATCTCGGAGATCTCCCCCTTGCCGAACAGCGCCTCAGAGGCGGCGATGACCTTCCGCGTCGTCTCCTCCCCGTGCACCAGGGTGGTCACGTCCCAGGCGAGGGCCTTCTGCGCCTGCCGGGCGAAGGGGCGCTCCTCGACCTCGCGCGCCAGGGCTTCGATCTCCTCCCGGCTGCGGAAGGTGAAGACCTTGAGCCGATCGATCACATCGGCGTCGGCCTGGTTCAGCCAGTACTGGTAGAACGTGTACGGCGAACAGAGCTCGGCGTCGATCCAGATGGCGTTGCCTTCGGACTTGCCGAGCTTGGTGCCGTCAGAGTTGGTGATCAGCGGAGTGCCCAACGCATGGACGTGAGCATTCTCCACCCGACGGACCAGCTCAGTGCCAGAGGTGATGTTCCCCCACTGGTCGGAGCCCCCGAACTGCAGGGTGCAGTCGTACTCGCGGTAGAGCTGCAGGTAGTCGAGTCCCTGCAGGATCTGGTAGCTGAACTCCGTGTAGGAGAGGCCCTCCTCGGAGCTCAGCCGTTTGGCCACCAGGTCCTTCTTGATCATGGTGCCCACCCGGAAGTACTTCCCGATGTCCCGGAGGAACTCGATGGCGCTGATTCCCTGGGTCCAGTCCAGGTTGTTGACCATGCGCGCGGCGTTCTCCCCCTCGAAGGAGATGTAGGGCCGGACCTGGTCCTGGATGCTCTGCACCCAGCCGGCCACGGTCTCCGGAGTGTTGAGCACACGCTCCCCGGAGGCACGTGGGTCCCCAATCAGCCCCGTGGACCCGCCCACCAGGGCCAGCGGCTTATGACCGGCCAGCTGGATGCGGCGCATCGTCAGCAGCTGCACCAGGTGTCCCAGGTGCAGGGAGGCCGCGGTCGGGTCGAAGCCGCAGTAATAGGTGAGGGTCTCCCCCGCCAGCGCCTCTTCGAGGGCGGTCTCATCGGTGGACACGTGCACGAGGCCGCGCCACTTCAGCTCCTGCCAGATGTTCTCGAAGCTGTCATCATTGCGCTGCTCGGTCAGCCCAGGGGTGTTCTCCACGAGGTTCTTCTCCATCACAACTCGTACGGTAGCAGTGTCGAGCCGCGGTATGCCGCCCGACATTCAGGTCACTGCGCCTCGAACCCCGCCGGAAGATCTCCGGAGGAGACGACATGCAGAGACTGGGTCGGCCGGGTCAGCGCCACATAGAGGCTGCCGATCCGACCGGCCGCTTCCGCGCGCAGCTCAGCGGGCTCGGCCACCACGACGGCGTCGAACTCCAGCCCCTTGGCCTCGTCGGCGGTGAGCACCACGATGTCCTGGCTCAACGAACCCGCGCCATCCCCGACGCGATCGCCGAAACGTTCCCGCAGGGCCCGCCGCGCAGCCGAGTGCAGCCGCTCGGGCACGATGGCGGCCACCAACCCGTCCCCGACCTTCTCGAACTCCGCGGCCACTGCCTCCACAGTCCCGGGCACGACCTCGTCGACGGAGACCCGATCCACAGTCGGGGAGTGGTCGCCCTCGCGCACGGTCCGCAGCGAGGTGATCTCCAGGCCATCGGCACGCGCGACCGCCTCGGCCAGCGCCACGATGCGTCGCGGGGTGCGGTAGTTGACGGTGAGCTCCTCGATCCGCAGCCGCTCGCCCACGAACGGCTCCATCGCAGCCTCCCAGCTCAACGACGCCGACGGCGAGGACCCCTGGGCGATGTCGCCCACCACGGTGAAGGACTTCAGCGGGCAGCGACGCATGAGCACATGCCACTGCATCGGAGACAGCTCCTGGGCCTCGTCGACCACGACATGACCGTAGGTCCACGTGCGATCCACGACGGCACGCTCGGCGGCACTGAGCCGCCCGGTGGTCTCCTCGTTGAGAGCCACGACGTCCTCCGCATTGAGGAAGCCCTCGATGCCCATCTCCTCCATCTGCGGAGTGGCGTTCTCCACGGCCCGGCGAGCATTCTCGAGCTGGCTCTCCCGAGCGGCCTTCTGCCGGGCCTCCTCGCGCCCGGCAGACTCGTCGAGATCTCCGAGCAGCTCGGCGGCCTCATCGAGGAGCGGAATGTCCGCCAGGGTGAACGGCGCTCCGGGCTTCCGACTGAGAAGTTCGCGCTCCTCGGCGGTCAGCTGAGGGGCCGCCGTCTTCAGATAGCCCGGACGGCTCCACAGGTCCTCCAGCAGGTTCCGCGGGGTCCTCGGCATCCAGCACAGGTTCAGCAGCACCCGCACATCACGGGCGGTGCGGACGTCCTCCACCAGATAGGAGCGATCCGCGTCATTACCTTGGGAACGTTTGGCCAGGATGCGCTCCAGCTTCTCCGCGATGTCTTTGACCACGACCTTCACGAAGGTCGCCCGTGCCTCGTTGTACGGCTTCCCGGTGGCGCGTGCCCGCTCCCGGGCACGGTTGATCATCGCCGGGGTCACGGTGACCTTCACACCGTCGACCTCGACCTCCTGCGGTCCGGCGATGGTGCGCTGCCGCTGGGCGACCGCATCACCGATGACATCGACCATGGCCAGCCGTCCCTTGATCTCCGCGACGCGCGGGTCCTGCTCCTCCACACCACGCACACCGGGATAGAGCTCGGCCAGCGAAGACATCACCACGCCGGTCTCGCCGAGCGAGGGCAGCACACGGTCGATGTAGGACATGAAGGTGGAGTTCGGCCCCACGATCAGCACACCGGCGGACTTCAGCCGCTCACGGTGGCTGTAGAGCAGGTACGCCGCGCGGTGCAGCGCCACCGCGGTCTTTCCCGTGCCGGGACCGCCCTGGACCACGAGCACCCCAGACAGGTCAGAGCGGATCACCCGGTCCTGCTCTGCCTGGATGGTCGCGACGATGTCACCCATCTGACCCGTGCGGCGCGCATTCAGCGCCGCCAGCAGCGCACCGTCGCCATGGTTCTCGGCGGTCTCCTCCAACAGGTCGGGGTCGAGGACCTCATCCTCCACGCCCTGGACCTCACGGCGACGCAGCATCAGATGACGCCGACGTCGCACCCCCTGCCTGTCGAAGGCGGTGGCCTGATAGAAGACCCCTGACTCCGGGGCGCGCCAGTCCAACATGAGTCGCTGACGCTGCGCCGTGGTCAGTCCGATGCGACCGATGTACCGACAGGTGCCGCCGTCGAGGTCCAGGCGT
This sequence comes from Nesterenkonia sp. HG001, assembly GCF_034438835.1. Lineage (NCBI taxonomy): Bacteria > Bacillati > Actinomycetota > Actinomycetes > Micrococcales > Micrococcaceae > Nesterenkonia > Nesterenkonia sp. HG001. Next base: position 186,838 of record NZ_JAOSZD010000009.1, on the reverse strand, counting down.
CCGAAGACCAGCCTGTCGTCCACGGCGTTGAGCTGGGCCAGTCGATCCTGGTACATCGTCGCGAAGGCGTCGCGTTCGGAGACGTTCTGCATCGTGCCCTGCGCCCCGGTGCCGCGCACCTGGGACAGCTGGGTCTCCTTCTCCGCCCGGAGCTCATCGAGCCGGTGATAGAGCAGCGCCACATAGTCGCGCTCCTGGTCGACTCCGGCGTCGAGGGCAGGGACCGGTACATCGGCATCGGCGGGTTGATCTTCCACTGAACCTCCGGAGCGACCGTTGCGCACGGCCGGGCGATCCGGGACGACCTCGGACGGGCTCGAGCTGGTGGTGTCACTCATCAAGCAGATCGGCTCTCATGTCTGAAACAGATGACCACCCATCCTACCCGCATCCCGGTGAACTGGACATGACGACGTCGCAGTCACCCCGCGTGCTCCTGGGTGGATCTCCGCAGCGGGACGTTCCGCCCCGGACGATAGGCCGAGACGCTGGGGTCACAGGCCACCCAGTATCGCCAGGGGAACTCCGCTCCACCGCCCGCTCCGGAGACGCCCACTCGTGGTCCGGAGTGAACCTCGGCGGCAGGCTCCGAAGGCGGGGCCAGCACGAACGCCGGTCCCTCTCCCGGGATGTCCGCGAGCTGGTGCTCCTCCGAGGGGGTGAGCGCTACCGGCGTGGCGTCCATCGACAAGGTGATGCCGAGCCCCTGACCCAGCCGTCCAGGTCCGGAAAGCAGTTTCACCCCGGTGTCGCGGCCCCGCCGCTCCACCGCCAGCTCATGCCCGTGGAGTACCTCCCCGGCTCGCAGCAGCACTCCCCCGGCCGTGCCCTCAGGGCCGCAGGCCAGGTTCAGACAGCGGTGGATCCCGTAGTTCAGATAGACGTAGGTGCGCCGCGGCGGGCCGAACAGGGAATCGTTGCGTGCCGTGCGGCCGCGGAAGCTGTGCGCCCCCGGATCCTCACCCTGGTCCCCGTAGGCCTCCACTTCGGTGAGCCGCACGGTCACGGCACCCTGTGGGGTGACCACCGTGAGTCGACATCCGAGCAGGGCAGGGGCCAGGTACGTGGCGTGGCCGTCGAAGAGAGCATCGAGCTGCTGAAGTTCCACTCCCCCATTCTTCCAGGGCCGCGCCTGCGAAGCCCGCAGCCTCAGAGGTTCGGTGCGGTCCGCCAATCCGGGAAGGGGTCCGGGAACGTGGCCCACAGCATCGGACCGGCGGCCAATTCGTCGTCGTCGAGGGCCGCCTCGTCCAACGCCGCGGTCAGCCGGTCCGCGTCCAGGCCCAGCCCGAAGATCGCGAGCTCCTGGCCGAAGGCGAGCACCTCGTCCTCCGTCCGCATCTGATGGTCGAAGCTCAGCGGCTCCAGGGCGAAGCCGGCACCCACGTGATCCCACTGCGCAGTGACATGTGGACGCGTGGCCAATCGGCAGAAGCCCGCGGAGCGCACGACCTGGCCGGCGCCGCGCTCGAAGAGGTACGTCTCCAGGACTGCATGCAGGCGCCCCGGGTGGAAGGGGCGCAGCTGCTCATAGTGCACCACCGTCACGTCCTCGGACCGGATCGACGGGTCGAAGTCCGCATTGAGCAGGCTCACCCATCCGGCGCGCGTCTGCTCCTGGGAGTACTCCTCCTCGTGGACCGGGCGCGGCTCGGCTGCGCGCGTCTCGGCACAGCTGACCGATGCCTGCGGGCTCAGTGCGCTGAGCAAGGCCTCCAGAGTGTGGATGCGTCGGGCGGACAGCCCAGCCGTGTTGACCAGCACGATCTCCGAGGCGTACTCGATCTGCTGGACCATCAGCTCGGCGCGGGCGGCATGGTGGGTTCCGTCGAGAAGGGGCACGAAGTCCTCGGCCTCCAGGTCCGTGACGAGGTGCGTCGCGTCGACCACGCAGATCACCGCGCTCAGCCGGGTGGGCATGGAGGGGTCGGCGAGCATGCCGATGATCTCCATGGCCGGGGTCTCCAGCGGATGCTCCACGACCAGCCCGCTGGTCGCTCGCATCCGACCCAGCAGGGAGACCGCCTGGTCCAGCACCTCCGGCTCGGTGCGCAGACGACGCGCGGGCAGCAGGACACGCCCCTCGGACGTCGCAAGCCGTTCGGCGTGCTCCTGCCGCTCCGGGCCGCAGGCCCCGACGACGGCGACCACGTCCACCCGGCGTCCGATGCCGCCGGCCTCCGGGGCCTCCTCCGATGAGAGATCCATTCGCGTCCTTCCAGGGTCGAAGCGTATGATCAACGCTAATGCTAATCATTATCACTAGGAGGTCACAATGAAGGTCCGCAAGTCCCTGCGCTCTCTGAAGAAGAAGCCCGGCTCCCAGGTGGTGCGCCGCCGCGGCAAGACCTACGTCATCAACAAGAAGAACCCACGACTGAAGGCCCGGCAGGGCTGAGCCCATGCCCCGGCTCGACGAGTACGAGCTGATCGGCGAGCTCCATGACCTCTTCCTGGGCGAGGAGGTGTGGAGCTCGCTCCGACCCGCTCTCCAGGACGCGTTCGGATCGCTGCCGGAGACGGCGCTCGTGGCGGACATCGGGGCGGGCACCGGATTGAGCACCCGGCTGCTGGCCGGATGCTTCCCCGGGCGCCTGGCCGCGGTGGAGCCGTCGGCGCTCATGCGGACCGGCCTGCTGACCCGGATCTCCGACGACGCCGCTCTCGCCGCCCGGGTCAGCGTCATCGCCGGCACCGCACCCAGCGCCCTGAATCAGCTGCCGGGACCGCTCGATGGCTTCCTCTGCGCCCACATGCTGGGCCACCTGGAGAGCACAGAGCGTGGCGCGCTCTTCCGCGCGCTGAGCCGCCGCCTGGCCCCCGGTGGCGTCGGGATCGTCACCGCGCCACGTCTGCGCCCCGAGCCTTCCGGAGAACCCATGGTCCACACCCGTCGGCTGGGCGGGCTGGACTACGTGGCCAGGTATCACCACCAGGACGCCGAAGACGGCACGGAGAACACCCCATGGCAGCGCTACGAGGTGCGCGACGGTGAGACCCTACTGCGCAGCCTCGAGGCGTCCAGCCGGTGGCGCACTGTCACCCAGGGTCAGCTGGCCGAGGAGGCCCGCCCCGCGGAACTGCACCTGGAGAGCCTCTCCGACGGTCTCGCCGCGCTCAGAATGATCCGGCGTACCGCTCCGCCCAGTCGGCGACGTCATTGATGTAGGGCACCGACCGGTTGTAGGCGCCGACCGCGGCGGCGAAACCGTCATCCGTGACGACCTCGCCACCGCGCTCACACAGGAAGACGGCCGCCGTCAGGGAGGCGTCGTCGATGTTCTGCGGGTCCGGTGGGGACCCTCCGCCCTGACCACCCGAGCCGTCCTGGGCGTGGAGCTCCCATGTCGTGGGGATGAACTGCATCGGCCCGACCGCGCGATCCCATTCGTCATCGCCGTCAAGCTCTCCGCCATCCGTGTCCGGGATCGCCGCGACCCCTTCGCCGCCGTCCAGCGCGACACCGATGATCGGCGGAGAGGCCGTGCCGTCCTCCGCCAGGGTCGAGCCCCCGTAGGCCCCATGATGGGACTCCACCTGACCGATGCCGGCCAGCGTGTTCCAGCCCAGGCCGCAGTCCAGATACTCCTCACGCAGCCTCAGCGCCGCACCCGCATAGGCCTCCAGGGCTCGGTCCGGAATCTGCACGACGTCGGCGGTCTCCGCCACCCAGTCAGGATCGGCGAGCTCGCGGACCGGAAGCTCCGCCAGAGACTGCGCAGCCCGCGCCTGATCGGAGAGCGGGGCGTGCCGCTGCACCGGAGCGTCAGGCAGCGAGGCAGCGCTCTCCTCGGAGAAGCCTTCAGGGGTTCCTGCACATCCACAGAGCAGCACGAGCCCGCACGCCAGGGCCATGTGCCCGACCCGGCGCCGAGTCGCGAAGCTCCCCAGGCCCATTCCTGCCCCGGGCGTCAGCCGGCCAGGGCCGCGCGACGCTCCGCAGAACGCTGGGCGGCAGCCTGGAGCTGCTCGGCCACGCGCACGGGGGCCGTGCCGCCGACGGCGTCGCGGGAGGCCAGCGAGCCGTCCACGCTGAGCACATCCCGGACCGCCGGGGTCAGCTCCGGATGGATGGCGGCCAGCTCCTCATCGGTGAGCTCGTGCAGCTCCTTGACCGGGTCATGCTCCTCACAGGCACGCACACACTCACCGGCGACCTCATGGGCCACCCGGAACGGGACACCCTGCCGGACCAGCCACTCCGCCACATCGGTGGCCAGCGAGAAGCCCTGCGGGGTCAGCTCGGCCAGCCGCTCAGGGTGGAAGCGCAGGGTGGCGATCATCCCCGAGACGGCCGGCAGCAGCATCTCCAGGGTGTCCACGGCGTCGAAGGCCGGCTCCTTGTCCTCCTGCAGGTCACGGTTGTACGCCAGAGGCAGGGCCTTCAACGTGGCCAGGAGTCCGGTGTGGTCCCCGATCAGCCGGCCGGCCTTGCCGCGCGCCAGCTCAGCGATGTCCGGGTTCTTCTTCTGCGGCATGATCGAGCTGCCCGTGGAGTAGGCGTCATCAAGGGTGACGAAGCCGAACTCCTTGGTGGCCCAGAGGATCACCTCTTCACTGATCCGCGACAGGTCCACCCCGATCATCGCCGTCACCCAGGTGAACTCGGCGACCAGGTCACGGGAGGCCGTCCCGTCGATCGAGTTCTCCGTGGGACCGTCGAAGCCCAGCTCCGCAGCGACCTGCGCCGGGTCCAGTCCCAATGAGGATCCGGCCAGCGCCCCGGCGCCGTAGGGCGAGCGGGCGAGCCGGCGGTCCAGGTCGGTCAACCGGTCGACGTCGCGCAGCAGCGGCCAGGCATGGGCGAGCAGGTGGTGGGCCAGAAGCACCGGTTGAGCATGCTGCAGATGGGTGCGCCCGGGCATGGGCGTCCCCGGATGTGCCTGGGCCTGGGCGACCAGCGCATCGACGACATCGAGCACTCCGGCAGAGATCAGCCGCACCTGACTCCGCAGATACATGCGGACCATGGTGGCGATCTGGTCGTTGCGGGATCGGCCCGCGCGCAGCTTGCCGCCCAGGTCCTCCCCCGCCCGCTCCAGCAGGCCGCGCTCCAGCGCGCCGTGGACGTCCTCGTCGGACTCCACGGGGGCGAAGGCCCCGGAGTGGACGTCATCGGCCAGGCGGTCCAGGGCTGAGAGCATGCCGGCGAGCTCAGGCTCCGTCAGCAGCCCCGCCCGGTGCAGCACCCGGGCATGCGCCCGGGAGCCGGCGATGTCATAGGGCGCCAGCTTCCAGTCGAAATGCGTGGACTTGCTCAGCGCGGCCATGACGTCGGCCGGCCCGGAGGCGAACCGTCCGCCCCACAGGGAGCCCTCGTTCGTACCGTGCTTGTCGTTCGTGCCGTGCTTGTCGTTCGTCGCGTCAGCGGCCATGGGACCGACGCTCACTTCTCGACGCCGGCGCCGGAGAGGTCGGGCTTGCCGTGGATCCGCTCCTCGCGCTGCGAGGCCGTCCGCGAAGACAGGCCGAAGATGTCGATGAACCCGGGCGCCGAGGCCTGGTCGAAGGAGTCGCCCTCGTCATAGGTGGCCAGGTTGAAGTCATAGAGGGAGGTCTCGGAGCGCCGACCCTGCACCGTGGCGCGGCCACCGTGCAGCTCCAGACGGATCTCCCCGGAGACGTACTTCTGGGTCTCGTCGATGAAGACGTCGAGGTTGTTCTTCAGCGGGGAGAACCACTGGCCGTCGTAGACCAGCTCGGTCCACCGCTGATCCACGGTCTTCTTGAAGCGGGCCTGTTCGCGCTCCAGGGTGATGTTCTCCAGCTCCCGGTGGGCGGCCATCAGCGCCATCGCGCCGGGGGCCTCGTAGATCTCGCGGGATTTGATGCCGACCAGGCGGTCCTCGACGATGTCGATCCGGCCGATGCCCTGGGCGCCGGCGCGGCGGTTGAGCTCCTCGATGGCCTCCAGCGCTGTGACGCCGCGGCCGTCGAGGGCCACCGGCACGCCCTGATCGAAGGTGATGGTGACGACGTCGGCCGCCGGCGGGAAGGCCGGGTCCTCGGTGTAGTCGTAGACGTCCTTGGTGGGACCGTTCCAGATGTCCTCCAGGAAGCCGGTCTCCACGGCCCGGCCCCAGACGTTCTGGTCGATGGAGAAGGGGTTCTTCTTCGTGGTCTCGATCGGCAGGTTGTTCTTCTCCGCGTACTCGATGGCCTTCTCCCGGGTCAGGGCGAGGTCGCGCACGGGGGCGATGCACTTCAGCTCCGGACCCAGCGTCTGGATGGAGACCTCGAAGCGGACCTGGTCGTTGCCCTTGCCGGTGCAGCCGTGGGCCACGGTGGTGGCGCCGAACTGCTGAGCCGCTGCCACCAGGTGCTTGGAGATCACCGGGCGGGAGATGGCCGAGACCAGCGGGTAGGAGTCCATGTAGAGGCCGTTGGCCTTCAGCGTGGGCATGCAGTACTGCTCGGCGAACTCATCACGGGCGTCGGCCACGTAGGCCTCGACGGCGCCGCAGTCCAGCGCGCGCTGGCGCACGGTCTCCAGGGACTCGCCGCCCTGGCCGACGTCGACCGCGACGGCGACGACCTCAGAACCGGTCGCCTCGGCGATCCAGCCGATGGCCACAGAGGTGTCGAGGCCGCCCGAATAGGCGAGAACGATGCGATCGGTCACGGTCCAGCTCCTTGGAAGTCGTCCCTGTCTGAGCAGGGAGGGGTGGTGGTCGGCTCATCGACGAGTCTACATAATTATTCACTGCATTGCATACTCTCGCAGGACAGTCGGTCCGGCGCGCCGATCTCTCCCCGGCAGGCTATCGCCTCAGGCCGCCGTCGTCAGCGGCGTTGCGGCCCTCGACCGACCAGCACCTCGCCTGCGGCGGCGCATCCACCAGGTCAGCGCGGTCAGGTGCGGGAACTCCAGCAGCATCCCGAGCACGATCACCGCCGTGATGACGGTGTTCTCCCCCAGCGCGAGCGCGGTGACCGCCAGCATCAGCGGCGCGTTGCGGGCGGTGGTCGTGAAGACCACCAGGGTCGCCTCGTCCTCGGCCAAGCCTGCCCACCGGCGCACCAGTTCCGCGAGCGCCAGGCTCACCGCGAAGAACATCACGACTCCGGCGAGCACCCGCCCCAGCGCCGCCGGCTCGAGGGCCGCCTCCCCGAGCCCGGAGGAGAAGAGGCCCAGGATCAGTGCGGCGATCACCCAGGGCACGCAGCCTCCTGCGATCCCCTGGACCCGCTCGAGGACCGAACGTCCGCAGAGAAGACCGATCAGGACGCGCAGCACCACGGCAACTGCGGCGGGAACCAGCAGCCCCTCGAGAAGCGCGGGCCACAGCGCCTCCATCACCCCGGGAAGACTGCGCCCGGACAGCGCAGAGATCCACACCGGATAGAGCAGCAGCTGGAGCACCAGGCTCACCGGGATCAGCGCCGCACCGAGCGCTGTGCTGCCCCCGGCGACCCGGGTGAAGCCGAGGAACCAGTCGGTGCAGGGAAAGAGCAGGTAGATCAGCAGGCCCAGACGCACCAGGTCGTCGTCAGGGACGATCAGCGCGGTCACCCCGAGCGCCACCGCCGGAAGGATCAGGAAGTTCAGCCCGAGCACGACCACGGCTGCCCGGCGGGAGCGCAGCAGCTCGCGGCCGCCGCCGAGACGGACCTCGAGGAACAGCAGCCCCAGGAGGACCATGATGATCGGGTCGACCGGGATCGCGACCGGCCCGAGCACCCCGAGCATCAGGCCGGCGATCATGGCGAGCAGGAAGAGCAGAGCGGGGTGCGGCCTCAGCAGGCGCATTCGGCCCCGCATTCGGAGACGTCTTCAGCGAGCATGCCGGCGCTGCGCCAGGCCTCCAGCTCCGAGCAGTCCTTGCCCAGCGACTCCCCGATGACCCTCGCGACGTGGGCGAAGCGCTGGCGGAACTTGTAGATGAAGCAGAAACGCTGAGCGCCGTGGCGCAGCGCGGGCCCGGAGAGGAAGAGCCCGGGGGCCAGGGTCGACTGATCATCGGCGTCCACCAACGGCCAGCCGTCCTCGCGCTGGTCGAACAGATGCGCCGCCGGCCCGAGCCCCGGCCCGAATCCGGTGCCGGCCAGCGGCGGAGAGTCGGCTGTCAGCGCGGCGCCGTCGTCCAGCGTGACCGTCCAGCACCGTCCTTCGCGCGCTACAGCGACCGCACGCCGGGATGCCAGGGTGAGCCGGCCGGTCTCACGAGCGGCGGCGAGCCGCATCCGCGAGCGCGGGGCCAACCCGTAGGACGGGTCCGAGCCCTGTCCGGCGTCCCAGGGGTGATCAGCGTCGAGGACGGTCACGGCGGCCCCGTGCTCGATGTGGTGGCAGGCGATGTCGATCCCGGACTCACCGCCGCCGAGCACCAGGACACGGCCCTCGCGAGGCGTCCAGGCCTCTTCACGCCCGGTATGGACCAGAGAGCGCCTCCCGGGGATCTGCGGCACCTCGGGGGACTGGAACTCGCCGCCGGCCCAGATCACGGTCCGAGCGGGGATCGGACCGTTCGCGGTGGTGGCGATGAAGCCGACGTCGTCCTGGCGCAGCGAGGTCACCTCGCAGCCGCGGGCCACGGGGATCTCGAAGTGACCGGTGACGCTGCGCAGGTACTTCGCGTAGCCGGCACCGTCGGGGTAGTCCACCCCGAGGCTGAAGGCAGGCGAGGTGAGCGGGTGCACCGAGTTCAGGTCCGTGGCCCCGTAGCCGTTGCCGGTGAAGGAGGGCGTGAGGAACTGCTGCCGGCGGGGCCATCGGCGGAAGGTCTCGCCGATCTCGCCGCGGTCGACGACACCGGCGACGAGACCTTCGACGGCGTCCAGGGCAAGCGCGGAACCGATGCCGGCCGGCCCGGCCCCGATGACGAGGGTGTCGAGGGGCTGCGGACCTGTGGAGGAAATCATGGGCGCACCTTTCCAGATTATTGAGAACTGATATCAATAAGCGAGCATACGCGATCCCTCGGATAGACTGGGAGACATGCCACACGACCCCTCCCCCGACACCAACGGCGTGCCCGAGCTGACCGACGAACAGCTGGAGTTCCTCAACTCCATGTTCGATCTCGCACGTCAGGGCCGTGACGAGGAGCTGCTCGGCCTGATCGACCAGGGGATCCCCGTCAATCTGGCCAATTCCAAAGGTGACACGCTGCTGATCCTGGCCACCTACAACAACCACGCGGCGCTGGTGGAGGGCCTCATCAGCCGCGACGCCGACGTCGACCGGCTCAACGACCGCGGGCAGTCCGCCCTGACCTGCGCCGTGTTCCTGCAGAACGAGGAGACCGTGCGGATGCTGCTGGCCGCAGGCGCAGATCCGCGCCACGAGGGCCAGAACGCCTACGCGGCGATCGAGATGTTCGGACTGGACACCATGCGCGCCGTGCTCGACAGCGCCTCCCAGGACTGACCCGACGCCCCGGGATCCCTCAGGTGGGGCACCCGGTTCACCCCACGGATGCCCCCCCCGGTGAACATCCTGATCACGCATCAGCTGATGAGGCCGATGCTCACCCCGTCGGTGATCGAGAAGGTCAGCGAGGCTCCTGCAGGTGCGACGCACCAGAGACGACGCGTTCGCCGCCGATCCACACCGTGTCGATGTCAGCCGGTGACCCGAGGCTGAAGAGCTTGGCGACGACGTCCTGGGGGTCGCGCGCGTGTCGCAGCACCGTCTCCAGCGTCCCACCGGCGCCTGGCCGCACCAGCACGGCGTCGAACTGTCGCCCCGCAGAAAGGTCTCCCACCGTCTCGGCCAGACCCAGGGCCAGCGCTCCAGAACGGGTGCTCAGATGCAGGAGGTCTGAGGGAGCCAGCTGCACTCCCTCAGCACCGAGCAGCCGCTGCCCGAAGTAAGCCTGCAGCCCTTCCTGGAAGAGCGAGAAGCCGGTGCCTGCGCCGACATCCGAGCCGAGCGCCACCGGCACACCGGCCGCAAGGTGCTGCCGCAGCGGGAACAGGCCGCTGCCTAGGGAGAAGTTCGACGTCGGGCAATGCGCTGCGGCAGTGCGGGTCTGGCCCATGCGCTCCAGCTCCGCAGCCGCGGGATGGACGTTGTGGGCCAGCACCGACCGCGGACCGAGCAGGCCGTGGCGGTCATAGGTGTCCACATAGTCGCGGGCCTCGGGGAAAAGCCGCCGGACCTCCTCGATCTCGACGGGGTTCTCATTGACATGCGAGGTGAACCAGAGCTCTTCGGACGGCCCTCCGCCTTCACGGAAGAGCGCCCCGCAGGACTCCAGCATCTGCTGGCTCGCAGAGAGGGAGAACCGCGGGGTCACCGCGTAGCGCAGCCGACCCTGGCCGTGCCAGCGTTCTGCGAGCGCTCGGCCGACGTCGAGCGCCTGGGTTGGGGTGGTCAGCAACGGTTCGGGGAGGATCCTGTCACTGACCACCAGACCTGAGGTCATGCGCAGACCCACCTGCTGCGCCTGGGCGAACAGCACCTCCATCGCCTCGGGGAAATGCGACCCGAACACCAGCGCCGTGGTCGTGCCGGACTGGACCAGACCACTCAGGAACTCCTGTGCGATCTCACCGGCGTGGGCCACGTCCGCCAGCCGCTCCTCCTCGGGCAGGGCGCACCGGGCCAGCCAGTCCAGCAGCGCCATGCCCAGTCCACCGATGATGCGGACCTGTGGAAAGTGCACGTGGGCGTCCACCATCCCCGGCATCAGGATGCCGTCCCGCAGGTCGACCACCGGATGGTCGGGATGATCCCGCCGCGCCGCCTCGATCCCGGTCCGCGCCAGGATCACGCCGTCGTCGGCGACGACGAGCGCGCAGTCCTGATCACTGCGAAGCCCCTCAGGATCCCCCAGGTCCCCGGGGGTGTCGAGGACCCTGCTTCGATAGATCGTCATCGTGGTCGGCCGCCCTCCTAGAGCTGCGCAGGATCGTTGCGACGGAGAAACTTCGCCGCCACGCCGACGGCGATGCTCGCCGGGTCCTTCCCTGGGATCTCCGCGATCCCGAGGGGGCATTCGATCCGAGCGATCTGCTCGGCCGAGTAGCCGCTCTCGCCCAGGCGCTTGCGGAACCTCGCCCATTTGGCCGCCGACCCGATCAGCCCTACGGAGGCGAGGTCCTCCCGGCCCAGCACGGCTTCACAGAGGAAGAGGTCCTCGGCGTGATCGTGAGTCATGATCAGCACATGCGCTCCCGCCGGCAGACTGCGGATCACCGTCTCCGGCGCCGGCGCATGATGGATCGAGACCAGGGCCTGACCGCTGCGGATGTCCTCGGCCTCGGCTTGCAGCGCGTGCTCCTCGCGACTGTCGACCAGGTGCAGGGAGATCGGCATCCGGGAGAAGATGCGGGCAGCCTCATAGCCGACGTGGCCGAGCCCGAAGATCGCGACCACCGGTGCGGCGGCCAGGCGTTCGAAGAGGACGGACACCTGCCCTCCGCAGCATTGCCTCCCGTGGACGGCCGGGGCGTGCTCGGTCAGGGAGAGATCGAGGATCTCCGGGGCATCGGCCTCGGAGGCCAGCATGCCCCGGGCATGCTCCACCGCGGTCTTCTCCAGGTTCCCACCGCCGATGCTATCCCAGGCGGCGTCCGCCGAGACCACCATCTTCGCGCCGGCCTCGCGCGGGGCGTGACCCCGAGTCCGCAGCAGAGTGATGAGCACCCCCGGTTCGCCTCGGCCCTTCAGACCGCCGATCGCCGCATGCCAGTCCATCGGTCACCCACTCGCCGGCACAGGGGTCTCTGCCGCTGCGACGGTCCGGGCCGCCTGCACCGCCCAGAACACGGCCTCGGGAGTGGCCGGGCTGGGGAGCTGCACCTCCACTCCTCCCGGACCGAAGGCCCCCGCGGCAGCACGCAGCGCCTCTCGGACGCTGAACGCCAGCATGAGGGGCGGCTCTCCCACCGCTTTGGAACCATAGACAACGCCGGCCTCAGTGGCCCGTTCATAGAGATGCACGGTGAACTCCTCCGGCATCTCGGAGAAGCTCGGAAGCTTATAGGTGCTCGCCGACTGGGTCAGCACGCGACCGCGACGCTCCGTCTCGGAGGTGTCCCAGCGGAAGTCCTCCAGCGTCAGCCAGCCGGCCCCCTGGACGAAGCCCCCTTCGATCTGGCCCACATCGATCATCGGCGAGAGTGAATCCCCCACATCGTGGAGGATGTCAGTCCGGAGCAGGCGGTAGGCCCCGGTAAAGCCGTCGACCTCGACCTCACTGACAGCTGCCCCATAGGCGAAGTATTTGAACGGCTCCCCCTGCATCCGTGCCGCATCCCAGTGGATCCCCTCGGTGCGGTAGTAGCCGGCCGCGAAGAGCTGAACGCGCTGCAGGTAGGCATGCCTGACCACCTCGGCGAACTCGAGGGCCCTCTGCTGGCCCAGCCCGCGCACCTGGCCCGCCTCGAAGCGCACGTCGTGGCAGTGGACGTCCAGGCGGCGAGCGGCCACCTCGGCCAGCCGACCGCGGATCTGCTCGCAGGCGTTCTTGATCGCCCCGCCGTTAAGGTCCGCCCCGGAGCTGGCCGCCGTCGCCGAGGTGTTGGGGACCTTGTCGGTCCGGGTCGGGGCCAGCCGCACCTGGTGCAGCGGGACGCCCAGCGCGGTGGCAGCGACCTGACGCATCTTCGTGTGCAGCCCCTGGCCCATCTCGGTGCCGCCATGGTTGATCAGGACCGAGCCGTCCTTGTACACGTGGACCAGCGCCCCGGCCTGGTTGAACGCGGTGAAGTTGAAGGAGATGCCGAACTTCACCGGTGTCACCGCCATCCCCCGCTTGAGATGCCGGTGCGCGGCGTTGAACTCGGCGATCTCCCGGTGCCTGCGGGAGACTTCGGCACGCTGGCCCAGCTGCTCCCAGATGTCGCCGATCCGCTCAGCGTGGCGGACCGGCTGCCCATAGGGCGTGAAGTCTCCAGGCCGGTAGAGGTTGCGACGGCGCAGCTCGTCAGGCTGAATCTCCAGTCGAGGTGCGCAGCGCCCGAGGATGTCCTCGATGATCAGCATGCCCTGCGGCCCGCCGAATCCCCGGAAGGCCGTCTGCGAGGTCTTGTGCGTCTTGGCGATTCGGCCCAGGACCTCCACCGCGGGAATGAGGTAGGCGTTGTCCATGTGGCACAGGGCCCGAGACAGCACCGGCTCTGACAGATCCAGCGCCCAGCCGCCGTCGGCGGTGACCACTGCGCTGAGGCCCAGCAGATGCCCCTGCTCGTCGAAGCCGACCTCCCAGTCTGCGGCGAAGGGATGCCGCTTCCCGGTCATCGTCATGTCCTGGGTGCGGTTGAGCCGCAGTCGCACCGGGCGGCCGGTGCGGACTGCTCCGAGCGCGGCCACTGCTGCGAGACCGTGCGGCTGCATCTCCTTGCCGCCGAAGGCCCCGCCCATCCTCAGCGACTGGACGGTGACCTCGTGGGAGGACAGGCCCAGCACCTGGGCGACGATCTCCTGGGTCTCGCTGGGGTGCTGGGTCGAGGAATGCACCATCACCTGCCCCGCTTCATCGACGGCGGCGAAGGAGGCGTGGGTCTCCAGGTAGAAGTGGTCCTGCCCGCCGCACTCGAGGTGACCGCTGAAGCGGTGGGGCGCGCTCTCCAGCGCCGCGGCGGCGTCACCGCGGCTGAGCACCGGCTGACGCCCCTGGAAGCTGCCTGCCGTGATGGCCTCGTCGAGTGTCACCAGGGAGGGCAGCGGCTCGTAGTCGATCTGCACGGCCTCGGCGCCCAGTCGCGCGGCCTCCTCGGTCTCGCCGAGGACCCAGCACACCGCGTGGCCGTAGTACATGACCTCCGCGGGGAAGAGCGGCTCGTCCTTCTTGACGCCGGCATCGTTGGTCCCGGGGACGTCCTCGGCGGTGAGCACCTCGACGACGCCGGCGCTGCTGCGCGCCCGGCTGGTGTCCATCGCCATCACCCGGGCGTGGGCGTGGGTGGCCTGCACCGGCCAGGCGTGCAGCGCTCGAGGGTCTCGGGCGGCGAGGTCATCGGTGTACAGGGTGGCTCCCGTGACATGCAGCGCCGCGCTCTCATGTGACTCTGGTGCTCCGACCCCGCTCATGGGGACACCTCCTGGTGGTCTGCCGCCTCCACAGCGGCGTGGAAGCGAGGCAGGGCCTGGTGGAGCATCGCTGCCCGGTATCGCGCGCTGGCTCGGAGATCGTCCATGGGAGTGCCCTCTGCCGCCATGGTCGCCGCCGCCTCGTGGATGGTCTGCTCCGACCACGGCCTGCCGAGGAGGGCCTGCTCGGTGGCTGCGGCGCGCAGCGGCGTGGCCGCGACTCCACCGAGTCCGATACGTGCCTCGGTGATGATGCCGTCAGCGACCTGCAGCGCGATGGCGACCGCGACTGAGGAGATGTCGTCGATGCGACGCTTGGCGATCTTGTGGAAGGCGCTGCGTCCCAGCAGCGGCAGCGGGATCCTGATGCTGCGGATCAGCTCGCCCTCCCTCAGGACGGTCTGGCGGTACCCGGTGAAGAACTCCTCCAGCGCCACGTGGCGCTCCCCCTCGGCGGAGGACAGCACGACCACGGCGTCCAAGGCCAGCAGCGTCGGGGCGGAATCGCCGATCGGCGAGGCTGTGGCCAGATTGCCTCCCAGGGTCGCGGTGTTGCGGATGAGCCGGGAGGCGAACTGCGGGAGGAGCTCGCTCAGCAGCGGGACCTGTCCGGCCAGGGCGCGCTCGATCTCCGAAAGCGTCGCGCCCGCCCCGATATCGATGACGCCATCGTCCCTGGTGATACGGCGCAGCTCCTCCAGGTGGTCGATCGCCATCAGCTTCGGCGGCCGGGAGTGCCGGAGGTTGCGCTCGACGCCGAGATCGGTCGCTCCGGCCACGAGGACCGTCGCGGGCTCCTCGGCGAGCCGCTCCAGCGTCTCGTGCCAGGTGGCGGGGCGGCGGAACTCCGCACCCTCGGCCCTGAGCACAGTGGGCTCCGGAGCAGGAGCCGGGCGATCCTGTCGCTGCAGGAGCGGATCCTTCGCCGGTGCAGCACCGAGCGCATAGGCGGCGTCGCGGATGGGACGATACCCGGTGCAGCGGCAGAGGTTGCCGCTGAGCGCGTGCAGGTCGAATCCGTTCACCCCGTGGTCCGCCGGGCAGCCGCCCGCGGCATCGGACGCAGGGTCGGACACGGGGTCGGGGGCCCGTTCGGCCCGGTAATACTCCGCCGCCATGGCGCAGACGAAGCCAGGAGTGCAGTAGCCGCACTGGGACCCTCCGCGCTGAGCCATCTCCTGCTGCACCGGGTGCAGCTCGTCCGGGGTCTTCTCCAGGGCGGCATCAGGGGCGGAGGCACCGGCGAGCCCTTCGGCGGTGATCACCTCGTGGCCCACGAAGGCCGCTGCAGGCGGCAGGCAGGCGTTGACGGCCGTCCAGCGTGAGCGCTGCGGCCCGTCCGGCCGCGCCACCAGCACCGCGCAGGCTCCGCACTCTCCCTCGGCGCAGCCTTCCTTGGCGCCGGTCAGCCCACGGCTCCGCAGCCAGTCCAGGAGATTCGTACGAGGGACGATCTCGTCAGCAGCCTCGTCCCGTCCGTTCACCCTGATCTGCCATGACCCCGCCATGCCATCCTCCTCTGCCGCATGCACGATGTGTCCAGCATCACACAGGAGGAGTCATGGCGGGACCCTCACTCCGTCATGCGGATTCCTGGAGGTCGGTCTCACCTTCGGCGAAACCGCGGAACCGCGCGGCGACCTCCGCGCCGCCGTCAGCTCCGGTGGTGACCAGCATGATGGTGTCGTCCCCGGCGATCGTGCCCAGGATCTCCTTGAGCCCGGCATGGTCCACTGCGCTGGCCAGGAACTGCGCGGCGCCCGGAGGGGTGCGCAGGATGACCAGGTTCGCACTGGCCTCCGCCGAGACCAGCAGGTCCCGGCAGAGCGCCACCAGCCGGGCCAGGGTGGTGGCCTCGGTCTGGTCCGACTGCAGCTCCCGCTCGTGGCCCTCCCCGGGCACCGCGTAGATCAGCGCGCCGTCGGCGCCTCTGACCCGCGCCGCGCCGATCTCCACCAGGTCCCGGGACAGCGTGCCCTGGGTGACCCGCACGCCCTCCTCAGCCAGCTGCTCGACCAGCTCGGCCTGGGACCGGAGGGCGCCGCGGGTGATCAGCTCACGGATCTTCGCGTGACGGGCGGTCTTGGTGGTCGGGGTGGTCTGCGAGCTCATCGTCGAGGGATCTCCTGACCCTGCTCGCCGGCACGCACCTGGGCGACCGTGGCCTCATCGGCGAGGCCGGACTCGACCAGCAGCCAGGTCATCAGCGCCTTCTGCGCATGGAGCCGGTTCTCGGCCTCATCCCAGACCACCGACTGCGGACCGTCGATGACCTCCGCACCGATCTCCACCCCCCGGTAGGCCGGCAGGCAGTGCAGCACGATCGCACCGTCGGCCGCGCGGGCCATCGCCGCGGCGTCCACCCGGTAGTCGCCGAAGAGCTGCATCCGCTGCTCCTTCTCGTCTTCCTGCCCCATGGAGACCCAGGTGTCGGTGGCGACGACGTCGGCCCCCTCCAGCGCCAGGGCCGCCTCCGTGGTGATGGTCACCGAACCGCCGGTGAGTCCGGCTCGCTCCTGAGCGGCCGCGACGATCCGCTCCTCCGGCAGATGATCCTGCGGCCCGGCGATGCGCACATCCATGCCGGCATTGACCCCGGCCAGCAGATAGGAGTTGGCCATGTTGTTGGCCGCGTCCCCCAGGTAGGCCAGCGAACGGCCCGTCAGCTCGCCCAGATGCTCTCGGACAGTGAGCAGATCGGCCAGCAGCTGGCAGGGGTGGTAGTCGTCGGAGAGCGCGTTGATCACCGGCACGCGGCTGTGCTCGGCCATCTCCTCGAGCCCCGACTGGGCGTAGGTGCGCCAGACGATCAGCGAGACCATCCGGTCCAGGACGTTCGCCGTGTCCGCTATGGACTCCTTGTGGCCCAGCTGCGACTCTCCAGGGTTCACGATCAGCGGCGCCCCGCCCAGCGCGGAGATCCCGGCGGCGAAAGACACTCGGGTGCGGGTGGAGGTCTTGTCGAAGAACACCGCGGCGGTCTGCGGACCGGCCAGCGGCCTGACCGCGTACGGGGCGGCTTTCATCGCTGCCGCGAGGGTCAGCACCCGGTCCAGCTCCTCGGGGCTCAGATCCAGGTCAGCGAGCAGGTGGCGGGTCATGCATTCTCCTTCGCGGCGCGGTGGATGCCCGGCAGGGCCTCCACGAAGCGCATCATCTGGTCCTCGGTGATGGTCAGCGGCGGGGCCAGCCGCAGGGTGCGCGGCCCCGGTGCATTGATGATGAAGCCGGCCTCCAGCGCTTGGGCGACCATCGCGGGAGCCAACGGTGCGGAGCTGGGGAGGCCGGCGTCGTCGACGTCGAAGCCGATGAGCAGGCCATGGGCGCGCACCTCGGTGACCTCCGCGCGAGCGGCCAGGGCCTCGGCGGTGGCGGCCCCGACACGACGCACGTTCTCCAGGACACCGCCGGACTCCAGGGCATGGATCGTGGCCAGCGCGGCCGCGGTGGCGACCGGGTTCCCGCCGAAGGTGGTGCCATGCTGTCCGGCGGAGAGCAGTTCGCTGACCGCCTCACCGCAGGTGATCAGCGCGCCGATCGGGAATCCGCCGCCCAGC
Organism: Nesterenkonia sp. HG001; assembly: GCF_034438835.1. NCBI lineage: Bacteria > Bacillati > Actinomycetota > Actinomycetes > Micrococcales > Micrococcaceae > Nesterenkonia > Nesterenkonia sp. HG001. The sequence continues at coordinate 169,300 of NZ_JAOSZD010000009.1, read as the reverse complement.
CCTTTGGCCAGGGTCATCGCGTCCGGCTCCACCCCGGTGGAGGCGAACCAGGCGCCGGTCCGACCCACTCCGGTCTGCACCTCGTCGACGATCATCAGCGCCCCGGCCTCTCGGGTGATCTCGCGAACGGCCTGCAGGTACCCCTCGGGCATGCCACGGACTCCGGCTTCACCCTGGATGGGCTCCACGACGACGGCGGCGACGGTCTCGTCCACCGCGGCGCGCAGCGCCGCCACGTCCCCGGCCGGCACCCATTCGACGCCTCCGGGCAGCGGCTCGAAGGGCTCACGGTGGGCAGGCTTCCAGGTCAGCGCCAGCGCCCCCATGGATCGCCCATGGAAGCCGTCCTGCAGCGCGATGATCCGCGGACGGTCTGTGCCGCCATGGCGGCGGGCGAGCTTGAAGGCCGCCTCATTGGACTCCGTGCCGGAGTTGGTGAAGAAGACCTTGGAGTCCTCCGGGGCCTCGGACAGCTGCAGCAGCTTCTCTGCCAGGGCGATCTGCGTGGGGCTGGTGAAGAAGTTGGAGATGTGCCCCAGGGTGGCCGACTGACTGGCCACCACGGAGGTCACCAGCGGATGGGCATGGCCCAGCGCGTTGACGGCGATCCCCGCCAGCAGGTCCAGGTACTCCCGACCCTCCGCATCCCAGACGGTGGCCCCCGAGCCCCGGACCAGGACCCGCTGCGGGGTGCCGAAGACACCCAGCAGGGAGTCTCGGTACCGTCCGAGCAGGGCCTCTCCGGCCTGCGACTCGGCCAGCACGTCAGAGGTCAGCGCGTCGGGGGTCAGCTCCCCCGAGGTCGGCTCAGCCATCAGACGTCCTCCCTGTCCGGCACGACCTGCGTGCCGACTCCCTCGGCGGTGACGATCTCCAGCAGCATCGAGTGCGGCTCTCGGCCGTCGACGATATGGGCCCGCGGCACCCCGTCCTCGACGGCGGTCAGCGCGGCGGTCATCTTCGGGATCATCCCGGACTGCAGGTCGGGCAGCATGCTCCGCAGGTCCGAGACGCTGAGCGAGGAGATCAGCGAGGAACGATCCGGCCAGTCGGCGTAGAGCCCTTCGACGTCGGTGAGCATCACCAGCTTCGCCGCCCCGAGCGCTGAGGCGACGGCGGCCGCTGCGAGGTCGGCGTTGACGTTGAGCACCTCTCCGGTGGGCTGGCCGGCGTCGTCGAACTCCGGGGCGATCGTGGAGATGACCGGGATGCGCTTGGCGGCCAGGAGGTCCTCCACGGCGGCAGGGTTGACCCCGGTGACCTCTCCGACGAGCCCGAGGTCGATCTCCTGCCCGTCGATCACAGCTGTCTTGCGGCGGGCGCGCAGCAGGGCGGCGTCCTCCCCGGAGAGCCCCACCGCGTAGGGGCCATGGCTGTTGATCAGCCCGATGAGCTGGCGGCCGACCTGCCCGGTGAGGACCATGCGGACCACGTCCATGGCCTCCGGGGTGGTGACCCGGTAGCCGGCGCGGAACTCCGACTGCACCCCGACGGTCTCCAGCATGGCGTTGATCTGCGGGCCGCCCCCGTGGACCACCACCGGGTTGACCCCGACGTGCCGCAGGAAGACCACGTCCTCGGCGAAGGCGCGGCGGAGGTCCTCGTCGACCATCGCGTTGCCGCCGTACTTGATGACGATGGTCTCCCCGACGAACTTCTGCATCCAGGGCAGCGCCTCGATCAGTGTGGCGGCCTTCGCACCGGCGTCTGCCCGCGGGTCCCGCTCACGGGGCTGCAGGCTGGTGATCTTCTCGGTCACTGGTTCCCCTCAGGTGGAGTAGGCGCTGTTCTCGTGCACGTAGTCGTGGGTGAGGTCATTGGTGAGGATGGTGGCCTCGGAGTCTCCGGACTTGAGATCGATGGTGACCTGCACCGTCCGGCCGGTCAGGTCCACCCCTGCACGGTCCTCGCCGATGCCGCCGCCGCGGCAGATCCACACTCCGTTGACCGCCACGTCGATCGTGGCAGGGTCGAAGGCGACGTCGGTGGTGCCCACCGCCGAGAGGATGCGGCCCCAGTTGGGGTCCTGGCCGAAGATCGCCGTCTTGAACAGGTTGGACCGCGCCACCGAGCGTCCGGCGGTCTCGGCGTCCTCCTCGCTGGCGGCGTTCACCGTGGTGATGGCGATCTCGTGGGCCGCGCCCTCGGCGTCGGCGATCAGCTGAGCGGCCAGGTCTCGGCAGACCTCCGTCAGCGCGGCCTGGAACTCGTGCAGATCGACCTCGGACTCCTGTGCCTGCGGATGCGCCCCGGAGGCCATCGCGATGACGGTGTCGTTGGTGGACATGCAGCCGTCGGAGTCGGCACGGTCGAAGCTCACCCGCACCGCCTCGCGCAGGGCGGAGTCCAGATCCTGCTGGGAGATGACCGCGTCGGTGGTGATGACCGAGAGCATGGTCGCCATGCCCGGGGCCAGCATGCCGGCGCCCTTGGCCATGCCTCCGACCACGAAGCCGGCCCCGGCGGCCTGCGCGGTCTTGGAGACGCTGTCGGTGGTCCGGATGGCGTCGGCGGCGGACGAGGCGGCGTCATCGTCATCGGCCAGGGCGGCCACGGCGGCGTCCACCCCGGGCAACAGGGCGCCCATGTCCAGCCGCTCCCCGATCAGGCCGGTGGAGCAGACCAGGACGTCCTGGGCAGAGAGGTCGAGGGCTTCGGCCACACGCTCGGCGGTGTGGTGGGTGTCGGCGAAGCCCTCCGGGCCGGTGCAGGCGTTGGCGCCTCCGGAGTTGAGCACGACGGCGTCGGCCCGGCCGTCGCTGATCGCCTGACGAGACCAGAGCACCGGTGCGGCGGCGACCCGGTTGCTGGTGAACACGGCGGCCGCGTGCCGCAGCGGGCCGACGTTGACCACCAGGGCGAGGTCGCGGCCCGCCGACTTCAGCCCGGAGGTGACCCCGGCGGCGGTGAATCCTGCGGCTGCGGTGACGCTCATGGGGAGACTCCCAACAGGTTCAGCCCGGTGGTCTCCTCGAGACCCAGGGCGATGTTCATGGACTGGACGGCACCGCCTGCGGTGCCCTTGGTGAGGTTGTCGCTGGCGGAGACCACGATGACTCGCCCGGCACGCTCGTCGACGGCCAGCTGCACGGTGACGTGGTTGGAGCCGATGACGTGTTTGGTGGCCGGCCACTGGCCCTCGGGCAACAGGTGAACGAAGGGCTCGGCCTCGTAACGGGCTGTGTAGGCCTCCCGTAGCTGGCCGGCCGTCGTCCCCTCGGCCAGCCGTGCGGTGGAGGTGGCCAGGATGCCGCGTGCCATCGGAGCCAAGGTGGGAGTGAAGGAGATCTGCACCTCGGTGCCGGCGATCCCGCCCAGGCCTTGCTCGATCTCCGGGGTGTGACGGTGGATTCCGCCCACGCCGTAGGGGCTCATCCCACCCATCGTCTCGGAGCCCAGCAGGTGGGGTCTGAGCGACTTTCCGGCCCCGGAGGTACCGGTGGCGGCGACGATGACGACGTCGGTCGGCTGGACCAGACCGGAGGCGAAGGCTGGGGCCAGACCCAGGAGGATGGTCGTGGGATAGCAGCCGGGCACGGCGATACGCCGGGCACCGGCGAGCCTCTCGCGCTGATCGGGCAGCTCAGGAAGCCCATAGGGCCAGGCCCCCTGATGCTCGGAGCCGTAGAACGCCTCCCAGGCCCCGGCCGACTCCAGGCGATGGTCCGCGGCGGCGTCGATCACCAGCACGTCATCGGCGAGCTGGGCGGCGATCTCACCGCTGGCTCCATGCGGCAGGGCGAGGAAGACGACGTCGTGGCCCGCGAGGTTCTCCGCGGTGGTCTCCAGGATGGTCTTCTCCGCGAGCGGACGCAGATGGGGCTGCACCGAGCCCAGGAGCTCGCCGGCCGAGGAGTGCGCGGTGACCGCACCGACCTCGACCTCGGGGTGGCCCGCGAGCAGGCGCAGGACTTCACCGCCTGCATAGCCGGAGGCGCCGGAGACGGCGATCGAGTAGCTCATGTCCGCCAGTCTACGCACATGTATGCAGCTTGATCAATATTTATGCATTGCTGGTCGCAGGACGCTGCGTTCTTCATGTCCAGGGGACTTCGATAGTCTGACCGCATGAACGAAAAGAACGTCTTCCCCGAGGACCTGCCCGGCGCCGCACGTGTCACGCGCGCTGACCAGGCCGGCGGACCTGAAGTGTTCACGACGGTCGAGACCCCCTTGCCCGAGCCTGGCCCGGGCCAGGTGCTGGTCGAGACGCTCGCTGCCGGGGTGAACTTCATCGAGACCTACCAGCGCAGCGGGGTCTACCCCGTGGAGTATCCTTTCGTCCCCGGCACCGAGGGCGCCGGCACCGTCATCGCCCAGGGCGACGGCACTGAGGGCCCGCAGATCGGCCAACGGGTGACCACCACCGAGGCCGCCACCGGCACCTACGCCAGCCACTTCCTGGTGGACGCCGCCAAGGCGGTCACCGTGCCCGATGACGTCTCCGACGATCAGGCGGCGGCACTGCCCCTGCAGGGAGCCACCGCGCACTACCTGATCAACTCGACCTACCGCGTGGCCCCCGGAGAGACCGTGCTCACCCACGCCGGCGCCGGCGGGGTGGGCCAGATCCTCACCCAGCTGCTCAAGGCCAAGGGGGCTCGGGTCATCACCACCACCTCCACACCGGAGAAGGCGGAGATCGCCCAGGCCGCAGGCGCCGACTATGTGCTGACCTACGACACCTTCGCCGACCAGGTGCGAGAGATCACCAAGGGCGAAGGCGTCTCGGTGGTCTACGACGGCGTCGGCAAGGACACCTTCACCGGTTCGCTGGAGAGCCTCGGAGTCCGCGGAACCCTCGTGCTCTTCGGCGGCGCCTCCGGCCAGGTCCCGCCGCTCGACCTTCAGGAGCTCAACCGGCGCGGCGGGCTCTTCGTGACCCGCCCTGCCCTGCACTGGTACCTGCGCAACGCCGAGGAGCGCGCCTGGCGGTTCTCCGAGCTGTTCAAGTCGCTCACCGACGGGGACCTGACGCTGAGCATCGGAGGCGCCTACTCGCTCTCCGAGGCCGGGCGTGCCCACGACGACCTCGAGGCACGCCGCACCACCGGCAAGCTCCTGCTGACACCCTGACCGCACGCCCGACGGGCCCTTCTGCGAGCGACGACGGCCCCTCCCCTGGTGATCCAGGGTGAGGGGCCGTCGTCGTCGGGACGTGCGCGACGGTCAGCGCTGGACGGCGCCGTGCCGCTCCGCGGCCAGGGTCACGGCCGCGCCGCGCGCCTCCGAGGCTTCGTCCGCGGTGAGGGTGCGGTCGGCGGCGCGGAAGCGTAGCGCGTAGGCCAGCGACTTCCTGCCGACCTCGACCCCCTCTCCGGAATAGACGTCGAAGAGCTCGATGGCCTCCAGGAGTTCTCCCGCGCCCTCGGAGAGCGTGGATTCCAGGTCACCGGCCGGCAGCGCCTCATCCACGATCAGCGAGACGTCCTGGGTGGACGGCGGGAACGCCGCGATCGGCTCCGCGACGATCTTCTCCGGCACGGCCGCCAGCACAGCGGAGAGGTCCAGCTCCATGGCCGCGGTGCGGGCCGGCAGGTCCCACTCCTCGGTGACCTTCGGATGCAGTTCACCGGCATAACCGACGACGGCGCCAGAGACCACCAGCTCAGCGGTGCGACCAGGATGGAAGGCCTGGTGGCGTCCCTGCCGCAGGGTCAGCTCCACACCCAGCAGCCGAGCCGCGGTGCGGGCCGCGTCGACGGCGTCGGCCCAGTCCCGGGCCCTCCCTGGCAGTCCCGGGGAGGCGGCAGGCTCGGAGCCGGTCAGCGCCACGGCCAGGTGCCAGGGCTGAGGCGGGATGCCGGCCTCGAGCGCAGCGAGCGTCTCCTCCCCCGGGCGCACACCCAGCGGAGGGATCGACGGAGCGCCCACCGTCTCACCCGGCAGATAGACCAGACCTGCCTCATAGAAGGCGAGATCGCCGAATCCGCGGGAGACGTTGCGCCGCAGAGTGTCCAGCAGACCAGGCAGCACAGTGGTGCGCAGCGTGCCCTGCTGGGAGGCGATCGGGTTCTCCAGGCGCAGCATCGCCAGCTGCCCGTCGTCCGGACGGCCGAACAGCGTGTTGGCCTCCTCAGAGTAGAAGGGGTAGCTCAGCGTCTCCGTGAACCCGGCCGCGGCCATCCCGCCGAGCACCTGACGGCGGTGCTGCTGCTCCCGGGAAAGGCCTCGGCCGGCCGGGGCGGCCGGCAGGCGTGAGGGGATCCGGTCATAGCCGATCAGCCGGGCGATCTCCTCGACCAGGTCCTCCCCGATGGTGAGGTCAGGGCGCCAGCTGGGCGGGGTGACGCGCAGCATCTGACCCTCCTCGCTCAGCTCGGCGCCGATGGCCCGCAGCGTGGAGCTGATCTGCTCCGGCGTGTACGCCACACCGGTGAGCTTCTCCGGCAGCGCCGGATCCAGCAGGATCGGCTCCGGCAGCACCGGGGCGCCCGCATCGGTGACCTCGCCCGCGTCGGTCCCGCCGGCCAGCTCCACCAGCAGGTCCACCACGCGCTGGGCGGCCAACGGCGGAAGCAGCGGGTCCACTCCGCGCTCGAATCGCTTGGAGGCCTCGGAGGGGAGCTTGTGTCGGCGCTTGCTGCGACTGACGCTGATCGGGTCGAAATGAGCGGCCTCCACGATCACTGTGGAGGTGGTGCTGTCCACCTCGGTCCGGGCCCCGCCCATCACTCCGGCGATGCCGATCGGACCGCCCTGATCGGCGATGACCAGGTCCTCGGAGTGCAGGGCGCGGACCTTCTCGTCCAGGGTGGTGAGCTGCTCCCCCGCTGCGGCCCGGCGCACTTCGATGCCGCCGTCGAGCTTGGCGGCGTCATAACAGTGGTTGGGCTGGCCCAGCTCGAGCATCACGTAGTTGGAGATGTCTACCGGAAGCGAGATGGGCCGCATCCCGGCCAGGCGCAGCCGGGCCGCCATCCATGGCGGGGTGGGTGCCTCCGGGTTGATCCCGGTGACCTTGTGTGCGACGAAGCGGCTGCAGCCGTCGACCCCGTAGATGGGTGCCTGATCGGCGAGGCTGACCTCAAGGCCGGGCTGGGCGGCGTCGTCGGTGCTGATCTGCGCGGCGGGATCGCTGAAGGGAGTCCCGGTGGCGTGGGCGTACTCGCGAGCCACCCCGCGGATGGAGAACGCGTAGCCGCGGTCCGGGGTCACGTTGATCTCCGCCGCCGCATCGGTCAGGCCGAGCAGCTCGAGGGCGTCGGAGCCGATCTCCGGATCCAGGCCCAGGGTGGAGAGCACGAGGATGCCGTCGTGGTCCTCCCCGATGCCGAGCTCCCGGACCGAGGAGATCATGCCGGCGGAGACGTGGCCGTAGGTCTTCCGGGCGCTGATCCGGAAGTCCCCGGGCAGCACCGCACCGGGCAGGGTCACCACGACCTTGTCCCCGACCTCGAAGTTGTGGGCCCCGCAGACAACGCCCTGGATGCCGTCGGGCGAGATGCCCTCACCGGTGAGGGTCTGCTCCTGGCCCTCAGGGACCACGCGGACCTGACACCAGTTGATGGTCTTGCCGTTGCTCTGCGGCTCCGGGGTCTTCTCCAGGACCTGCCCGACGACGATCGGGCCGGTGATCTCGTCGGAGGGACGGTGGACGTCCTCCTCCTCGAGACCGACGCGGACCAAGTCCGCCATGAGGTCCTCGGGCGTGGCGTCCGCCGGGAGCTGGGTGTGTTCACGAAGCCATGACAGGGGGATGCGCATGCCCTCAGACCTCCATTCCGAAGTGCTGGCTGAAGCGGACGTCGCCCTCGATCATGTCGCGCATGTCGGAGACGTCGTTGCGGAACATGAGCGTGCGCTCCACGCCCATGCCGAAGGCGAACCCGGTATGGACCTCAGGGTCCACTCCGGCGGCGCGCAGCACGTTCGGGTGGACCATGCCGCAGCCGCCCCACTCGATCCACTGCGGGCCGCCCTTGGCCCCCGGATGCCAGATGTCCATCTCGGCGCTGGGCTCGGTGAACGGGAAGAAGGAGGGGCGCAGGCGGATGGCGGCCTCGGGGCCGAACATCTGCCGGGCGAAGTGCTCCAGGGTGCCGCGCAGGTCGGCCATGGTCAGGCCCTTGTCCACGGCGAGGCCCTCGAACTGGTGGAATACGGGAGTGTGCGTGGCGTCGAGCTCATCGGTGCGGAACGTCTTCCCGGGGCAGAGCACGTAGACCGGCAGCTCACGCTCCAGCAGCGAGCGCACCTGCACCGGCGAGGTGTGGGTGCGCAGCACCAGATGCGAATCCTTGGGCTCCACGAAGAAGGTGTCCTGCATCTCGCGCGCCGGGTGGTCCGGATCGAAGTTGAGGGCATCGAAGTTGAACCACTCCGACTCGACCTCGGGCCCCTCGGCGATCTCCCAGCCCATGCCCACGAACACGTCACTGACCCGCTCCTGCAGGACGGTCAGCGGGTGACGCGCGCCGGCAGGACGGCGGCGGGGCGCGGCGGTGACGTCGACGGTCTCCTCCACGAGGATCCGCTCGGCATGATCGGCCTCCAGCACCTCGGTGCGTGCGACGAGCGCCTTCTGGATCCGGCCGCGGGCACCGCCGAGCAGCTTGCCGGCCGCCTTCTTGTCCTCCTTCGGGAGGTCCTTGATCTGCCGGTTCGCCAGCGCGATGGGGGCCTTCTCACCGCTGTGCGCGAGCCGGACCTCCTTGAGCTGCTCGAGGTCGGAGGCCTGGTCGAAGGCGGCGAAGGCGTTCTGGACGCAGGCTTCGACGGCGGCCTCGTCGAGCGGGTGCGGGACGGCGCCGTCGACGACGCCGGGCGCAGCCTCCTGCTCCCGGGTCTCCGGGCTGGTGTCAGTGCTGGACATGCTTCTCCAACTGTCAGCGGGTGGGGGCGAACCTGCTCAGTTTATGCGGTTCGCGATGGCGCTGCCGAGTCGAGTCACGGCCAGCCCTCGAACCAGTGTTCTGACAGTTTTCTCACAGACTTCTCGACTCGAACACACCTTCGATAGTGGACCAGGAAGGCTTGCAGGATCCCTAGAATACGTGTTCTAATGGCAGGGCGCGATGGGAAGCGCGACGCGCGCAGAAGCCCTCCTCACTGCTTCTGCGCGCGTCTCCCATGTCTGGGGCCTCCATCCTTGACGCGCCAGAGGTGCGGGGCCGCGTGGACACCTCGCGAACAGGTGCCCACGTCTCAGCGGATGGCGCAGCGTCTGGAGCTCGACTCCACGCAGATGCTCCACCACATCAAGGGGGCACGCGGTCGTTCCGAGGAGGAGCTGAGCAGGGCGCCCAAGCCCGGCCCGTATGGGTCCATCACGGCAGCTCCATCAGCCAGGGGTCGAACTCGACAGCCACGCCAAGGCTGAGTCATCGGGCTGGGTGAGGGTCTTCGAGAGATCGCACGTAGTCATGGAGCTGGCGAGCAACGCCTGCCATCACCGCCTCGGCTCCGGGCTGTGCAGCGGCGGTCACCCGGGACTCCGTCAGCGCGGCGATCGCCACCACTGCACCATCGGCATGCTCCACCACGCCGATCTCGTGACGAAGGTTCAACTGCGTGCCGGTCTTCGACGACCAGCGACTCGCATCGGAGGCGAAATCTGGCGTCAGACGGTGACGATGGACGTTCGCGCCCATGAGGTCCCGCATACGACCTGCGACCCATGGGTCAAGCAATGAGGGGCCTCGTGACGACGGGGACCCTGCGGGCGAGAGGGCCGTCCAGACCGTGTCGAGCATGTCCACCAGCCCTCGCGCCGAACCCACGTTCGTGCGGTCGACGTCGAACTGCTCAAGTCGGTGACCACCTCCTTCAGTGCGCTTCTCAATCGCCAAGGCATGAGCCAGATCAGCGTCCTCCGGCGAAAGCACCTCGGCGGGCGTGCGAGTGAGCGGCGAGAGACCCTCCCGCACAGTGATCGAGCCGATGTTCCATCGCCCGAGGGCAGCCATCACGTCAGGAGGGGTGACCAATCCGAACAGCGCGTCGGCCGCAGCATTGTCGCTGAGAGAGACCGCCAGCGAGAGCGCATCTTCGACCGCGATGTCGGCGACGTGCTGAAACCTCGTGATCCCTGTGGGACCAGGCACTGTGATGCGCCCAGGCCGAACGTGCAGTCGGCTGGCAGGATCGAGTGTCCCGAGTCGGATGTTCTCCAGAACTGCCAACCCCAGCGGCACTTTCACCAAAGAGGCCAAGGGCAGCGGCAGATCAGGCTCGACGCTGAGCTCCTCGCCGGTCGAAAGGTCTCTGACGAGGTATGAACCTCTCAGGCCCGCTCGTTCGAGCTGGCCGCGCAGGTCATCCGTCAAAGCCGCGGCGGGTATGTCAGCATTCGTAGGCACACTATGAAGATACGCCGTCCATCATGGTATTAGCATCGCCGACTCCCAGCGCTTGGCCGATCGGCTCACGGAGTGACTCAGCGAGTCCCCCGGGGTCACTGCCAGAGACGCCACGAAGGGCGTATGTGCGTTCAAACGCGCCGACGGCGATAGCGCGCCAGTGAAGTCCGAACTCAGCGGCCTGTCGGGACGAACACATCACCAGGTCCCCCGAGGCGAGTGTCTCGGTGACAGCGCCGGTCAGGGTCGATGCCAGCTGCACCTGGGAGGGAGCCAATCCGACTGCGTCTCGGAGGCGCAGGAAGCGGTCCCGGGTCGTCGCTACGTCGTCCTCGGGCTGCAGCCAGATTCGCCGTGCCACGCCTGCGGGGCTGTGGCGTCGAGCCCTCAACGTATCGAGATGGACAGGACGGGAGCCTTCATCGTGGCCCGAGGCCAGCCCCAACGGCACAGTCCAGTGTGCTTGATCCGGTGCGACAGCGATGAGCGCGACCTCGACGTCGTGGGTGCGCAACTGTTCAGCCCGGTCGGCGGGGTCTGCCTGGTGCAGGTCCAAGACCACGCCTGCTTCTTTGCTCGTCTTCCCCAATTCCGCGAGGTCTCTTACTGTGCAGATCGCTGGTACGGCGCATCGTACGGGAGCCTCGCGGGCATGTGCGGCGTCGCGGCGCAAGGAATCGGCAAGGTGGACCAGCCGCCGGGCTCGGGGCAACAGCTTGACGCCGAAAGGGGTGGGAGCGGCTCGACGACCTGAGCGGTCGATCAGTCGGGCGCCGAGCTCACGTTCCAGAGCGGCGACCCGTCGACTGGCAACTGATTGAGGTATCTGGGCCACGGCAGCACCGATCGTGAAGCTGCCCATGTCGCTGACGCTGACGAAGGCGCGACAGGCCGCCAAGAAGTCCATCCCCACATCGTATGCCGTTTCAGCATCATTATGGTGCTTTCGTGCTTGGACGGCATGAGACCTCGTACTGCACGCTGAAAATCGCTCGATCCGCATCTCGCTGATCAGTTGAACCCGTAAGGAGACCCCATGACTTCCCCCAGCCTTCGACGCCTCAGTGCTTTCGGCATGTTCGCGCCTGTGGCGTTTCTGATGGCCGCATGTTCTGGCGCCGCACCCGACGACGCCACCTCGTCGGCGAGTCCTTCCCCAGAGCAGACACCGATCGTGGACAGTTTCGAGGAGCTGGAGTCGCGTTTCGATGCCACCCTCGGCGTCTATGCCGTTGACACCGCTACCGGTGAAGAAGTGACCTGGCGTGAGGATGAGCGGTTCGCCTATACCTCCACGATCAAGGCGATCGCCGCTGGCGCGGTCCTGGACGACGTCGGCGTCGCCGGACTCGAGACAGAGATTCCCGTCGAGGAAGAGGACATCGTGCCCCACTCTCCGGTCACCGAGAACCATGTCGGTCAGACGATGACTCTCGGAGAGATCGCGGAGGCCGCTGTGACGGTGAGTGACAACGCGGCTGCCAACTTCCTCTTCGATGCGCTCGGCGGTCCTGGCCAGCTCGACGCTGCCCTGGAGGATTTGGGCGATGACGTCACTGAGGTGGTACGTCGTGAGCCCGATCTCAATGAGGCGACTCCAGGTGATGACCGGGATACCACCACGGCTCGTGCGATCACAGGCGATCTGCGGGAGTACCTCTTCGGCACGGTCTTGGATGACGAGGAGAAGTCTCAGCTCGGCGAGTGGTTGATCGACAGTGAAACCGGCGGCACTCTCATCCGCGCCAATCTTCCTTCCGACTGGACCATCGGGGACAAATCTGGAAACGGCGGCTATGCGAGTCGCGGCAACGTCGCGGTGATCTGGCCTACCGATGGTGATCCGATCGTGATGGCGGTCCTGTCCTCACGCGATGAAGCGGACGCCGAACACGATGACCAACTCATCGCCGAGGCAGCCGAGGTGGCCATCTCCCAGCTTCGCTGACGATGCTCCACGTTCTGTCCCACGAACCTCGCCGAGGTGGGTTCTGGCTTCGGCCTGCCTCGGCGAGGACGCTGTCGCAAGAACCTGCGCCGATTCTCGGTATGGCCCGCGGCTATACACCGACCACCTGAACTGCTTCTCGAGACAGGCAGAAGCCCTCCTCACTGCTTCTGCGAGCGTCTCCCATGTCCGGGGTCTCCATCCTTGATGTGCTGGTTCTGTCGCCGGGGCGTGACGCAGGATCCCCTGAAGAAGAACTACAGCCCCCAGCAACTCACTCCGGCTGCGTCACAAGTTCCCCACACCTGACGAGATCGCCCGGCACCGCGCGTCTCGACGTTGATGGTCACCCCGACGAGTCAGTCGCCTGAACCGCGGAATCAGCGACGGCCCTCGAGGTTAGTCATCACGAGCCTGAGAAGTCGACGCGAAAAACTGAACTGACAACATCGTCAAGATGGATGATGAAACAATGGACGCTGACGCTCTCGAGGACACTCGACTGGGGCTCGGTACATTGCGGACCCCAGGGGGCGAAGAACCGGCGCAGAAAGTCCGGATGCCACGCACCTGATGGGCGTCGAGCTTCGCTTCGAAGATGACAACACCCCCGGCGGAACCGTCTCACGCATGGGATGACAGATACCGAAAGGTAAGCATCATGAATCGTATTTCAGACCAGGACTGGCTTCCCCGTGCCGGCCTCGGCGTGACCGCCCTGGCGGCTCTGACCCTCACTGGCTGCGCTTCCGGTGAGGATCTTGAGCTCGAAGACGACGAATCGACGAGCCACGACGAAGGTGCCGAGGAGGCTGGGGAGACCGCCGATCCCCAGGGCGCCGCTGATGAGGATGGCGCAGGGGTCGACGAAGAAGACCTGGATGCTGATCCCACGGGTGCGGCTGAAGGCGATGGGACGCCCCCGAAGAGGACGACACCGCATCAGCCGGGCCGCTCGACCCCGACGACGCCATCGAGGCCATTGCCTACGAGGTGCCGGGAGAGAGCAGCTCCACGATCGACGTCGGCCTCCATGATCTGCGTGTCGAGGATGACGTGATGCTGCTGGAGCTCTCATTCACAGGGGATTTCGCCGGCGACGACGCCAAGAACATCTACACCATGTTCAGCAGAACTGCTGTCTACCCAGAACTGAACGACCGGGAGAACCTCACGCAGTACACCGTGATCGGCGACAGTCACAACCGATGGGCGACGGATTCCACCAACTCAGGAGTTCAGTACGAGAGTGGCCAGACCGCACCCTATTGGGCCTATTACCCAGCGCCGGTGGATGATATCGAAACCATCGCCGTCACAGTCGTCCCCGGTGCAGTGGAGTTCGAGGACGTGGAGATCGACTGGGATGGGAATGAGCATTCCGATGTCGAGGATGGTGAGTGACGATGACTGCACAGACACCCGGCCTGCGCGTCCTGCCCCTCCTGACCGCCTGGGCCGTCACCGGCCTGCTATCTGTCAGCACCTTGCCGGCAGCTGCGGCGCAGATGGACGACCACGAGCCTCCGCCCGAGCCCGAGGGCGGAGTTTCACAAGGAGACCTCGATGCGTCGATCCATGTCTGGGACGTCACAGACAACATCATCGATTTGGGGCAGAACGAGGACGAGGATGACGTCGTCGTCCTCGAGACCGACCTCCTCTTCGCCTCCAATGCGTGGGAGCTGACGAACAGGGCCAGCGCGCGGATCACTGAGCTCATCGAGGAGATCGCCGAGGGAGCCTCGGTAGAGGTACAGGGCCACACAGACTCACGCCCGGTGGATGAGGCTCGATACGGCTTCGACAACCAGGAGCTCTCAGAGAACCGCGCGCAGGCGGTGGCCGAGGTGCTCGAGGAAGGGCGGTCCGACCTCAGCTTGGACGTGGAGGGCTTCGGCGCCTCCGAACCCGCGGTCACCGAAGACCCAGACGACCCCAGCACCTACGCCGACAACCGCCGAGTAGAGATCCGCTACAGCTGAGGGGGTACGGGTGGCGGCGTGCCTCGAGATCACCTCTCCGGAAGAGCATCTGTTCAGCACATCGTGGCTGGAGTCGGCCTCCGTGTGCCGCGCGTTGAGACGCCGAAAGTTGGCTGGACGGCAGGAAAAGCAGCTCCTCTTGATCTGGTCTCGGAGACTGTCAACCTCTCTCCGTCTCCGCTGCCCGGTCACCATCAGCTGATGACGCGTCGCAGCAGCTCCTCCACGATGGGCCGGTCCGCCGGAATCCAGGGGCGATCGAGCAGGCCGGCAGTCAACGGCGCCCAGTCCAACCGATCATGGTCCTGCAGCGGCCAGGGCTCACCTTCAAGGATCTCACCCAGGTACAGGCGCATCACGGCCGTGCCGGTGAGCCTCCACCCCAGATCAGGCAGGTATGCCTCGTCCTGTCCGTCGACCTCTTCGCCGAGGGCCACTCGAATGCCGAGCTCCTCAGCGATCTCACGATGCACGGCCTCCACCGGGCCCTCCCCCGGCTCCAGCTTGCCGCCCGGGAACTCCCACAGGCGCCTGACCGGCTCCGGCTGGGTCCGTCGGGCGACCAGCATCTCAGCGGGGCCGCGATCGGGGCGACGGATCAGTGCCGCCGCAACGATGGTCTTGACCTGAAGCGCCGACCTCACACTGACTCGGCCAGCGTCTTCAGCCGACTGATCGACGCGGCGAGCATGTCCGACGAGGTGCTGCGGGCTCGCTCGACGCGGGCCGGGTCGGTGAGCTGCGACCAGTCATAGGTGTGCGTCACCTCCACTGCGCCCGACGGCAGCGTGGCAAGCGACCAGCGCCAGAGGTGTCCGGCCGGCGGCTCCCCCATGGTGGCGGGCTTCCAGGCGACGAGCTCACCTTCGAGGAACTCCACCACGTGGTTCTCCCGCGTCTTGCCGTTGGTGAGCGTCATGCGGAAGACGTCACCCACCCCGGTGACACGCTGGTCCCGCTCAGCGTGGGAGAGGTTGCTGTTGCCGTCCCACTCGGCTTGCCGTGCCGGGTCGGCGATGAGTTCGAAGATCGCGGAGGCAGGAGCGTCGATGACGTCGTGGGCGGTCACGACGCGCCCGCAGTGGTCTGGATCGTAGGCCAGGTCCTCGGCACCGTTCTCCCCATAGGCGGCACACTCACGTGGCGCCCCGGGGACTCCGCCGTCTCTGTCAGCACGCTGTTCTGCGCTCATGGGATCCAGAGTACGCGAAGCGATCGGTAAGGTGTCGGCCCATGGGAGATTTTGACGAGCTGAGGACCTGGGCCGCAGGCTTGCTGATGGGAGAGGTAGCGGCACTGCGCGCCACCGCTGCTGAGGACCTTCCGATCCTCGCTGAATGGTGGAATCAGCCTGATGTCGCCCTGTTCCAACAGCCCCGGATCGTCCAGCAGCCCCGCGCACAGGTGGAGGAACTCTTCACCACGTGGTCGCGGAACGACTCTCCGGGCGCCGTCGGCTACACCGTGACCCGCGCCCACGACGGCGAAGTGGCCGGTCACGTCTCTCTGCACAGCCTCACCGTCCCTGCCCGGATCGCGACGCTGGGGATCGTGCTCGGTCCCCCGGCCCAAGGGCAAGGACTCGGCGAAGAGGCCGTCAGCCTCATGCTGCGCCTGGCCTTCGATGAGATGGGTGCCAGGAAAGTCGAGTTGAAGGTCTTCTCCTTCAACGATCGTGCGAAGCGCCTCTACGACAAGCTCGGGTTCTGCGTCGAGGGGCGCCGCCGCGAAGCCGTCCTGCACGGGGGCCGATTCCATGACGAGATCTCCATGGGTCTGCTGGAGCCGGAGTATCGGGCCTGGTCGCAAGACTGATCCGCGGCTACGCTATTGATGGCACTGTCGTCGACCACGAGGTGACCGGTGAAGTCCTGACGTCTGAGACCTGCGCAGTCCAGCCGCCGTCGTGCGGCGTGGCCACTGTGCACTCCGACGGATCAGCACTTCACAGAACAGCCAGCTGACTCGACCGCCACTTCACTGTGCAGCGTCTCCACGCATCCCCACCCCTGCGTCCTCTGGAGACCACACATGTTGCATCCCACCGGTGCCGTCACCTGCACCGACCTCATCTTCCGCCATGCCGACGGCACATCCGTCCTGGACGGCGTCACCTTCAGCCTCGGCCCGGGCCGGCATGGCATCGTCGGCGACAACGGCTCCGGTAAAACGACCCTGCTGGGGCTTCTCGCCGGGGAGCTGAGATCCACGTCGGGCACCGCCCACGTGGTGGGCGAGCTCGCCAGCCTGCCGCAGGACCCCGCACCGGATCCGCGCCGACCCGTGGCCGCGCTCCTCGGGGTCGCTGACACGTTCACCGCGCTCCGCCGCATCGAGGCAGGCTCCGTCGCCGTCGAGGACTTCGAGACCGTCGGCGACGACTGGGACCTCGACGAACGGCTGACCGCCTCACTCGCCCGCGTCGGGCTGGAGGGCATCGACCTCGACCGTCCGTCCGGAACGCTCTCCGGTGGGGAGCTGATGCTGCTCAGCCTCACCGGCCTGCTCCTGCGGCGACCCGACGTCCTGCTGCTCGACGAACCGACGAACAACCTCGACGCACAGACCCGGAGCCGCGTCCACGACGTCGTCGCGACCTTCCCCGGGACGCTGCTGGTGGTCAGCCACGACCGCACGCTCCTGGATAGGCTCGACGCGATCGGGGAGGTCCGCGACGGCGGGGTCCGTTGGTTCGGGGGCGGACTGTCCTTCTACGAAGACGTGGTCGCCGCGGAGCAGGAGGCTGCCGCCCAAGCGGTGGCCACAGCCCGTTCTGATGCCAGACGTCAGCAGCGGGATCTCGTCACCCAGCACGTGAAACAGGCACGCCGGGACCGCCAAGGTCGCAAGAAGGCGGACAGCCTGCCTCCCATCGTGGCCCATGCGTACCGGCGACGAGCCGAAGAGTCCGCAGGACGCCTGCGGACCATGCACGAAGGCCGACTCGAGGACGCCCGCGAACACCTGCAGGAGGCTGAACGGCGTGTGCGCCATGATGCCGAGATCCGCATCGACCTGCCCGATACCGCAGTGCCCGCCCAGCGGGACGTGCTACGTGCCCGAGGACTCCGTGCGCCCCATGGCTCCACCGCCCTAGACCTGACGATGCGCGGCCCCGAGCGGGTGGCCCTCACCGGCCCCAACGGCGTGGGGAAGACCTCCCTGCTGCGCTGCCTCACCGGACAACAACCAGCCCTGTCCGGGGAGGCGGAGATCTTGGTGCCTCACCGGCTGCTGCCGCAGAACCTCCACGTGCTCGACCCGGCGCTGAGCGTGCTGGAGAACGTGCAGCGGGCGGCTCCGGAGACGGACCCTACCCGGATCCGCCACCAACTGGCCCTGTTCCTGCTGCGGGGCGACGCCGTCCACCAGCCGGCCGGCAGCCTCTCCGGAGGGGAACGCTGGAGGGCCACGCTGGCCAGCATGTTGCTGGCCGAACCGGCGCCGCAGCTGCTGATCCTCGATGAACCCACCAACAACCTGGACTTCGCCAGCGTGCGGCACCTGATCCAATCCCTGCAGGCCCATCACGGCGCACTGCTGGTGGTCAGCCACGACGAGCACTTTCTCGACCAGCTCGACCTGGACCGCCGCATCACCCTCACCGGCACGAAGGAGCCATCCGATGCCTGAGCCGCGGCACCTGAGTTCACCATCGACCTGCCGACGTGGGGTCGCCTTCGCCATGATTCCGTTCTTGCAGGAAGTCGACTCATCATTAACACGACAGAAACATCATTGAATCACATCGCTTAAGCAGTTTTGCGATGATGGAGCGGTCGCTGCATCGGCGGCGACCTCCACAGAAATGATCCCTGATGAAAGGTACCGCACCATGGTCTCTGGTCTGCTTGGAACTGTTCTGGACATCGTCGGAGGGCTGACCGACACGCTCCTCGACCTGCTGACCGGCCTGGGGCTCTGAGCCTCCACGCACACCCACGGCGTGCCGCCCGTCGCTGAGCCCCACGCTCAGCTGTGACGGGCGGCACTGTCATGATCGGCACCATCGCCAGCGACCGTAGAATCGCTCCATGCCCGCCGACTCCCTGCAGCCACTGCCTGACGTCCGCTTCCCGCACTCCCCCGCGGAGGACCTCCTGGGCATGCTGACCGGCACGTTCCTGGCCTCCTTCGGCCTCCACCTGCTGCATGCCTCGCAGGCGGTCACCGGCGGAACAGCCGGGCTCTCCCTGCTGCTCACGTATGCGACGCCGTTGAGTTTCGCTGGGCTCTTCATGCTCGTGAACATCCCGTTCTTCGTCCTGGCGATCTGGAAGAAGGGATGGAGATTCACCCTCCGCACCGCACTCGCAGTGGCGATGGTCTCCGGGTTCTCCCTGGTGCATGAGCGTTTCATCCCGCTGCCTGAGCTGCACCCCATCTACGCAGTGGTCGCCGGGAATCTCCTCGCCGGTGTCGGCCTGCTCATCCTGTTCCGCCACGGCGCGAGTCTCGGCGGCTTCAACATCGTGGCTCTGATCCTCCAGGAGCGTGCGGGGCTCCGTGCCGGGTATGTACAGATGGGCATGGACCTGTGTGTGATCCTGCTGGCGCTGACCGTGATGGCCCCGGCCCAGGTAGCTCTGTCCGCGCTCGGCGCCATCGTGCTCAACATCGTGCTGGCCTTCAACCACCGCCCGGAACGATACCGCGCCTGACCCTCTAGGCTGTCGTCCATGCGGATCACCATCGTCGAAGGCGACATCACCATCCAGGACGTTGATGCCATCGTCAATGCGGCGAACTCCTCTCTGCTCGGCGGGGGCGGGGTGGACGGCGCTATCCATCGCGCCGCCGGTGAGGAGCTCTTGGAGCACTGCCGAGAACTGCGAGCCCGAGACTGGCCCGAGGGACTGCCACCGGGCCGCGCCGCCTCCACTCCGGCGGGCCGCCTCCCGGCTGATCACGTCATCCACACCGTCGGTCCGAACCGCCGGGCGGGTCAGACCGATCCCGATGTGCTCGCCTCCTGCTTCAGAGAGTCCCTGGCCGAGGCTGTCAGACTGGGCGTGCGACGCGTGGCCTTCCCTGCCATCGGGGCCGGCGTCTACGGCTGGGACGCCGACGACGTCGCCGCGGCGGCCCACCAGGTGCTCACCGACGAGTCCTCACGCTGGGAACCCTTGGACGAGGTCAGATTCGTCCTCTTCTCCGAAGCGGTCGCGGCGGTTTTCCGACGTCGAATGCTATGACTCTTCGATCACACGGTCTGGTCCCTGCCGGAGCGGATGGGGAACGCTGTAGACACCGCCACCACGGATCCCGTGCAGCGCGGGCCTCCCGCCACGCCATGCAGCAGGGAAGCTCATGAAACTCCTGCACGCCCTCAGGAAGAGATTCATACACGCCCTCAGGGCGCTGGTGCCGATCCTCTGCGTCGTGGTGCTCTTCCAGGCGGCGGTGTTCCGCCAGGTGCCGGAGGGCTGGGGCTCCATCCTCATCGGTCTCCTCATCGTCGCTGCAGGGATCGCCCTCTTCCTCGAGGGCCTGGAGCGCAGCGTCTTCCCCGTCGGGAAGTCCATCACGAACAAGCTCGTCAAGTCGGCCTCGTTGTGGAAGCTGCTTCCCTTCTGCTTCGCCATCGGATTCGCGGCCGTCATCGCAGAACCGGCGCTGATCTCAGTCGCCGACCAGGCCGAACTCGTCAGCGAAGGACGTCTCGACAGCCTCGTCCTACGACTCGTCATCGCCCTCAGCGTCGGCGCCGTCATGATCCTGGGGGCGTTGCGAGTCTTCCTCGGCTGGCCCCTGCACAGGGTGCTGATCGTCGGCTACGCGGCCGTCCTGGCCCTGACCTCCGTGGCGCCGCCCGAAGTTTCCAGCCTCGCCTACGATTCGGGCGGAGTGACGACCAACATCGTCACCGTGCCCCTCATCGCCGCCATCGGCATCGGCATGGCCGCTTCCATCACCGGGCGCAGCAGACTCAGGGATGGGTTCGGCCTCGTCGCGCTGTGTGTGATGGTCCCTATGATCAGCGTCCAGCTCTACGGCATCCTGGTCTACCAGTTCGGCGATGCCGAGAGTGTGGCCGCCGAGGGGGCACAGGGGTCGGACGCCTGGTGGCTCGACCTGCTGGCAGGCCTCGGGACCGTGATCAGGGATGTCGCTCCGGTGATCGGCGTCGTGCTCTTCTTCCAGTTCGTCGTTCTGCGCCGACGCCTGGGAAACCCCGTCCAGGCGACCGTCGGTTTCAGCATGGTCATCCTCGGCCTCTTCGGTTTCATCGTGGGCCTGGAGATCGGGCTGCTGCCGATGGGGAGCCGGATGGCTGAGCAGCTCATCGAGACCGACCAGCGTCTGCTCATCATCGGTTTCGGCGTGCTGATCGGATTCGCCACGACGATGGCAGAGCCAGCGCTGATGGCCATCGCCGAGGAGGCCGAGGACGTCTCCGAGAAGGGCCTCCGTGCGAACACCCTGCGCGTCCTCGTCGCCTGCGGAGTCGCGGGAGGCATCGGCATCGGCGTTCTGAGGATCCTCACCGGTGGCTCCTTCGCCCTCATCATCGCCAGCATGTACCTCCTAGTCCTGTCGCTGGTTCTGCTGGCACCCAAGGAGCTCGTTCCGATCGCCTTCGACCTCGGCGGAGTGACGACCAGTGAGATCACGGTTCCACTCATCACAGCCCTGGGGATCGGGCTCGCATCGGCGATCCCTGGTCGCGACATCCTCATCGACGGCTTCGGCCTCATCGCCTTCGCATCCGTGGGTCCAGTCCTGGCTGTACTTGGCTATGCTGTGCTAGTCAGGTTCACCACGAAGGCGGAGCCCCGCTCCTCCGCACCTGCCGCTCCGAGGGAGGCATGATGTCTCAGAAGGCCGTGTTCGTCGTCATCCCGGATGATCGGGAGGAGAGGGCCATCGCTCTCGTCGAGGACGCCGGAGCCACCGGTGTCACAGCCCTGTCGGCGCGAGGCGTCGGCAAGCACGCCCGCAAGACGTTCTTCGGAGCGAGGTTCTCCGGCGCACAATCTGCGTTGATCATGCTTGTGCCGGAGGACAAGGTGACACCGATCATGTCCTGCCTCGACGAGGTCATCTACGAGGGGCAGGAAGCCCACGGAATCTGCTTCACCGTCCCTGTGGAACAGATCTCTCCACCCGAGCCCTCAACCGGCTCCTCCTGACGTTCTCACCTCGTCCATTCAGCCCGCATAAGCCTTCCAGTCAAAGGTCTCCCCGACGTCCTGGGCGTTGAGCGCGTAGGAGATCTGCCCGTCCAGGTGCTCACGGATGAGATCGGCATGCCCCGCATGGCGTGCCACCTCTGCGACCAGATGCTGAGCCACCCAGCGCACGTTCCAGGACTCCAGGTCCTGCGGGAACCACGGAGCGTCCGGAATCGGCACCCGGGTGTCGAAGTCCACGGCGCCCAGCACAGGTCGTACCAGGTCCCGGGCCGTATTGAGCCGGGCGCGCAGTGTGGCACCGTCGACCTCAGGCACCTCCTCGCCGGTCCAGAAGCCGTCGAAGCCCAGGGCGAAGGCCTCCTCGGCAAGCCCTCTGTCCGACTCGGCGACTCCGTGGACGTAGACATGGTGCAGCCAGCGGATCACGGTCTGGGTCACATGGGCGAACAGACCTCCCATGCTCAACGTGCCTGCGGTGGGGGCGGCACGCAGCTGGACATCGTCGAGGTCCAGCGCGGAGATGCGCAGCTGCTCAAGCTGCTGGATGACATAGGTGGCGCAGGCGTCGCGCTCATCGGTCACCTCGGGGGTCAGGAAGGGCATGACATTCTCCTCTCGGGGTTCGTGGTGCCGAGTCTTCCTCCCTCTGCGGACAGATACTGTCCGCATCCCAGGCGTATCCTGAGGGCATGGCCAGCGACACCACCGACCCCACTCGCCGGGCGCTCCAGATCCTCGGGTTCATGCAGGCCCGCTCCTCCGCCAGCGCCGAGGAGATCGCGAAGCGACTGGGCGTCACCACGCGCACCGTGCGGCGCGACGTGCAACGCCTTCGAGACCTCGGATACGGGATCGAGTCGACGGCCGGACAGGGCGGCGGGTACCGCCTGGTGGCAGGCTCCAACCGGCCGGTGCTGGTGCTGGAGCCGGAGGAGGCCTCCGCCGTCGTGCTCGGCCTGGCCCACCTCACCGACCTCGGCCTCTCCGGCCTGGAGGACGCCGCACTCTCCGCCCTGGCCAAGGTCAGCCGCACCATGCCGCCGCAGGTCTCGGCTGCGGCGGAGAAGGTTCGGCGCGGCACCGCCGTCGTCGGCGCACGCGATGCACAGACCCCGGTGGAGCACGTGGCGCTGCTGGCCGAAGCCGCCGCCGAGCGACGCACCGTCACCTTCTCCCACCGCCGCGAGGGCAGCCCGAGGGATCGGCGGGCGGATCCCTACCGGGTCGTGTCGTTCGCCGGCCGCTGGTACCTGTTCGCCTGGTGCCACCTGCGCCAGGACTGGCGCACCTTCCGAGTGGACCGGATCGGCGATGTCCATGTCACCACGCTGCACTACACGGTCGCTCCCTCCCCTGACCCGGTGGCCACGGTGAAGGACGCGGTGCTCCGCTCCCCGTACCCCCTGGTGGCGCGGGTGATCGTGGAGGCACCGGCCGACCAGGTGCGGCCTCGGCTGTCTCCGCATGCCGCCGACGTCGAGCCTGCCGGCCCTCACCACGCGCTGGTGACCATCGGCGCACAGGAGGCCGACTGGGTGGCAGTCCACCTGGCAGGGCTGAGGCTTCCGCTGCAGGTGATCGAGCCCCCTGAACTCGTCGAGGAGCTGCGGCTGCTGGGGCGGGACCTCACCGCCGTGACGCTCGTGGCTGACCCCGGTGTGGCCCGCGCCATAGACTGACCCCCATGGCGCGATCGACACTCTTGTCCTCCCTGAAGGCCCTCCGGCTGCGTCCGGCCGTCCCCGACGAAGATCAGGCGCATCTGCGGCGACTGCCGATCCGCCGTGGGCCGGTGAACATCGCCCGGCAAGTGATGCTGCGTTCGGCCAATGTGGGCCTCACCGCCGCATATCGGCTCTACCGCGCTGACCCCGCGCTCTGGCGGTTCACCGCACGCAACTATCACCCAGCACTGGAGCGCTTCGCACAGCTCAACGCCTGGATGATCTGCCAACACGCCTCGTTGGATGTCCCCGCCTATCAGGACCACCTGGCCCGCAGCGGCTACGAGTTCAGCTGGTGGGATCTGAACTCCTACACCCCCACCTCCAAGGACGGCTACGTGCGCCGCTACCAGGAGGCCACTCGGTGTTGGAACGGACGCATCGACGTCGCCGGCACCGTGGTGGACGAATCCTCGGGCTCCTCGGGGACCCCGTTCAACTGGATGAGGTCCAAGCAGGAGCTCGACACCGTGCACAAGAACGTCGCCGGGTATGTGACGACGCTCTTCGGCGAGGAGAACCTGTTCTGCATCAACGCGTTCTCCATGGGCGCCTGGGCCACCGGCACCAACACCGGGCAGGCCATGGCAAAGATCGCCATGGTCAAGAACACCGGCCCGGACCTGGACAAGATCCTGGACACCATGCGCCACTTCGGCCCACGGTTCACCTACCTGATCACCGCCTACCCGCCCTTCCTCAAGCATCTGACAGACCGGATGGAGGCTGCCGGAGACGAGTTCGCCGAGTTTCGGCTCAACGGTTTCGTCGGCGGCGAGGCGATGACCGAGGGACTGCGCGACCACCTGCAGCGCCGCTTCCACCGGGTCTACTCCGGCTACGGCGCCTCGGACCTGACGATCGGCATGGGCGGCGAGACCGACCTGTCCGTGACCCTGCGGCGGGAGCTGATCGCAGACTCGGCCTTCCGCACCCGGGTGCTCGGCGAGGACGAGACGCGCATCCCGATGGTGTTCCAGTACAACCCGCTGGAGACCTATCTGGAGACCACCAAGGATGATGAACTGGTGGTGACGATCAACTCAGCGGCGGTGATGAGCCCCCGGCTGCGGTACAACATCGGCGACGAGGCCCGGCTGCTCTCCTTCCCAGAGATGGTGGAGCTCACCGCCGACTTCCCAGACCTGGTCCCCCGACTCAAGCGCGCCTACCGGCACCAGCGGATGAAGCTGCCCTTCCTGCTGCTCTTCGGCCGCACTGATTCGACCATCTCCTACATGGGCGCGAACATCTACCCGGTGGACGTGCAGAACGGCCTCTACCGGGACCCGCAGGTCGCCCGGCTCATCGAGTCGTTCCAGATCGAGCTGTTGCAGACCGACGAGCTGGAGCAGCGCCCCACCCTGCACGTTCAGCTGCACGAGCCGCAGCTCCACCCGGACGCCGACCTCGACGACGACGCCCGCGCCGACCTGGCCCAGACCCTGGCCTCCGGGATGCTGAAGCATCTGGCCTCCGTCTCCCGGGACGTGGCCGAATCGCTGGAGGAGGACGAGAGCGCCGGGGATCTGCGGGTCCACGTGCACCGCTGGCGCACGGGCCCCTTCGCCGACGACGCCTCCCGCCGCAAGATCAAGAACGTCTACCTCAGGACCGGGGAGAGCTGACCATGCGCACCCGCGACTTCTCCGCCTGCCGTGCACCGCAGGCCCGCACCGGTGCGCTCTTCCTGGGCTGCAACGAATACCGCAGCCCCAAGGCCTTCGCCGAGCAGCTGATCACCTGGGCGCCGCTGGGCCGGGCGCTGAAGCGGGCGCCGGGCTACCTGTGGCACCGCAGCTACTACGAGTTCCCGCTGCGCATCGGCCTGGTGGTCAGCTTCGAGTCCCGGGAGTCGCTGATGGAGTTCGCCAAGATGCCGGAGCACCAGGCGATCATGCATTGGCTCGTCGGAACCTCTCCGGAGACCGGCACCCGCTCCGCAGACCCGGCGAAGGCTCCGGTGGTCGGTGGGTTCATCCGCATTCTGGAGGCCGAGGACGTCGGCTATGCCAACGGCACCTGGCGGGCCGACTCCGAGGAGCTGCATATGGTAGAGCGGTGGCAGGACCAGCGGCCCGGAGATCGACGCCCGGGGGATCTCCCGGATCGGCTGCGCGCCACGGTCACCGGCGTGGGCCAGATCACCGCCCTGGCGCGAGCGCTGAATCCGCTGCGCCGGAGGCGCTGATGCCGACGTCGCGACTCACCCTGGAGGAGGTCCGCACCCCGGCGGCCTGCGAGGAGTTCCTGGCGCTGCCCGCCACCGACCCCCGCGAGGTGCCGGTGCTGGCCGACGACGTACGCGCCTGGTCCCGCGGGGAGCATCCGCATGTCGACTCGGTGGTGCTGCTGCTGGTCCGAGACGAGAGCGGCGCCCCGGTGGGCCGGTGTCTCACCCACCGGTCCTCTGAGGCCGACGCCGTGCTGGCCGCCGGGCTCGGGCCCGGCCCGTTCCAGCTCTTCGGCGCGGTGGCGGCCGGGTCCGCGAAGGTGCTGAAAGCTCTGCTCGATGAGGTCCTCCGGCGTGCGCAGGCCGCAGGCGCAGCAGGAGTCTTCGGACCGGTGACCTTGCTGCCGAATCAGCTCGGCGGCGCGCTGACCGCAGGGTTCGAGGAGGCGGGGTTCTTCGACTCGCCCTGGACTCCGCCGCTGCTGGCCCAGAGCCTCACTGCCGCGGGCTTCCAGCCCTGGTACCCGGCGGCCACCTGGGAGATCCCGGTGCGGCATATCCCGCCCGAGAAGCGCCGACGACCCACCGAGACGGAGCTCGCCTCGGCCGGGGTGCGCCGCATCCCGGCCTCGCGCCTGCGACTGCGCGGGTCCCGCGGCCAGGTGGAGCTGATCCGCCAGGCCCTCAACGCCTCCTTCGCCCAGCTGCCCTACTACACGTCGATCTCCCGGCGACAGATGACCCGCCAGACCGCGGGTCTGGAGCTGCTGATGGACCCGCGCCTGGTGGTGATGCTCGGTGACGGCTCCGGCGATCTGGCGAGCTTCGCTCTGGTGGTGCCGGATCCTGCGCCTCTGCTGCGCCGCTGGCGCGGAGAGCTGGGGCTGCGTCAGCTTCCGGCGCTGCTCCGGCGGAGCCGGCCCAGGGATGCAGTGCTCATCGTCCAGGGCACCCGGCCGGACCGCCAGGGTCAGGGCCTGCTCACCCTGGTGGCCCGGGAGCTGTTCGCCTCGCTGCACGCAGGAGGCTGGGATCACCTGCGGGTCACGTTCATCGGCGAGGAGAATCAAGGGTCCTCGGCGGTGTTCGCGAAGGCGGGAGGCCGCCCGCTGCACCGGCTGAGCTTCTTCCATCGCCGTCTGCCCCGTCCTGGCCGTTCTCCGGACCCTCAGTCCTGGTGTCTGATCGCAGCCCGTGCCCCGAGCGCACACAACACTCAGCCCTGGGAACCTCAGCTCCTCGACGACGGCGCCGAGCCGCGCCTCGAGCTGACAGTGGACCCGGCACGCACCCTGCCGGTGGGAGATCCGGATCACCGCGACCTGCACCTGAGCCTGGGGGCCTGGATCGAGTCCTTCGCCGTCGCCGCAGCCGCCGAGGGCCAGCAGGTGCGGGTCGACGATGTCCGGGGTGCCGGGCCGGAGATTCGCATCGTGCTGACCTGGACCGCCGGTGAGGTGCAGGAGGTGACCGCCGACGTCGATGACGTGCTCACCCGCCGGGTCCACCGCGGCACGTTGCTGCCCCCGGGCGAGCTGCACCTTCCAGAGGGTTTCCATTCCCTCGATGCCCTGGACGCCGACCCGCTGGAACGGCGTGCGGGCCGCTATCTCGCCTCCTCCCCGTCCTTGGTCGCGGAGCTGTTGGACTGGCTGCGCCTGGACCCGTCGGATCCACGCTGGCATGAGGATGGTCTCTCGGCGGAATGTCTCCAACTTCCCCGGCCCCTGCGCAGGGGCCTGAGCCTCGGACTCCGAGCGCTGCGCCCTGTGCTGCCTCCTCTGCTGGGCCGGTTCTCCCCTCCGCTGGCCGGGGCCGGCACCGGTGTCCCGGTGGTCATGGAGGCGCGGGACCTCTCCCCCGCAGGGCTGGTTGAGGCCGGACGCCGCCTCCAACGGCTCTGGCTGGAGCTGCACCGGCAGGGCATGGCAGCGTCCCCGGCCTCTCAGGTCATCGACTGCCCGGCCACTGTCGGCTCCTTGGGCGTGGACCACCCGGTCGCCTACTTCAGAGTGGGGATCCCCGACGACGTGCCGCCGCGCTCGGCGCGGCGGCACCGGTGAGTCAGTGCAGCGGCACGAACCGGTACTGTCCGTGCACACTGGCCTGGACGCCGTCGGCACTGCGCCGGATGCGGCACATCTCCCCGACCACGGGGACCACGAGCACGCCGTCGTCGTCGAGCTGGTCGATCAGGTCGAAAGGGGTCCGCGGCGCGTCGGCGGAGACGAGGATCCGGTCGAAGGGTGCGGCGTCGGGCAGCCCGAGCACGCCCCGCTGGGCCTGATGCACCTGCACCCAGGGCATCTCTTGCCGAGCGACCGCCTCCTGGGCGTGGGCCACCAGTTCGGGGATCAGCTCCACCCCGAGGACCTCGCCCTCCGGACCGACCAGACGGCCCAGCAGCGCAGCGGACCACCCAGAGCCGGAGCCGACGTCGAGCACCCGCTGCCCGGGGCGCACATCGAGCAGACGCAGCATGCGCGCCACCGTGCTCGGCTGGGAGTTCGTCTGGCCGTGGCCGATCGACAGAGGCTCGTCCGCAGCAGCGAGCTGCCGCTGCGGCCCGGGCAGGAAGTCGACGCGGCGCACCTCGTCCATCGCGCGGACGACGGGATCGGCTCCGGCAGGATCGTCCATGGTGCCCTCATGATAAGGGTCGTCACCATGCTGGGCGAAGGGCCTGGGATCTCCCGGCGGCTCAGGGCACGCGGTGCCCGGCGACGCGCAGCAGCTCGTACCATTCGGACCTGGTCAACGGGATCTCGGAGCCTGTGGCGGCTTCCGTGACACGGTCCGGACGAGTGGTGCCCAGCACCACCTGCATCCCTGCAGGATGGCGGGTGATCCACGCGGTGGCGATCGCCGTCGGGGTGACGGCGTACTTCTGCGCCAGGCGGTCCAGCACCGCATTGAGCTCCGGGTACTGCGGAGAGCCGATGAACACTCCGTGCGGGGACTGGTAGGGCGACCAGGCCTGCAGGGTGATGCCGTTGATCCGGCAGTACTCCACGATCCCTTCCCCGTTCGGGGACACCACGGAGGACAGCCCCAGGGTGTTGGCCATGATCCCCTCCGCGAGGATCGCCGCATGGGGCAGCGAGAGCTGCACCTGGTTGACCACCAGAGGCTGGCTGACAGCGGTGCGCAGCAGTTCGATCTGCCCCGGAGTGTGGTTGGAGACACCGAAGTGGCGGACCTTCCCGGTCGAGGCCAGGTGGTCGAAGGCCCGGGCGACCTCCTCCGGTTCGACGAGGATGTCCGGACGGTGGAGCAGCAGGATGTCGAGGTAGTCGGTCTGCAGAGACCGCAGCGACTCCTCCGCCGAACTGACGATGTGCTCATAGGAGAAGTCGTAGTAGGGGCCGTCCTTGACGATCCCGGTCTTCGTCTGGAGAGTGATCTCCTCCCGCTCGGCAGAGCTCAGCTGCATCGCCTCGGCGAAACGCCGCTCACACCCGTGCGTGGTCAGGCCTGGGCCGTAGATGTCCGCGTGGTCGAAGAAGTCGATCCCCGCCCTCCGGGCGGTGCTGACCAGCTCGCGGATCTCCTCGTCGGACTTCTCCGGGATCCTCATCAGACCGAGCGTGACGTTGGGTGCGGTGATGTCGGTATGGGCGATGCTCTGAGTGCGCATGATCACAGCCTACTCCGGAAGGGCGTCCGGCCGGTTCCGGAAAGCACGCTCCCGCACATGACGATGTGCCTCCCGCAGGGTGGTGAGCTGCTCCTCCGCATCCTCCACCAGCTGAGCGAACACCGCCTCATCCATACCGAGCTCTTCGGCGTGCTCCTGCAGGACCAGCCATCCATGCATCTTGGCGGTGATCGCGCTGGACATCAGTTCGCATTCGAGCAGCAGCTCCGAGGGCGAACGGTTCAAGGGTGCCCGGCCGTAGGGCTTCAGCCGCGCGGCCTTCTCCCCCACCCAGGCCAGTGCGGAGGATGCTCCGGGGCGGGGGAAGTCCTGGCTGGCCATGAGCTTCTGCAGGAAGGTGTGTTCCCGACGGATCTCCTCGGCCACCTTGGAGAGCTCAGGGAAGACGGGGGTGTCCGAGTAGGCCTCGGCCATGGCCTCGATGCGCTCCACCCCGGCGGTGGCCCCGGTGAGATGGTCAGCCATGTATTGACGCAGCAGGTCGGCGTCGAGGTCCCGTGGCAGCTGGTGGTCCCGCGTCGGCAGCGGAGTGGGGTCCACACGCGGGCCGGACCGTGGGCGCATCGGCAGCGAGGCGGCGCCCTCGCCCTGGGCCATGCCCTGCAGCAGGCTCTCCGCCGCGTCGGCGGCGCTGCGGCGCGGACGCCAGCCCAGCTCCTCCCGGGCACGGCTGGTGTCCATGATCGGCGCCTTCATCCCCATGTCCAGCCACCCCTCGTCCGCAGGCAGCAGCCGAGCCCGGTGGGCGGCCCGCATCGCGGTCCGCAGCGGGCGGGACGGAAGGACCACGGCTCTGCCACGGCCGCCTGAGACGATCTGCGCCAAACGCTGCGCATCGAGCAGATCATCGGCCGCGATGTTGAAAGGACCATGAGCGCCTCGGATCACCGCTTCGGCGTAGGCCGAGGCGACGTCGGCGGCGTGCACCGCCTGGGCGCGCACACCTCGAGGCAGCGGCACCACGGGTGGGCGGACGGCGTCGAGCACTTGCACCGGGGCCCACCGTCCGGCGAAGTATCGTTGGATCTCCGATCCGGCACAGCCTTGGAAGATGAGTCCGGGGCGCAGGCGCGCCAGCGCGATGCCGGGGTGCGCGGTCTCGAACTCATCCAGCACCCGCTCCTGGGCGGCCTTGTCCACGCTGTAGTGCGACCCCGGAATCCCTTCAGTGGGCCAGTCCTCGCGGCGCGGCTCATCGTCGTCGACCGGCGAGTACGCGCCCACCGAGGAGGCCACGGCGATCCGCTCCACCCCAGCCTCAGCCGCTGCCTCGAGCACGTGACGCGTGCCGTCCACGTTGACCCGGCGCAGCAGCTCACGCTCCGAGTTGGGCTGGATCAGCCAGGCCAGGTGGATGACGGCGTCGGCATCCTGGAACGCCTGTGCAAGGGACTCCCGAGATTCAGGGAACTGGATGTCGATGGTGGCCCACTCAGGATGCGAGTACGGCTCGGTGTCCGTGTCCGGAAGGCGCCGCGCGATGCCGATCACGGATGTGACCTCCGGACGCAGATGCAGCTCCCTGAGCACGGCCGTGCCGGCATTCCCGGTGGCTCCGACGACAGCGATCCGCACGGAGTCCTCCTTCTCCTCGGTGTCCTTGACCTGCTGGTCCTTTCCTACAAGACCACGCCGCGGCGCCGGACACAAGGGCGCCTCAGACGAGCAGGTTGACGGCTCCCACGGCGGTCAGCACCAGGACGAGCCGATCGAACACCCGCTGCGAGATGCGGGTGGCCAACCAACGACCGGCGAAGGCCGCGACCACGACCAACGGCACCAGGACGGCGGCGATCGTCAACACCTCCAGGGTCAGCAGACCCAGCCCCACCTGGAACGGAAGCTTGGCGAGGTTGACCGCGAAGAAGAAGTAGGCGGTGGTGCCCAGGAAGGCCTTCACCGGCAGGCGCATGGCCAGCAGGTACATGCTCATCACCGGACCTCCCGCGTTCGCGACCATCGTGGTGAACCCGCCCAACCATCCATAGCCGTAGGCTGCCGTGCGACCGAGCTCCGAGGCGTCGGTGCGGGATCGCCGCCGCCACAGCGTGAAGGCGAGCAGCGCCAGCAGGATCCCACCGATGACGCGGCGAACGACGGCGTCGGAGGAGAGGCCCAGGAAGACCACCCCGACCAGCAGGCCCACCAGGACCGCAGGCACCAGTCGGCGCAGAGTGGCCCAGTCGACGTCGTGCCGGTACATCCAGACGGCGAACAGGTCTCCGACCAGCAGCAGGATCAGCAGGGCCGCCGTGGACTCTCGGGCGGGCATGGTCGCGGCGAAGATCGCCACCGCCAGCGTGGCCGCACCAGGCAGTGCGGTCTTGGACAGACCGACGATGAGGGCGCCGAGGGCGAGCAGGAGCCAGCTGAGGGAATCGAGGTCGATCACCGTGACAGCCTAGTGCGCGGCGGCTCAGCGAGCGGGCTCTTGCCCTAAGATTTCTCACCGGGTTCCATGGATGCATGTCGGTACAGCGCGTGACACCTATCCTGACGGTGGACGACCTCCCTGCAGCCATCCGCCGGCACCGCGAGATCCTGGAGCTGGACGTGGTGATGGACCTCGGATGGGTGGCCTTCTTGGCCGACGACGCCGGACATCAGCTCGGCCTGATGACCCAAGACGCCTCCGCCTCGGTGAATCCGGAGGTCTCGGTGTTCGTCGACGACGTCGAGCGCGCCTACCGCCTCGCCCAGGAGTCGGGGGCCGAGATCGTGCACCCGTTGACGCTGGAGGCCTGGGGTGTGAAGAGGTTCTTCTACCGCGACGACTCAGGCCGGGTGGTCAATGTCGGGACGCACGTGTGACGCCACCGTTCAGCGCCGCGGGTCGATCATCGTCATGCCCGCCCGTGGTGCGGTCTCCATGGAAGGCAGCGCCGATGCGGCGTCCTCCAGCCCGATGGTGCGGGCGATGAGCTGCTCAGGGTCCAGACGGGCCTGGGCGATCATGGCGAGCATCCCCGGGTAGGCGCCGGCTGCCATGCCGTGGCTGCCGAAGACGTCGAGCTCCCAGGCGATCACCCGGTCCATGGGGACGCGCGGGTGCCCTTCGATCGCCGGAAGCAGACCTATCTGGACATGTCTGCCCCGGCGGCGGAGGCTGTGGATCGCATCCGCACAGGTCTGTTCAGTCCCCACGGCGTCGACGGTCACCTGGGCGCCTCCCCCGGTGAGGTTGCTGATGACGGCGGGCACGTCGACGTCAGGTCCGGCCATGATGGTGTCGTCGGCGCCCAGCTCGGCGGCAAGGTCCAGTGCCGGCTGGCTGCGGTCCACGGCGATGACGCGGGCACCCAGGGCATGTCCGATCATGACCGCGCTGAGCCCCACCCCTCCGACGCCGATCACGGCGAGCGTCTGACCCTCGCTGAGTCCGGCGCGGCTGATGAGCCCTCGGTAGGCCGTCGCGAAGCGGCAGCCGAGGCTCGCGGCGGCCTCTGCGCTCACACTCTGCGGGACGGCGACCAGGTTGGCGTCGGCGGCATGGAGCGCCACACGTTCGGCGAACGATCCCCAGTGGGTGAAGCCGGGCTGCTCCTGGTCCGGACAGACCTGCGGCTCACCCTGAAGGCACCATCGACAGCGGCCACAGCCGCACACGAAGGGCACGGTGACGCGGTCCCCCGCCTGCCACCTCTGCACTCCGGCGCCGACAGCGGTGATCGTACCGGCGAGCTCATGGCCAGGAACATGCGGGAGCGTGATCTCTTCGTGGCCGGCCCACGCGTGCCAGTCGCTGCGGCACAGTCCGCTGGCATGGACCTCGACGACGACGCCTCCCTCGGGCGCGACGGGCTCGGGAACGTCGCGGACCTCGGGCTGAGCGCGGATGGCATCGAAGACGACTGCTCGCATGGGATCGATCATGGCACAGCGGCGCCACCGTGAAGCCCTAGCCGTCGGACTTGACCTGCCCTCAACGCCGCGCCACCCGCGACGCCGCCGGCACCCTACTCCGCCCTGAATTGGTGGAACGCTTCGATGCCGCCGACGCCCCCGACTGAAGTCCCACGGTCTGCTCGTCCTCCGCTACCCATCCGACAAGGCAGTACCGGCAACCACGATGACACCGCCGTCATCGCCATCCGAACGGCCACCGCGACCCCACCGCTCCCAGCACATGCCCCCGCCCCACACGCTGAGGACCGCACCCACCCGGGTGTAGCCCTCAGCATGCCCACGCCACTCCGTGGCCGCCGCAGCTACGCTGTCTCCATGAGTGACGTCTCCCGCCGGACTGACATCGATCATCTCGCGCTGCTCGCCGCTCTGCAGCGGGAGTTCCACGCGCATCTGCTCGTCGCCGACTCCGAGGCACCAGTGCCTGCCTGCGGCTGGTGGACCGTCGAGGACCTCACCGAGCACCTCAGTGACGTCTACATCTGGGCGGCAGACATGGCCCGGGGCCGGGCCGCGACTCCCAGGGAGGAGCGCCCCGCAGAACGCCCGGAGGGCCTCGCCGCGTACTATCGATCCTGCGCCGCCCATCTCCACGAGACCCTCACTCAGCTGGGCCCCGAGGCTCCCGCTCGGATCTTCGGAGGCGACGGGGCGGCGTCGTTCTGGCATCGCCGCCAGGTCCACGAGACCCTGGTCCACCTCGATGACCTCGCCGCGGCCCTCGACGCCGACCCACCACACGTGGCGGCGGAGGTCTGGGCCGACGGGATCGATGAGATCGTCACGGTCCTGTATGCCCGTCAGCTGCGATTGGGACGTGCGGAGCCGCCGTCGTCTCCGGTCCTGATCACTGCGACAGACGCCGAGAGCAGCTGGACCATGCCCGCAGGCACAGAGAACCCGGCCGCGGAGATCCGCGGCCGGGCTCAGGAGGTCGATCTTCTGCTGTGGGGGCGCCGTGGCCTCGCGAACTCATCCCTCGAGGTGCGGGGCGATCGCGTCCCTGTGCGGCAGCTGCTGGATCAGCCGGTCACTCCGTGACGTCGATGATGATCTTCCCGGATCCGTCACCGGACTGGTTGTGCCTCATCGCCTCGGCCGCCTGCTTCAGCGGGAAGTGCCGGTCGATCTCCACGCTCAGAGTGCCGTCTGCGACCTTCGTGAGGAGCTGTCCCAGCCTCTGCCCGTCGGGGCGCACCCACACCCAGCGACCGTCGTGCTCCTCCACCGTGGGGTCCGCGATCGACACGTGGCGACCGCCCTCGGCCAGCACAGCGAGAGTCTGCTCGAGGACTCCGCCGGCGAAGTCGGCCACGGCGGTGACCCCTGTGGGTGCCAGGTCGCGGACACGCTCCTCGAGCCCGGCACCATAGGTGAGCGGCTCCACTCCCAGGGCACGGAGCTTCTCGTGATTCCGCTCCGAGGCGGTGCCGAGGACCCGTGCACCATCGGCCGCTGCCAACTGGGCCGCGACATGACCCACCCCGCCTGAAGCGCCGTGGATCAGCAGAGTGTCGTCTCCGGACAGGTTCAGCATCTCCAGGGAGCGCAGCGCGGTGAGTCCCACCAGCGGCAGGCCTGCGGCGGCGTCGAAGGAGACGCCCTCGGGGACGCGCGCCACGGAGGCGGCCGGCACCGCCACATACTGGGCGTAGGTGCCGCCGTGGACGACGTCCTTGCGGGCGTAGGACGCCACCCGGTCACCGGGAGAGAACTCCGGGACGTCCGGGCCCACGGCCTCGACCACCCCGGAGACGTCCCAGCCCGGGATCACAGGGAACACGGCGTCAAGCATGCCGTCGAGCCCTCCGGCCATGAGTTTCCAGTCCACGGGGTTGACCGCGGCACGCTCCACCGCGATGAGCACCGCGCCAGGGCCCAGCTTCGGGGTCGGCTGCTCGGTGAGATGCAGAGTGTCAGGGGATCCGTACTCGGAATAGGTCATTGCACGCATGGTGGCGGCAACCGTCACGGATCCGCACACATTCCCGGTGTTCACTCTCAGGAGAGCTGCCGAACGCCGGCTGCGACCCGAGAGAATCCGCAGGCCTTGAACAGAGCACGGTCCTGAGCGTCAGCGAAGTCGGCGAAGAGCCGGCAGTGTCCGGCCGCCCGCGCCTCCTCGGCGGCCCGCTGCACCAGCACCTCCCCCAGTTGGTGGTGCTCAGGATCGAGGAGCAGCTCCATCAGGACGGCATCCCGATCCCCGTCGCCTACCATCCGGACGAACCCCACCAGGCGATCGGAGATCGTCGCCGCCACCCAGCTCTCCCGACCGTCGGCGGTGCGCGGAGACCAGGTCGAGGCGGACCCGTCCGGGTGGGCCCGGGCGCGCAGGGCCTCGAGCGCCTCCTCATCGAGTTCACCGGCGACCTGCAGCTGCGGCTCCGACGCTGACGCACCGTCCCGCCGTCGACGACGCCGACCCACGCGACGCTCGGACCGGTTCCTGGCGAAGGCACCGCCCAGAGAGGCGGCGATGGTGACGAACAGCCCCACGGCCAGCATGGCGTAGAGCATGGTGAAGATCTTCGCCAGCGGGCTGCTCGGCGTCAGGTCCCCGTACCCGACGGTGAGGCCGCTGATGACGGAGAAGTACAGTGCGTCGAGGACGGTCCAGCCCTCAGTGAGCGTGTAGAAGATCGTGGCGCTGAGCACCAGCATCAGCAGGCTCAGCAGCGCCCCGCGGAACACGAGGTCCTGCCACGCCGTCCGGAGAGCAGAGAGGAAACGGGTGAACATCAGCGTCAGACCGAACATGACGGCATCCTACGCCGACACCGATCACCCCGGACCGACGCTGACGCGTATGCTCGGCCCATGGAACACCTGCAGCTGAATTCTGGCACCAGCATCCCGCAGATCGGTTATGGCACCGGACGATCCTCGGATCCGGCGAGGAACGTCGCCGCCGCCCTCGAGGCCGGCTACCGGCATGTGGACACCGCCCAGATGTACGACAACGAGGCCGGCGTCGGCGAAGGAGTCCGTGCATCCGGAGTGCCGCGTGACGACGTCTTCATCGCCACCAAGCTGGACAACGGGAATCACGCGCCCGACGCCGTCGACCGCACTCTGGACGAGTCGCTGGCGCGCCTCGGCGTCGACGCGGTGGACCTGTTCCTCGTCCACTGGCCCCTGCCTGGGCTGGACATCGACTACGTGGACACCTGGCGGGCCATGATCTCCGTGGCCGAGACCGGGCGGGCTCGAGCGATCGGCGTCTCGAACTTCGAATCCCACCACCTGGAACGGATTATCGAGGCCACCGGCGTCTTTCCTGCGGTGAACCAGATCGAGATCCACCCGTACTTCGCCAACAACGAGCTGCGCCGCTGGTGCTGGAACCACGGGATCGCCGTCGAGGCGTGGAGCCCTCTGGGCAAGGGCGACGACCTCGACGATCCAGCCGTCCAGGAGCTGGCCACACGGCTGGGCCGCACCCCGGCCCAGGTGATCCTGCGCTGGCACCTGCAGCGCGGTGACGTGATCATCCCCAAGACCGATCACCTCGAGCGGATGGCGAGCAACCTGGAGATCCTCGACTGGCAGCTCGATGAGCACGACGCGGCAGTCCTGGACGCTTTGGACCGCGGTGAGGAAGGTCGGCGCACCGCCCATCCGGACCACGCCGTATCGACACGTTGACCGGGGTCAGTCTCCGTAGGTGATCTCCACCCGACGATTCGCCGCGAAGGTGGCGGGATCCTCCTCGTCCTCTGTGACCGCAGGTTCGGTGTCTCCGCGGCCGGCCACGTGGAGCTCGAGGTCCGGACGCTCCTGTTCGAGAGCCTCGGCCACAGCCTCGGCACGGTTCTCCGAGAGCACCTGGTTGTCGAAGTCCTCCCCGGTGGGGACCGAATCGGTGTGCCCGGTGACCTGCACCTCTGCCCCGTCAGGGATCTCGGCCACCAGCTCCGCGATGCGTACCCCTGCCCCGTCCGGCAGCTCCCAGCTGTTGATCCGAAAGAGGATGTCGGTGGACAGAGAGATCAGATTCGCCTCCTCATCCTCAGTCCGTGGGTCACCGAGCTGTTCGATGAAGTCTTGAGGATCGAAGCGGTAGATGAACGGGTCGGCGTCAAACGGGACCACGGCGTCATCCGTCTGCAGGCCCTCTGGACGCTCCGGTGGGGCGTCGAGCTGCTCCTGATCCGGCACCGGAGCGCCGACGTGCCCCGGGGAGACCGCCCCCGTCAGGACGACGAGCAGCGCGAGCCCCGCGGCAGCGATCCCAGCCGGGGCGGTGCCGTAGGCGCTCATCGCTGGATCTCCACGCCCTCGAACTCCTGCACACCGGGTATCACGGCGACGTCGACGATGTCGACGTCGTCCACCGGAGCCGGGAAGTAGGCCCAATGGGTGACCTGCTCACCCGACTGGACCTCGACGTCGCCGATCGCTGAGGCCCACGCACCCTGCCCGAAGGCCCCACTGAGCCAGCCCCCGCCCTGGGCGAACTGGTTCGAGGTCTGACGTGGCACGTGATAGGCGGTGAAGTTCTGGCGGTCATTGATCACTGGGAGCAGCACCGAGCCGGCATCGTGGCCGTGAAGAGTCCGGAAGCGGTGAACCGCATTCTCATCCTCGTATTCGGGGATGAAGCTGACGGTGAGCAGCATGCCCTGGTCATCGACCTCCAACGAGTGCAGGCCCATGGTGATCTCGCCTTCGGCCGCATCTCCCTGGATCGGGTAGGTCACCGTGTACTGGGCGTCCGCGATGTCCAGGGACATATCCTCGCCGGCCCCCTCGGGGTCCTCAGGGTCCTCAGAAGGCTCCTCCGCAGTTTCTTCTGCGCCCCCTTCGGCCTCTCCCTCGGTATCCTCCGCTGGTTCCGGGGTCGCATCGGGGGACGCATCGGGAGTCGCATCGTCGCCGTCGCCGTCGAGCAGACCGCAGCCGGTGAGCGCGAGGAGTCCCGCGATGCTCAGGGTGGTAAGTGCCGGTCGGATGTTCACAGGTGCCTCCAGGATGACGATCTCGCGTTTGCTATAGCAACACCTTACTGCTGTTCACAGTTGCGAACAACCCCGAGGCACAGATGTCCGAAACTTCTCCGGGTTCCATTCACCGACCACAACGATCGGGACGCTCCCACGGCCACTCGGCGATGATCCAGGACTCGAGCGCCTCGGCCAACGGCGCGTCGAGTCCGGCACGGTCGGCACGCACCCAGGACTGGACGGTGACGTCATGGCCCTCCGCTTCGGGGGGATACAGGTAGACGCACCCGATCACCTCACCCTCATCCGGGTCCATCACGGTGAACGTGAAGCCCTTGCGCGCCGTGAAGTCGGCAGCATGACGCCTCAGGTCGGCCAGGTTCGCCTCCAGCGACATCCCCTCCACGGGCGGCCAGGAGCCGTCCGGATACCCGGGAGTCGCGCGGATGTGCTCGATGCTCGAAGACCATGCCGCGTGGTCCGCCTCATTGTGCTGCGGCCCGAGGGGTTCCAGGCGGAACGCTTCAGTGACCAGCGACGTCGGGGGCTCGAAGTCAGACGGGACGAAGTGATCGGTGGACATGGCGAAATCCTACGCGGCCCATGGATCCGGGGATGAGCCTGCAGGCTCGAGTTCCACCTGCTCGACGCTGAACGG
Source organism: Nesterenkonia sp. HG001 (assembly GCF_034438835.1). Lineage (NCBI taxonomy): Bacteria > Bacillati > Actinomycetota > Actinomycetes > Micrococcales > Micrococcaceae > Nesterenkonia > Nesterenkonia sp. HG001. The sequence continues at coordinate 130,865 of NZ_JAOSZD010000009.1, read as the reverse complement.
CCAGCCGCAGAAGAAGCCGATCAGGCGAGTCCCCGCGGCGGAGAAGGCAGACTCCACATCGGAATGCCATCTGCGGACGAGCTCATCGGGCAGTCTGTGTGAGGAGGACACCGCCACGGCGACCGAGGGGACACCGATGCCGGCCAACGCTGCCAGGATCTCGCGACGCTCCTCCTCCGGCGCGGACCATTCCACCTCGGCGATGGCGATCGGAGAGGGGTAGGCGATGTCATGCTCATCGCAGGGCAGGAGCAGCAGAGTGTCCTCGGCACGCATGGACTCGCGGAGGACCAGATCGACGACGTCGACTGCGAGGCCCGGGGTCGACAGCGGAAGGTGGGTCCAGTTCTGGGGGAGATCCTCAAAGCTCATGCTCCGATACTCGCCACCCGGCAGAGCGTCACGCCACCCCGCGGATGCAACTGTGGACAACTTCTCCACAGGCGCGTCACTCAGTCCTGGTGCGCGAAGAAATGGCGCAGCACGGAGGTGAAGACCTCCGGCTGGTCCGCGTGGACCCAATGGCCGGCGTCGTTGATCCGCAACAGATGTGTCTGAGGGAACAGGGTCCGCATGGGCGACCGGTGCTCCTCGGTGATGTAGTCGGAGTCCGCGCCCGCGACCCAGAGCACAGGACCGGTGAACTGTGTGTCCGTGAGGTCAGGGAATCCACCGATGACGTCGAGCTCGGCGCGCAGCAGGTCCAGGTTCGAGAGCCAGCCGAATCCGCCGTCGCGCCGGACCAGACTCTGCAGCAGGAATCCGCGGATCATCGGATCGGCGATGTTCTCCTGAAGCTGCTCGTCGGCCTCTCCCCGGGAGGAGATCTGCGTCAGGTCCAGCTCCGCCAGGCTTCCCAGCAGGTGCTCGAACTGCCCCATGGAGCCGCCGGTGGCCACCGGGGCGATGTCGACGACGACCAGCCTGTCGATCAGCTCCGGATGGCGCAGGGCCAGCACCATGGCGACTTTGCCGCCCATGGAGTGGCCCACCAGATGGACCGGCTGATCAGCGGCGACGCCGGCCCGCAGCTCCTCGGCGACCAGGTCAGCCATCTCCCGGTAGTCGAGCTCCTCGGTCCAGTCGGAGCGTCCGTGGTTGGGCAGGTCCACCAGCAGGCTCTGATGGTCCGGCGTCAGCCCCTTGGCGATCTGGGTGAAGTTCTTGCCCTGCCCGAAGAGCCCATGCAGGAAGACGACCGTCGAGCCGGTGTCCCCGACCGTCGTCGTGTGCAGGCTGAAATCTGCTGAGATGCTCACCCACCCAGCCTACTGGGCGTCGGGACGGCGTTCGTTCGCCGGAAAGCTCTCCGTTGCTAGCCTGACGGCCATGCCCTGGAGCTTCGTCACCGAGCTCATCGAGTGGCGTGGACCCGCGCCGTTCGTGTTCGCACCCATGCCGGAGGAGATGTCCGCCGAGCTGAAGGAGGCCGCACGCGGACTCATGTACTGGGGGCAGGTGCCCGTCACCGCGATCATCGGGGCCACCGAGTTCGACACTGCCGCCTGGCCCCGGGACGGGCGCTTTCTGGTGCCGATCAAGGCGGTGGTCCAACGCGCGGAACGTGTCGACGTCGGCGACGCCGTCTCCGTCCGCCTGGACGTGAGGGAAGATCAGCTCCGGGACTGACGCAGCACGGTGACGGCGAAGTCGGCGTCATCGTGCCAGGCCTTCAGATCCCAGGTGGCGAACCGGTGTTCCACGCGCAGTCCGGCTTCAGCCACGTACTGGTCGAAATCGGTGAGCTTGAGGTGCCGGTCCACGTGGAAGCCGAGGATGATGAAGCCTTCGGCCGTGAGGCAGGCCCGCAGCCGGCGCAGCACCTGTGTTTCCGTGCCCGGTGCGAGGAAGACCATGACGTTGCCCGCCGCGAGCACGGCGTCGAAGGGCTGGCCCATACCGAGCGCGTCCAGATCCAGCTCGGTCAGGTCGACCACAGCGTAGGACGGACCCGGATGGTCCTGTGCGGCGGCTGCGATCAGCTCAGGGTCCGCATCGACGCCGACGACGGCGTGCCCCCGCTGGTGCAGGTCCCCCGAGAGCCGGCCGGTGCCGCATCCCGCATCCAGAATCCTGGCCTGTCGTGGGACCATGGCATCGACCAGCCGGGCCTCACCGACGAGGTCCTCCCCCTGAGCCGCCATCCTGCGGAATCGGTCGATGTACCACTGGGAGTGGTCATCCTTGGTCGCGGTCACCCAACGCGTCGGTTCTGCCATGGATCCCACTGTACTGTCGGCTCGTCATGCATCGATGGCAGGATCGCCGCTCCCGGCCGAGCCTGTGCTGAACCGTTCCGCCAGCGAACGCCGCCAAGCTGGCGGCTCCTCGCCTCCGAGGTGCACCCAGTATTCGACCGATCTCGTGATCCGTCCGTCCACGACCTCCATGAAGGCCGCCGTCCGGAAGACCCCGACCTCGGCCTGCGGCACCTCGACTTCAGCGACCACCAACGAGCCACTGCCCACCAGCCGCACCACCCGGATCTCCCACCCCTCCGGATACTCGGCGTTCACGGCGACCACATGGTCGGCTCCGAAGAAGGTCTCGTTCGTCACCGGCCATTCCACCACCACGTCCTCAGCCAATGTCGCCCGCACACCGTGCCAGTCACGACGCTGCATGTGCTCCCAGAATGCACGGACCGTCTCGACAGGATTCATGGTGGCTCCTCGGCTGGGGGCGTCTTGGGTAGATCTTCAGAATATCCTTGGCGACGGGCTCTTGCCTCACCCTGGGTGTCACACACGCCCGACTCATGCCCAGCTACGATGCAGCCATGCGCATACGACCCGCAGTCCCCGAGGACGCCGGGGAGCTGACCGATCTCCACCTCGACGTCTGGGATGAGGCCTACAGCGGTCTCATCTCCGAGGATGTGCTGGCAGAACGCCGCGCACGCCGCGACCAGCGGCTCCACAAGTGGAAGTCGACTACGCCCAGGACCTGCCCAGCCGCGAGGTGAAGGCACTGTATGTGCTCGCCGAGGTGTACGGGACCGGCGTCGGCCATGCTCTGCTCACCTCTGGGATCGGCGAGGACCCCGCGTATCTCTGGGTGCTTGCCGGCAACGACCGGGCCATCGCCTTCTACGCCAGGCAGGGCTTCCGGCTCGACGGCGCGGCGAAATCTGATCCGGTCGGGACGGAAAAGCGCATGGTACGCCCGTGAGGCAGGCTCAGCGCACCGGGCCGCCCCGCTGGGCCCGCTTGCGGGCATAGGCGCGCGCGGCACGGACTCGATCTCCACACCGCGTCGAGCACCACTGCCGGCGAGCATGCGTGCGTAGGAAGAACCACTGGCATGAGGGTGCCTCGCAGGCCGCGAGTGACGGCTCCTCGCTTCCCGTGAGCAGAGAGGCAGCGTCCTCCGCGATGACGGCCATGGCATGCTCGACGACCTGCGTGGCCGGGTGATCCACGCTCCGGCTGAACCGCACTGTCGGATCGAACCGGAGAAGCAGAGCACCGGGTGCGCTGGTCAGAGCCCGGTTGACGGCGTCGAGCGCTTCAGGACTCGGACTATCGCCGGTGACATGCGCAGTGAACAGATCACGGAGATCCTCGCGCAGCCCGACCAGCCGACGCTGACAGTGCTCGTACAGCACCGCTTCCGGTGCGATCAGGTCATGCTCGGCCAACCAGGCGGTCGCCCCTTCCGGCGTGGACAGGGCATCGCTGCTCCTGCCCGGTGCGCCGCCCTCGACGCTGTCGACCAGCGCGAGGCTGGGGTGCTCATGCGCGCCGGGCACAAGGGGCTTCGGTGACTCAGGCATAGGTCTCATGGTAACTATTTTCGCTTTCCATGACACCTCTGCTAGCCTGACTCACGCCAAAAGCTCTTTCCTCCCATGAGAGCAGAGACCACCCATGCAGTTCGGCTCCCCTGCCGGCACCGCGCCGTTCGCGCTGTCCGTCCTCGCAGGAGGTGGCACCGGCGTCGGCACCACCGCCGCGGAAGGACTGGCCGCCACGGCCTCCCTGGCCCGGACCGCCGACCAGCACGGGTACCACCGGTTCTGGATGTCAGAGCATCACGCCATGGGAGCGACCTCCCATATGAACAACCCCTGATGAAACGGAGAACACCATGACCGCACCCCGCCGAGCCCTCATCGTCATCGACGCCCAGCAGGAGTATTTCGAGGGTCTGCTGCCGATCCAGCATCCCGACCGCGACGAGTCCGTCGCACGAGTCCGCTCCGCCATCGATGCCGCCGCCGAATCCGGGGCACCCGTAGTGGTCGTGCAGCACGAGCTGCCGGAGGGCACCCCCGTCTTCGCCGCCAGATCCACCACCTGGCAGAACCACCCGGACATCGCCGCCGTCCAGGATCACGCCTCGACGCGGATCAGCAAGCGGTACTCCAGCGTCTTTGCCGGAACCGGCCTCGAGGACTGGTTGCGCGAACAGGAGATCGACACGATCACCTTGGTCGGCTACATGACGAATAACTGCGTACTGGCCTCGGCCGCGGCCGCAGAGCCGCTCGGGATCGCCGTCGAGGTGCTCTCGGACGCGACCGGCGCCGTCGATCTCGCCAACGACGCCGGCAGCGCGTCCGCCCAGCAGGTCCACGAGATCTTGATGGCTCTGCTGCAGTCAAACTGGGCGGCAGTCGCCGACACGGAGACCTGGATCAGCGCACTGAAGGCCGGCGACCCGCTGGAGACTAGCGATCTGGTCACCTCTGCGGCCCAGGGCCGCGAGAGCGCCTGAGCGTAGATCACCGGCAGGCCTCAGGCCGTGCTGGCGCCTCCACCGCAGGAGGCGCCAGCACACCTCACGCCCCGCCCCAGAATGCGTCCTCAGCGGCTCCGTCCTCGGAGAACAGAAGCACCGCGACGATCTTGCCGTCCTGGATGGTCAGCAGGTCCACCCCTGCCATGTCCATCGCGGCGCCGGATCGCGTGGCGCTGAAGCGGACCGGCACGGCGATGAACCCACCGTTGACCATCGCGGGCCCCGTGGGCGCCAACTGGAAGGTCCCTTCGCTGGCCTCCATCATGCGCCCCAGGTGTGCACCGACGGCCTCGACGCCGACGTGCTGGCCGGAGAACCGGTGCGCCCCCGGCTGGTGCCACACCACCTGCTCACCGAGCTGGGCCATCGCCCTCGGCATGTCGCCGCGCGCCAGGGCCTCGAAGTACGTGGCGGCTACTGCCGCCGGAGTGCTCTCACTCATGGTGTCATCCTTGTCGTCGGGAGGTCGCGGAATCGTCTGATCCGCGCCACCCCTGACAGTAACCAGTGGTAACCTGTTACCCCAACGTAACTGTAGATGAGGGGCCCTGATGGAACAGCCACCGTGGAACGTGATGGTCGCGACGTGCCCGTCGCGCACGTCCCTGGCGCGCATCGCGAACAAGTGGACGGCGATGATCGTCATCGCTCTCAGCAGAGGACGCCTCCGCTTCGGGGAGATCCGTCGAGCAGTGGACGGCATCAGCGGCAAGGTCCTGGCCGACACGCTGCGGGACCTCGAACGCGACGGAATCGTCTCTCGGACCGCCTATGACGAGATGCCGCCGCGCGTCGAGTATGACCTCACGCCCCTCGGCCGCTCACTGCGCGAGCCCCTCACGGCGCTCGGCCAGTGGGCGGAGGCGCATATCGAGGAAGTCGAGGCCGCCCGGGCGGCGTACGACGAGAAGACCATGCCCGAGGAGATCTCGACGCGTTGATCAGTTGGACAACGCATCGTCGCACAGTAGGTTGTTGGTGATGATGACCAGTCAGGCCATGACCGGCCGCTCCCGGACAGGCGACCTGGTCGTGCCCTGACCCGCGCACCTCCTTGCGTGAGTGCCCTGCCCCACCCACTCACGACCCACAAGGAGAACCATGACAGCGCGTTTCAACCACACGATCATCGCCTCAACTGACCCCGCCGAGATGGCGGGGTTCTACCGCGACCTGCTCGAAGCAGACGAGGCCCCCTCGTGGGGCCCCTTCCACAACGTCCAGCTCACCGACGGCGTGCTCCTCCAGTTCGCCACACCGCCGATAGAGTTTCCGCCGCAGCACTACGCGTACCTGGTCGACGACGACCACTTCGATCGCGTCTATCTGCTGGATCCTTCAGGGCACTATCTGGAGCTCCTCACCCGCCCCTACCTATGACGGAAAAGCGCACCCTCCAGCGGAGCTTCGGACGAGGAGGACTATGGGGCGATGATCTGCCACAGGTGCCCGTCGACGTCAGCGCAGACCGCGACGTATCCCCAGTCCTGACGCTGCGGAGGGGAGGTCACCTCCCCTCCTGCCGCGTGAGCGCGCTCGGCCAGACGGCCGACCTCCGCCGCGCCGTCCACCATGAGGCTCAGCACACATTCGCTCTGGCCTGTGGGGGCGGCCGGCCGGGGGCCGATCACCCAGCCGAATCCTCCCCTCGGGATCAACATCAGAGTGACACCGGCAGCGACGCTGAACTGCAGCGGCTCGGGGACGCCGTCGTCGGCGAGCGGGCCGACCGGTTCGAAGCCGAAGGCGTCACGGTAGAAGTCCATGGCACGCCGCCTGTCATCGATCGGCAGGCAGAGGGTGAAGGGCTGGGTGGGTGTCGTCATGAGAGTTTCCTTCTGTCAGAAATGACGCAGCAATGAGCTGCTAGCTGGAACCTGGCAGATGTCTCGCGCGCTCCGTCAGCGGACATCGAAGCTGAGGTGAGTGGCGTGTGGAGAGGCGACGACTTCGGCCTGCCTCAGTGCCAGGGGCGCACCCACGAGATCGAACAGTCGCGTCCCCGATCCCATGATGACGGGCGAGAGATGGATGCGCAGTCGATCGACCAGTCCGGCCACGAGTGCGGTGTCGATGACCTCGGCTCCGCCCATGATGACGACCTCACGGTCCCCTGCCAGCCGGCGGGCTGCGCTCACCGCCGCATCGATTCCCTCAGTGACGAAGTTGAATCCCTCCGCATGGCGAGTCTCCTCCGGCGCGGAGTGCGTGAGGACGACCACTGGCGGTCGCTCGGGGACATCATGATCGTACGCATAGTTGATCGTGTCGTCCCAGCCGTTCGGGCCGTCGACGAAATCGAAGGTCCGGCGGCCCATGACCACCGCTCCGGCCCTTTCTCCACCCTGCTCGAGGACCTTGCGGTCCTCAGGCGACTCCGCCGAGCGGAAGACCCATTCCTGGATGGCCTCACCGCCGGCGCCCAAGCCGCTCTCACGGCTCGGATGCGGTCCTGTGACATACCCGTCCAGGGACATGCTGATGTCTGCACTGACAAAGCTCATGGCGATCCTTCTCTGGGTCGTGGGTCTGGCAGATGGTGGGCCTGTGGGCTCACTGCTCGACGATGACGTCCTGGCCGTCCTGAACGGCCGCTGCGAGCGAGTTGTCGAAGGCACGTGGGGTCATCTCGAGGGAGAGGACTCCACTCGACGTCACAGTGCTCTGCTCGATGCGCATCGCGGAGGCGGGACCGTCCATGCCGAAGACACGCGAGCCCCCTCCGACGACGGCGGGCGCCACCAGGAAACGGTAGATGTCGACGAGGCCCGCCTCGTGCAGCGTCCGGGCCAGGTGGATGCTGCCGTGGACCTGCAGCTCGAGATCGTCGTCGGCCTCTCTGAATCGGGCGATCTCCTCGAGGAACCCCTCACCGAGGGTCGTGCTGGAGTCTTCCCAGACCGTGCCCAGCGGGGACGAGGTGACCACGTACTTACGGAGATTGTTGATCTTCCAGGCCACGGCATCTGCCGGGTCGGTGACGTGGGGCCAGTGAGAGGCGAAGGTGTCGAACGTGCGTCGCCCCAGCAGCAGAGCGCCGCAGCGCTGGTACCACGAGTCGACCGCCTGGCCGCAGCCCTCATCGAAGAACGGCATGAGCCATCCCCCGCGGGTGAAGTCGCCGCGGGTGTCCTCCTCCGCGCTGCCTGGACCCTGGCTGACCCCGTCCAACGTGGTGAACAGGTTGATGCTGAGCTTCATGATGGAGCGCCCTTCTGAAATCGTCGTGGGATCGGGTTCGTCAAGTCATGCCACGGTGGTGACGTCATCGAGGGGCACGTGGAACGCCTGGAGGAAGGTCAACAGCTCCGTGTCGGACCCTTTGATCTCGAGTGCACCGTCGGAGATCGCCTCAGCCGGTGAGAGCCGCCCGGCCAGCAGCAGCCTCAGCTGCGGCCCGGCGTGGATGGTCAGATCCGGGTCGGATTCGGGAAGGCCAGTCTCGATGACGACCTCCTCTCCGTCGACCATGACCCAGGCCGTCACCGGGCCGGCGTGGATCAGATAGGTCCTGGAGGCCGTGATGACCCCGGGCCGGTAGGCCGCCCGCAGCGCAGCGGCCAGCGATGAACTCGTGATGACGTCCTCCTGTGCCGGCGCGCTCATGCGCCGGGCACCCCATCGTCCGAGGCTGTCGAGGATCGGCGTGAGCTCGGCCCCGTACGGAGTGAGCGCGTAGAGCACTCCGCGTCCGGGCTGCTTCACAGTCCGCCGCTCCACGATGTCCATCTGTTCCAGCTCCCGCAGGCGGGTGGTGAGCACGCTCGTCGGAACTCCAGGGAGGCCCTCGTGGAGTTCCTTGAATCGCCGCGACCCCACGCTCAGATCACGCACGATGAGAAGCGCCCACCGCTCCCCCAGCACACGGGCAGCCTTCGCGAGGCCGCAGAACTGGCCGTAGTCCTTCGTCATGACTTCATAATATGGAGTTGACTTTGAAATGGCAAGCATTTTCTCAGGGCGGCGACGCCACCAGTTGAGCGACCCGCCCTGCTCTGCACCACACGCCTGGCATGCGGCACACTCGTCCTATGGACGATCTGCGCGTGCCACCGGGGCCCGGAGCGCCCCGCGGCCTCAGAATCCCCGAGGGAGAGCTCATCGAGCAGTTCTCCCGCGCCTCCGGCCCCGGGGGCCAGGGCGTCAACACCACGGACTCACGGGTGCAGCTCAGCCTGGACCTGGGCACGACGACGGCGCTGGACGACACCCAGCGGTCCCGCGCCCTCGACCGGCTCGCCGAGAGGCTCACCGGCACCGTGCTGACGATCAGCGCCTCCGAGCATCGCTCCCAGCGGCGGAACCGGAGTGCGGCGAGGCAGCGCCTCTCCGCCCTGCTCGGTGAGGCGGTGGCCCCCGCCGTCGTCCGCCGTCCGACCCGCCCCACAAGAGGCTCCCGACGTCGACGACTGGACGCAAAGCGCAGACGCTCTGAGACGAAGAGCTACCGCAGGCCGCCCAGAGCCGAGTGAGGTTGCCGACGGATAGACTTCGGCATCGCAGACGATGAGGCGATCTACCGCGGAGGGGAAGGAACCATGCGCACGGAACAGCAGGCATTGTCCATCTCACTGGCAGGCGTTCTTCTGGTGTCAGCACTGGGCATCAGCTTCGGGCTGGTGTCCGGCTCGTTCGCGATCATCTTCGACGGCATGATCTCGATCGTGGACGCGGTGATCTCCATCCTGTCGATCTGGGTGGCGCGGCTGATCCTCCGCTCCACCACACAGGGCCTCAGTAAGCGGTTCAGCATGGGATTCTGGCACCTGGAGCCTCTTCTCCTCGCCTTCAGCTCACTGTTGATGATGCTGATCGCCGGATACGCGGTGGCTCAAGCCGTGTCGGCGCTCCTTTCGGGCGGCCGGGAGATGGAGTTCGGTCCGGCCATCATCTACGCGGTCGTCGTGATGGTGCTGACCACCGTGTTCGCACTCGTCGAACACCGCGCGAATCGCCGCATCGGTTCTGCACTGGTCGCCATGGACGTCAAAGGCTGGATCATGACCGGCGGCGTCACGAGCGCCCTTCTCGTGGCATTCGTCGTCGGGATCTTCCTCGACGGCACCGACCTTGAGCACCTGACCCCATACGTCGACCCGCTGATCCTGATCATCGTCGCGACGGTGCTGATCCCGCTGCCGTTCTCGACGTTCCGGCGCGCGCTGTCCGAGATAGGACTCGCAACACCGGCCCCGCTGCGTCGCGAAGTCGAGAACGTCGCTGAACGGGTGACCGCGGATGAGGGTTTCCTCTCGAGCCATGTGTACACAGCCACGGTCGGACGATCACGCCAGGTGGAACTGGTCTTCCTCGTCCCAGAAGGCCTGCCAGAGCGCCCGCTGGAGGACTGGGACGCCATCCGTCGCGAGGTCACCGACGAGCTGGGGCACGGAGACCCGAACAGCTGGATCACAGTGGCCTTCACGACGGATCCGCAGCTGGTCTAGGCGCAGGCGTCAGAGCCCGGAGGCGGAACCGCGATCATGTGACGACACGAAAGACCCTTCGGCCCTTGCCTCGGGTGAATCCGAATCGCTCACAGGCTGCCAGGAGGTCATCGTCGTCGGCTGCCGCGACGGCGACGGCGCCACGAGGCAATGTGCCCATGAGGTTGCGGGTCAGGAGCAGCGCAGACATTCTCGTTCCTGGCCTCTGAGCCAGAGCCGCGACCTGCCACCGCTCCCCCACGGGGGTCTCAGGCCCGGTCGGGGTCGCCGAGAGCGAGCCGGCATTCATCTGCCACAGACCCACGATGAAAGGCAGCCACAGGAGGACGGCCAAGCCGATGCCCCTCGGCCCGTCGTTGCCTACGACCAGGACGAGGGTCGTCATGAAAAGCAGTGCCAGCAGCACTCCTGCGATGATCTCGTGGAGGAGCCGGAAGCGTCCGAAGACGACCATGCCATGGCCATCTGAAGATTCGTAGAGCTGCCGACGCAACGCGGAGAACCCCACGATCAGCAGAGACAGAGGGTACGCCATGATCCCCCCGGGCCGGTGCCGGGTGAAGGCGCGCGCCATGATCCAACTCAGGATGAACACCCGGTGCAGCGGGGCGGGCTCTACCGCTGGTCTCATGAGGCACGATCCTACTCAACGGCCACCGCTGCCTCAACGACGCCCCCTCACGACACCGGGAAGCGCCGCCGTGCCTTTCAGGCGCCCTGAGCACGATCTGGGTCAGTCCCCTAAGGGCCAGACCTCGACGACACCGTGTGCGACCGCGCAGGGAGTATCGGCTGCCAGAGCTGCTGCATGGTCGAGGTCCTTCGCCTCGATGATGGTGAACCCTGCGACCGGCAGGTCTGAGCTCATGAAGGTGCCGGGTTGATAGTGGGCACCTGCCCCCTCCGGGTTTCGGACCTGTACCGGTCTCCCCGCGATGCCCATTAGCGCACCGTGCTCGCGCAGTTTCTCGTCATGCGCGTGCGCCCGGCCGCGAACGTCCGGCGCCGTTCTCTCGTACCCGTCGGCGTCGCCATAGCCGATGGCGATGAATGTTGGCATGTGTGGCACCCTCCGGTCGAAGAACTCGGGCCAGATCCTTGCCCGTGGGTCACCTTCAGCTCGGTGAGGGCATTGTGTGCCGAGATTCCCGGCAGCCTGATCATGACGCCGTCAGAGTACATCGGCCGGTTGCCCGGTGACGATGGCTGATGGGCGGTATCGGTGCTGCGGATGCCCCCCGGACTACGCCGGCATGCCCGGCGAATCTCCGCTGCTCGCTCTCCTCCATCCGATGCGCGACGTAGCCTAGTAACCGTTAAATTCCCTTGATACGGTTATTTAGAGTTGCCGCAGAACAGGAGGGCATGATGAAGCGCTCAGCAAAGACGAGACACAGGCACCTGAAGGTGGACGGCCTGCAGCTGCGTTACCGCGAGGCAGGAGTGCCCTCATCGACTGCAGTCATCCTGCTGCATGGAGCCCCGAGCTCGTCCCACTCCTTCCGTGAGGTCCTGCCGACCCTGGGCCATCACGCGTACGTGGTTGCACCGGACATCCCCGGATTCGGATTCTCGGATGCACCTGGCGTGGACGAGTACGAGTACACCTACGAGAACCTGTCACACGTGATCGATGCATTGATCGAGGAGCTCGGTGTGCACAGGTACGTGCTGTACGTGACGGACTACAGCACTCCGGTGGGGTATTTCATGGCCACTCGACACCCCGAGCGGGTTCTGGGGCTCGTGGTGCAGAACGGCAACGCGCACGAGGCGGGACTCAATGAGGGATGGGACTCTGCTCGCAGGTTCTGGGTGGAGCCGACCGCGGAGAACAGGGCCGCCTTGCCGGAATGGCTGACCTTCGAGGGAACTCGAGACACCTACCTCGCGGGCCTGCCTGAACATCTCGCAGAGCTGCACCCGCGCGAGTCGTGGCATCTGGACTGGGAGCGCCTGTGCCGACCAGGCAACACGGAAGTGTACTTCCAGTTCTTCTACGACTACCGCAAGCACGTGGCACGTTTCCCCGAGATCGCCGAATACCATGCGGCGTTCCAACCGCCGTGCCTGGTGCTCTGGGGCCGCCACGACACTGCGTTCGACATCGCTGAGGTGTTCGCCTACCACCAGGCGTTGGCCCATGTTGAGGCGCACATCTACGACGCCGGACACTTCCTTCTGGAGACCCACGCCACCGAGGTCGCAGACCTCCTGGTCACCTTTGTCCACGACATACTCGAGCGCACGAGTATGGCCGCATGACTTCTCTTCAGCGGACGATCACCCCGTTGACACAGGAGAACTGGTCCGACTTCGAGGCAGTGATGGGCGACCGGGGCGGATCACGTGGCTGCTGCTCCATGCACTGGCGACTGAAGCGCAGAGACCTCCTCAATCCGGACCGTCGAGGCCTACCCGGTCGAGCCGCCCCATGGCCGGACGGCCGACCCGTGAGGAGGTACCAGCTGCCATGACCGCCACCACCGAGTGGGTCGAGGATCATTTCATCGCTGGAGACTTCGCCCTGGATTTCGCCAACACCGTCTTCCGCCGCCTGCCAGAATCAGGCGCGGACCTGTTCACCGACACGACTGCGCTCAACGCCTGGCTCGCCCACACAGGCTTGCTACCCGCGTCTGACGATAGTGGTAGCGGAACCACGGAAGCCGACCTGGCGGATGCCCGTGCGTTGCGTGCACTGCTCTGGACGGTCTTCGACGCACAGAAGGAGCATCGGACAATCCCCTCAGGCGCATTCACAGAGCTGCTCGAGACAGCCCGTCACCGGCTTGAGGACCTGAGCATCCACCCTGATGGATCCACCACGCCACGCACGGCGCAGGGCGCTTTCGCCACCGTGGCGCTGCGTGCCATCACGCTGATACTCAATCCACCAGCGCAGACCATTCGCGCCTGTGACCGGTGCGGCTGGTTCTTCATCGACTCGTCACGGGGCCGTCGGCGTCGCTGGTGCAGCATGAAGACCTGCGGAAACCAGGCCAAAGCCGCCCGTTATCGGTCGGCGAATACACAGGATGGCTGAAGGCCTGGGCCGGCGTCGCCACGGTGAACAACCTCGACTTCCCCGTGAAGCCAGATGAGGTCTTCCCCTGACACGCAGGTGCTGGTGCCCGTGGAGGTGTCCCACGATCAGCAAGGTGCCGCCAAGGGCGACCCAGCAGGCGATGCGCCGGCTGGCGGATCTGGACAATCTGATGCCGACAGTGGTCTTCTTCTAACTATGTTAGGTAAAACTACGCGTGATAGGCAGGCCGAGCGTCGTGAGGCGACTCGGGCAGAGATCATTGAGGCCGCCTGGGACATGACACGAGAAGTAGGGCTGGCACAGATCACGCTGCGCGGGGTGGCCGACCGAGTGGGCATGCGGGCGCCGTCGCTCTACACACACTTCGACTCGAAGAATGCCATCTACGATGCGATGTTCGGCCAGGCCTGGACCGAGTGTCTCGCGCATTTCGAGTCACTCAAGGACCAGGAGCCCCCGGATGCGCGTGAGGCGCTCCGGTTCACCGCGCGCACCTTCTTCGAGTTCGCGGTCAGAGATCTGGCCCGTCATCAGCTCATGAACCTCCGAACGATTCCCGGTTTCGATCCCAGCGAGAAGAACTACGCCCCTGCGGTCGCCACACTCGACCTGGCACAAGAGCTCTTCCTCAGACACGGCATCACCGCCACGGAGGATCTGGATCTGTTCACCGCACTGATAGGGGGCCTGATCGACGCGCAGCACGCCAACGATCCGGGAGGCGACCGATGGACCCGCCTGCTCGACCGTGCTGTCGACATGTTTGCCGACCACCTCGATCTGCCCTAGCCCACACCTACCCACATCCAGCACTAAGGAGCAGTCATCATGGGCACCACATCACAAACGCCCACTGCCAGAGAGAATGCACGCCGTTCTCAGCTTGACCACGACTCCGCGATGCGACTGGCCACCACCGAGTATGCGCGCGTCTCTGAACTTCTGGGCCGGGTGACTCCTGAGCAGTGGTCTGCCCAGACCGACTGCCCCGCGTGGGACGTGCGCGCGATGGCCGGTCACATGCTGGGCATGGTCCAGATGGTCACGTCGGTTCCCGAACTCATGCGTCAGCAGTTGACCGCCACCCGCAGGGCCAAGCACGACGGCGGCTTCCAGATCGACGCGCTCACAGCTTGGCAGGTCGAGAAGAACCTCACCCTCACCCCTGACGAGGTCGTCAGGGAATACAGAAGGCTGAGCCCCCGGGCGGTGAGAAACAGACGTCGATCACCGGCCTTCCTCCGAAATCGAACGATGCAGGACGAGACAGATGGTCAATGGACCTTCGGCTATCTCCTCGACGTGATCCTCACCCGTGACCCCTTCATGCACCGGATCGACATCAGCCGCGCCACGGGGCTGCCGATGGTTGCCACTGCGGAGCACGAAGGGACCATCGTCGACGACGTCGTGCACGAATGGGCACAACGCCACGGCGAGCCGTACACCCTGGAGCTCAGTGGACCCGCGGGCGGACATTGGCAGGCCGGGGATGGTGACCGCATCGCCCTGGACCCGTTCGAGTTCTGCCGCGCAGTCAGCGGACGCATACCGGGGACCGCCGGGCAGCTCGCAACAGAGGTCCCGTTCTGAACCTCCAGGACAGGGCCTTCAGGGAGAGACTCAGCCTGGGGGGGGCGAGTCGAGTGCGAGGCGACCACGTCTCCAGGTGGAGAAACCCCTGCTTCGCTGTGGCACTAGACGGGATACCGACCTGACGTGCAGATTCCGCCGAGAACAAACATGGTTCGGCGATCGTAGTCCGCCCGGGCCGGTCGGCCACCATACTTGAGGGCAAGGGCGTTGTGCATAGTCATCGCCCGAAAATCTCTGAACTGCAGGAGCCTTCTCCTCGCTGCGGTTCCCGAAACCGTCACGCGCACGGAAGCGGGTGCATCCCTCGACGGCGTCCCGCGCCGCCCAGGAGAGCTCGCCGTCCGGCAACACCCACATCACAGGCCGGAACGTCCGATACCACCTTGGGGAGCTTACAGCCGCCGGGCCGTGGTCATCGTCGGACACCGAAGGCACGCGCGATGAGGCGATCGAACACCCGATCCGGGAGGACTGTGCTGAGCGCTATCGCCGGGGCCGATCCGCGGCCGATCGCGTATCGGGACCGTGGACGGCGCGCACCCGCAGCCCTGACGATCCCTCGTGCGACGACCTCGGGGTCGGAGGCCGCGCGGAAGTCGGGGCGCGCGCTGGCATCGAGAGTCTTCGCGACGGCTTCCGCCTGCCGGGCATACGGGCCGGAGCCTGACGCGTGGCGGACCTTCTCAGCGGCGATCGAGCCCCATGCGGATCGGATCGAGCCGGGCTCGATGACGACGACGTCGATGCCGAAGGGGGCGAGCTCGAGTCGCATCGCGTCACTGAGAGCCTCGACGGCGTACTTGCTGGCGTGATACCAGCCGCCGAGCGGGGTGACGAACCGGCCTCCCATCGAGCTGATGTTGATGATCGTCCCGGACCCGCGCGCACGCATCCCCGGCAACACCAACTGGGCCATTCGAGCCAGGCCGAGGACGTTGACGTCGAGCTGTGCCTGAGCCTCTGTGAGGGGCACATCCTCCACGGCTCCGTACGAGCCGTATCCGGCGTTGTTCACCAGGACGTCGATCCCACCTGACTCAGCGACGATCTCCTCGACTGCCCGGCGGGCTGAGGCCTCGTCGGTGACGTCGAGCGTGACCGTATGCACCCCCGCCCCTTCGAGGCCGGCCATCTTGTCGGTACGACGTGCCGCGGCGTAGACCGTGAATCCGGCGTCGCGCAGCTGCCGGGCCGTGATCTCGCCGATGCCGGAGGAACCGCCGGTGACGAGCGCGACGTCGCCACCCATGTCTTGCTCCTCCCGCTGGGCCGCCCGTCGCGTACCAGCGAGCCCTAACCTAAGAGATTGGCGATCTGCGGTCAATGGACCGTCAGCGTCAGCTCTGAGCGCCTCCACATGGAGCTTGTAGCCTGATCGCAGCGACACGTTGAACACCGATCCGACCCAGGTGGGGCATCCCACGACCCGTGAGTGGCGCTGAATGTACGTCAGCACGCTGAGCCGACACCACGCCGAGGAGCACCGATGCGACTCAAGCTGGACCTGCACGAGATCTACAACAAGGGCCGAGACATCGACCACGCGCTCGCCGACATCCTCGACGAGGCCGAGCGCACCAAAGCGAAGACCGTCGAGATCATCCCAGGAAAAGGCAGCGGGCAGCTGAAGAAGCGTGTGCTGCGCTTCTTGGATCGCAAGGACGTCAAGGCCCGCTACCACCGGGTGGAGAAAGACAGCAAGAACTTCGGGCGAGTGTTCGTGCATTTCAAACACTGACGGCTCCCGGCGTCACCACTGGCAGAACACGGGAGTTGACGTCAACGACACTGCCGGGCAAGACCTAGGCACGAAGGACTCCTGGGGACTTCATCCGATCATGTAGACCGCACCCCGTCCCTCGCCCGGAAGTCCCGCGAAAAATCCCTGGGCCATGGCAGGCATGGCCTCAGGGGTCACGGTACCTAGCCGCGGGGTCCATCCCATCTGCTCCGCGTCCATGGTGACGTGGCCTTCGAACAGGTCTAATGCCGGACGCGGTGAGTCTCTTCGTTCCTTCGGTCCAGTGAGGACCGGGAGGCCTCCCCAGGCTTTGTCCAGCTACAACAACGACGGCGAGCGAAGCGACGTCCTCCGAAACCACACACGAGGAGGCCCCTTCCGCGCAGAACACGCACACTGCCGTGTCACTAATCTCTGGCGCTTCCCTCAGTCGGCGTGACCGCGCGGGGCCGGTGGTCCGCTGCGAGGATCGCCATGTAGTCGACGTCGCCCAGCCGTCGTCACCTTCAGGCCTGCCGCTCGGTGCCCTCGTGGACGAGTCCGACCTTCTCGTAGACGTGGCAGGCCCGCGGGTTGACATCATAGACCTCCAGACTGATCCTGTTCAGCCCAAGCGCGACCAGGCCATAGTCCACTGGGAAGCGGGTGGCCTCCGTGCCGAGCCCGCGCCCCCGGGCCGGCATCACCCGGCCTCCCGAGGCCCAGCCCACGGTCCGTCAGACAATCCGAGCATCGGTCCGCAACCCAGGCCCCAAAGGTCCCCCAGAGCCTCTCCGGGGAAAGCCGGGCAGCGGACCGATGCTGGAGTGTACCGACCCGGTTCACAGGGTCGGCTTGTGCGAAACGAGCGCACCGTCGTCAGGGTGAGGAGTGAGGCATGGGGCTCGTCCAACCGACGCTCAGTCGACCACCGAACGAACGATCTCCACGATGCGCCTCTGGGTGGCCTCATCCACGGTCTCGAAGTACCACGCAGCGGGCATCAGCGCCCCATCCTCGCCACCTGCCGGCCTGAAGGGTGCCTTCTCGGTGATCGCCAGATTCAAACGCTCGTCGTTCCGCAGGGTCACGAGTGCCGGGGTGCTCGCAGCCTTCGCATAGGCAGGCATTCCGTACCAGATCCGCGGCTTCAGGGTAGGGGCCACACTCACGATGATGTCGTGCACCTGGCGCACGACTGATCGCCGGGGCTCGTCCATCTTAGAGATCTTGTCGATCACCTGCGAGAGGTTCTTCTCGTCCTTCGACAACATGGCACATCCTTTCGTCAGCCGATGTCGGGCATCGGCGGAATGAAGTTGGCGCATCAGTGCGCCGCACCCCATCCGGACGTGTCCTGAAGTCCTCAGGCCTCTCCGCGATGATTCACGTGGTCGTCACGTGGAAGCGCAGTCGGTGGCGCGTACCACCATGACCAGGATACTTGACGTGCAGAAGACCACCCAGCAGACAATGCAGACGACGGCACACGTTAAAGCGGAACTCCACCGAGTTCCGACACGTACGACCATTTGCCCGTCACCGTGCAGGCGGGACCTCCGTGTCCGACAACAGCCAACCGCGCAGGGCACCAATCCACTCATCGAAAGCGTCAAGATGCGCATCGTGGCTCCCCGCCGAAAAGTCGATGCGCTCGGTCCCCGGACGACGCCGGACCAACTCGTCCTTTTCGGAGTCGCTGAACATCCCGTTCTTCGCGAACATCGCGAGCGTCGGAGTCCCCAGAGACTCCCACTCGTCCCAGCGCGGCTCGTGCACAGCCTCGATCGTGCGCTGCATGACGTCGGCGTCGAAGCGCGGTCGCAGCCCACCGTGGGTCACCTCAAGGTCAGCGATCCACGCATCGACGATCGCACCCGATCCGAGGAAGGTACGCGCCGCGTCCTCGCCGGTGAACGGCACAGGCCACGACGCGAAAAACTGCCCGGGCCCGGCAGCATCGCCCGAGTCGTCACTGCCGGCGACATGCCCTTCGAGCATCACGAGCCGTTCGACGAGTTCCGGGCGCGCCGCGGCCGTGAGGAACGCCGTGTGCGCGCCCATCGACTGACCGACGAGAATGCACCGCTGCCCCGGCGCGTACTGCTCGAGGACCTGGACGACGTCGTCGACGAAGGCCTCGCGCGACAGGTCCGCCGGTCGCCGAGTACTGAGCCCGTGCCCGCGCTGATCGATGAGCAGTACACGGAAGGCGTCGCTCAGCGCCCATGCCGTCGGAAGCATCTCTCGGGAGCTCCCGCCAAGGCCATGAAGAAGCACCAACGGCGGGCCGTCGCCGCCGAACTCGGCCACGGCGATCGACTCGTGTTCACTCACGCGAGAGTCCAAGGGTCGACCAGCTCAACGCCAGTATGCGCGAAGTCCTTCGCGTTGCGCGTCGCGCAGGTCGCGTCGTGGGTCAGGCAGATCGCGGCGATCTGCGCATCGGCCGTGCTGATCGGGGCTCCCGCGTTCTCTCGAGCCACGAGCACGTCGGCATAGCGGTCGGCCGCCACGTCATCGAACGGCAGCACAGCGCGACTGCCCCAGTACGGCTCGACTGCTGCGTGGATGCGTTCGGTCAGCTCATCCCTGCGCCGACCGTCCGGGAGTCGCCGCACACCTGCCAACAACTCGGCAAGCGTCACGGACGTAATCGCAACATCACCCGTCAACGACGCGAGCCAGTCCACCACGTGTACCTCCGGAGCCGGCCTGAAGATCTCCGAGATGACGTTCGTGTCGAGGACGATCACTCGAACTCGACCGCCCGCGCGACGTCATCGCGCACCGGGACCTGCAGGTCTTCGACTCCGCCGACTTCCTGCACGGCAGACAACAGCGCCATCCCGATGTGCGGCCGTCGCGCCGCCTTGGTCAAGATGTCGCGGACCTCCGCCTCCATGGACCGACCATGCTCCTTCGCCTGCGTGGCGAGTTGCTGCTTCACAGCGTCGTCGAGACCTCGAACGATGATCGATGACATGAGAGACCACCTCCTTTGCTATCAATCATGATAGCGCCACCCGGAGTGAGCACACCAGAGGTTATGGCACTGCCCTGCTATGACACCGCCCCGGCCGCCTCGTGTCGAGACGTCCGGGGCGGTGTGCGACTCCGAGGTCGCAACGAGTCACACGTTGAAGCGGAACTCCACCGCGTTCCAACACGTGGGGCCATCTGTGGTTCCAACTACACGGAAGGGGTGGCCGATCCCCTCGTGGGGGTGCACACTGGCAGAATGGCGATCATCGACGTGCGTCCTGCGGTGGACTTCGACGACGTCGCCGCGCTGGTCGGGCCGAAGAAGCCGACGTCGAACGTGTGCTTCTGTCTGAGCTACCGGATCGGCAGTAGAGAGAACAAGACTCTGCGCGGCCCCGCGCGCGCCGAGATGGTGCGCGCACTGTGCGCACAGGATCCGCCGCCCGGCGTCATCGCATATCGCGACGCGGAACCGGTGGGATGGGCGGCGCTGCACCCCCGCCGCGAGACGAGCTTCGCCCGTCACCGGCTCATCCCTCACATCGACGACCTCGATGTCTGGTCACTGTGGTGCTTCCGGGTGCGCCCCGGTCACCGGAAGCAGGGCGTGATGCACGCGCTCATCGACGGAGCAGTCGCATACGCTCGAGACCGAGGCGCACCCGCGATCGAGGGCTACCCCGTCGACAACCGCAGTGAACGGGTCGATCTGACCATGGCGTACGTCGGCACCAAGGCCCTCTTCGAGCGCGCGGGGTTCGAACAGCGCGCCGAGACCCGATCGGTGTTGAGCGGGTTTCCACGCGTCCTCATGCGACTCGACCTGAGCTGATCCCACCCGCGTTGTGCCCGCTGTCTCGGTGAGCATCGAAGCCCTCCCGGACGGATGACGAGGGCCCACCGATCATGACGTTCGGCGGGTCCTCGAGTCATCGGTCACACGTTGAAGCGGAACTCCACCGAGTTCCGGCACGGAGCAACCTCTGGTTGTGCCATCACATACGGTCCGAGTCGACGCCATCCTCCTTGATACGGCAACGTGAACCGCTGCGCTGGGAACACGTCGACGACCTCGCTACCCAACAACTCGCGAACGTCCTTCCCGAGAGCAGAGGCCCGCAACAGCAGCTTGCCGTCAGCAGAACCAGTCGAGGTCTTGTCGCACGGTACTTCCACGCCCAAACGGGTCCCGTTGAACTACCTCCTCCCGAGGTGTGCAATAGAAGATCGGTCCACGCGTTACCCGAAGATGCGGTCCGCCACGAACGACGATGAGGCTTCAATGGCAGCATCGTCACGCTTGGTGGCTACGTACAACCAGCCACGACCTGGCGCATACTCAAGGTCCCGGACATCGTGGATGGTGAAGCCCGCGTCTTGCAGTGCACTCTCGATGGCGTCACGTGACCGAAATCTGAGGGTCGAAACGGAGTCGTATCGTTCATCGTTCTCGTGGAAGACCACCGGAACAAGGTGCGTGGTGAACTCGCCCTCGACTGAACACAGTTCGACCCAGGTCTCCACAAGACCCGCGCCCGGAATCTCGACGGAACGGCGAGTCCGCTCGGGTGTCCACCGCTCCCATCCTCGGTCTTCCGGACGACGTGCCTCGAAGACGATGACCCCGCCAGGATTCAAACTGGCCCACGCAGCACGGAGCGCCGCGCTGAAGTCCTCATCGGAGAGAAAGACCTGAGCCACATTCGCCGTCATGGTGACGGTATCCACCTGCACCGACGACAGTTCTGTCACCGTCCCCACATGCCACGTGACGGCATCGGCACCAGGTTTGTTGCGCGCGATGTCGATGGAGGCCTCGGCGGGGTCGATGCCGACCACGGCGAGGCCGGCACGGGCGAGCCGCAGCGCGAACACCCCAGTGCCACACCCGATGTCCAGAACGGATGTCGCGCCGACTTCAACCCGCACGACACGTTCATACATGTCGAGGTCGATACGATCCGGGTCCAACGCGTCATACACCGCCGCAAGTCGAGACTCGCGAAACTCGCCGTCCTCGATCGCGATGCCTTGGTCACCGACCTGTCGCGTTGAGGGGTAGGTCCGCCTCTGACTCAAACCGCCGTCAGCGTCTCCCATGCACCCAGCTTCTCACTTCACAAAGCCACAGGCGATGAGCAGGCTTGCGGACGAGCGCTTGGAGAGTAGAAGTTGACTACACATTAAACCGAAACTCCACCACGTCGCCGTCCTTCATCACGTAGTCCTTGCCCTCCATACGGACCTTGCCGGCGGCCTTGGCATCGTTCATGGTGCCGGCGGCGGTGAGGTCCTCGAAGGAGACGATCTCGGCCTTGATGAAGCCCTTCTGGAAGTCGGTGTGGATCACGCCGGCGGCCTCGGGGGCGGTGTCGCCCTTGTTGATCGTCCAGGCGCGGGCTTCCTTGGGACCGGCAGTGAGGTAGGTCTGCAGGCCGAGGGTGTCGAAGCCGACGCGGGCCAGCTGATCCAGGCCGGACTCCTCCTGGCCGTTGAGCTCCAGCATCTCGCGAGCCTCCTCCTCGGAGAGCTCCACCAGGTCCGCTTCCAGCTTGGCATCCAGGAACACGGCCTGGGCCGGTGCCACGAGCTCGGCGAGCTCCTGTTGGCGTTCGGCAGAGTTCAGCACCGTCTCATCCGCGTTGAAGACGTAGATGAATGGCTTGGCGGTCAGCAGCGAGAGCTGGGCCAGCTGATCCATGTCCAGCTTCTCGGACTCGATGGCTGAGAAGATCGTGTCGCCGCGCTCCAGTACCGCCTGGGCGGCCAGGTAGGCGTCGAGCTGAGCCTGCTCGGCCTTCCTCTGCTTGACCTGCTTCTCCAGCTTCGGGACCGCATTCTCCAGCGTCTGCAGATCCGCCAGCACCAGCTCGGTATTGATGGTCTCCATGTCAGAGGTGGGATCCACCTTGCCGTCCACGTGGATGACGTTGTCGTCCTCGAAGACCCGCACCACCTGGGCGATCGCATGGGCCTCACGGATGTTGGCGAGGAACTGGTTGCCCAGCCCCTCCCCCTCCGAGGCGCCCTTGACGATGCCGGCGATGTCCACGAAGGAGACGGTCGCCGGCAGGATCCGGTCCGAGCCGAAGATCTCGGCAAGCGTGTCCAGGCGCTTGTCAGGCAGGTTCACCACCCCGACGTTCGGTTCGATCGTCGCGAACGGGTAGTTCGCCGCGAGGATCGTCTGCCGGGTGAGCGCGTTGAAGAGTGTCGACTTGCCCACGTTGGGGAGTCCCACGATTCCGATAGTCAGTGCCACGGTCACCCAACCTATCGCGCGCGGTCATGCCGAAGCGACTCGAACCGCCCATGCGGTGCGGAGAGCGTTCTCCGGAACGTGGACCGGGGACAGGGGATCGCGGCCCCGATAGGATCACACCACGTCGGACACCAGATGAGACGACAACACGCACCGCACACGCACTTCTGGGCATGTTTCAAGGGAAGGACACATCATGGCAGCCGCCACGGATCACTCGCCCGCCGACGCGGAGAAGGAGGGCGGATCAGGCACCGGGGGGCGCCTGAAGAACTCCAAGCTCAACCCGCCCGTCTTCTTCGGCGCAGCGGCGATCATCGTCGCTTTCACCATCTGGGCCTGGCTGGCCCCGGACACGGCCTACACCACTCTTGAGGCAGTCTTCCTCTGGATCGGCGAGCACCTCGGCTGGTACTACATCCTCACCGCCGGCGTCGTGGTCGCCTTCGTCCTGATCGTGGCGTTCTCCCGCGTGGGCCGCACCAAGATGGGTCCAGACCATTCCACCCCGAAGTACAACCTCTTCACCTGGACGGCGATGCTCTTCGCCGCCGGCATCGGCGTGGACCTGATGTTCTTCGCCATCTCCGGTCCGGCCACGAACCTGACCACGGCCCCCGGCAACGAGGTGGGCTCCTCCCAGGCCACCGAGATGGCCGTGCTGTGGACGCTGTTCCACTACGGCATCCCCGGCTGGGCGATGTATGCGCTGATGGGCATGGCGTTCGGGCTCTTCGCCTACCGCTACCACATGCCTCTGAGCATCCGCAGCGCGTTGTACCCCATCATCGGCAAACGCGCCCAGGGCGCCGCCGGGCACGGCATCGAGATCGCCGCCGTCATCGGCACCATCTTCGGCATCGCCACCAGCCTCGGCATCGGCGTGGTCTTCCTCAACTACGGCCTCGAGCTGCTCTTCGGCATCCCGCAGGGCACCGCGGCACAGGTCGGGCTCATCATCCTGGCCGCCATCGTGGTCACCTTCTCCACGGTCTCCGGCGTCGACAAGGGCATCCGCCGCCTGTCGGAGCTGAACGTGATCTTCGCGGTGCTCCTGCTGCTCTACGTGCTGATCGCCGGTCACACCACCGATCTGCTCAACGCCCTGGTGAAGAACATCGGTGACTTCGCCGCCTACTTCCCCTCCATGCTGCTGGACACCTTCGCCTACGACCCGCCGGAGGGTCAGTGGCTCGAGTGGTGGACGCTGTTCTTCTGGGCATGGTGGATCGCCTGGGCCCCGTTCGTCGGGCTCTTCCTGGCACGCATCTCCAGGGGCCGCACCCTGCGGCAGTTCGTGGTCGGCACGCTGATCATCCCGTTCGGCTTCATCCTGCTGTGGATCTCGATCTTCGGCAACGGGGCCATCTGGGAGTTCATCTCCGGCAACACCGAGTTCCTCACCGCCGCGGTCGAGACACCAGAGTCGGGCTACTACATGCTCCTCGAGCAGTACCCCGGCGCCACCTTCACCATCGGCCTCTCGGTGCTGACCGGTCTGCTGTTCTACATCACCTCGGCGGACTCCGGAGCCCTGGTGATGTCCAACTTCACCTCCAAGGCGGAGAACAGCACCGACGACGGCGCCCCCTGGCTGCGGATCTTCTGGGCCATCGCCACCGGTGCCCTCACCCTGGCGGTCCTGATGCTCGACGGCGTCTACACACTGCAGATGGCCACGGTCATCATAGGACTCCCGTTCTCGGTGGTGATGTACCTCCTCATGCTGGGCATCTGGCGGGCCCTGCGCGTGGAGGGCTTCAACCAGGCGTCCCAGGAGGCCTCACTGCCCTGGATGCTCTCCGGGCGCATCCGGGACGCCTCCGACCGCGGCGGCGGATGGCGACGGCGCCTGGCCCGTCACATGACCTTCCCCACGGCCAAGCAGGTCACCCGATACCTCGAAGAGACGGCCATCCCGGCGGTGGAGGAGGTCGCCGCCGAGCTGAAGGACCAGGGCGCCGACGTCACCTGCACGCGCGGGCTGCTCGCAGACACCGAGCTGCCGCAGATCGACCTGCACGTGCGGTTCGGCGACCAGAACGAGTTCAAGTATCAGGTGTACCCGATCGCCTACTCCGCACCGAACTTCGCCCAGAACATGAAGGCCGTGGAGGACGTCTACTTCCGGGTGGAGATCTTCTCCGCCAACGGGTCACAGGGTCACGACATCATGGGATACACCAAGGACCAGGTCATCACCGACATCCTCGACGCCTATGAGCGGCACCTGACCTTCCTCACGCTCAGCGAGGATGTGAACACCCAGTCACTCGGCACCGGGGGCCACATCCCCGACGAGTGGGACCACGACCGGACGAACTGAGAAGGAGCACCATGACCACCGCAACACTGTTCATCGACGGAGCGTGGGTCCCCGCCGCATCAGGCGAGACCCGCACCATCCACTGCCCCGCCGACGGACGTGAGGTCGCCGTCGTCTCCGAGGCCGGAGAGGCCGACGCCCTCGCCGCGATCGCGGCGGCGCGGCGCGCATTCGACTCCCGCACGTGGGCCGACACCCCCGCCGCACAGCGCGGCGCACTCCTGTTCAAGGTCGCCGAGTCGCTCACCGAACGCAAGGACGAGTTCGCCCGCGCCGAGGCCCTGGACACCGGCAAGCGCCTCGTCGAAGCCGAGATCGACATGGACGACATCATCGGCTGCTTCAAGCACTTCGGGAAGCTGGCCGACTCGAACCCGGGCCGCCTCGTCGACGCCGGAGACCCCACCGTCGTCTCCAAAGTCGTCTACGAGCCGGTCGGCGTCTGCGGGATGATCACCCCGTGGAACTTCCCGCTGCTGCAGGCCGCCTGGAAGATCGCCCCTGCACTGGCCGCCGGCAACAGCTTCATCCTCAAGCCCGCCGAGCTGACCCCGCACACCGCCATCCTGATCATGGACGTCCTCGACAAGCTCGGCCTGCCGGCCGGAGTGGCGAACCTTGTCACCGGGGCGGGGGCGAACGCCGGCGCCCCGCTGGCCTCCCACCCCGACGTCGACCTCGTCTCCTTCACCGGAGGGCTGGTCACCGGCCGCAAGATCGCCGCTGCGGCCTCCGAAACCGTCAAGAAGGTCGCGCTGGAGCTCGGCGGCAAGAACCCCAATGTGGTGTTCGCCGACGCCGACTTCGACGCCGCCGTCGACAACGCCCTCAACGCCGGTTTCCTGGACTCAGGCCTGGTCTGCTCCGCCGGCAGCCGGCTCATCGTTGAGGAGTCCATCGCCGAGCGGCTCGTGGACGAGCTGGTCCGCCGCGCCGAGAACATCTGCATGGGCGGGCCGTTCGACGAACAGGCTGAGACGGGCCCGCTGATCTCCGCCGAGCACCGGGACAAGGTCACCGACTACGTCAAGCGCGGCGTCGAGGAGGGTGCGACCCTCCGCACCGGCGGCCACTGGGGCGGCGAGGAGCACAAGGAGGGCTACTTCTACGCCCCCACCGTGCTCACCGGCGTCCGCCGGGGCATGAGCGTGGTCGTGGAGGAGGCCTTCGGCCCGGTGATCACCGTGGAGACCTTCACCACTGAGGAGGAGGCCATCACCACCGCGAACGACACGAACTACGGGCTCGCCGGTGCGGTGTGGACCTCCGACGCCGGCCGCGCCCACCGCGTCTCCTCGCGGCTGCGCCACGGCACGATCTGGATCAACGACTACCACCCCTACCTGCCGCAGGCCGAGTGGGGCGGATTCAAGCAGTCCGGAGTGGGCCGCGAGCTCGGCCACGCCGGCCTTGACGAGTACCGCGAGGCCAAGCACATCTACCAGAACACCGAACCGGCTGTCTCCGGCTGGTTCTCCATGCCCGCGAAGTGAGTGAGGAGCACAACGTGACTGAGAAGACCTTCGACTACGTAGTCGTCGGCGGGGGCTCCGCCGGCGCGGCCGTCGCCGCCCGCCTGAGCGAGGATGCCGACGTCAGCGTGGCGCTGCTGGAAGCCGGCCCCACGGACACTGACAAGGACGTCATCCTGCAGCTCAACCGCTGGATGGAGCTGCTCGAGTCCGGCTACGACTGGGACTACCCCATCGAGGAGCAGGCCCAGGGCAACTCCTTCATGCGCCACGCCCGCGCCAAGGTGCTCGGCGGATGTTCCTCCCACAACTCCTGCATCGCCTTCTGGGCTCCGCAGGAAGACATGGACGAGTGGGAGCAGATGGGGGCAGCCGGCTGGAACGCCGAGTCCACCTATCCGCTGTTCCAGCGCCTGGAGACCAACGACTCCCCCGGCGAGCACCACGGACGCACCGGCCCGGTGCACCTGATGAGCATCCCGCCGCACGACCCCTGCGGCGTCGCCCTGCTCGACGCCTGCGAACAGGCCGGCATCCCGCGCGCCGACTTCAACTCCGGGGAGACAGTGGTCAAGGGCGCGAACTTCTTCCAGATCAACCGCCAGCAGGACGGGACCCGGGCGTCGTCGTCGGTGTCCTACCTGCACCCGATCCTGGACCGGAAGAACCTCACCGTCCTCACCGACAGCTGGGTGCGGAAGATCCTGATCGACGACGAGCGGCGCGCCACCGGAGTCGAGGTCGTCACCAACGCCTTCGGCCGCGCCGAGACCGTCTCCGCCACACGCGAGGTCATCATTTCCGCCGGCGCCATCGACTCCCCCAAGCTCCTGATGCTCTCCGGCATCGGACCGGCCGCGCATCTGGCCGAGCACGGCATCGACGCCGTCGTCGACGCCCCCGGCGTCGGAGAGAACCTGCAGGACCACCCTGAGGCCGTCATCGGCTGGGACGCCAGGAAGCCGATGATCACCGAGGGCTACCAGTGGTGGGAGATCGGCATCTTCGCCGACACCCGGGAAGGTACCGGCGAGTCCGACAAGCCCGGCCGCCCGGACCTGATGATGCACTACGGCGCCGTGCCCTTCGACATGCACACCCTGCGCCAGGGTTACCCGACCAGCGACAACACCTTCTGCCTGACCCCCAACATCACCCACGCGAAGTCCCGCGGCACAGTGCGTCTGCGCTCCCGGGACTTCCGTGACAAACCGAAGGTGGACCCGCGGTACTTCACCGACGCCGAAGGTCACGACATGCGCGTGGCGGTCGAGGGCATCAAGCTGGCCCGGCAGATCGTCTCCCAGCCGGCGATGGCCGAATGGGCCGGTGAGGAGCTCTACCCCGGCAAGGACGTGCAGTCCGACGAGGAGATCGCCGACTACGTCTCCCGGACCCACAACACCGTCTACCACCCCGCCGGCACGGTCCGAATGGGCGCGGTGGAGGATGAGATGTCCCCGCTGGATCCGGACCTGCGGGTCAAGGGCGTCTCAGGACTGCGCGTGGCCGACGCCTCGGTGATGCCGGAGCTGACCACGGTCAACCCGAACATCACCACCATGATGATCGGTGAGCGCTGCGCAGATCTGGTCAAGGCGGCCCGCTGACATCTGTCATGGGGCATCGATGACACCAGCCCTATGACACATCCGACGCCCCGGGCGAGACTGTTGGCATGGACACAGCCATCATCTCCGCCCGGGGCGTCGCCATGTCATTCCGCGACGGCGCCGGAGGCCGCACCCGAGCCGTCGACGGCGTCGACCTGACGGTCACCCGCGGCGAGGTCCTCGCCCTGCTCGGCCCCAACGGGGCGGGCAAGACCACCCTTCTGGACATCATCCTGGGACTCACCACCCCCGAATCGGGCGAGGTGCTCGTGGACGGAGGCACCCCCCAGGCGGCGGTGCAGGCCGGCCGGCTCTCCGCACTGCTGCAGACCGGCGGCCTGCTGCCCGACCTCACCGCCGCCGAGACCGTCCGCATGGTCGCCGCCCTGCACCGCGACCCGGCGGACGTCGACGACGTCATCGACATCGCCGGTGTGCGCAGCTTCGCCTCGCGCCCGGTGGGCAAATGCTCGGGCGGGCAGCAGCAGCGGCTGCGCTTCGCCTTGGCGCTCCTCCCCCGCCCGGAGATCATCATCCTCGACGAGCCCACCGCGGGCATGGACGTCTCCGCCCGGCACGAGTTCTGGGATCGGATGCGCACCCAGGCCGACGACGGCGTCACCGTCATCTTCGCCACCCACTATCTGGAGGAGGCCGAGCAGTTCGCCCGCCGCACTGTGCTGATGGACCGCGGCCGGGTGCTCGCCGACGGCGCCACCGACGAGGTCCGCTCACGGGCCGGCGCCGCGCACGTGGCCGTGACCTGGACACCCACTCCGGAGGAGGTCGAGGCGCTGCCTCATGTGCTCTCTGTGACCTCTGAGGGACCACGGGTCAGCTTCCGTACCGACGACGCCGACACCCTGGCCCGGCATTTGCTCACCGGAACCGACGCCCACGGGCTCACCGTCCGGCCGGCCAGTCTCGAGGAGGCCTTCCGGCTGCTCACCGAGACCCCCGCCGAGGAGACCACGGAGGTGCGCTCATGAGCCGCAGCTATCACCTGGGCCGATACATCGCCCTCGACTTCTGGCGGAACCTGCGCAACATCGGCAACAGCTTCTTCGTCATCGTGCTGCCCACTGCGCTGTTCCTGTTCTTCGGCACCACCATGGACTGGTCGGACAACCCGGTGGGCCAGGGCAACGTCAGCGCCTGGACGATGATCGCGATCGCATCCTACGGCGCCGCCATGGCCACCACCTCCCTGGCGGGGGCCGCAGCCCTGGAGATCCAGCAGGGCTGGGGACGCCAGCTGGCGCTGACCGCCATGCCGCACGGCGCCTTCGTGTTGGCCAAGTCGGTGGTCGCCGTCAGCATCGCCGTGCTGCCGGTGGTGGTTCTCAACGTCGTCGGCATCCTCACCGTGGCGGACATGCCGCCCGGGGTGTGGCTGGCCACCGCCTCCCTGACGGTGCTGGGCTCGCTGCCCTTCGCGCTCTACGGGCTGGCGATCGGGCTGAGCTTCCGATCGGACGCGGCAGTGGGGGCCGCCACCGGGCTGCTGGTGATCTTCAGCTTCCTCGGCAACGCCTTCATGCCGCTGGACGGCATCCTGCTGGACATCGGCCGATTCACCCCCATGTACGGGGTCGTCGCGCTGGCCCGCTACCCGCTCACCGAAGGGGACCTGATCTCCATGGACGCAGCCAGCCAGCAGGACCCGCTGTGGGCCGTGCTGCTGAACATCATCGCCTGGACGGTCATCTTCGGCGCCGCCTGCCTGGCGCTACAGCACCGCAGGACCTCCCGCCGCTGAGGGCCTCCCTCGCTGACATGGGGCAGGATAGGGGCATGGGACAGGACGGGGGCATGGGAATCCGGATCTATCGGCTGGTCTATGCCGGCATCTGGCTGGTGTTCCTCAGCCTGCCGGTGGCCTATGCCCTGCGCCCTGAGACTCCCTCCGGGTGGCGCATCACCGCCCTGGTCACCACCGCCGCCTTCATCCTCCTCTACCTGTGGATCTTCTGGCGGAGCCGAGACACCCACGAGGTGACCGCGGATGCTCGGTGGACCGTGGCCGCCGTCGTCGTGCTGGGGCTGCTGGCCGCCGCCTCCGTGCCCGCAGCCGGATACGCGGCGCTCAGCTTCGTTCCGTTCCTCAGCGCGGTGCTGGTGTTCACCCTGCCCCTCCGCTCAGGACTGCTCAGCGGCACGCTGGTGTGGCTGGTGGCCTGCCTACTCTCCCTGCCCTTCGCCGACACGCTGTGGCCGGTGTTCGGAACCGGGATGGGCGTGCTGTTCATCGTGGTGATCCGTCTGGCCGACAACTTCGAGCAGCGTCAGCTCGACGCCGAGGAAGAGCTGCGCCGGGCCGCCGAGCGGGACTCGATCGCCCGGGACGTCCATGATGTGCTGGGCCACTCGTTGACCGTGCTCTCCATCCGAGCCCAGCTGGCCCGCCGGCTCATCGACCATGACCCGGCGCAGGCCCGTGAGGAGGTGGATCGGATCGACTCCCTGGCACGCGAATCGCTGGCGCAGGTCCGCTCCACGGTGAACCGCCTGCGCACCCCTCGGCTGGTCACCGAGCTCGAGGCGGTCCGGGAGGCGCTGACCGCCGCCGGCATCACCGCCGAGGTGATCGGCGACGCCGCCCCGGACTCCCGGCATGCAGAACTCTTCGCCTGGGCCCTGCGCGAGACGGTGACCAATGTGGTTCGGCACTCGCAGGCCAGCCGCTGCGTCATCCAGGTGGGCCCGGACCAGCTGCGCGTCCAAGACGACGGCGTCGGCCTGGCCTGCGCCGGAGGGCCCGAGGGTCACGGGCTCCGCGGGCTGCGCGAGCGTGCCGCCGTCGGCGGAGCCACCCTGCACATCGGGCCGGCCGCCGACGGCGCAGAGCGCCCCGGCACCGTGGTGGAGGTGAGCCTGCGATGAACGAGACCCGAGGCATCCGGCTGCTGCTGGCCGATGACCAGGACCTGGTCCGCGGCGGGCTGGCCGCCCTCTTGTCACTGGAGCCTGACCTGGAGGTCGTGGCCCAGGTCGGCCGGGGAGACGAGGTGCTCGCCGCGGTGCAGGAGCACCGACCGGACGTCGCACTGATCGACATTGAGATGCCCGGTCAGGACGGCATCGAAGCGACCGCACAGATCATCGCCTCCGAGGTGGGCTGTCGGTGCCTGATCGTGACCACCTTCGGCCGCCCAGGTTACCTGCGCCGCGCCATGGAGGCTGGCGCATCGGGATTCGTGGTCAAGGACACCCCCGCCGAGCAGCTGGCGCAGATGGTCCGCCGGGTCGCCGCCGGCCACCGGGTGGTCGACCCGGCCCTGGCCGCCGACTCCCTCTCCGGGGGCATCGACCCGCTCACCGAGCGGGAGCGGGATGTGCTGCGCGCCGCCGTCGACGGCTCCTCGGTGAAGACGGTGGCGGCTCAGCTGCACCTCTCCCCCGGAACCGTGCGGAATCATCTCTCCGCGGCCATCGGCAAGACGGGGGCAGAGAACCGGTACGCGGCGACTCGGATCGCACGAGACCGCGGCTGGATCTGATGCACGGCAGCTTCATCGACCTCACCCCGCTGCGCAGCTCCTCCGGCTTCCGACGCCTCTGGCTGGGCGGGCTGGTGTCCGCGTTCGCCGCGCAGCTCGCCGTCGTCGCGGTGCTCTTCCACGTGTGGGAGGAGACCGGCAGCCCGTTGTGGACCGGCATGGTGGGGCTGGTCTCGGCGGCGGCGATGACAGCAGGATCCCTGCTGGGCGGCACGGCGGCTGATCGGTATGACCGCACCCGGGTGCTGCGCTGGACCACGCTGGGGCAGCTGCTCGCCGGCCTCGGGCTCACCGTCCAGGCGCTGCCGGATCTCGCCCTGGGTGCCGCACCGGGGGTCACGCTGGTGCTGGTCCTGGTGGCGGCCAACGCGTTCTGCGCCGGGTTCGGCGCCGCCTCCCGGCGGAGCCTTCCTGCCCGGCTGCTGGATCACCTGCAGCTGCCGGCTGGCATCGCCCTGCTGCACCTGGGCGTCCAGGGCGCGCTGCTGCTGGGGCCGGCGATCGGCGGCGTCGTCATCGGGGCATTCGGCCTGGCGGCCTGCTTCGGTATCTGCGCCGCGGCGCTGTGCGTGGCATTGTGGACGGTGCTCCGGCTGCCGCCGGTGCCCCCGCCGGCCGCCACCGGGGCGAGCCCCTGGGCGATGACCCGGGAGGGCCTCCGGCACGT
This sequence comes from Nesterenkonia sp. HG001, assembly GCF_034438835.1. NCBI lineage: Bacteria > Bacillati > Actinomycetota > Actinomycetes > Micrococcales > Micrococcaceae > Nesterenkonia > Nesterenkonia sp. HG001. The sequence goes on along the minus strand of NZ_JAOSZD010000009.1, from coordinate 98,485 downwards.
GAGCCGCCCGGGGGCGGTGCGCGGGGCCTTCGGAACCGACCTGTTCGCCACCCTGCTGGTCATGCCGGTCTCGCTGTTCCCGATGATCAATGAGATGCGCCTCGACGGCGCCCCGGAGACGCTGGGCATGATGACCAGCTCGGTGGCGGTGGGCGGGCTGCTCGCGGGGCTGCTCTCCGGGGCGGTGATGCGCCGGCAGCGGCTGGGACGGATCCAGTCCGGCGCCGCGGCGGTGTGGTGCCTGGCGCTGATCGGTTACGGGCTGAGCCCCACGCTGGGGACGATCCTGCTGTGTCTGGCGGTGGCCGGCGCGGCGGACACGGTGAGTGTCATCGCCCGCGGGGCGATTGTGCAGCTGGTGACCCCCGACGCGAGGCGCGGCCGGGTCTCCGCCGCCGAGCATGTGATCGGTGCGGCAGGTCCGGATGTCGGCAACGCCCGGTCCGGCCTGGTGGCCCAGCTGGTGGGCGCCCCGGCCAGCCTGGTCGGCGGAGGGATCCTGGCGCTGATCGGCATCGGATGGATCGCGGCGCGCAACCGGCACCTGCGGGACTTCCGCCGGTCAGACTTCTCCGGAGGGGATCAGACGGACACGCTCTGAGTCGCCGAAGGGTTCAGCAGCTCCGGGGAGAGGTTCAGCACGCGCAGCCGCGACTGGGCGATGATCTGCTCATCAGTGAGGCCCGCGATGTGCGCAGCCTCATCCTCCGGGGCGAGCGCGTCGTCCAGCCCGCCCCGCGGGAGCGAGCTGCTCACCGGACCCAGGGTCAGCGGCACGTCCACCACCGTCACCGAGGCCGGGGTCAACGGGATGGACTGGGCACGGTCGATCAGATCCAGGTGCTCCAGCAGCACGCGCAGGGCAGCCCCGTGGCTGACCACCACGGCGGTGCGCACCGCGAAGCTCAGGTCCGGAGACGCAGTGGGCCCGATCTGGGCAGTCTCCCGGACGACGCCGCAGAAGACGGCGAGCATGCGCTCGGCCAGCTGCTGATGGGTCTCCCCGCCGGCAGGGGTGTAGGTCCCTGCCCGCCAGGCGGAGAACTCCTCAGGTTCACGATCGCGGATCTCCGCGGCGTAGGAGCCTTCCCACTCGCCGAGGTTCTGCTCCATGAGCTCATCCCACACGCGCGGCTGCAGGTCCAGGCCGAACTGCGCGAAGGTCTGCTGGGTGCGCACCAAGGAGGAGACATGCCCCTGCTGAGGGTTCTGGGCGCGGACGAACCCCCCGGTGATGGAGGCCTGCCGCTCCCCCGAGGAGGCCAGCGAGATGTCCGAGCGTCCCTGCAGCCGGTGGTCACGGTTCCAGTCGGTCTCGCCGTGGCGGCACAGCAGGACACGGATCATGGGAGGCACTCCTGACGGTGAGGATTCCTGATGAGGGTTTCTGAGGATGATGGTTTCTGACGATGACACCCTATGCCATCGCGCGGCGGCGAGGCCGTGTCAGCGGCAGGTGCGATGCTGGTGATCATGGAATGGACGTTGTTTCCCCTCGGTTTACTGCTCGGTCTGATCCTCGGCGTCGCCGGGGCCCTGGTGCTGCTGCGTCGCATGCGCGGTGATGCTGACGACGGCGACTCCCTCCGCGAGCAGCTCCACGCCGCCCAGCTGGAGGCCGGAGCGGCGACGGCGCGTCTGCAGGCCATCGAGCAGCAGCGTGAGGACGACGCCGGGGCTGACCGGGAGCGCGAGACCCTGGTGGAGATGCTCCACCCGGTGCGCCGCGGGGTGACCGAGATGCAGCAGCGGGTCCAGGAGCTGGAGAAGGAGCGTGCCGCCCAGCACGCCACGCTGAGCCGGCAGCTCACCGAGGCCGCGCAGAACGACCAGCGGCTCTACGACTCCACCCAGGCGCTGATGGGCAGCCTGCATTCGACTTCGGCTCGCGGCTACTGGGGCGAGGTGCAGCTGCGCCGCATCGTGGAGGCCGCCGGGATGATCCCCCATGTGGACTTCGTGGAGCAGCACTCCGGCACCGGCGGTGACGGCGCCGTGCTCCGCCCGGACATGGTGGTCCACCTGCCCGGGGGCCGGCAGCTGGTCATCGACTCCAAGGCGCCGCTGAATCCGAAGGACGGCGCCGCCCAGGCCCGGGCGCTGAAGCAGCATGTGGGTGTGCTGGCCGCCAAGGACTACACCGCCACCGTGGAGAACTCCCCCGAGGTGATCTTCTGCTTCATACCGGCAGAGTCGCTGCTCTCCTCCGCCCTGGAGGCCGACCCGGAGCTGCTCGACCATGCCCTGGGCAGAGGAGTCTCACTGGTCTCCCCCTCCTCGCTGCTGGCCGCGCTGAAGGCCGTGGAGACCTCGTGGCGGCAGGAGCGGCTCGCCCACAACATTCGGGAGATCGTGGACCACTCCCGGGAGCTGTACCGACGTCTGGCCAAGATGAGCGAGCATCTCGCCAAGACCGGGGATCGACTTCGTCAGGCCGTCCAGGCCTACAACCAGCTCATCGGCAACATCGAACGCCAGGTGCTGCCGAAGGTGGAGACCATCAGCCGCCTGCAGCTGGCCCCGGAGAACGACGACGAGCAGGCACCGTTGGAGGATCTCGGCGAGACGCTGTCCCTGCAGACGGTGGAGGCCGAGGTCAATGACCTCGGCCCCCGCCTCGCCCAAGGTGAGCAGTGACCTACAGGCTCAGGCCGAACACCCACAGCAGCAGCGTCATGGACACCAGGGTGATCACCACGACGGCGGCGATGTTGAGCAAGATGCCGCCCTTGACCATCTGGCCGATGGTCACGTACCCGGAGCCGTAGGCGATCGCGTTCGGCGGCGTCGCCACCGGCAGCATGAAGGCGCAGGTGGCGGCCAGGGCCACCGGTGCGGCGAGCACCAGCGGGTCCACTCCTGTGCCCATGGCCACACCGGAGGCCACTGGCAGGAAGGTGGCAGCCGTCGCGGTGTTGGAGGTCATCTCCGTGAGGATCAGGACCCCTGCCGCGGCCAGCAGGACGAGCACCCAGACGGGGACAGTGCTCAGCCCTTCCATCTGCTCACCCATCCAGGAGCTGAGGCCTGAGGCCGAGAACTGTGAGGAGAGCGCCAGTCCGCCGCCGAAGAGCAGCAGCACACCCCAGGGCAGCTTCGCCGCGTACTCCCAGTCCAGCAGCCGGACCCCACGGTTGGCCCCACCGGGCAGCAGGAAGAGCAGCAGTCCGACCACCATGGCGATGCCGGCGTCGGAGATGAACGGCTCAGCGTCCTCCTCGAGCACACCGGCGCCGATCAGCAGATCGGTGCCCAGCGGGATGCTCACCCAGGAGACTGCCGCCAGAATGAAGATGAGCAGCACCCGCAGCTCGCCTGAGCTCATCGGGCCCAGCTTGTGCAGTTCACCTCGGATGAGGTCTGAGCCACCGGGGATCGTCTTGATCTCCGGGCGGAACAGCAGCCGGGTGAGCACCACCCAGACGAGCACGAGCATGACGATCGCGATGGGCACGCCCACCAGCATCCATTGGCCGAAGCCGATGGTGACGTCATGGTTGGTGCTCATATGGCCCACCAGCAGGGCGTTCGGCGGAGTTCCGATGATGGTGGAGACCGATCCGACCGAGGCCGCGTAAGCGATGCCCAGCATGAGGGCGGTGCCGAAGTTCGACTTGACCGCCTGGGCCTTCTCCGCCGGGTCGGCATCGTCCTCCGAGATCGATCCGGGGTCCTCTCCCTTGGCGATGCGCTGGACGAGCATGAGCACCGAGATCCCGATCGGCAGCATCATCACCGCGGTGGCCGTGTTCGAGACCCACATGGACAGGAACGCGGTGGCGATCATGAAGCCGCCGATCAGATTGACCGGCTTCGAGCCCATGGCGCGCAGGGTCAGCAGGGCGATGCGTCGGTGCAGGTTCCATCTCTGCATCGCCAGGGCCAGCATGAATCCGCCCATGAACAGGAAGATGATGTTGTGGCCGTAGTTCGCGCCGATCACGTCCACGGTCACGGGTTCATCGCCGGCCTCCGCGGCGGGCACCAGCATGGGGAACACCACCAGGGGCACCAGGGCGGTGGCGGGGATCGGGATCGCCTCGGTCATCCACCAGACCGCCATCAGCACGGCGGTGGCGGCGGTCAGACGGGGCCAGACATCCATGTCCCCCGGCATGACCAGAAACATCAGCCCGGCCCCGACCAGGCCCCCGAAGAGCCCGATGATCCGGCGGAGGAAAGTGGGCCTGGGCAGAGACTCGGCACGGGCACCGACTGAGAGCTGCTCCTGCTGCTCCCGGGCGGACTTCCGCGGGTCGTACTTCCTGAGGTGCTCCCCGGTGACGCGGGAACCCGGTGTCATCATGATCTGCGCTCCTGATCTGAGGTCGTCAGCGCGTCACAGCTCACGGTCTGTGACAGACGCCACAGAGTCTACCGGCAGGTCAGCTCCTGGACTTGGAGCGATTGCCGCCGCGGGCGCCCTCGCCGTCGCCGACCTCCTGGAGCGCCTTGCGGATCTCCTTGGGGAGACTGAAGATGATGTCCTCCTCAGCGGTGACGACCTCTTCGACGTCGTCGTAGCCGTAGTCCGCCAGCAGGCGCAGCACGTCCTGGACGAGGACCTCCGGCACTGAGGCTCCCGAGGTGACTCCGATGGTCTGGGCGTCCTCGAACCAGGCCTCATCGACCTGGTTGGCGAAGTCCACCCGCTCGGCCCGGCGCGCTCCGTACTCCGTGGCGACCTCTTTCAGCCGCACCGAGTTCGAGGAGTTGGCCGAACCGACCACGATCACCAGGTCGGTCTCCGGCGAGACCTTCTTGATGGCCGCCTGCCGGTTCGAGGTGGCGTAGCAGATGTCATCGCTGGGCGGGTCCTGCAGGTTGGGGAACCGCTCCTTGAGCTTCTGGACCGTCTCCATGGCCTCGTCCACCGAGAGCGTGGTCTGCGAGAGCCAGATGAGCTTGTCCGGATCAGGGACCTCGATCTGGTCGACCTCCCACGGGCCGTTCACGATCGTCGTGTTCTCCGGAGCGTGCCCAAAGGTCCCCTCGACCTCCTCATGGCCGTCGTGGCCGATGAGCAGGATGTGGAAGTCGTCCTTGGTGGTGAAACGCACCGCCTCCCGATGGACCTTCGTCACCAGCGGACAGGTCGCATCGATGGTCTGCAGGTTGCGGTCGGACGCGGCCTGCTTCACCGCAGGGGAGACGCCGTGGGCCGAGAAGACCAGCAGCTCGCCCTCAGGGACCTCGTCGGCCTCCTCCACGAAGATCACGCCCTTCTCGGTGAGCGTGTCGACCACATGGCGGTTGTGCACGATCTCCTTGCGCACATAGACCGGCGGGCCATAGCGCTCAAGAGCCTTCTCCACCGCCACCACGGCCCGGTCCACCCCGGCGCAGTAGCCGCGCGGCGCCGCCAGCAGGACCTTCCGGTCCCCCGAGAACGACGAGGCGGCGGCCACCTCCTCGGGGCTGCGGCGTTGGCGCGGCACCATCGGCACGGGCACAGAGATGTGCCGGGTGTGCGAGGAAGCTTCCGGAATCGCACGCGTAGTCATGCGGCTCAGTCTACCGGCCGGGGTGGGCTGCTCAGACTCGCAGCAGGTCATCGTGACCCACGGAACTCCCCGCCGGGTCAGGCCCTCGCGACGGCGTCAGCACCGCACCCAGCAGCCCGACGACGACGACGACGCTGCAAGCCCCGGTGAAGATCCACCAGGCCGGCCGGGCCCAGTCCGTGAGACGTGCCTGGACGTGATCCAGCAGCACCTCGGCGGCCGGTGGGATCTGCTGAGGCGGGGTCAGGTCCGGTGAGGCGACAGACAGCGCGATCCACAGCCCCAGCCCGAGGCCGAGTCCGAGGAGTCCGCCCAGCGCGAGGGCCGCCCACCGGCCACGGCCGACACCGATGACCATCGCCAGCAGACCCAGCAGCGCCGCGCCTCCGGCCATCACCGTCCAGTGCTTGGAGGCCTCGGCGCCCGCCGCCCACTGGTAGGGATCGACCCCGTCCTCGGCGACGGCGTCGAGGTTCACCACGATCTCCGGGGCCAGGGCGTCGAAGCTGGACTCGTCGAAGAACGGCAGCCAGCCGAGCAGGCCCTCCAGGCGCTCACGCAGCGGCTCAGTCGTCGCCGCGGCCATCGGGCTGAGGTCCAGCGCGACGACGAGGTCCTCCGGGGACCCTGTCCCGCCCTCGTGGAAGAGTCTCTCCAGCTCGGCGGCGAGGTCCTCCCGACTGGTCTGCAGGGACTCGTCCCAGGCCTCCAGGGTCTGGTCCTCCTTCAGCACCGAGGACGCCATCCCGGAGACGGCCTCCTGCACACCGGAGGGCAGCGCGTCCTCGTCCTCTCCGGTGAGCTCCTCGACCATCATCTCGACCGCGGCCTCGGCGAAGCCCTCCTGGGCGGGGAGATCCCCGGCGATCTCCCGGACGGGCTCCTCCTCGCGGAGGAGCTGGTCTATCTGGCCTCCGGCGAGTGCGGCGGCCGCCAGAAGGGCGGCCAGCACGGCGCAGAGGGTGCTCAGCACGTGACGCACTGGATCTCCTGTCTTCCACTCGGCGCTGTTCCTCCACAGGTTTCGATGCTGTGCGGGTCTTCTCCACACCCGTGGACCACCGGGAGGAACGCGTCGGCGCAGATGAGTAGAGTGTCTGGCAGCATCGATCGTACCGGCGCGGAGGAGGAACTGTGGGTCAGGCACACGCGGGGGACGGTCCTGAGCTGTCCGCCATGCCGGCGACCAGCCGTGAGACCTCCCCGGAGACGCCGTGGCCGCTGAGTCACTTCTCCGGAAAACTCAAGACGCACATCGAGAAAGTCGCCCCCACCTGGGTGGAGGGGCAGCTGGTGGAGTTCACCCTGCGCAACGGCAACGCCTGGATGACCCTGCGGGACCTCGAGCAGGAGGTCTCCTTCAGCGCCGTGGCGTGGCGCCAGGTGGCCTCCGGGCTCGACGGCGTGGTCCAGCCCGGTTCCCGCGTGGTCGCCCAGGTGCGCCCGAACCTGTATGAGAAGACGGGCCGGCTCTCCCTGGTGACCCAACAGATGCGCCCCGTCGGGCTCGGCGACCTGCTCGCCCGGGTGGAGCAGCTGAAGAAGCAGCTGGCCGCCGAGGGGCTGTTCGCCGCCGACCGGAAGCGGCCGCTGCCGGTGCTCCCCCGCCGGATCGGGCTGATCACCGGCCGGAACTCCGATGCGAAGAAGGACATCCTGCGCAACACCCATGCGCGGTGGGCCGCCGCACAGTTCGAGATCCGTGAGGTCGCCACCCAGGGCACCGCCGCTCCGCTGGAGGTCGCCGCCGCGTTGGCCGAGCTCGACGCCGACCCGGCCGTGGACGTGATCGTGATCGCCCGCGGCGGCGGAGCGCTGGAGGAGGTCGTGCTGCCGTTCTCGGACGAACGCCTGATCCGGGCCATCGCCGCCGCACAGACCCCGGTGGTCTCGGCGATCGGCCACGAGGCCGACCGTCCGCTGCTCGACGAGGTCGCCGACGTCCGCGCCTCCACTCCCACCGGCTCGGCCAAGCTGCTGGTGGTGGACGAGGCGCTGGAGCGGGAGAACATCACCCAGGCCCGCGCGCGGATGTCTTCCGGGGTCCAGCGGATGGTCGCCCGCGAGGCCGAGTGGCTCAGCTCCGTCCGCTCCCGCCCCGTGCTGGCCCAGCCGGAGACCATGGTCACCGTGCGTGCTGAGGAGCTGACCGGGCTGCGACGCCGGGCGCTGGTCTCCATGGAGGCCTCGGTGGCGCGCGCCCGCGACTGGGTCGGTCAGGCCCGGGCCCGGGTGACCGGGCTCTCTCCGCAGTCCACCCTGGACCGCGGCTATGCGGTGGTCCAGTCCCATCCGGAGCACGGCGCCCTGGATGAGTCCGGCCGACCACGGACTCGCAGCGGATGGCACATCGTCCGGGACGCCTCCGAGGTGGAGCAGGGGTCGCCCCTGCGCGTCATGGTGGCCCGCGGCGAGCTGACGGCCCGCACAGCACACGTGCTGGCGGGCGAGGGCCCGGCCGCCGAGGGCGCAGCTCACGAGGATCAGAACTGAGAGGAAGAGGGCAGCAGATGGCACAGAACCCGGAAGAGGGCTTCTCCGGCGCCCAGCTCGAGGACATCGAGACGATGACCTACGAGCAGGCGCGGGAAGAGCTGATCGCGGTGGTCACCAAACTGGAGACCGGCGGCGCGCCCTTGGAGCAGTCGCTGGCCCTGTGGCAGCGCGGAGAGGCGCTGGCGGACCGCTGTGAGCGCTGGCTCGACGGCGCCTCGGCACGGCTCGAAGAGGTCCGGCGCAGCCTGGAGAGCACCCAGGAGGCGGAGCAGTCCTGAGCAGATCGGCTCCGGCCCGGCCTACAGCCAGCTCTGCAGCAGACGGGCTCGCTCCGTCTCGATGTCATAGCCAGCCCGGGGCCAGCCCAGCTCCAAGTCCTCCAGGGCGGCGATGAGCAGCTCCTGGACCGCGAGCCGGGAGTACCATTTGCGGTCCGCCCCGACGATGTGCCACGGCGCCCAATCGGCGTCGGTGGCTTCCAGCAGGCCCGAGTAGACAGTGCGGAAGGTGTCGAAGTCGGCGCGGGCATCAGCATCGGAGGGGTCGTACTTCCAATGCTTCTCGCGCCGGTCCAGCCGGGAGAGGAGCCGTTCCAGCTGTTCCTCCGGGGACAGATGCAGGAACACCTTGACGAGGGCGAAGCCGCGACGCACCAGCTCGTCCTCGAAGAGGCGCAGCGTCTCTGTGCGTCCGGCCAGCGCGTCGGCGTCCAGGTCGCCGCTGACCGCCGGGACCAGCACGTCCTCGTAGTGCGAGCGGTCGAAGACTCCGACCATTCCGGGCGCGGGCAGTCGACGGATGACCCGACGCAGGTAGTGTTCGCGGCGTTCCGCCTCGGTAGGCCGCCCGAATCCGGTGACCGAGACGCCCAGCGGGTCCATCGAGCCGGCCACATGCTTGACCGTGCCTCCCTTGCCCGAGGCGTCCATGCCTTGGAGGACCAGCAGCACCCGGGGGCCCTGCTCCACGTCGCGCAGCGCCTCGAGGACCTCAGCGGTGAGCACCTGCTCACGCCGTCTTCGCTGATCACCGGTGAGCTGCGGGATCCGGCTGGTGAGCCGCTCCATGACGGCGGAGCGGGTCTCGTCAGCGGCGGCGACCTGGTGGGCCCAGAGCCGCTCCTGGGCGTCGGCGAGGACCTCGGCACGTTCGGCGAGCAGGCGCCGCCCCCGCTTCTTCTTCCCGGCGAACTCCAGACGACGTCCGGTGGGGATCTTCTCCAGATGCAGCGGAGCGCCCCAGCCGGGGGCTCGCCAGATGCCGCGGGGGTCGGCGTCGAAGGGAAGATCCGTCACGGAGACCTCTCAGCTGCGCGCCGCAGCGTTCCGGTACGCCTCCAGGAACTCGGAGATCCCACCGATGGCGACCTCCAGCTCCTCCACGCCGGGCAGGGTGACCAGCCGGAAATGATTGTCATCGATCCAGTTGAAGGCCCGGCCATGAGAGACCAGGATCTTCTGCTGCCGCAGCAGCTCGATGACGAAGGCCTCGTCATCCTCGATCGGGTAGATCTCCGGATCCAGCCGCGGGAACAGATACAGCGCACCGTCAGCCTGCTCCACGGTGACACCTTCGATCTCGGAGAGCAGCCTGTGCGCGGTGGTGCGCTGCTCGTGCAGACGTCCGCCCGGAGCGATCAGGTCCTGGATGGACTGGTGACCGCCGAGGGCGGCCTGGATCGCATGCTGAGCCGGCACATTGGCGCACATGCGCATGTTCATCAGCAGGGTCAGGCCTTCGAGGTAGTTCTTCGCCCGGTGCTTGGGTCCGGAGACGTAGATCCACCCGGAGCGGAAGCCCGCCACCCGCCAGGTCTTCGACAGACCCGAAAAGGTGATCGTGAAGACATCATCAGAGAGCGTGCAGACGTTGACCATCTCGGCCTCGTCGAAGGTGATGTTCTCGTAGATCTCATCCGAGAGCAGGATCAGGTTGTGACGCCGGGCGATGTCGACCATCGCCTCCAGAATCTCCCGCGGATACACCGCCCCGGTGGGATTGTTCGGGTTGATGATCACCAGCGCCTTGGTGCGGTCGGTGACCTTGGACTCGATCTCCTCCGGATCCGGCCACCAGTGGTTCTGCTCATCACAGAGGTAATGCACCGCGCGACCCCCGGCCAGCGTGGTCGCTCCCGTCCACAGCGGGTAGTCCGGGGCCGGGATGAGGACCTCGTCCCCAGGCGCCAGCATCGCCTGCAGCACCATGGTGATCAGCTCAGAGACCCCGTTGCCCAGGTAGATGTCATCCGGGTCGGTGTCGGTCATGCCGCGGGACTGGTAATACTGCGCCACCGCGATGCGCGCAGAATAGATGCCCTGCGAGTCCGAGTAGCCCTGAGCGTCCGCCAGGTTGTTGATCATCGTCATCCGGATCGAGTCCGGCGCCTCGAAGCCGAACGGGGCCGGGTTGCCGATGTTCAGCCGGGTGATCTTGTGCCCTTCACGTTCCAGCCGCGCCGCCTCCTGGGCGATCGGTCCTCGGACGTCGTAACGGACGTCTCGGAGCTTGGGCGACTGAGTGAACTCCTCGAACTCCTGCATCCCCCCATCTTGCCTCACCGGAGGTCGCCGTCGCGCAGATGACACCCCGAGCCCCGAGGACACCCCAGGCTCACAGCATCCTGCTCGCGGCGACGGCGTCCCGATAGCCCGCCAGGAACTCGGAGATGCCGCCGATGGCCTCCTCGAGCTCCTCCACCGCCGGAAGGGTGACCAGCCGGAAATGATTGTCATCGATCCAGTTGAAGGCCCGGCCATGAGAGACCAGGATCTTCTGCTGCCGCAGCAGCTCGATGACGAAGGCCTCGTCGCTCTCGATGGGGTAGATCTCCGGATCCAGCCGCGGGAACAGATACAGCGCGCCGTCGGCCTGATGGACTTCGACGCCCTCGATCTGGCGCAGCAGCTCATAGGCCACATTGCGCTGCTCATAGAGCCGGCCGCCGGGCTCGATGAACTCGTTGATGGACTGGTACCCGCCCAGCGCCGTCTGGATCGCATGCTGAGCCGGCACATTGGGACACATCCGCAGATTCGACATCAGCGTCAGGCCTTCGAGGTAGTTCTTCGCCCGGTGCTTGGGCCCGGAGATGTAGATCCACCCGGAGCGGAAGCCCGCCACCCGCCAGGTCTTCGACAGGCCCGAGAAGGTGATCGTGAAGACATCGTCGGAGAGCGTGCAGACGTTGACCGTCTCCGCGTCGTCGTAGGTGATCTTCTCGTAGATCTCGTCCGAGAGCAGGATCAGGTTGTGACGCCGGGCGATGTCGACCATCGCCTTCAGGATCTCCCGCGGATAGACCGCCCCGGTGGGATTGTTCGGGTTGATGATCACCAGCGCCTTGGTGCGGTCGGTGACCTTGGACTCGATCTCCTCCGGATCCGGCCACCAGTGGTTCTGCTCATCGCAGATGTAGTGCACCGGCCGTCCGCCGGCCAGCGTGGTCACCGCGGTCCACAGCGGGTAGTCCGGGGCCGGGATGAGGACCTCGTCACCGGGGTTCAGCATCGCCTGCAGCACCAGGGAGATCAGCTCAGAGACCCCGTTGCCCAGTATCACGTCCTCGACCTCGGCCTCTCTCATCCCCCGGGTCTGGTAGTACTGCGCCACTGCGGTGCGGGCGGAATAGATTCCCTGGGACTCGGAGTAGCCCTGTGCGGTCGGCAGGTTCTTGATCATGTCGACCAGGATGGAATCGGGCGCCTCGAAGCCAAACGGGGCGAGGTTTCCGATGTTCAGCTTGGTGATGCGGTGTCCGCCCGCCTCGAGGCGGGCGGCCTCCTCGGCGATGGGACCGCGCACGTCATAGCGGACTCCGCGCAGCTTGTGCGACTGGGTGAACTCCTCGAACTCCTCCATGAAGCAATACTGCCTCATGCGTCAAGACTCCCACGAGCCTCGAGGCCCTGGTCAGCCCCAGTCCTCAGGCTCGGCGACGAGATCCTCCTCCACCAGCCAGTACTCGGCCGCCTCCTGCGGCCCGAGCCCGTCCTCCCCGTCGATGAGCTGACGCAGGGTCACCATCGCCTCGTCGTCCAGCCGCCGGGCGACCTCGTCGACGATGTCGGGCATGTCCTCGGCGATGCCGGGGACCACCACCGGCACGTACTGCTCCTCCCCGAAGGCCTGCTCGGCGTCGGTGAGCGCCACCAGGGCGTGCTCACGGATCCCAGGGTGGGAGTCGGTGATGATCGCCGCATCGATCTCCGCGGTGATCACCTGCTGCAGCAGCTCTCCCTCCGTGCCGGCGGTCACCTCTTCCGGCTCACAGTCATAGAGCTCCTCGAGCAGCGGCTCCGGATCCGGCAGGTCCTGGCGGATCCCGATGCGCAGCTCGTCGCAGGCCGCGGCGAAGGCCGGATCATCGGCCTCCGCGCTCAGGTCGATCTCGTGCAGCTCCGCGGTCACCGAGGTGATCACCAGAGCATTGGAGAGCACCGCGGCCGAGGGCTCCAGCAGCTGGGCCCCGGGCAGGTGGGTCTCGGCGGCGTCGACCAGCTCCTGAGCGGCCGGGCCGGGCTTGACGCCGTCGGCCTCCCCTTCGGCTCCGTCGTCGGCTCCGTCGTCGGCCGCGTCGTCCTCCAGCTGATCGACCAGCGGGAGGGTTCGGGCCAGGACCATGTCATAGCCCGGGTCCTCCTCCCCGGTGAGCGCGGAGGCGAGCGCTCCGACACCGCCGTCGTGGATCTCCACCACAGCAGGGGTCTCCCGGGAGTTCAGCGCCAGAGAATAGATGTGCGCCACCGCGCGGTCCAGCGCGTGGTCGGGGACGGCGATGGTCCAGGCCCGCTCGGCAGCCTCACCGGTGGGTTCCTCAGCGGGGGGCGGACCGGAGCATCCGGCCACCAGCGTGATCAGGGCCAGCAGGGTCGCCGCAGGCAGGGCGGAGCTGCGGACGGCCGGAGAAGTCATGGCTGCCATTGTAGGCAGGAGGTGCTCCCACGGCGCCGACGGTGCGCGTCATGATCCCAGAACACATAGGCTGGAGGTGATGACCAGTGATCCTGCCGATGTCGACGTGGAGCTGCCGGGCGCCGCTCCGCTGATCACCCGTCTGCAGTCCCTGCTGCACGGACCGCAGACCGTTGAGCCGCGCGCCGAGACCTCCCGCGGCTGGTTGGACCTCGCCTATGAGGCGGCCTACGGCGAGCGCTATGCCGCGGCCGCGGAGGCCGCACAGGCGGGCCTGGACGCCGCCGGAGGCGAGGACCCGGACAACCGGCTGATGCTGCTGCGGATCCTCTCGGGCGTGCATGAGATGCGCGGCGACACCGGGGCTTCCTCCCCCTACGTGAAGGAGCGGGTGGCGCTGCTGCGGCGACTCGGTCGCACCCGACAGGCCCGCATCGAGGAGGAGCTGGGGCCGATGCTCCTGCGCGAGCCCGACCACGTGGAGGGGGAGATCCTCGCCCGAGTGGCCGAACAGCTCCGCGATGAGGACGAGGCCGCCGGAGCACCCACCCTGGAGCTCGCCGACGTGCTCTCCTCCCAGGCGGTGCGGGTCCTGCACGACGAGGGACCTGAGGCCGCCCTGCCGGTGGTCGAGGAGGCCGTGGACATCCTCATCCGGCTGGACCGCCCCGAGGCGCTGGCCGGGGCACGGATGTTCCTCGCTCACACCTTGCTGCTCACCGGAGACTCATCCCGCGCACTGCAGGTCACCGATGACGTCATGGGAGCGCCGGCCAACCGGGCAGTGCGCGGGGCCATGTCGATGCTGCGCGCCACCATCCACCACCACGACGACAAGCCTCACGAGGCGATCACCGACGCGATCAGCTCCGTGGAGCTCTACGCCGCCTGCGGGGTGCGCAAGGGCGCGGCCTCCGCTGCCGCGCTTCTGGCGGGCCTGAGCTCCGCCGTCGACGAGGGCGAAGCCTCGGTGCTGGCCTGGAAGGTCGCCGTGCAGCAGGCGGAGCTGGGCGAGTTCCCCGAGTCTCGGATGCTCACTCTGGCCCTGGGTCAGCAGCTGCTCGAGCTGGAACGCTTCGACGAGGCGGAGAAGGTCCTCGACGCGCTCTCGGTCCGGCTGGCCAGCTCCGAGGAGGACATCGCAGTGCGGGCCCGATCTCTGATGGGTCTGGGCCACTCCGTCACCCAGCAGAAGCGTCCCCTGGAGGCCATGGCGCACTGGGAGGAGGCCGCTGAGCTGTTCCTCTCTGCCCAGGAGCTGGAGGAGTCCGCACGCGCACGCCTGGCCGCCGGCGCCCTGGCTGCCTCGCTGGAGCGGTTCGAGGCCGCCGAGACGCACCACCGGAAGGCCCTCGAGCTGGCACGCAGGGCCCAGGAGGACGATCCGGCGATCCTGGTCCAGGCACTGCACGCGTTGGGACACCTGCTGACCCGCACCGAGGACCCTGACGGCGTCGACCTCCTCCAGGAGGCGCTCAAGGTCGCCCAGGAGCATGGCACCGACTGGCAGGTGGCTGACATCACCGATTCCCTCGCCCGCGGCTATGTCTCGCTCGGGGAGGGATCCGCCGCCGTCGCCCGCGCCCTGGACGCCGCAGACCTGTTCCTGGCCGCCGGAGACGACCGTTCCGCCGGCGGTGCGGAGATCCTCGCCGGGAAGGTCCTCCTGGAGATGGGCCGCGCCGACGAGGCCGAGGCGATCCTGCGGATGGCCGTCGGTGACCGGCAGGCCGAGCACGATCTGGTCGCCGAGGCCCTGGAGGGCCGTATCGACGCGCTCATGCGCCAGGGCAAGGCCGACGAGGCCGCTGAGCTGCGCCGCGAGCTCACCCGGCTGAAACGACGGATGAAGCCGTGAGACGCTGGGCGGTCCGCACGCGCGTGCTGCTGTTCATGGTGTTCCTCACCGTGCTGACCCTCGTCCTCGCCGGCGCTGCCGCCTACCTGCTGCAGAGGGTGGAGCACTATCGGACCATGGACGACGCACTGGCCCGCACCGTCACCGAGTTCATCCAGCTCGGCGAAGACGGCAACGATCCGGAGACCGGGGAGCCCTGGAGCACCGCCGACCGGCTGATCCAGGTGGGCATGCAGCGCACCCTGCTGGCCGAGCACGAGTCCATGCTCGCCCTGCGTGACGGCACGGTGCGCTGGACTCCGAACGAGCAGCAGCCGGTCCGGCTCGAGGAGGACCCGGAGTTCGTCGACTGGGTGCTGGACCAGGAACCGATCACCGAGCACCGGATCCATACCGTGCAGACCGCGGCCTCGACCTACCGGGCCGTCGTCGTCCCGGTGATGATGGCCGAGGACGACTCCCCCACTCTGTTCGTGCTGGCCGTCGACGTCGAGGCCGGCATGGCCGCACTGAACCGCACCTTCCTCACCTACACCGCAGTGGGCCTGGGGGCGGTGGCCGTCACAGGCTTCCTCGGCTGGCTGATGGTGGGCCGGCTGCTGGAACCCATCCGACGGCTGCGGCAGACCGTCCGGTCCATCACCGAGACCGACATCTCACGGCGCATCGACGTCCACTCCCGGGACGACCTCGGCGAACTGACCGTCACCGTCAACGAGATGCTGGACCGCTTGGAGACCGCGGTGACCTCCCAGCGGCGGCTCCTCGACGACGTCGGCCACGAGCTGCGCACCCCCATCACCATCGTCCGCGGTCACCTGGAGCTGGTGGACCCGGAGGACCCCTCCGAGGTGATCGCTACCCGGGACCTCGCCGTCGACGAGCTGGACCGGATGAGCCGTCTGGTGGAAGACCTGGTCACCCTCGCCAAGTCCGACCAGATCGACTTCCTCACCCCGGCGGCCACCGACGTGGATCTGCTCACCGACCAGGTCTTCGAGAAGGCTGTGCAGCTGGGTGACCGGACCTGGCTGCGCGATGTCAGGGCCCAAGCGGTGCTGCCCCTGGACGCCCAGCGCATCACCCAGGCCTGGCTGCAGCTGGCGCACAACGCGGTGAAGTTCTCCGCCCCGGGCGCTGAGATCTCGTTGGGCTCCGCCCTGCGTGGCGATGCCCTGCACTTGTGGGTGCGCGATGCCGGGGCGGGAATCAGCCCGGAGGACCAGGAGAAGATCTTCCTCCGCTTCGCCCGGGGCACGAACTCCTCACGCGCTGAGGGCTCCGGCCTGGGCCTGACCATCGTGGACACCATCGCCCGGTTGCACGGAGGGCAGGTCCACGTGGAGTCTGCCGCCGGGCGGGGATCCACCTTCACCATCGTGCTGCCATTGCAGGAGCTCGAGGCACTGGACCAGCCGGGCCAGATAACAGGGATCATGCCAGGAGGAGAGAGATGAGCAGGATCCTCATCGTCGAGGACGAGGACCGGATCAGCGCCTTCGTGGCCAAAGGGCTCCAGGCAGCGGGCTTCGAGTCACAGATCGCGCGCAGCGGCACCGAAGCGATCGTCCAGCTCGCCAACGCTCACTTCGACCTCGTCATCCTCGATCTCGGGCTGCCGCAGATGAACGGCTTCGAGGTGCTGGAGAAGCTCCGCTCTGGGGGCAGCGCCGTGCCGGTCATCATCCTGACCGCCCGTTCCTCCGTGGAGGACACCGTCCAGGGGCTCTCCTCGGGAGCGCAGGACTACATGGCCAAGCCCTTCCGGGTGGAGGAGCTGGTGGCCCGGGTCCGGCTGCGGCTGCGGCCGGTCGCACAGACTGACGAGGCGGCCGCGGAGATCACCGAGCTGGAGCACGCCGGGCTGCGCCTGGACCTGCAGAGCCGGCAGGCCAGCGTGGAAGGCCGGGGCGTGGAGCTCTCCGCACGGGAGTTCGCCCTCGCGGAGGTGCTGCTGGACCACCCGCGGCAGGTCCTCTCTCGGGACCAGCTGCTGGACATGGTGTGGGAGTCGGGCCCGGAGACCAGCTCCAACGTGGTCGACGTCTACATCCGTTATCTGCGCACCAAGCTGGGCGCCGAACGCATCGTCACCGTACGTGGTGCGGGATATCGTCTGGCCACTGCGGAAGAGCTGGCCCGGGGCTGACGAAGCCCATCAGCGCTTCGGCGCAGGTCAGTCGGTGCTCGGCCTGGGCCTCCCAGCCGTCGCGCCGAGAGTCTCGAGCACCGGCCACCAGGGACAGCGCCACCGAGGCCGCCCGCAGCCGCAGTGCCTCGGGGTCCACCACCTGGGCGAAGGCTCGGGCGAAACGGGCCAGCGCCGCAGGGGCATGCACGTAGCGTGAGTCCACAGCCGGCAGCACGGCGACGTGGCCCAGGAAGCAGGCCAGATCGTCCACCCGATGTCCGGGGCCCAGCGAGTCGACGTCGAGCAGGCACGAGACCACGTCATGAGCCATGAGCACGTTGGCCTCATAGAAGTCCCCGTGGGTGGGCACCACCGGGCCGCGGTCGGTGCGCGGCAGCCCGGTCAGCACGGCGCGCTCCAGACGACGGATCCGGTCGGCGCAATGCGGCAGGGCGGAGACCGCCGCAGAGGCGTAGGCCGGCAGCCGGTCGGTCCAGGCGTCACGGGCCGGCAGGGTCATCACCGAGACCGGCATCGTGTCCAGCAGGCGCAGGAACTGGGCGGGGTCCACGGTGGCGCCGCCGTCGGCCAGCAGCTGCTCAGCCAGGGACTCGCCTGGGCCCTCCTGCAGCGCGACGACGTCGGCCACCGGCTCGCACACCGGCTGCGGGGCCGGGATCCCGGCCCCGAGCAGCATCCGATGGCGGGCGTCGAGGTCCCTGGCACGGCCGGCGCGGAGGACCTTCAGATACAGGCGCGTGCCGTCGTCGAAGTCTGCGGCGATCACCGCACGGCGCAGCGGCCGATAGCTGATGGTCTCCAGGCCCACAAGCCTGCGTCCCCTCCCCCACTGCGCCACTACGGAGGCCGGGTCGGTGGCCAGGCGCAGGCCGGGCAGCGAAGGGTCCAGCGGGTGCTGCCAGATCGCCAAGCGTCCATAAGGGCTGTGCGAGTAGATGATGCCGTCCGAGTCGGCCGGGACCGCCTCGGTGGTCATCCCCACGTAGAGCTCGTCGACGTGATCGGAGGTCTCGGTGTAGACGCCGGAGGGCCAGTTCCGGGGCATCACTGGTCGCGCAGTGGCCACCCGGTAGATGCCGGTGACCCCGGCGCCCGGCCGGTGCTGGAGGGACTCCAGGTGGATGGAGGTCGGGTAGACACCGGTGTGCTGGACGGCCACCGAGATCGGCGAGTGGGCGTCATAGGACTCCATGAACGCCAGCTGCTTGGCCTCCAGCTGGGCGGTGCCCGGCGAGGGCGCGGCCCGCGGGGCCTGCGGTGGAAGGTCGACGGCCATGGAGGTGGTCGCGGCTCAGGCCCGCCGGCGCTTCAGCACGGCGTCGAGGTCGAGAGACTGCTGGACGGCCGTCTGCGGACGGGCCGGGGTCGGCGGCGCCACGGCCGGGCCGGAGGCCGCACGGCCGATCTTCACATCTGCGGAAGGTTTGGGCGCCTCTGGGGTGATCGGCTCGGGCAGCGGACGCTCGGCCTTCTCCACCTCCAGATACTTCGGCTTGGGCAGCTCGCGCGGCTCCCAGGGCTCCGCCGGCGAGGCGGCGGCCGGGGCCGGCTGCTCCCCTGCCGGGAATGTCTCAGCGAGGTCGACCGGCAGTCCGTCGGCGTCGACCTCCTGCAGCGAGCGGGGCCCGCCGACTCCGCGCTCGTCGGAGCTCAACGCGTCGAACGGGCCCGTGCGGGCAGAGTGCTCGGTGACCGCGGCGGCGGTGCTGGGCACCGTCGGCCTGCGCAGTCCGGCCTCGTCCACATCAGGGTTCATGGCCTCCCGCAGCGCGGCATCCAGGCGACGACGACGGCGACGACGCCGACGGGAGGCGGCCATGGTGCGCAGCGTGGCCAGGCTGGCGAGGAAGACGGCGCCGGAGATCAGCGGCACAGTGACAGTGAGCGAGGTGGCGGCGGCCAGCACGCCGGTGACCGTCGCGGTCAGCAGCGCGAGCAGGCCCAGCAGCACCACCGAGGTCCTGCCCCAGTGGACGGTGAAACGGCTCGCAGGCTGGGCCGCGGGCGCTCCGGTCGTCGATGCGGCGCTGGCTCCGCCGCGTGAGGTGGTCGCAGACATGCTTGCCCTTCTTCGGGAGGTCTCCGAGGGTCGGCTCGGCAGTCGCTGGGCCCGGATGATCAGCGCCGCCAGGAAGAGCCCGGCGATCAGGGCGAACAGCACTGAAGAGTGGATGGGCAGACTGTGGATCACGTTGATGATCGCCATCTCGAGGCGACCGATGCCCAGCGTCACCGTGACTCCACCTGCCCTTCTTCAGCACCGTCATCTCCTGCGCACCGGGGGTTACGCCGATCATGAGGTACAGCTCCCCAGCGTAGCCGATCGGAGGCCCGGTTCCGGCGATACCCGCCCGGCGACGCGAGGCGTGTCACATCAGCCGGGCGAGCAGCCCCGGGCCCACTTCCTCCGAGGTCAGCGCGAAGCTCCGGTGGTCGGTCCATTCCCCGGCGATGTGCAGATACCTCCGGCGCAGCCCTTCGTCCCGGAAGCCGAGCTTCTCCACCACCCGCAGGCTCGGGGTGTTCTCCGGGCGGATGTTGATCTCCACCCGGTGCAGGCCCCGTTCGAAGAAGAGGTGGTCGCAGGCCAGCGCGACCGCCGAGGTCATCAGCCCACGGCCGGCATGGCCCTGATCCAACCAGTAGCCGATGGAGGTCGTGCGTGCCGAGCCGCCGATGATCGGCCCGACGGTCACCTGACCGACCATCTGGGGGGCGGTGCCGGTGTCGGTGCCGGTTCCGGTCTCGCGGAACCACAGCAGCCAGGGCAGGTGGGTTCCCGCCCGGGCGTGACGGGCCATGGTGCGGAGCATCTTCCGGACGCCGGCCTGAGTGGGCTGCGCGACCACGGGGCTCTCCGGCGTGGTGGCGTCCCAGGGGGCCAGCCAGTCCTGATTGGCCCGGCGAAGTGCCAGGTAGCCATGCTCGTCTCCGGGCGTGCACGGGCGCAGCCAGATCTGGCCTGCAGGGAGCTCCGCCGTCAGGGTCACCGGCCGTGCGGACGTTCGGAAGGGGTTGGGCGCCATGGTCAGTCCCGGGCCAGTGCGAATCGGAGGGTATCCAGGCCCAGCATCCCGAGCTGCAGGACCTCGGTGTGGAAGGCCCGCAGATCGAACTGAGCACCCTCGGCAGCCTCGCGCTCGGCACGCACCTGCTCGAAGACCCGCTGACCGACCTTGTAAGAGGGGGCCTGGCCGGGCCAACCGAGGTAGCGCACGAATTCGAAGTCCAGCTGCGCCTCGGAGATCGGCAGGTGCTCGCGCAGAAAGGCTCGCCCGGCCTCGGGCGTCCAGGTACCGCCGCCATGCTGCTGCGGGGCAGGCATGCGGCAGTGCACGCCGATGTCGAAGACCACCCGTGCCGCGCGCATGCGCTGCATGTCCAGCATGCCCATCGCGTCACCCGGGTCGGAGAGATGGCCCAGTTCGCCCATGAGCTCCTCAGCGTAGAGCGCCCAGCCCTCTGCGTATCCGGAGACGAAGCAGCCGTGGCGCCGCCAGGAGTTCAGCCGGTCCTTGACCAGGGTGGCGGTGGCGATCTGCAGATGATGGCCGGGCACGCCCTCGTGATAGACGGTGGTGGTCTCCGCCCAGGTGGTGAAGCTGGTGTCCTCCGGCGGCACGGACCACCACATGCGGCCCGGACGGCTGAAGTCATCGCTGGGGCCGGTGTAGTAGACCCCGCCGTCCTGGGTAGGGGCGATGCGACATTCCACCACGTCCATGGGCGCCGGGATGTCGAAGTGGGTGTCCTTCAGTGCGACGACGGCGGCGTCTGAGAGGCGCTGCATCCAGGCCTGCAGGGCCTCGGTGCCGTGCAGCTGGCGGGCGGGATCGGCGTCGAGGATCTGCTTGGCCTCGGCGATGCTTGCCCCGGGACGGATGCGCTCGGCGACCTTCTGCTGGGCGGCGACGAGCCGGGAGAGCTCCTCGAGCCCCCACTCGTAGGTCTCCTCCAGGTCCAGCACGGTGCCGGTGAACAGCTGAGAGGCCAGCCGGTAGTGCTCGGGGCCGACGGCGTCTTCCTCCGGAGCGTCGGGCAGCAGCCCGTCGACGAGTCGGGCAGCCAACTGCTGATAGCCGCCCGCCGCAGCTGCCACACCGTCGGTGACATGGGCGACGACGTCGTCGCCGAGACCGGCCTGCCGAGCGGCCTCGATCAGGGTGGACAGCGCACCGTCGGTGCGCGCGTAGTCACGGCACTGCTCGGCGACTGCGAGCACCTGCCGGCGGGCCGGGACGTGACCGAGGTTCTGGGAGTGGCGCAGCGACTCCCAGTGGCCCTCCAACGCACCGGGAAGATTGTGCAGCCGACCGGCGATGTGGGCGAAGTCTTCGGCCGAGGACTGCGGCATCAGCTCCAGGACCATCCGCACCTCTTGGGAGGGCGAGGCGAGATTGTTCAGCTCCGTGCGGCCGGTCTCGTGCAGGGCGATCTCCAGGCCGAGACGCTCGCGCATCGCGTGCACGGTCACCTCATCGGTGCGGTCCTGCGCGGTGAGTCCGTCCAGGCCGGCGAGCGCCCGCCGGTGCTCGGCGACGACCTCCTCACGGCCTGCCGGGGAGAGATCCGAGTATTCGGTCTCGGCGCCGGAACGGCCCAGCATGGTGGCCTCTTCGGGGCTGATCGCCAGAAGCCTCTCGAAGTGTTCCTCAGCGTGGGCGTCGACGGCGGTGGGTGCGCGGGAGGTCATCCCCACATGCTAGCCGCGTGCAGGTCAGCGCGGACTGCGGTGCACGGCCCACCCGATCTAGAGGTGCACGTGCAGGCGGCGCGCCGCCTCGGCCAGCGACCCGGACAGCGAGGGATACACGGTGAAGGTGGCGGCGACGTCGTCGACGTGGATCTTCTGGGTGACCGCCAGCGCGAGCGGGAAGATCAGCTCCGAGGCCCGCGGAGCGACGACCACGGCGCCGATGACGGTCCCCGAGCCTTTGCGCGAGAAGATCTTGACGAAACCGTCCTTGACGTTGGTCATCTTGGCCCGCGGATTGGTGGCCAGGTCCAGCTTGACGACGTCGGCCTGGTACTTGCCGGAGTCGACCTGCTCCTGGGTGACGCCGACGGTCGCGATCTCCGGGGAGGTGAACACGTTGGAGGCCACCTGGTGCAGCTTGAGCGGCTTCACTGCGTCTCCCCGCATGTGGGAGACGGCCACGCGACCCTGCATGGCGGCCACGGAGGCCAGCGGCATCATGCCGGTGCAGTCACCGGCGGCGTAGATGTTGTTCGCCGTGGTGCGCGAGACGTGATCCACCAGGATGTGCCCCGACTCGGCGATCTCCACGCCGCATTCCTGGAGCCCGATGTTCTCGGTGTTCGGGATGCCTCCGACGGCCATCAGGCAGTGTGTGCCCTCCAGGACGCTGCCGTCGGTGAGGGTCACCCGCACGCCGTCGGTGGTGCGCTCCACCGCCTCGGCGCGGCTCCGGGAGGCGACCTTGACCCCGACCCGGGCGAAGGAGTTCTCCAGGACACGGGCGGCATCTGCATCCTCGCCTGGCAGCACCCGGTCACGCGAGGAGACGAGGGTGACCCCGGCGCCGAGGCGCCGGTAGGCGGATGCGAACTCCGCTCCGGTGACTCCGGAGCCGACCACGATCATGTGCTCCGGCACCTCGGTGAGGTTGTAGGCCTGGGTCCAGTTCAGGATGCGCTCACCGTCGGGCACGGCCGAGGCCAGCTCGCGGGGGTGGGCGCCGGTCGCGACGATGAGGGCGTCGGCCTCGACCAGCTGCGTCTCTCCGCCGGGAGTGGTGACCTCGATGTGGTGGGGCGGCACGAGCCGCCCCCGGCCCTGGATGATGGTGACGCCGATGGCCTCCAGGGACGCGTGGATGTCCCGGGACTGGTCGTGGGCCAGCTTCAGCAGCCGCTCGTTGACCTTGGAGATGTCGGCCCAGGCCTCGGTCTCATAGGCGTCGCTGCTGTGCTCGCCGAAGCGCACCCCGAAGGCGGTGGAGGCATTGACCCGCCGCATGGCGTCGGCGGTGGCGATCAGCGTCTTGGACGGCACGACGTCGGTCAGCACGGCGGAGCCGCCGAGGCCCTTGTCCTCCACGATGGTGACGTCGGCGCCCGCGTCGGCGGCGACGAGGGCTGCCTCATAACCGCCCGGGCCGCCACCCAGGATCGCGACACGGTCAGGGGCGAAATGCTTGCGGAGGTCAGATGAAGTCACGGGGACCATTGTGCCGACTAGGCGGCGCTTTTTCCTAGCGGACCTTCCGGACCGGGCGTGGCCTCCTCCAACAGCCGGGTCCGCAGAAGCGCGACCCCCGGCCCCTCCAGCTCGTCGAGCGCGACGGCGCGACCGGTCACCCCCAGCGCGAGTGCTTCCAACATGCCACGCACCGGGGCCCCGACCCCTGCCTGCCAGCCGGCGTCGACGGCGATCAGCTCCAGCCCCGCGATCCGACCCGGCGGGACGAGGCCAGGGATGACGGCAGGGCCCGCCAGATGGTCCATCAACACCTCCCAGTGCCGAGCCGGGACATCAGCCTCGAGCCGCAGCGGCCTGGCGATGTCGCGCAGGTGGATGCAGGAGTCGGAAAATGGCCCCATCGGACCCACTCGCGGCGGGTCAAGGCGATCATCGCTGTGCCGCCGCAGCGCAGCGGTCAGCTCCTCGCGCGGTCGACGAGCCAGCCGACGGGTGATCGCATCGACGGTGCGAGCAGTGTTCCCGCGGTGCCGCAGTGCAGCAAGCAAGAAATGCGGGAACCCCACCACCATGGGCTGGACGAGATGAGCGGCCATGTGGTGGACCGTCCACCCGGTGCAGAGGGTCTCGGTCCGCCACTGGGTGTCGTCGAGGGATTCGAGAAGCTCCGCCAGGCGCAGGCGGTTCACAGTGGTCAGCTCCCAGATCGCCTCGTCACTGACTCGCCTGTCTTCAGTCATGACCGCAATGGTATGGCTGTTCTCCGCGGCTCAGCCAGGGACCGCGTCCGGCTGGCCGGACGCGGTCTCCCGCACACACCCGCACGCAGGTAGATTGGGGCAGATGAGTGAGAACACGCAGCATGTGGCCCCTGAGCCCGCACTGACCCCCACGAACGACCCCACCGCCCCGGCCAACAAGCTGGCCGAGGGGGCCGCCCGGGTGCTTCTGGAGCGCACCGGCGTCGAATCCTTCGACCTGGCCTGCACCCTGGGCTCAGGGTGGGGCGAGGCCGCCGGACAGCTGGGCGAGGTCATCGCTGAGGTCAGCGCCGATGACGTCCCCGGATTCCACGTCTCAGGGGTCTCCGGGCACACCGGCACGCTGCGGGCGATCCGCACCGCGCAGGACCGCACCATCCTGGTGGTCGGGGCCCGCACCCACTACTACGAGGGACGCGGCGTCGACGCCGTCGCCCACGGGGTCCGCACCGCGGCCGCCGCCGGTGCGAAGACGATGGTGCTCACCAACGGATGCGGCGGGCTGAACCCGGACTGGGTGCCCGGCACGCCCGTGCTGATCAAGGACCACATCAACCTCACCGGGACCTCCCCGCTGCGCGGGGCGCATTTCGTGGACATGACGGATCTCTACTCGCCGCGCCTCCGAGGCATCGCCCGGCAGATCGATCCGGAGCTGCCGGAAGGCGTCTATGCGCAGTTCCCCGGCCCGCACTACGAGACGCCCGCAGAGGTCCGCCACGCAGGCATCATCGGGGCGGACCTGGTCGGAATGTCCACCGCACTGGAGTCCATCGCCGCACGCGCCGCCGGGATGGAGGTCTTCGGCATCTCCCTGGTGACCAATCTGGCCGCAGGCATCTCCCCGGTGCCGCTGAGCCACCAGGAGGTGCTCGACGCAGGCCAGGAGGCCGCACCGCGGATCGCCTCCCTGCTGGCTCGCATCATCGCCCGAGCCCTGGAGGACTGAGCCCAGGCTCCCGCTCACGGCTGCGCCCGACTAGGCTGTGACCCACCGTCTGCCACACCGTATGAGCCCGCGACCGAGGAGTTGAGACGCGTGTCGGAGAACACGAACGTCACCGTCCAGGACGAGCTGCTGAGCACCGTCCGCCGCTGGATCCAGCTGGACCCGGATCCCGTCACGCGCCGCGAGCTGGAGGCCCTGCTCGCCCGCGCCACGGAGAGCTCTGAGGCCGCTGAGCAGCTCGACCGGCTCTTCGCAGGGCGTTTGGCCTTCGGCACGGCCGGGCTGCGTGCCGAGCTGGGTCCCGGGCCGCTGCGGATGAACCGTCTGGTTGTCCAGCAGACCGCCGCCGGCCTGCTGCGCTACGCCGAGGAGAAGCTGGCCGCCGTCGATGGAACCGCCGGAGGCGCCCGGCGCATCGTCATCGGTTTCGACGCCCGCCACCAGTCCGACGAGTTCGCCGCCGAGACGGCACGGCTCTTCGCCGACGCGGGCTGGGAGGTCCACATCTTCGACCGGCCCGGCCCCACGCCCCTGCTGGCCCGGCAGGTGCTGGTCCGTGAAGCCTCGGTGGGCGTGATGGTCACCGCCAGTCACAACCCGCCTCGGGACAACGGCTACAAGGTCTACCTCGGAGGGACGCTCTCACGCCTGCTGGAGCCCCACGGCCGAGGCGCCGGCGCGCAGATCACCGCGCCGGTGGACCGAGAGATCGCCACGACCATCGAGGCAGTGGTCGCCGAGGAGTTCGCCTCCTCGACCGAGACCCCTCCGGGTGAGGCCCCGGACGTGCCGTCCGGAGCTCTGGCCATCGACGACGACGCCCGTGCCTCCTACCGGGAGGAGGCCCTGGAGCTCCTGGACCCGGAGGGCTTCCCGCACCGGGACCTGACCATCATCTACACCGCCATGCACGGCGTCGGCGGGGAGATGGTCACCGAGCTGCTCGCCAAGGGCGGCTTCTCCCGGGTGGTGCCGGTGACTGAGCAGTTCGCCCCGGACCCGGACTTCCCCACCGCCGACTTCCCCAATCCGGAGGAGCCCGGCGCTCTGGACTTGGGGCTGCAGGCCGCCCAGGAGCATGACGCGGACCTGCTCCTGGCCAACGACCCCGACGCGGACCGGCTCTCCGCCGCCGTCTACGACCCGGCCAGGACGCAGTGGCGGCAGCTCTCCGGCGATGAGATGGGCGCCCTGCTCGGCGCCCATCTGCTGCGCCGCGGCCCGTTGCGCCCTCGCGAGGACGGATCCCCGGTGGTGATGGCCAACTCGATCGTCTCCTCCCGGCTCCTCGAGCGGCTCTGCGAGATCCGCGGCGTCGGCCACGCCGCCACGCTGACCGGATTCAAGTGGCTCGCCCGGGTGGAGGCCATGAGCTTCGGCTACGAGGAGGCCATCGGCTTCAACGTGGACCCCACCATGGTCAAGGACAAGGACGGAGTCTCGACCGCCCTGATCTTCGCCGAGCTCGTCGCTGACCTCAAGGCCGCCGGCAAGACGGCGATCGACGCGCTCGACGAGATCGCCGCCGAGGCCGGCGTCTTCATCACCGGGCAGGTCACCATCAAGGTCGACGATCTCAGCCAGCTGGGGCAGATCACCTCCGGGCTTCGTGCCGAACCTCCGACGGAGATCGCCGGCTCCGCCGTCGTCGAGTCCCTGGACCTGACGAAGGACCCGTTGCCCGGTGCCGAGGTGAACGAGGCGACCATCACCGATGCGCTGATCTACCTCACCGAGCAGGGCGACCGCGTCATCGTCCGGCCCTCCGGCACCGAGCCCAAGGTCAAGTGCTATCTGGAGGCTGTGGCCGACACCCCCGGCCTCGACGCTTCCGCCGACGCCATCGCCGAGGCCCGGCAGCGTGCCGCCGACCGCCTCGCTGAGCTCCATGAGAGCATGGAGCGGCTCCTCGGCTGACCCTGCCGACGAGCTCTCGACCACCCCGGCGACACCCCGCAGGAGAGACCCATGAGCACGACACCCGACGGCGCACCCGCCCCTGCCCCCCGCGAGATGGCGGGCCTGATCGATCACACGGCCCTGAAGCCAGACACCGACGAGGCGACTGTGCGCCGCGTCGTCTCCGAAGCCCGCGAGCACGGGTTCGCCGCCGTCTGCGTGAACCCCCGCTGGGTGCCGCTGGTGGTCGCCGAGCTCACCGGCTCCACGGTGAAGACCTGCACGGTGGTCGGCTTCCCGCTGGGCGCGAGCACCACCGCCTCGAAGGTCGCCGAGACCCAGGAGGCGGTCGCCGCCGGCGCCCAGGAGATCGACATGGTCGTCGACATCGCCGACGCCCTCGCCGGGGACAGCGCGGCCGTGGAGACCCAGATCCGCGTCCTCGCCGAGGCCGCGCACACCGAGGGCGCGATCCTGAAGGTCATCCTGGAGACCGCGCTGCTCAGCGAGGACGCCAAGGAGCTGGTCTGCCGGGCCTCCGAGGCTGCCGGCGCCGACTTCGTGAAGACCTCCACCGGTTTCGCCGGCGGCGGCGCCACGGTGGAGGACATCGCCCTGATGCACCGCCTGGTGGGAGGCAGGCTGGGAATCAAGGCCTCCGGCGGGGTGCGCAGCTATGCCGACGCCGTCGCGATGGTGTCCGCCGGGGCAACACGCATCGGCGCGAGCTCCTCTCTTGATATCGTGGGAGCAGACGAGACGACATCCGCTCCAGGCGCCGCAGACGACTACTGAGCAGCGGACCGAGCACACTTCCTCAGGGGGACCACATGATCAGCAACGGCCAGGTCAAGGCCTTCTCCGGCCAGGGAAACCTCGTCGGAAACCTCATCGCATTCATCTTCGTGTTCGGCCTGCTCATCGGCTCCGTGGTGGCCATCGGGTTCTGGTCTCTGGAGAACGCCTGGATCCCCGGGCTGGCCTTCATGGCCCTGTGGACCCTGGCCTTCTTCGTGGCCCAGGAGGTCGTGGGACGCTCGGACTCCCTGGAGCAGCAGGACCTCCACGGTGAGCACGGTGAGCCGCTGGACGCCATGGCCTCCCGCGCCGCCGAGTCCCAGGCTCCCATCCACGAGCCGAAGGCCCACTGAGCTCGTCCCCTGCGCTGAGAGCCCACTGAGACCCTGACGCCGCTCAACCCCGACCCCGCTCCCCCCGACTCCGCCTCCGGCCGGAACATCGGGGTGGACCTGCTGCGGGTCATCTCGGTGGCCGCCGTCGTCATCGGTCACGCATACCCGGCGATGCCCGGCGAGGAGTACCTGCAGATCTGGCGGATGCCGCTGTTCTTCTTCCTCGCCGGGTTCTTCTTCTCGACCTCCAGGACGTTCAGCGGAGAGTTCGCCGTCCGATGGAGGACCCTGGCCACCCCCTACATCAGCTGGTTCCTGATCCTGCTGGTCGCCGTCTGGGCCATGGAGCACACCCCTTGGCCCTTCGATGAGCACGTCATCTCCGGCGCCCTGGCCGGCGGCGCCTCCACCGACATGCCGTTTCTGGCGTTCTGGTTCATCTCGGTGATGTACTTCGCCGCGCTGCTGCTACGCATCTTGGTCAGCCTGCCGTGGTGGGTGGGCGTCGTCGTCGCGCTGGTGGGCCTCACCCTGGCGGAGATCCCAGAGTCCCGCATGGCCTATACGGTGCTCGGCATCGGCCTGGTGCCGGCCTGTGTGACCTACATGTTCGCCGGGTACTGGTTCCGCCGGCACTTCTGGCGGATCCCCAGGCCGGTGCCGGTGGGCCTGGTGTGCCTCGTCCTCGGATTCGGCGCCGTGGCGATGGGCGCGGAGACCATGAACATGAAGTGGTCCGGATTCGGCACCTATCTGCTCTCCCCCGCCCTGGCGATCATCATCTGCTGCGGAATGGTGCTGCTCTTCTCCACCCGCATCGACGCCGTCCTGCGTCGCTCCGCACCTGTGGTGACGGTGCTCTCCGAGCTGGTGCGCACCGGAACCCTGGTGGTCTTCGCCCACGCGCTGGTGCTCTATCTGGCCCTGCGCTGGCTGGACATCGAGGAGCCCCTTACGCGCACCCTGCTGGCCCTTCTCCTGTGCTGGGGCCTCGGCGTGCTGGTCAACCGGACGCCGGCGTCGCCGTACCTGACAGGGCTGCCGGCGCGAAGATCGCCTCGAACACCTGCGCGAGCCACTCCAGCAGCGCCCCGTCCGTGAGGTCCTGCCCGCCGATGCGGGAGGTCGCCGGACGTGGGATGAGCACGGCGCTGATCGAGGATTTGATCTGTGAGCCCGGGTACATCCGTTCCAGGCGCATCTGCCGCGACTCCGGCAGCTCCTGGACCGGGCCGAATCGGATGAACTTGCCCTGCACCCCGATGTCGGACAGTCCCACGGAGCGGGCGCGGTTGCGCAGCCGAGCGACCTCCACCAGGTTCTGCACCGCCTCGGGCAGCTCCCCGTAGCGGTCCTGCCATTCGGTGACGACCTCGGTGATCTTCTCCTCGGTGTCTGCGGCGGCCATCTTGCGGTAGCCCTCCAGGCGCAGCCGTTCCCCGGGCACGTACTCCGCGGGCAGATGCGCGTTGATCGGCAGCTCGATCTTGACCTCGACGATCTTCTCCTCGGAGTCACCGCGATAATCGGCCACCGCCTCACCCACCAGGCGCAGGTAGAGGTCGAAGCCGACCCCGGCGATGTGGCCGGACTGCTCGCCGCCGAGCAGGTTCCCCGCCCCTCGGATCTCCAGGTCCTTCATGGCCAGCTGCAGGCCGGCGCCGAGCTCGTTGTTCGCAGCGACCGCCTTCAGCCGCTCCAGGGCCACCTCCCCCAGCGGCTTCTCCGCGGGGTAGAGGAAGTAGGCGTAGGCCCGCTCCCGGGACCGGCCCACCCGGCCGCGCAGCTGGTGCAGCTGGGAGAGCCCGTAAGTGGAGGCCCGGTCCACGATCAGCGTGTTCGCGTTGGAGATGTCCAGGCCGGTCTCGATGATCGTGGTGGAGACCAGCACGTCGAACCTCTTCTCCCAGAAGTCCTGGATGATCTGCTCCAGGCGCGCCTCGCTCATCTGCCCGTGGGCCACCTCGACCCGGGCCTCGGGGACCAGTTCACGGACCTTCGCCGCCGTGGCCTCGATGGAGGAGACCCGGTTGTGCACCACGAACACCTGGCCCTCACGCATGAGCTCACGGCGGATGGCGGCGGAGACCTGCTTGTCGGTGAACGGCCCCACATAGGTCAAAACAGGGTGCCGCTCCTCCGGCGGTGTGGCCAGGGTGGAGGTCTCACGGATTCCCGCCATGGACATCTCCAGGGTGCGCGGGATCGGCGTGGCCGACATCGCCAGGACATCGACATCGGTGCGCAGCTTCTTCAGCGCCTCCTTGTGCTCGACGCCGAAGCGCTGCTCCTCGTCGATGATCACCAGACCCAGGTCCTTGAACTGGACCTCCCGGGAGAGCAGCCGGTGGGTGCCGATGACGACGTCGATGCTCCCGTCGGCCAGCCCGGAGATGACGTCCCGGGACTGCTTGGGAGTCTGGAACCGGGACAGTGCCCGCACGGTCACCGGGAATCCGGCGAAACGCTCGGTGAAGGTCTCCAGGTGCTGTGAGGCCAGCAGCGTGGTCGGAACCAGCACTCCGACCTGTTTGCCGTCCTGGACGGCTTTGAACGCCGCACGCACGGCGATCTCGGTCTTCCCGTAGCCGACGTCGCCGGAGATCAGCCGGTCCATGGGCACCTCACGCTCCATGTCCCGCTTGACCTCCTCCATGGTGGTGAGCTGATCCGGGGTCTCCGGATGCGGGAAGGCGTCCTCCAGCTCGGCCTGCCAGGGGGTGTCCGGGTTGAACGCGTGCCCGCGGGAAGCCATCCGTGCGGCATAGAGCCGGATCAGCTCACCGGCGATCTCCTTGACCGCCTTCTTGGCCCTGCTCTTGGTCTGCGCCCAGTCGCTGCCACCCATCTTGGACAGACTCGGCGCATCCCCGCCCACGTACTGGGAGACCTGGTCCAGCTGATCGGTGGGGACCATCAGTCGGTCCTTCGGGCCGCCCCGCTTGGACGGTGCGTACTCGAGCACCAGATACTCGCGGATCCCGGCGGTGCCGGCTCGGACCGCCTGAGGAGACCCGACAGGACGCTGCATCAGCTCCACGAACTGGCCGATGCCGTGCTGCTCGTGGACGACGTGATCGCCCTTCTTCAGCGCCAGCGGGTCCACCGCGTTGCGCCGACGACGTGCCGGCATACGGCGCCCGCCGGTGGATCCGGAGCGCATCGAGCGGCCCAGCATCTCCGACTCGGTGAGCAGCGCCAACTGCAGGGCATCCACGGCGAAGCCCTGCGAGACCTCCGCGGTGGTGACCGTGATCCTGCCGGGCGCGGGGGCGTCGTCGAGGGTCTCGACGAGTTCAGCAGGCACATCGTGTTCCTTGAGCAGCTCGACCACGCGCTGCGCGGAACCATGCCCCGCGGTGGTGACCACCACCGACCAGCGGTTCCGGGCGCGCTCGGCCAAGAACTGCATGACCTCATCCACGCTGCCGCGGTAGCCGATGGGCTCCCGGGAGTCGAGGGAGACGATGTCCGCGTCCTGCTCGAGCTCCTCGTCGAGGCCCAGGGAGGTGATGGACCACCACCCGGCTCCGTGCTCCAGGGAGGCGTCCCGCGTCTCAGCGAGGGTGGCGAAGGAGCCGGCGGCCAAGCCCTCCTCCTCGGCGGCGGTGATGTCCAACGGCGCGGACCCGCCGTCCGGTGCTGCGGCCCAGGCCGCGGCGAGGAACTCCTCGTTGGTGGCAGCCAGATCGAGAGCCCGGCCGCGAGTCCGTTCTGGTTCGATCACCAGGGTCAGGGAGCCGGCGGGCAGCTGGCTGACCAGCGGCACCATCTCCTCGACCAGCACCGGAGCCAGAGACTCCATGCCTTCGGCGGCTATGCCGTCAGCGATCTTGGTCAGCAGGTCCTGGGCGTGCGGCATCTGCGGCAGCAGCTCCTTGGCCCGGGCTCTGACGGCGTCGCTGATGAGCAGCTCGCGGCAGGGCGCGGCGTCGAGCACCGTGGGGTGCTCATCATCGTCGAGGGAGCGCTGGTCGGCCACGGAGAAGTGGCGCATCTGCTCGACCTCGTCACCGAAGAACTCCACCCGCACCGGGTGGGACTCGGTGGGCGGAAAGACGTCCAGGATTCCGCCCCGCACCGCGAACTCACCACGGCGGGTGACCATGTCCACCCTGGAGTAGGCGGCGTCGGCCAACGCGGCGACGACCTCGTCGAAATCGCGCTCATGCCCGGTCTCCAGGCGGACCGGAGCGAGGTTCCCCAGACCGGCCACCAACGGCTGGACCACGGCACGGACCGGCGCGACGACGACGTCGAGCCTCCCGGCGTCCTCCGGGTGGGCGAGCCGACGCAGCACACCCAGACGCCGCCCCACCGTGTCCGAGCGCGGAGAGAGCCGCTCGTGGGGCAGGGTCTCCCAGGAGGGGAAATGGGCGACCTGGATGCCCGGCGCATAGCTGCGCAGCGAGGTGGCGAGGTCATCAGCCTCGCGGTCCGTGGCGGTGACGGCCAGCAGCACGCCGGTGCCCTCGGCGCTGCGCAGCCGGGAGGTGATCTCGGCGACCAGGGCGGGGCGCAGCCCTGTGGTGGCCGCGATCTGCAGCTCCTCGGTGCGTTCGGACGCCGGATGCGAGGCCGCGGCGGCGACCCGCCCGTAGGGGGAGCTTGCCGCCAGTGCCGTGCGCAGACCGGACAGAGCCATGGGGTGGGACGCCTCGCTTCGTGACAGTTCAGGTGTTCGGTGCCGGGGATTCAGGGCCGAGCGGCCTCCCACAGGATACTGCGCATCCGACGCCCCAAGCATCCGCGTCCGCTCTCAGCGGCTCAGGCTGACCTCTTCAACCGTGGCGACCCGAGCGCTGTGTGCTCCCTGCCCCAGCTGGGTCGGATCCACCTGGCCGGCCACGAGGGCCGCGAGCGCCAGCCCGAAGCCGCTCAGCTGCCACCAGGTGAAGGCCTCTCCGAGCAGAACCGCGCCCAGCAGCGCCGCCACCAGCGGGGAGAGCAGCCCGAGCAGGGCGGTGGCGGTCACCGGCAGCCGCCGCAGAGAGCCCGTAGGCCAGCAGGCCGCCCACCAGCCCCAGCCAGGCATATCCGAGGACGGCGCCGACGTCGATGCCCGCGGGGACTCCCTCCAGGGCGAGCGCGGGCACCAGAAGCACCAACCCTCCGGCGGTCAGCTGCCAGCCCGCATAGCCCACGGGTCCCACGCCCTCCGGCCGGCCCCACCGCTTCGTGAGGATGACGCCGGTGGCCATGCACAGCGCCCCACCCAGGCCTGCGGCGACCTCGACGCCGTCCAACGCGGCGGCCGGGCCGAGCACCACCATCCCGACCCCGAGGACGCCGACCATCCCCCACAGCAGCCGCCAGCGGCACAGCCGCTCGGAGAGCACGAGGACGGTGAGCACGGTCACCAGCAGCGGCTGGACCGCCCCCAGGGTGGCGGCCGCGCCACCGGGGAGCCGCTCGGCGGCGAGGAACAGCAGAGGGAAGAACGCCCCGATGTTCAGCATGCCCAGCACCAGCGCCTTCCACCACCAGTGGCCGCGCGGCAGCCGTCGGGCGATCAGCAGGGCCAGCAGGCCGGCCGGAAGGGCTCGCAGGAGCCCCGCGACGAGCGGACTGTCAGCGGGGAGCAGCTGGGTGGTGACGATGAAGGTGGTGCCCCAGGCGGCCGGGGCCAGAGCGGTGAGCACGGTGACGCGCGCGAGATCGGTCATGTCTTCAGGTTCCGCTGATCACCATCAATGAGTCCAACACATCCTTGTCATCGCATCGATCGTGATTCACGATTTATCTATGGATCTCCAGCAGATGCGCTACGTCCTCGCGGTCGCCGAGCACGGCAGCTTCACCCGGGCCGCCCGACGATGCTTCGTGGTGCAGTCCGCGCTCAGCCACCAGATCGCCGTGCTGGAACGGGAGCTCGGGCTGAGACTCTTCGCCCGCTCCAGCCGTCGGGTGGAGCTCACCGCCGCCGGTCAGGCCTTCCTTCCCGCAGCCCGTCAGGCGCTCGAGGCCGCCGATCGGGCGGCCGCCCAGGCCGCAGCCGCCGCCGGAGAGGTCCGCGGCACCGTGCGCATCGGCATCATCCCTACGGTGACCGCCGTGGACCTGCCGGTGCTGCTGCGCCGTTTCCATGAGGCGCACCCTCAGGTGGCCGTGAGCCTGCGGGTGGCGCGCAGCGATGAGACCGTCGCCGACATCCGTGCGGGCCGGCTCGACGTCGGGATCCTGGGACTTCCCGCCGGGCAGACCCCCGTCGGGGTGAGCTCACGGATGCTCGCGCAGGATCGGCATGTGGCCGTGATCGCCTCTGATCATCGACTCGCGGGCAGGAAGCGGGTCCGCCTGGCGGAGCTGGCCGAGGAGTCCTTCGCAGACTTCCCCGCGGACTCTCCTGGCCGCGCGCAGACCGATCTGGCCTTCGCCGAGGCAGGGCTGGTCCGGGAGGTGGCCTACGAATCGACCACTGCGGACCTGATTGTGGGGCTGGTGCGACAGGGGCTCGCCGTCGCGCTGCTGCCGTCGGCGCTGCGGCGCGAGTTCTCCGGACTGCACATCCTGGCGGTGACCGCCGGGCCCACCCGCACCGAGCATCTGGCCTGGGACGGGTTCAACACCTCCCCGGCGGCCGCCGCACTGCTGGAGCTGCTCGAGGCCTGACGGGGCGGCGCGGGCAGGGTCAATCGGAGAGCCGCTGCCGGCGACCGTGACGCAGCCCGACCTCGTAGCCCACCAGGGCGATGATCCACAGGGCCGTCACCGGGAGCACGAACCACATCATCGCCACGCTGAACGGCCCCAGCGCGGCGTGATGGGCGGCTGCCATGACGAGGTAGGCCACGTAGGAGGCGTAGAGGGCCACCAGCAGCGCCCCCTCCCACCGCCCGATGGACTGGCCGGTGAAGGCCAGCGGCAGCAGCACCAGGGCGGTGGCCAGCATGACCGGCAGATCGAAGTGGATCGCCGCCGGGTCGATGGCGATGCCCTGCGGTGCGATCACCGCGGTCACTCCGATGACGGCTCCGATGTTGAAGATGTTGGAGCCCACCAGATTGCCCACCGCCATCTCCCGGTCGCCGCGCAGGGCGGCGATGATGCTGGTCGCCAGCTCCGGCAGCGAGGTGCCGATGGCGACCACCGTCAGACCGATGATCAGCTCTGAGACACCGAACGCCTCGGCGATGTCCGTGGCGCCGGAGACCAGCATTCGGGCGCCTCCCACCAACAGCGCCACTCCGACGGCGACCAGCACCACATCTGTCAGCACCGAGCGCAGCGTGGTGGCCCGCAGCGCGCGCACCAGCTCACCTGGCCCGCCGTCGTCGTCCTCACCATCCTCGGCGGCGACGTCGACCTGTGGCGCCGCACCGTGGACCTGCTGCCGGCGGGCATAGAGCAGCAGCGCGACGAGATACACCACCAGCAGCACCAGGAGCAGTACCCCGTCCCCGGTGGAGAAGCCGCCGTCGAGGGCCAGCACGAGCAGCAGCACGGAGAAGCCGATCATCACCGGGATGTCCGCGCGGATGAGCTGCAGCCGCACCGCCAGGGTCCCGAAGATGGCCGTCAGTCCCAGGACGAAGAGGATGTTGGCGATGTTGCTGCCCACCACGTTGCCCACCGCCAGACCCGGAGATCCAGACAGCGCCGCGCCGGTGGAGACGGCGAGCTCGGGGCTCGATGTGGCGAAGGAGACGATGGTGAGTCCCACGACCAGCGAGGACAGGCCGGCGGTGCGTCCCAGGGACCCGGCGCCGCGGACGAGCGCTTCACCACCGACGACGAGCAGGACGAACCCGCCGAGCAGCAGAAGGATGCTGAGGATTGTCACAGCACCAGAGTACTCAGGTGCTGGCCGGTTCAGGCCGCATCCGCCGCCGCGTCGTCGGTGTGACCTCTCGGCGCGTGAGACCTTGCGCCGACGGAATTCCCCCGCCAGACTCTGCGTGGACCCAGCTAGACGCCTCCACAGGCAGGAGTGGCACGACGATGACTGTGCCCCAACTGGTCGGCATGCTCATCGCCGGGCTCTCCGGCCTCGCGATCGCTGCCATCGGAGCCATCTATCTCGTGGCTCCCCGGAGGGCAGCGACCGGCTTCGGACTGCCGTCGCTGCCCCAGGAATCTGCCACGCCGTGGTTGCAGCTGAAGGGCCTCCGCGACCTCGCCACCGGAGTGGTGGCAGGAGTCCTCCTGCTCACCGCCCCCATACCCACTCTGGGGTGGGCGTTGCTCGCCTTCACACTCATACCGGCGGGAGATGCGCTCGTCGTGCTCCGCTCCGGCGGGCGACGCGGGATGGCGTGGGGCGTCCACGGTGGGACAGCCAGCCTCATGACGGTGGGAGCTGTGCTGCTCCTAGCCGGCTGATCTGTGCCTCTGCCCAGGGCAGAAACCCTGGGCGACGCCGTCAGGGGCGGTCTACTGTGGGCCCATGAGCGAGAGGGCGTGGGACCAGACGACGTCGGGCCAGGCCCCGTGGCGGCAGCACCGCTGTGGCACCCATGGTCGGCAGGAGCCGCTGTGGCGTGAAGTGCTGGGGGCGCGGCTGCGCCGCCTGCGCAAGCACCAGGGGCTGACGCTGCACGAGCTCGCCGCCGAGGCAGGGATCTCCCCGCAGTACCTCTCCGAGATCGAGCGCGGTCGCAAGGAGCCCTCTTCTGAGATGATCGCCGCCGTCTCCGGCGCTCTGGGGATCGGGCTGGTGGATCTCACCGCCGAGGTGGCGGACGAGCTGCGTCGCGACACCCTCTCCTTCATCGGCTTCTCCCCCGCCACGGACTTCGCAACGGCCCCGGGGCACCCCGGGGCCGACGTCGGCCCGGCCCCGGTGGTGAGCCTGAGCGCTGTGGCCTGAGCGGCCGGGCCCGAGAGTCCGGACGGTCGACGAGGGCACGAACACGTGACTGCTCCATGGGTTCCTCGGGGCCGGGCCGCGGAATTGAAACCTTTCACCTGGTCAGAAATCCTGTTACGGTGCAGCGCATCATGTGATGTAGACCACATGCTGAGAGCCTGCAGATCTGTCTGGATGTTTTCGCCGTCGAAGAATTCCAACGTTGCATGCTTTCCACCGCATCCCGATGAGAGGACTCGACGATGACACCCCCAACCCCACCCGCACGCCCTCGAGACGCACGACGCAGGTTCCCCCACCTCCTGCACCTCCCCCGCCTCCCCCGCCTTCTCGGTGCCCTCCTGGCCGCCCTCGCCCTGTGCGCAGCATCGCTGTCCGGCGGCACCCTCGCCACGGCGGCCGTGCCGGAGGAGGCCCGAGCCTCCCAGCAGGCCTGCGGCGGCGGAGACGCCGTGGTGACCGGCAGCCAGAGCACCGGATTCACCACCACCTACCGCGGAACGACCGTCTACCAGGGCGACAACTACATCATCGCCATCTGGGAGGCGCTGGGAAGCCTCACTCCCGGACGCACCACCCAGGAGAGCGTCTCTGTCATGGCCAGCGGCTGGATCGGGAACAACACCATCGATCTGCCCAGCCACACCTCCTTCGAGGTCTGCGGCACCATGGGGGTCGGCAGCGCCAACGGGCGCGGCGCCATCGAGGCCTTCGACGCCACCGACGTGGCGATCCCACACCTGACCATGACCGGCAGCCCCTGGTTCGGCATGCACTTCGGGGCGGTCCGCGGCCTACACCTGGGTCAGATCACCCTCACCCTCGACACCGGCCTGGGGATCCGCTTCGACCGCCAGGCCTCCGACAGCACCTCAGTGGTCATGGATCACGTCTTCGTCTCAGGGACCGACAACCACGGCGTGGAGACCTGGAACATCAACGGTCTGGACATCGGCACGGTGATCGCCCGCGACGTCGGCTACGCCGGTCTGCTGCTGAACAACACCCGCAACGCCCGCATCGGGCTCGTCGATGGGCACAACGTGGCCACGGGCACCGGCTACGCCACCTTCCGCATGGCCAACACCGCAGGACGGGCCGCCGACGGCGGCTACACCACCAATGTGGTGGTGGATCGAGTGGTCGCCCATGGCGGAGGTCGCGGCATCTTCTGCGTCTCCCAGTCCGGCGGGCTGCACATCGGCGAGGTGGAGCTCAGCGGCAACGGCGGCAACTCCGTGCTGATCGAGAATTGCTACAACGTCACGCTGGCCTCCGGCACCGTCGACGGCGGAGGCGAGGTCAGGATCTCCTCGCGCAGCGAGTTCCCGGTCACCCGAGATGTCAGCATCAGCCTGGACGTGAACGGCACCGCGGTGCGCGAATCACCCTGCGGCCAGAACATCTCTTGGCACATCACCGGGGACGCACCCCAACACATCTGCTGATCAGGCGGCCAGCGGCCTCGCCGCCGCCGTGGAACGGGTGCTGAGCATTTCGTCCACCAGCCCATACTCCAGAGCCTGGGCCGCGGTGAACACCCGGTCCCGATCGGTGTCTCGGCGCAGCTGCTGGAGGTCCCGGCCGGTGTGACGGGCCAGCACCTCCTCGAGCTCCCCACGGACCCGGACCAGCTCGTCGGCGTGGAGGATGAGATCAGGGATGGCGCCGCGGCCGGCTCCGATCGCCGGCTGGTGCAGCACGATCCTGGTGTGCGGCAGCATCGCCCGCGCCCCGGCCTCGCCGCCCGCCAGCAGCACCGCCCCGGCGGCGAAGGCCTGCCCCACGCAGGTCGTCGCCACCGGGGCGCGGATGTACTGCATGGTGTCGTAGATGGCCAGCGTGGCCGAGGGGTCCCCGCCCTCGCAGTTGATGTAGAGGTTCACCGGCGTGTCCGGGTCCGCGGACTCCAGATGGAGCAGCTGGGCGATGACGGCGTTGGCCACCCCGGAGTCGATGCCCGTGCCCAGGTAGATGATGCGCTCGTGCAGCAGCTGGGAATAGACGTCCATGGCGCGTTCGCCACGTCCGTCCCGGGTGATGACCTGTGGGATGGTGTAGGCGCTCATCGCGTCTCCTCCCCTGCGGCACGTTCCAGGTGGGAGGTCAGTCCCACCGGGCGCCGTCGGGCCCGCGGCACGATGCCGCCGAAGTCCTCGGCCACCCCGTCCACGAACCCGTAGGTCACAGCCTCTGCCGCGCTGAACCAGGTGTCGCGCAGCGAGTCGTCGAAGATCTGCTCAAGCGGCCGCCCGGTGTCCTCGGCGATCAGCCCCAGCACGGTGTCCCGGGTGCTGCGCAGATCTTGGGCCTGGAGCTCGACGTCGGCCGTCGAGCCCCCGATGCCCGAGGAGCCCTGGTGCATGAGGATCTTCGCATGTGGCAGCGCCCGACGGCGCCCGGGTGTGCCCGCCGAGAGGAGGAACTGCCCGGCGCTGGCGGCCACTCCGAGGACGAGCGTGGACACCGGGCAGGGCACGAAGCCCATCAGGTCGCGCAGGGCGAGCATCGCTGGCACGGAGCCGCCTGGAGAGTGGATCCACAGAGCGATCTCGGTCTGCGGATCATCGGCGGCCAGGGTCATCAGCTGGGTCATCAGCAGCGTGCCGTTGTCGTCGTCGAGGACGCCGTCGAGCACCAGGACTCGACGATGGAGCATCTCCTGGCGTGCGTTCTCACCGAACATCGGGGCTGCGGGGGTCTCTTCGCTCATGAGTCCAGGCTGGCCGCTCAGCGGCCCCGAGGACGAAGGAACCTGCTGGGGGCGGATCTGCCGTGGGCTGAGCAGCTCAGAGCGGCGCCGGCCCTATGATGGAGGGCACCATCATCCAACGAGAAGGAGCACCACCCGTGGCGCTTGAAGCTGAGACCGTCATCTCCCACGACGTCGACAAGATCGTCGCCGCCTACGCCTCGCGCGACTTCCACCAGCACCTTGCTGACACGGTCGGTTCCACGTTGGAGAGCTTCGAGGTCAGCGGGGACCCGGCGCATGCCTTCGAGGTGACCTCGAAGCAGTCGATGTCGGTGGACCGCCTGCCCGACATCGCCAGGAAGGTGATCAAGGGGCAGGTCACCGTGACTGTCACCGAGCGCTGGTCGAAGCCCGACGCCGACGGCTCACGGCGATCTGACATGGACGTCAAGATCCACACCGCCCCGGTGAGCGCGGCTGCCTCCCAGGTGCTGCACTCACGCGGCTCCTCTGAGACGCTGTCCACCGTGCGCGGCGAGGTGTCCACCTCGATCCCGCTGATCGGCAAGAAGCTGAAGTCCGCGGCGGAGCCCTACATGAAGAAGCTCGTCGCGGTGCAGTCCCGCGAGGTCGCGAAGTGGATCGAGCAGAACGGCTGAGGCTTCGCTGAGCCTCAGGCCTGGTGGACGGTGTTCTGCGCGCCGGTGAGACCCTCGGTGATGATCAGCTCGACGGCGTCGGCGGCGCGCTGGACCAGCTGCGGCAGCTCGTCGGCCTGGTCGGGGGAGAACTTCTGGAGCACGTAGTCTGCGGTCTCCATGCGCCCCGGCGGACGCGAGACCCCCACCCGGACACGGATGTAGTCCCGGTCCCCCCTGAGGTGCTGGGTGATGGACTTCAGCCCGTTGTGCCCACCCTCGGAGCCGCCGCGCTTGAGCTTGATGCGGCCGAAGTCGAGGTCGACCTCGTCGTGGACAACCACCAGCCGGGCCGGGTCGACGTCGAAGTAGTCGATGAGACCGCGGATCGGCTTGCCGGAGGTGTTCATGTACCCCTCGGACACGGCCAGGACCACTTTGGGCCCACCCAGTCCGAGGCGGGCCGCCACGACCTGGGCGCCGACCTTGGTGCGGGTGTACTTCGCGTCCATGCGGTCGACGAGCTCGTCGAGGACCATGTGCCCGATGTTGTGCCGGGTATGACGATAGCGGGACCCGGGATTCCCGAGTCCCGCTATCAGCCAGGTGTCAGATGCCATGCCCCGCAGTCTATCGAGGAGCGGCGATCCTTCGAATCAGCGTCGGATCAGCGTGGAGCTGATCAGGCGTCGTCACCCTCGGACTCGCCCTCGGAGGTCGCCTCCGCCTCGGACTCCTCGGCGGTCTCGTCCTCGTCGCCGAGGTCCTGGACGGTCGGCTCGTAGATCGTGACGACCGGGGACTCCAGGTCGGTGATCGCCAGGGTGACGCCTGCGGGCAGCTGAAGGTGCTCCGGCAGGGCGTTCTCCTCGCGGTCGGTGATGTCGATGCTGATCGAGTCCGGCAGGTGCGTGGCCTCGGCCTCCACTGCCACGGTCGGCTGGTCGAGCAGGTACTCGAGGCCGCTGGCCGGCTCGCCGATGACCTCGACCGGAGCGTCGACGACGACCTTCTCGCCGGAGCGCACGGCCAGCAGGTCCAGGTGGTCGACGCTGCGGTAGATGGCGTCACGCTGGATGTCCTTGGGCAGCACGAGCTGCTTCTTGCCCTCGATGTCGAGGGTGATCAGGGCATTGGGATTGCGGACCGCCAGGGTGGTCTCGTGGTTCGGCAGAAGGATGTGGATCGGGTCCTCGCCGTGGCCGTAGACGACGCCGGGGATGTAACCGCTGCGGCGGGCCTTGCGGGCTGCGCCCTTGCCGAAGTCGGTGCGCGTGGTGGCCGGAATGACGATCTTGTCTGCCATGATGTGTCCTTCGTCGGTTGTCTGCTGGAAGTTCCAGGGCCGGGGCCGGAACCGACGAGTTCACGAGACAGGGCTGATGAGCGTCCTGTCCGTCGCCTCGTCGATCACGGAGCCGCCGCCGGACCGTCATCGGTCAGCCGGCGCTCCCTCGCCTGGGCACAGTTGATCATGCTACCACGGGGGCACCTGTCGGTCGCCGCCGTGTTCGGCGGGCGGCCATACCGAAGATCCGCCAT
Organism: Nesterenkonia sp. HG001; assembly: GCF_034438835.1. Classification (NCBI taxonomy): domain Bacteria; kingdom Bacillati; phylum Actinomycetota; class Actinomycetes; order Micrococcales; family Micrococcaceae; genus Nesterenkonia; species Nesterenkonia sp. HG001. The sequence continues at coordinate 56,972 of NZ_JAOSZD010000009.1, read as the reverse complement.
ACTCAGAGTCATGGACACCGCACCGATCCTGACCACGACGACGCTGCGCACCTGCGAGGACCCGCACCGGCTGCTCATCCTGGTCCCGGGCCTCGGCACCGATGTCGCCTCCACCTGGGCGCACGTCTCCCCGAAGCTGGCTCCGGGTGTCTTGGCCGTGGGCCTGGACCTCCCCGGCCATGGCCTCTCGGCGCCCTGGACCGACGCACCGAAGGCGCCCACGATGCAGCTGCTCGCCGAGGCCGTGGTGGACAGTCTGGAGCGGCTCCGCGAGCGGCGGCCGAGCCTTCGGGGCATCCCGGCCCGCCTGGCAGGCACCTCGCTGGCCGGCGGGCTGGCGCTGGAGCTGGCGGCCTTCCACGGCGATGCCCTGGAGGCCGCGGCCGTGATCGGCGGCCTGCCCCGCTTCGGCACCGCGGAGGTCTGGCAGCAGAGGGCGCAGCAGGTCCTCGACGACGGCACGGCCGCTCTGGTCGAGCCGACCCTGGGGCGCTGGTTCTCTCCAGAGTTCCGCACGGCGGCCCCCGAGGCCGTGGAGGCGGTGATGGCCTCCCTGCGCGCCGCCGACAACGCCTCCTACGCCGCCTTGTGCTCAGTGCTGAGCCGTTTCGACATGCGGACCCAGCTGTCCGAGATCCGCACTCCTGTCCACCTGGTCGCCGGTGAGTTGGACGAGGTGGCGGCACCGGCGCTGCTGCGCGAAGTCGCCGAGACCATTCCCGAAGCCGAGTTCACGATGGTCGAGGGCGTCGCCCATCAGATCGCGGTGGAACGGCCCCGGCAGATCGCCGCGCTGCTCAGCGCCTGAGGCCCGCTCTGCGTCCGTCAGGCGTGGCCGTCGAAGAGCGAGGTCACCGAACCGTCGGCGAAGACCTCCTTGATGGCGCGCGCCAGGGTCGGAGCGATCGAGAGCACAGTGAGCTGCTCGAAGCGCTTCTCGTCCGGGATCGGCAAGGTGTTGGTCACCACGACCTCCCGGGCACCGCAGGCGGCGAGCCGTTCGGCGGCCGGCTCGGAGAACACCGCGTGCGTCGCGGCGATGATGACGTCCTTCGCTCCAGCATCCTTGAGCACCTTCACGGCACCGGAAATGGTGCCGCCGGTGTCGATCATGTCGTCGATCAGCACGCAGGTGCGGCCCTCGATCTCACCGACGACCTGCTTGGAGACAGCCTTGTTCGGCATCGTGAGGTCGCGGGACTTGTGCACGAAGGCCAGCGGGGCGCCGCCGAGACGCTCGGCCCACTGCTCAGCCACCCGCACCCGTCCGGTGTCGGGCGAGACCACGGTGACCTCGTCGTCGGCGACCTGCTCACGGATGTAGTCGGCCAGCAGCGGCACTGCGAAGAGATGGTCCACCGGTCCGTCGAAGAAGCCCTGGATCTGCGCAGTGTGCAGGTCCACGCTCATGATGCGGTCCGCACCGGCGGTCTTGTAGAGGTCGGCCACCAGGCGGGCCGAGATCGGCTCGCGGCCGCGGCCCTTCTTGTCCTGCCGAGCGTAGGGATAGAACGGGGACACCACGGTGATCCGCTTGGCGGAGGCACGCTTCATGGAGTCCACCATGATCAGCTGCTCCATCAGCCAGTTGTTCAACGGGTAGGGGTGGGACTGGAGCAGGAACACGTCCTTGCCCCGCACCGACTCGGAGGAGCGCACGTAGAGCTCGCCGTTGGCGAAGTCGTAGGCGCTCATCGGAAGGAGCTCGGTGCCGAGCTCGGCGGCGATCTCCTCAGCCAGCTCCGGGTGGGCCCGCCCTGAGGCGACCACCAGAGTCTTCTCGCCGCTCAGCCTGATCTCATCCATGCTGGTCTTCCTTCTCTCCGGTTCCCTGGGCTGTCACTGCTTCTCGGAGTCTGTGTGCCGCTCGACGCGGTCCGGTCCCGTGGCGTCGCCGGCCTGGGCGGCGGCCTGGGCGGCCGCGGATCCGGGGCGCCGGGTCCCCACCCAGCCCTCGGCGTTGCGCTGCGGGGCCACGGAGAGGGCCAGCGCACCAGCGGGGACGTCCTTGCGCACCACCGCACCGGCGCCCGTGTAGGCGCCGTCGCCGACCTCCACCGGTGCCACGAAGACCGTGTTGGATGCGGTGCGCACGTGGCTGCCGATGACGGTGCGGTGCTTGTTCTCACCGTCGTAGTTGGCAGTGATGTTGCCGCAGCCGATGTTGGTGTGCTCACCGATGGTGGCGTCTCCGGCGTAACCCAGGTGCGAGAGCTTCGAGCCGCGGCCGATGGTGACGTTCTTCGTCTCGTAGAACGCACCGATCTTGCCGTCGGAGCCCAGCTGAGTGCCCGGCCGCAGGTAGGTGAAGGGGCCGACGGTGGCGCCGTCGCCGATCTGCGCACCGGACCCGTGGGTGCGGGTCACCGTGGCGCCCTCGCCGACGCGGACGTCGGTGAGCGTGGTGTCCGGCCCCACGACGGCGTCGCGGCCGAGGTGAGTGGCGCCGTGCAGCTGGGTGCCGGGCAGCACGGTGGTGTCCTCCTCCAACGTCACGGTGGCATCGATCCAGGTGCTCGCAGGGTCCACCACTGTCGTGCCGGCGCGCATGGCGGCCTCCACGGTGCGACGGTTCAGCTCAGCACTCAGGGCCTGCAGCTGCACGCGGTCGTTGGCACCTTCGACCTGCCAGCGATCGTCCGTGACGACGGCGGCGACGCGGCCACCCTCGGCGCGAGCCAAGGCCAGCACGTCAGTGAGGTACTTCTCCCCCTGCACGTTCTCCGTGGTGACCTGGGTGAGCGCCCGGGTCAGCACGTCGGCGTCGAAGGCGTAGATCCCGGAGTTGATCTCGCGGATCGCCCGCTGGGCGGGGCTGGCGTCCTTGTGCTCCACGATGCCGGTGACGGAGCCGTCATCGGCACGGATGATGCGGCCGTAGCCGCCGGCGTCGTCGAGGACCGCTGTGAGCACCGTGACGGCGTTGGCCTCGGACTCATGGGAGCGGACGAGCTCGGTCAGCATCTCCGTGGTCAGCAGCGGGACGTCACCGTAGGTCACTACGACGGTGCCGGTCAGCACAGAGGGGCCGCCCTGCGCGACAGAGAGGGCCTCGAGCCCGCATTCCACGGCGCGGCCGGTGCCGGGCACCTCGTCCTGGTCCGCGATGATCGCGCCGGTCTTCAGCTGATCGATGTGCGCGGAGACCTTCTCTCGCTGATGGCGCACCACCGCGACGAGATGTTCAGGGTCGAGCCCGCCCGCCGCGGCGAGCGCGTGGCCGATCATGGAGCGACCGCCCATGCCATGCATGATCTTCGGGGTGCGCGACTTCATCCGGGTCCCCGCCCCAGCGGCCAGGACGATCACTGCGGTGGGACGGACATCGGGAGTGGTCACGAACGGAAGCTCCTTGACGCGGGAATCGGCGAACCCCTCAATCCTAACGGCGCACGGGCCGTGAGGGGCCGTTCCGCCCCTAGGACTCGAACCTAGACTGCACAGCTCCAAAGGCTGGCGTGCTGCCATTACACCAGGGCGGAGTGCGCGCCACGAAGCACGCGTGGTTCATCTTCGCATGAGTGCCGATCGAGTTCACATCTTGACTTCCCTATCGCAAACTACTATATTTGCTTGAGTGAATATCAGCGAAGATCCCTGCGATCTCTTCACAGACGGGAACAATCATGACACGCACCCCATGCGCCACCGGCGCCACCAGCATCGCTGGCATCGCCCTGCTCACGCTGACCGGATGCGTCAGCCTTGGCCCCGGTGAGAGCCAGGCCGGCCCATCGACCGACGCGACCCGTGGGGACGGGGCGCAGATCCCCGACGAACATGGCGCGGGGCTGGTCCATCCGCTCGAGGACCCGGAGATCTTCGCCGAGATGCGCACTGCGGCCGAGGACCTCGAAAGCCTGCGGATGGGCGCGACGATGACCTTCGAGCTGGACGCTCCCTGGCTCACCCAGGAGCAGCACCTCGAGATGACCGCCGAGGGCGCGGCCGACTTCAGCGAGGTCCACGTGACCGCCTCCCTGACGGAGCAGGGAGACCCGGTGGAAGACATTGAGGCCTACATCCAGGACGGCACGGGCGTCGAGAACATCGACGACCAGGGCTGGACGGACTCCCCCTCCAGCACCATCGACGAGGGGACCGACAGCACCTACGCGGCCGTCCTGGAGGCCGTCATCGCGATGGAGGACCTCCTGGAGGTCGACTACGACGACGATTCCTATGCCCTGGAGTACGCCGGCAGCGATGCGGAGATCTTCGACTCGCTGGAGGACCCCTTCTCCCTGAACCTGGACGGCTATGAACCCGAAGAGACCGACATGACCGTCGAGGTCCTCCTCGATCCGCAGACGCTTTTGATGGAGGAGTTCGAGTTCACCCTGTACACCCAGGACTCGCCGAACCCGATCAGCCTCGGCATGGAGATCAGCGTGGAGTACTCCATGTTCAACGAGGTGCCGCCGCTGGAGATCCCCGAGGACGTCCTCGAGGAGGCGTACGGCCCTCAGCAGTGAGCACGGCCGGACCTCAGTCGCTCAGAAGAGATCCTTGTGGCGGGTGAAGTGCTCATGGGCTGGTCCGACCGGCCCGATGCCGTAGGTGTGCAGCACTTCAGCCAGAGCCGGAGCGGTGCTCTCCAGCTGCTCGGCGGCCTCTTTGATCTGCTGCCCAGAGGCGACGGCGCGCAGTAGGTGGCGCATCCCGGCGACGACAGCGGCGTCCCCGGCCTCGGCCGAGACCATCGAGGTGGTGCGGGTGAACCGCCCCGTGGAGGCCTTGATCCCCTCAAGCCGGCCCGGCACCTCATCCCGGGATACGACCCCTTGGTCGAGCTGCTCCGCGAGCTCGTCGAGCGACTGCAGGCGCTGGAGTACGGCGGGATTGCCGATCTTCACGCGCTGGGCGCTGTTGAGCTGCGACAGCATCGGCGCGGACATTCCGAGGATGCCAGCAAGTTCGGACTGATTCATGCCGAAGGCCTGCTTGACCCGCCCGAAGATCTCCGAGAGCTGCTCGCCGTACGCGGCCCGCTGGGCCTCGATGTTCTCTTCCACGCTCATGGACGCCTCTTCTCCGCCAGTCGCCATCATTCACTCACGCGAAGTCTACTCGCCATGGTCACCCGGCGCGATGCCCCCGTCAGGGCAGGCCAGCCAGGACCTGAGGCCCCATCGGCCCGGCCCCGTGCCACCCTGATCCCACCTCCTAACTTTGCTTTAGCGACTCCCTCGCGTTGCTTGTACAAATACATGACTCATCGAGGAGCACATCATGGACACCCGAGCATGGCGCACCGCACTCCCCTGGCCCACGCATGGGAGAGGGCCGCCCGCGAGCAGCTGCGGTGCATCGCCAAAGCCGACGATGGCGAGTATCACGACGCCGATGACGTCGACTCCCTCACCCACACACTGCAACGGGTCTCCGAGCCGGCGTCCGAGCCCTTCAGCCTGACCGGCGAGGATGGCACCGGCGGCGAGAACTGGATCAAGGCCTCGCAGCTGGAGACCGGCGCGCAGTACGTCGATGCGTTGACCCACCAGACGCTGCATGACCGGATCCCGCGCCAGTTGGGGAACTGCTCGATCCATGTCGAGCTCACCACCCATGATCCGGACGGCGTCTCCGACTGGATCCAGGTGGAGCTGGAAACCTGGGGCGGCGATCGCTGCGCCTGGGGGGGGACTATGACCGGCTTCCATTTCTCCACGCTGGACGTCCTGGGCACCGTACGGCCCCCCGCCTACCGGAACCCGGCGCTCGCCGAAGGCGAGGATCCCTGTGGGGAGGACGACGAGCTGATCCTCTCTGTGGAGCCCTTCGGAGATCCGGAGGACGCCGAGACGGTGGGTCCACCCTTCGAACTGACGGTCCCTGAGGAGCCGGAGGCCCAGGACTCCGATCTCCTGCCCCCTGAGGTCGAGCGGGATGAGTCGGGCTGAACGGACATGGGGCGCGATGCCGGGGGTGCGCAGGACGTCCTCGGCGCGACCCCGAGCCTCCCCTATCGGCTCACCGTGGCCACCTTCGGTGAGGCCGGCCGGGGCGAGCCGGACGACGCATCCGACCCCGAGGAGCTGCGTCCCGGCCGGGACGAGCGGGAGGTGGATCGCGTGGAGGGCCCAGGAGCCGGTGACGAGGCCTGAGGCCCCGCCTGGAAGCTGATCCCGCCGAGGCGGCCCTGATCCCGGATCTCCGAGCACGGGGCCGCCGTTCTGCAGCACCTGGGCGCAGTAGACTGCCGTCGAAGGAGCCTGCCGGACATCTTTCAGCACTCTTGATTTTGCTTCCGCAATTTTACTAGAATTGCAGAAGGGAATTATCGCAGTGAGGCGTCAGGAGGACTCCGTGGCAGGGCCGAGGCATCCACAGCAGCACACCGTCGAAGAGGCCAGGGAGATGACCATCAGAACCCCCCTGCGGACCATCACCGCCATGGGCGGCGCCCTGCTGCTGATGCTCCTCACCGGACCCGATGCGGGCGCCGTCGAACCGGCCCCGGACGATGTGCGACCGGTGCTCCAGGGCGAGGAGATCAGCGGCGGCGGGAATCTGGGGGACGCCGTGGAGCTCAGCTCCGGCACCCAGTACCTGGACGAGTTCTCCGCCGGGACCCTCCACTACCGGATCCCCCGGGAGATCGACCACTCCACCATCCACATCGGAGTGACCACTCTGGGCCAGGACGGCGAAGGAGACTCCGTCCGCGTGGAGACAGGCACGTGGGAGGGTGACCTCTGCTCCTCCGACACGATCTCCAGCAGCGCCGCAGGCTTCCGGGATCACCTGCGCACCACGCATGTTGCCGCAGGCCCGCCGCTGGACGGCGGGGCCGACGGTGCCTGCGGGAGCTCCGAGGAGATCGTGCTGACCATCGAGCTGACCATGGACCCGGAGGACTCGCGCAGCGTCGGGGAGCCCGTGGAGATCCTCGTCCACGAGGAGCCGCGCCCGGTGCGACTCGGGACCCTTCCCCCACCCGACGAGGACTTCGACGGCGGGGAATGGCAGGACATCGGGCGCAACGTGGCCGGCGCCCTGGAGGTCACGCCCAGCCGATCCTTCGGCGGAGCTCCCGAGCTGGAGCCCGGAAGCACCTATGACGTCACGATCCACCCCGGGGAGACCCAGATCTTCCGCGTGCCCTTGGACTGGGGACAGCGCCTGCAGGCAGAGGCCTACTTCCCGGAGCCGGACGAGGCGCTCGCCGATCAGCTGAGCGGGATGGGCTCTGTCGCGCTGATGGCCGCCAATCCCCTACGTGCCGGGCTGGATCATGATTCCGGAGCCCCGAGCATGAGTTCCTCGAGCCAGCACCGCGTCAGCACCGGGCCGATCCGCTGGTTCAACCGCGAGTCCTCCCACGCCATGCTCGCCGGCGATCATTTCCTGGTGGTCACCGCCGATCAGCATGACTCCGGTGAGGACGTCTCGATGCTGTACCGACTCACCCTGGACACCTTCGGGGAGGCCGGCGACGGCGCCCCGGAGTATCCGGAGGGTCACGAAGACGCCTGGCCTGTCTTCGAAGGGGGCGAGGTCACCGCCGATCGATCGGGGGCGGACGCGCTCTCCAGGATCAGCGCACTGGGCGACAGCTCCGCCGTGGTGGCCGCTCTGGCCACCGTCGGACTGCTGCTGCTGGGCACCGGGATCGTCGTGCTGGTGCGGGTGATCCGTGATCCTCGCCCGCTGCCCGAGAGCGCACCGCAGACTTTCGTGCCGCATTCTCCTGGTCCACATCCTCCTGGACCGCGGCCTCCCCACGGGCAGAGCCCCTCTGCCGGGCCTCCCCCTCAGGCGGGCGGCCCAGCGCCCTGGGGACACGGTCCGCAGCACCGCTGAGGTCTCACGTCAGCACGATCCAGACGGTCGCGACCAGCACCAGGAGGCCCAGCAGGATCAGCCCTAGCGCGATCCCGAGCCCGCGGACTCTGCCCTGGACGGTGAACCGCTCACGCGGCGGATCCTGCCGCGGTGGATCCTGCCGCGGTGGATCCTGCCGTGGCAACGCCGGCCGGGCCAGCGGCTGCGCCGCAGACAGGACGGGGGCCTGGGGGGCGGGGCGCGTCGGTGCCTCCCGGCGGCCCGGCATCGCGGTGGAGACCACGGCGGGAGACGGGCCGGCGGAAGGCGCTGCCGCCCCCGCGGGTGAGCCGGCGCCGCGCCCGTCCACGGGACCACGTGCAGACCAGCCTGCCGGGAACTCCGGAACATGGTCGAAGACCTCCACCTCCCCGAGGATGCCCTCCATCGGCACCTGGTCGGCGCACAGCTGGGACTCGGCGAGCGCCCGGCGGGCGGCCGCCGCCTCCTGGGTGCGGGCCGTCAGGCTCGGCGCCGCCAGGCGTGTGACGACGTCGACCAGCTGCGGCGGCAGCGAGTGAGGGAGCTCAGCCTGAGCGAGCGCCTCGACGGCGTCGGTGTCCTGATCCGGGCGCAGCCCGACGAGCATCTCCACCGCGCACATGCCCGCCGAGTAGAGATCAGCGCGCGGATCGGGATCCCAGCCCCGACGCAGGCATTCCGGGGCGAGATAACCGGGGGTGCCCAACGCATAAGGGCCCTGGGTGAGCCGCGGCTCATCGATTCCGGCGGCGATCCCGAAGTCCCCCAGCCACAGCTGCGGATGCTGACGACCGGTCGCGTCGAGGAGTAGGTTGGCGGGCTTGACGTCGCGGTGAACGAGCCCTTCGGCGTGGATGGCCTCCAGAGCGGCCAGCAGCTGGTCCAGCAGCAGGGCGACCAGCCGGGGCGGCAACGGTCCGAAATCTCCCACCAAGGTGGAGACGGAGCCGCCGCGGATGATCGGCAGGGTGAACAGGACCTTGTCATCCTCCCCGGCCCATCCGGTGGGGGCCAGCACATGCGGGTGGTCCAGGCGCAGGCTCTGCTCACGGATGAAGCGCAGCAGAGAGGTGGCGTCCACCTGGCGCAGCACCTTGGCCGCACAGTAGGCCTGCTGACGGTGATCCCAGGCGCGCCACACCGTGCCGACACCGCCTTCTCCCAGCGGGTCGACGAGTTCATAGCGTCCGGCGAAGACATCCCCCATCAGTGGCCAGTGTAGCGACAGCCCGGGTCAGAGCCCGGGCTCTGACCCGGGAAGCGCCCAGCGCAGCGGGTTGGAGTTCCACGAGTTGCCCACCGAGAGCAGAATCCGTCCGGAGATGTAGCGGTCGGTGGACCATTCCAGCACCCGTCCGGCCGGGTCCCGGGAGACCCGCCGGTGCATCAGCAGGGCTGTGCCGCGGGAGATCCCCAGCATGGTCGCGTCCCGGGCCTTGGCGCCTTCGGCGCCGAACATGTGCTCGGCATGGCTGAAGTGGACCTGGTGACGTTCTGCCAGGACTGCGGTGACTGACGGGGTCTCCGGGGGCAGTGCCTCGACGATCTCGCCGAGCCATTCGGGATAGTGCGTGCGCTCGAGCATGACCGTCTCCCCATCGAGAGAGCGCAGGCGGGTCACAGCGAGCACCCGCTGCCCGACCCGGGCCTGCAGCAGCGCCTCGTCCATCTCTGAGGCGATCTGCCAGCGGTTCTCCATGACCTGCCCACCGGGCTCCCGGCCGTGCCCGCGGGCCCATTGGGCGAAGCTGTGGAACTCCCCGAAGCTGGACTGCGGGCGAGGCACCCGGACCACGGTCTTCGGTCGCCCACGGGTGCCGTCCACCGTGCCCTCGGAGACCAGTTCCTTGAGCGCGACGCGCACTGTGCCCGGCGAGACGCCGAATCGCTCGCTCAGGGCACGCTCGGAGGGCAGGGAGTCCCCCACGCCGAGCACTCCGGCGCGGATCTCCTCGCGCAGCGCCTCGGCGATGCTGGTGAAGGCGAAGCCTGTCATCCGCCGCCCCTTCCTCGGTGTCGTCCCCGTCTGCTCCCAGAGTCTGCCGGGGACGGTGCTGGTCAGTGTAGGCGCCGTCGCCGCGCGCATCCCGGAGCCGCACCGGTACCGACGCGACCGGGCCACTGCTGGTCCGGCCAAGACGTCGCCGAACGTTCATCCGGCATGCACCTTACCTCCCCTCTGCTGTCACATCCACTAGTGATCTTTGACTTGACTTCGATTACTTCACTAGTGAACATGGAGTCGTTCAGCGTCCTCGGCACACCGGACAGATGCTCCGGCTCGACGATGCCCCCGATCACTCGACACCTGAAGAAGGGCTTGGAACCGCACTGATGAGCATTCGCACAAGCACCCTGCTCGGCACCCTGACCATCACCGCAGTGGCAGTGACCGCCTGCGGCGGCGACGCAGGAGAGTCAGACACCTCCGCAGCCTGGCGTGAGGCCACCTCCGCCGAGGACGGAGGCGGCATGGACCAGCTCATCGAGGACGCCCAGGCTGAGGGCACCTTCACCGCGATGGGTCTCTACGACGACTGGGCCAACTACGGCGGCCTGCTGGAGGCCTTCTCAGAGAAGTACGACATCGAGATCGTCAATGACACCTCCACCGGCTCCAGCCAGGACCTGATCAACGCCGTGGTCAACCGCCAGGGGCAGGCCGACTCGTTGGACTACCTGGACACCGGAGTCAGCTTCGCCTATGACGCCGACGAGGACGGCCTGCTGGCGGAGTACGCCCCGGCTACGATCGACGACATCGATGAGGAGTTCGTCGGCGAGAACGGCACCTGGATCAACCATCTGGGCGGCACCATCGCCATCGGCTGCGACACCTCGCGAATCGAGGAGTGCCCGACCAGCTTCGCCGACCTGCTCGACGACGCCTACCGCGGCCAGGTCGCCATCCCCGGGGACCCCACCACCGGGGAGTCCGGCTTCATGATCGTCCACGCCGCCGCCCTCGCCAACGGCGGCAGCCTCGACGACATCGAGCCCGGCATCGAGTTCTTCTCGGAACTGGACGAGATCGGCAACTTCATCCCTGTGGAGGCCGGCGCCGGCACCATCGAGACCGGGGAGACCCCGATCGTGCTCGAGTGGGACTACAACCTGCAGCCCATCGCCGAAGATCTCGCCGAGGACGCCGACATCGAGCTGGAGATCAACACCCCTTCTGACGGTGAGGTCTCCTCCTTCTACGCCGCCTCCCTCAACGACGATGCCCCGCATCCGGCCGTGGCGCGACTGTTCTTCGAGTTCCTCTTCTCCGACGAGGGCCAGAACCTGCTCCTCGAAGGTGCGGTGAGCCCGGTGCGCCTGGACGCCATGATCGAGTCCGGAACCGTGGACCAGGACGCCCTGGAGGCGCTTCCCAACCCGGACGGAATCACCGCCCCGATGCCCACCCTGGAGCAGCGCCAGGCCAACCAGGCCGTCATCAACGAGCAGTGGTCCGGGGCCATCCAGTGAACCGCGCGGCCGTCAGCGCCGCGGCACCTGCGTCCCCACCGACGCGAGGACGACGTGGCAGCGGAGTCCTGAGCTCCCCTGCCGTCCTCGCCCTGGCCCCGATGACGCTGGTGCTGCTGGCCTTCTTCATCGTGCCCATCCTCGGGATGGCGATGGTTGCCTTCACGGTGGACGCACCGGACGGCGGCACGGCCCTCGGGCTGGACCACTTCCTGGAGCTGACCGACCACTCCCGGGCGATCGGCAACTCGGTGAAGGTCTCGCTGGTGGGCGCCGCCATAGGCGCACTCATCGGGACGATCACCTCCTTCTGCATCGCGCAGATCCGCAGCCGCCGGCTGGACTCGGTGGTGGCGGTGCTCTCCTCGGTGCTGGCCAACGACGGCGGCGCCCCGCTGGCGTTCTCCTTCATCGTCACCCTGGGCAACACCGGCCTGCTCTTCGGGCTGCTGGGCCTCGACGCCATCGGCTTCTCGCTCTACAGCTGGCAGGGGCTGGTGGTGATGTACCAGTACTTCCTCATCCCCACGATGATCATGGTCACCCTGCCGACCTTCGTCGGTCTGCGCCGCGAATGGCAGGAGGCCAACACCGCGCTGGGCGGATCCCCCTGGACGTTCTGGCGCCGAGTCGGTCTGCCGGTGGCCGCCCCGGCCCTGCTGGGCGGATGGATCCTGCTCTTCGGCTCCGCCTACGCCACCCATGCCTCGGCCGCGGTGCTGATCGGCACCGGTGTCTATCCGCTGGTCCCGCTGAGCATCGCCTCCGAGCTGCGTTCCGGTGCCTCCGGCGGAGGCGAGGCCACAGCCATGGCGCTGGGCGTGACCATGGTCGTCATCGCCGTCGTCGTGCTGTTCCTGTTCACCCGCCTGCAGAGGAGGTCCGCCCGATGGCTCCAGTGACCCGACACGGCTGGCTGCGCTGGCTGCCGGTCGTGGCCGTGGCTGTCTACATCGCCGTGCCACTGATCTGCTCCGTGATCTACGCCGTCTTTCCCGGTGGGAGCTTCTCCCTGCGCGCCTACTCCGTGCTCACCGAGGACGCCAGTCTGCTCGCGGCCGCCCTGCGCACCGTCACGGTGGCCGGACTGACCATCGCCGCGCTTCTCGCCGTGCTCGTGCCCGCCGTCGTCGCCGTCCACCTGTGGGCCCCGCGGCTGCGCGCCGTGCTGGAGATCCTGTGCACGCTGCCCCTGGTGGTTCCGGCCATCGCGCTGGCTGCCGGCATCGTCGGGCTGCTGCGCTGGGGCGCCCAGCAGGGGCGCGGGTCCTTCGCCAGCCAGGTCAGCCAGTTCATGCAGAACCCTGATCTGCCGCTGATACTGGTGGGCACCTATGTGGTGCTGTGCCTGCCGTTCACCTTCCGCTCGATCGACGCCGGGCTGCGCACCATCCCGCTCAAGGCCATGGTTGAAGGCTCCGCCTCGCTGGGCTCCTCCACCTGGGGGACCATCTGGCGCGTGGTGCTGCCCAACATCCGCGGGCCGGTGCTGTTCTCGATCTTCTTCGCCACGGCACTGTGCTTCGGCGAGTTCTCCGTGGCCGCCACGCTGAGCCAGCAGACCGTGCCGGTGTGGCTGTTCACCGTCTCGAACACGGATTTCCGGGCCTCCATCGCGGTGGCGGTCCTGCTGAACCTGACCACCTGGGCGCTGATGCTGACCGCCACGCTGATCGCCGGACGCTCCGCCCCCGGAGCGCGGACCACGGATGCCGCGGAGGACAACTCCACCCCCGACGACGACGCCGGCCCCGTTCCGACCCCCGACCTGCAGAAAGTGAGCGTGTGATGAGCACCGCCACCGACACCCCCGCCCGGCAGACCGCGAGCGCCGGCGCCGCGACGGCGACTTCCGAGAACGAGGTCGTCCTCGAAGACGTCACCAAGCGTTTCGGCCGCACCACTGTGCTGGAGAGCCTGAACCTTCGCCTGGCTCCCGGCGAGCTGATCTCCGTGCTGGGGCCCTCGGGCTGCGGCAAGACCACGGCGCTGCGCATCCTGGCCGGCTTCGAACGCCCCACCGCAGGCCGGGTCCTGGTGGCCGGTCAGGATGTCACCGCGATGCCGCCGAATCGTCGGGACATCGGCATGGTCTTCCAGTCCTACAGCCTCTTCCCCAACCTCTCGGTCCGGCAGAACGTCGAGTACGGTCTGCGTGTGCGCCGGGTCCGGGCCGAGGCCCGCCGCCGCGCCGCCGAGGAGCTGCTGGAGATGTGCGGGCTGGGGAGTCTGGGCGAGCGCTATCCCCACCAGCTCTCCGGGGGCCAGCAGCAGCGGGTCGCACTGGCCCGCGCCCTGGCCGTGCAGCCCTCGGTGCTGCTGCTCGACGAGCCGCTCTCCGCCCTGGACGCCATCGTGCGCACCCAGATCCGCGAGGAGATCCGCCGGCTGCAGCAGCAGCTGGGGATCACCACCATGTTCGTCACCCATGATCAGGAGGAGGCGCTGGCCATCGCCGACCGCGTGGCGGTGCTCAACGGCGGGGTCATCGAACAGATCGACGTTCCGCAGGCCGTCTACCAGAGGCCGGCCAGCGAGTTCGTGGCCCGCTTCGTCGGCACGGTCACCACGCTCGGCGCCGAGGCGTCCTTCACCCGCGGAGCACTGCCCGCCCGCCCCCCGGGCCCCGGTCTGGACACCGTCTTCATCCGGCCCGAGGACCTCACGTTGGTGCCCGCGGAGGACGGCGGCTGCACTGTGGTCTCACAGATCTACACGGGCGAGCGCACAGTGGTGCGGGCAGAGTCTGCTGAGGGCCCCACGGTGACCACGTCGGTCTCCTCCGCCGAGGCGGCCGATCTGGTCCCCGGCACCCGGGTCACCCCGCATGTGCTGGCGGCGCCGGCCCTGCGTCTGCCCGCCGGTGCGGCCCAGCGAGTCTCGCCATGATCGGGGCCGGAGAGCGTGCCCTGTTCAGCCGGGAAGGAGATCCGCGGACCGTGCTGAGCGCCGAGGCTGTGGTCTTCGACTGCGACGGCCTGCTGGTGGACTCCGAATCGGTGTGGATGGAGCTGATCGCCGCCTGGCTGCCTCGAGACGAGGCCTCACGGCCCGTCAGGCTGGAGGGCTTCCGTGGGCTCGGCGTAGACGACGCCGCCCGCCGGCTGGCTGATCTGCTCGGCCGTCCTTGGACCTCCGCAGGGATCCAGGAAGAGCTGGTGGAGCGCTACTCGGCGCTGCTGGCCGACGGTGTCCGCCCGATGCCCGGGGCGGTGGAGCTGGTCCGGTCGCTCTCCGGCCGGATGCCGCTGGCCGTGGCCAGCAACGGGCTGCGCACTGATGTGCTCGCCATGCTGGACGACGTGGGGATCCTGGAGATGGTCGACGTCGTGCGCACGCTCGATGACGTCTCGGCAGGGAAACCCGCACCGGATCTGTACCTGGCCGCAGCCGCGGCTCTGGGGGTGAGCCCGGACCGCGCAGTGGCGTTCGAGGACTCCCCCGCGGGCGCCCATGCGGCAGGCGCGGCCGGGATGACGGTGATCGGGGTGAACGCAGACCACGCAGTGGAGCTGGACTGCACTCTGCGGATGAGGCGTCTCTCCGAACTGGCCCGTGACCATCAGCGGAACCCGCAGGTGGCGCCGGCGGCGTCCAGGCTGAAGACTGACCCGCTGTGACCGCTGACGAGCACCATGAGCATGATGAGACCGACCTGGAGGAGACCATGACCTCGCCCACCTCACCGGCGACCCCGACCGCCCTGACCGCGGAGACCGACCGTCCCGCACTGCGCCTGTTCTGCTGGAACCTCTGGTTCGGCGGCGAGAAGGTGAACCTCGGCCGGCACAAGCAGGTCGATGTGCTGCGGGGGCAGCAGATCGACCTGCTCTTCCTGCAGGAGTGCTGGGGCGACGCCGGCGGCCGACTCGGCCGCACCCTGGGGATGGCCGTGGCCCAGCAGTCCTGGGACAACGCGGTGCTCGCCGCGGGAGGGGTCCGCCTGCTGAGCACCGACACCGCCCCGTACGCGACCGCCGCGATCGCCCAGACCCGGGTCGGTGAGGTGCTCGCCTGGTCGGTGCACCTGGCTCCGCAGGACTATGGGCCCTACCGGTCCGCCGAGCTGCCCGAGGGGCAGGACGCGGTCTTCGCCCAGGAGGGAGAGCTGACCCGCGACCAGCAGGCCCAGCAGGTGCTCGCCGAGACCGACCGGATCCTGGCCGAGCACGGTGACATGCCCGTGATCATCGCCGGGGACTTCAACGTGCCCTCCCCGGTGGACTGGGAGGGCACGGACCGTCCAGCGGCCGACTGGCCGGCCACCCGACGGCTCATCGACGCCGGCTACACCGACGCGTTCCGTGCCGTGCACCCGGACCCGGTGCGAACCCCGGGCCGGTCCTGGTCCCAGATCCATACGCTGACCGATGAGCCGCGGGACCGGATCGACTTCATCTATGTCCGCGGCCTCGACGTCCTCGCCGCCGACCATCTGGGAGGGGCGGCCGACGGCGAGGATGCCCCTGACGATCAGGGCTTCGTGGAGTACGGCGGGGTATGCCGACACATCCCGGATCACGAGGACAACGAGTTCCCCTCGGACCACCTGGCCGTGCGAGCCGTGGTCGCCGCCGGCTGAGCCGACGACGTACCCGCACCCATCGAGTGGGCGATCTGGCGGTCTTTCCGGGGCTCAGAGGCCTCGAAATCCCTTCGAATCGCCCACTCGATGAGCGGGCAGGCCCCTCACCCGTGCAACGGCGAGACCGTCAGGCGATCAATGATCGGGGCCTCGCCGGCTCGCAGCGGGATCCCCGGCCAGTTGTCCTCCGCGTGGGTCTCCCCGTCGAAGTTCGGCTGCTCCTCCGCGGAGATCGTCACGGTGTTCGTCCCTTCCTCCAGGTCCAGCATGATGGTGCGCTCGAAGAAGCTGTTCTCATGGAAGGTCGGAGCGAACATGTGCCGCTGAGGCTCCTCACCGTTGACCGAGAACGCGGCGTGGCGCCCCATCGGATTGGGGTTGTAATGCGTCGCCGGCACTTGCTCCGGATTGGAGTACCTCACCACCACCGCATGCGGACCGGCCTGGGCGGCGTCGACGGTGAAGGTCACGGTGTTCTCATTGCCGGGCTCGCCCCCGACGCCGGTCACCGCGGTGCCGTCTGCGGCCAGCGAGAGCTCGGAGAGAGCGGCCTCCCCGGCCAGCTCGCCGTCTGAGGCCGCCAGCTCGGTCACCGGCAGCTGCCCCTCGGAGGGTGCCACGGTGAGGCTGTCGACCATGAGCCACTTACGGTCTCCGGTGTGGGTGACGGTGACCTTGTTGATCCCGCCCTCCAGGTGGGCGGCGATCTCGACGTCGCCGTCCACCTGCGCCAGCTCTCGATCGTTGAGGCTCAGCGTGCCTTCGGCCCGGCCGAAGGTGGAGAGCTGCAGCTGCGCCTCGCCGTCGACGGCGCCGTAGACCCAGAAGGTCACACTCTCCCCCTGGGCCAGCTTCGCCCCGCCCGATCCCGTGCCGTCCTCAGGCTTGTCATGCTCGGCGAAGGACCCCTCATGCTGGGCGGTCTCGGCCGGATAGACGTCGACGCCATCCTGCTGGTGCGACAGAGTGATGCGGTCCACGAGCGCGTCACCTGCAGTGGTGCGCTCCCCGTCCAGGCTGTGGGTGGACAGCGAGATGGTGTGCGTGCCTTCAGTGAGCTCCACCGTGGTCTCGGTGTGGTCCCAGACCACCCACTTGTAGCCCAGCGGCAGGAAGATCTCCTGCTCATCCTCCCCGTCCACGGTGAGGAACACGTTGGTGGGCCCCTGCTCCTGCACCAGGTCGACGGTGTTCAGGCTGTTGGCGAAGACCGAGAGGTCATAGGTGCCGTCCTCAGGAACCTCGACGGTGAAGTCGATGGACCCCTGCCCCCCGGTCCGCAGCCCGCCGACGTGGTAGCCGCCGGAGGTGTAGAACCGGTCCACCGCCGCCGGAGAGCCCTCGGGTCCGTTGATGCTGAAGCCCTCACCGGTGAGCTGGGCGTCCTCGGCCTCATAGCTGGCCTCCCAACCGTCGTCGACGGTGTCCTCCCTGCCCGCGCCGGCCGGGGCGAGCACGATCTCATAGGCTGAGGACTCCTTGAGCATCGGCAGCGTCGTGCCGTCGAAGTCCACCCGGACCTGGCCGTCCTGCACCGGCAGGACGAGTTCGGCGAGCTGCCGAGGCTGGGCAGAGTCGCCCAGCTGTCCGGTCCAGGGGATCTCCTGGACCCAGGCCCGGACCTCCTCGCCGAACGTGTCGGCGGGAACGTTGTCGAAGGTCACCGGTGCCACGCCGTCGGCTCCGCCGATGAGAGTGCGGGCGGTGCGTTTCTTCTCGTCCAGGGCGGCCACCCCCTGCAGGGTGTAGTTCTCCCCAGGGTGGGGCGCAGTCAGCTCGACGGTCTCGCCGCTGAGCTTCGCATAGGCGTTGTAGAGCCACCACTGACCGTTGCCCCGGTTGGCCTGCACCGCAGAGTCCGCCAGGTTGCCGTTGATGTTCCAGAAGGCGATCATCGCATCGACCTTCGTGTCCTCGATGGCCGAGATCCACTGGATCATCTGGCCCGGCACCGAGGTGTGATAGTTGAAGGCGTACTCGTTGATGTTGATGGGCAGCTCCACACCCTCGTACGCGGTGCCGGCATAGATCTCCTGCTCCCAGCTGCGGAACTGGGCCACCGAGTCGCGGATCGCCTGCGGGTGGGTCAGCTCGTGCCAGGTGACGATGTCCGGCAGGGTGCCCTCGGCCACCGTGTGCTCCAGGTACCCTTCGATCTGCGGCCACAGATGTTCAGCCCCAGGGCCAGCGATGCGCATCTCCAGGCCGGTCCGCTCGGACCAGTCCCGGATCGTGCGGGTGACCTCGTCCCAGGTCTGGAAGAACAGCTCGGGCTCCGTCAGCCAGGACTCCCCCGGAGCCTGCACGCTCCACTCGGCGTTGGGACGGTCGCTGAACATGTTGCCCTCGGGCTCGTTGAACGGCTCGATCACCAGGTTCTCCGCCACCTGACGGCGTTCCTCCTCGCCGCGATCTGCGTACTCCTCGATCATCTCCAGCTGCTCATCGAGGACGCGCAGGAAGTCCTGGCGGCGCTCCTCCGGGGTCTCCCCGGGGATCTGGTAAGGGAACCCGCGGTACCAGTCGGTGATCCGCAGGTAGATGTCACCGTCGGTGGTCTCGGCGAGCTGCGGCAGCACCTCCAGCGCGTCGGAGCCCGGATGCTGGGAGCCGTCCTGCGCCTTGGTGGCCACCGACTGCAGGTTCATCCCCTCGATGAGGTTGTCCGTGGGCATCCCCTCGTCGTAGAGGCCGTAGAGCACCCCGGAGGCGCCGCCGTGGACTGCCCCGCTGCTGCCGGCCAGATCCACGGTGACCTCATGGTCCTTCACCGTGACCCGGGCGGAGACCGCAGTCCCAGCGGCGTCACCGGTGACGCTGAACTCTCCGGCCTGCGCGTAGTCCGCCGGATCGATCTCCTCCCAGCTCACCGGCACGGCCCGCGGGTAGCCGTCGGTGTACTCGGCCCGGACCGTCTCGGGCAGCTGCGGGGCGGATCCGGTGGAGGCCTGGATCTCGACCTCGGTTTCGATCGACTCCCTCTCGGAGACGTCGCTGTCCTGGAGCTCGGCCACCTGGTCCTCCGTGAGTGCGGCGTCGTAGATGCGGAAGTCATCGACCTCGCCGGTGAAGGGCGGGTCGGGGTAGAAGGAGCGGCCGATGTACCCGCTGACCTCCGCCTCGGAGCCCCAAAGCTCCGCTGCGTTGATGGTGGTCGGGGTACTGCCCACCGCCACCCCGTTCAGGTAGGTCGTCAGAGTGTCCGCCGCCGAGTCGAGGGTGACCGTCAGCGTCGCCCACTCCTCGGCGTGCAGCGGACTCAGCCCAGTGATGGTCGACTCTCCCCCGGCTCCCTCGGCGGTGATCGCCGAGCGCAGCTGGCCCTCCCCGTGGGAGGGCGTGGTGAACAGGTATCGCTCGGTGTCGGCGCCCAGTGCGAGGAGCCACTGCCAGGCGCCGCCGTCCCCGCTCCACCTCACCCGGGTGGAGACGGTCAGGTCATCGGCCTCCTGGAGCTGGCCGGAGGGGATGGCCACGTGGCCGCCGCCCAGGCGCAGCACGGTGCCATCCTGGGCCTCGACGACGTCGACCTCGCCGGAGATCCTCCCGTCCAGACCGTTGCCCGAGGCATCGACGATCCTGTCGCCGTCCACCTCGTCCATGGTGTAATGCACGACCGGTTCGGGCGGGGCGGCATAGGCTGGGGATCCCCCGGCCAGCGTGCCCGCGCCCAGGACGACGGCCGCTGCCGTCGCCGTCGCGCGGGGCGATCTGCCACGCCGTCTCTTCGGGTGCTGCATGGATATGTCACCTCTCTGTCTCGGTGGCGATTCGGTGGTGCTGCTGGTTCGGTGCTGCTGCTAGGTCCAGCTGCCGGATCTGGACAGTCTCAGCCGACCGGGAGGAAGATGCGCATGGTGGAGGGACCGCGCTCGGCCCAACGGTGGTAAGGGATCAGCGCCCCCTCGAACGTCTCGGGCTCCCCGTCCGCTGCTGGCGGCGCGTGTCCGAACGGCGGGCGCCCAGGAGCCGGCTTCCCAGCGGGGCGGACGAGGAGCCGTACGCTGGCGCCGTCGCGGTGGGCCCGCAGGGGCTGGTCCAGATCGATCCGCACGTCCTCCAGGGCGACGCCCTCCGGCAGGTCGGTGGACTCCAGGCAGAGGACCAGCGGGCCACGCTCGACGGCGACGGTGCCGCGCACCGCATCGATGCGCGGGTCCGGCCAGGTCAGCCGCGGGGCCGTGCCGAGGTCCAGATGAAGCACGTCGCCGAGAGTCAGGTCGGTGGGCACCTCCGCCCAGCCGGGCCGCACGGCACGCCGGGACCGCCGGATGCCGTCCGCCCCGGTCACGCTCAGCTGCGCGTCCACGGCCCAGGCGGGCACCCGAAGGCGCAGTCGCACGGGACCTGGTGGGGCCTCGGTGACCGTGAGGCGGATGAGCTGCTGATCCGGATAGTCGCCTTCCACGCGCAGCCCGAGATGCCCCACGGCGAGCTCGGCCCGGACTTCCCCGGCCATGTACTGGAGCACGGAGACGGTCGGCGCTCCTGCCTCTCCTGCTTCCTCTGGTTCCTCTGCCTCCCCTGCTTCCTCGACCGAGATCACGTAGTTCTGCAGGGAGGCGAGAGTGCGCGCCACATTGGTCGGGCAGCAGGAGACGTCGAACCAGGGGGCCCGCAGCCCGCCCTCTGCGCGCATGTGCACACCCTCGGCCTCCTGGACGTCGGGCTCCTCGCGCAGCTGCAGCGGATTGGCATAGAAGAAGGCCCGGCCGTCCTCGGCGGCAGACGTAGCGATCACGTTGAACAGGGTGCGCTCGATCAGGTCCAGGTGCTCCACGCCGCCTGTCTTCAGATAGAGCCGCCAGGAGACCATGATCGAGGCGACGCCGGCGCATGTCTCGCAGTAGGCACGATCACAGGGCAGTTCGAAGTCCTCTCCGAAGCCCTCGTCCTGGTGCCGAGAACCCATGCCGCCGGTGAGGTAGGTCCGCCGCTCCACAGTGCGCCGCCACTGGCCGATCACCGCCTCCAGCAGCTGCTCGTCCTCGGTGTCGACCGCCAAGTCCACCGCACCGGCAGTCAGATACAGGGCACGCACCGCGTGGCCGCGCAGCACCTCCGCGCGACGCACCGGCACATCGTCCTGGAAGTAGTCCGCGGCCAGCAGCGCCGGGACCGGGAGGCTTCCGTGTCCCCGCCGGTCCAGGAACAGCCGCGCCTGCTCCCGATACCGGTGCTCCCCCAGGGCACGTCCCAGTTCCACCAGGGCGACCTCCACCTCCGGATGTCCACAGATCCCCTGGCGGGCCTCCGGGCCGAATTCGGTGCAGATGTGATCCGCCGCGGCCCGAGCGACGCCGACCAGCTGATCCTCCTGGGCCCGCTGCGAGCCGAGCAGACGAGCCCGGGCCACAGCCGCTTGGATCAGATGACCCATGTTGTACAGCTCATGACCCATGGACAGGTCTGAATAGCGCGGGGACAGCCCGGGATGGCCGAAGGCGGTGCCCAGGTAGCCGTCGTCGTCCTGGGCCGCAGCGATGCGGGCGACCAGCCCGCGATGCAGCTCCTCCAGCTCCGGGTCGCCGGTGCGGGACTGCTCCCAGGCCACCGCCTCCAGGAGCTTGTAGACCTCGGAGTCGGAGAACTGCCAGCCCGGGCGGTCCTCGGTGGGTTCGCCCCGGCCGACACGGTCGAAGTTCTCCAGCCAGCCCAGCCGTTCCATCCACTCCACGCAGTGCGGCAGGGTCGCCGCGGCGTTGACCTCCTGACGACGGCCCCAGAAGCTCGCCGGGTCCAGCCGGACCTCAGCGGACCGGGCCCCACGGCGTCGACCGTGCGCCGGCACCACCGGAGCCGTCGCCAGAGTCTCGGGGGCGCCCCGGCCCTCAGGACCGACGGCGAGCTGTCGGGGACGCTGGTCGGTGTGATGAAGAGTCACGGATCA
The DNA here is from genome assembly GCF_034438835.1 of Nesterenkonia sp. HG001. Taxonomy (NCBI): domain Bacteria; kingdom Bacillati; phylum Actinomycetota; class Actinomycetes; order Micrococcales; family Micrococcaceae; genus Nesterenkonia; species Nesterenkonia sp. HG001. The sequence goes on along the minus strand of NZ_JAOSZD010000009.1, from coordinate 35,214 downwards.
GTCCTTCACTGCCCCGGCGGTCACGCCGGCGGCCACGTAGCGCTGGGCGAAGACGAGCAGCACCGCCGCAGGGATGGAGGCCACGACCGCGGTCGCCATGATGGCGTTCCACTGGGTCGTGTTGTTGCCGATGAACGAATAGATGCTCAGCGTGATCGGGATGAAGTCCGCGTTGCGGCTCAGCGTGGACGCAAAGATGAAGTCCGACCACGCCCACAGGAAGGCGAAGAGCGAGACCGTCAGGATCGAGTTGCGACTCATCGGCAGCACGATCGACACGAAGACCCGCCAGACGTTCGCGCCGTCGATGGCGGCCGCCTGGAGCAGCTCCCGCGGCAGCCCGCTCATGAACGCTGTGAACAGCAGCACCGCGAAGGGCACCGCGATCGTCGAATCGGCCAGGATCAGCCCCCAGACGGTGTTCAGCAGCCCCAGGCGGACATAGACCGCATAGAACCCCATGGCCATCACCACTGCGGGCAGCATCTGGGCAACCAGCAGCACGAAGTTCAAGGTTCGTCCCCCGCGCAGGTTCAGCAGCGCGATCGCGTATCCGGCCGGGGCGGCAATGACCACGGTGAGCAGCACACATCCCAGAGCGATGACCAGGCTGGTGCCCAACGCCGGAAGCTGCTGGTCGAAAACGGCCGCGTACCCTTCCAGCGTGGGCTCCGTGGGGAAGAGCTGCGGCGGGCTTGAGCGCAGATCACCGGTGCGAGTCAGCGAGACGTTGAGCATCCAGTAGACCGGGAAGAGCATCAGGGCGGTCAGGACCAGCCCGAGGATCGTCTTCCACCAGGGGCGACGCGCTGTCATGACTCCTCCTGACGACGCTGGACCCGAAGGTAGATGAACCCGCAGATCAGCGCGATGACGATGAGCAGATTCCCGACGGCGGCGGCCGGAGACATGTCCGGCTGACCGGTGCCGAAGGCCTGGCGGTAGGACCAGATCGCCAATGTGGTGGTCGAGTTCGCCGGTCCGCCGGAGGTCATGATCCAGATGATGTCCACGACCTTGAGCGTGTACACCAGCCCGAGCAGCAGGGTGATCGCCGAGACCGGGCGCAGCAGCGGGAAGGTGATGCTGACGAACTGTCGCCATGGCCCGGCCCCGTCCAGGGAGGCCGCCTCATAGAGCTCCTCAGGGATGTTCTGCAGCCCCGAGTAGAGGATGACGAGGTTGAAGGGGATGCCCAGCCAGATGTTGGCGATCAGCACCCCGATCATCGCGGTGTCCGGTGAGGTGAGCCAATTGACCTGGCCGATGCCGAAGATGCTCAGGAAGGAGTTGACGATCCCGTTGTCACTGTTGAGCATCCAGGCCCACGCCGAGCCGGAGACGATCAGCGGCAGCAGCCACGGGACCAGGAACAGCGCCCGGAGGATCGCGGAGAGCCGGAATCCAGATCGGAAGAAGACCGCCAGGGCCAGACCGATCGTGTACTGGAAGAGCAGCGAGACCAGCACGAACACTGTGGTGTTCCACATGGCCTGCGCGAACAGGCTGGAGGTGATGACGTCCACGTAGTTCGAGAACCCGACGAACTCGGCGTCGCCCTGGACGAATGCCCGGACCGTGTAGTCGTGGATGCTGAGGTCGATGCTGCGCATCAGCGGATACGCGTAGAAGGCGATCAGGTAGATCACCAGCGGTGCCGCGAATCCCGCTGCGGCCAGCTGTGATCCGCTGAGCCGGCGTCGTGCGCGGGCTGCCGCGGCACGCGGGGAGAGGCCCTGCCCCGCCGCAGGCCGGTCGAGGCGGCCGGGCCGCCCCGGCCCGTCCGACCCGCCGTCGGACAGCACGGTGGTGTGCTCCCGCCGGGCGGGTGCAGCAGGGTGGACCGGAGCGTCGGTCGGTGGAGTGCTCATGGGAAGAGTTCCTCGCAGAACGGATCAGTCTTGGGAGGAGACCTGCGACTCGGCGGCCTCCTGCGCGTCGGAGAGCGCCTCCTCCGGAGTCTTGGCCCCGGAGAGTGCGTTCTGCACGGCGGTCCAGAGCTGCTCGGAGATCACCGGGTAGTCCGTCCCCAGGTCGTCACTGGTCCGACCCTTCGCGGACTGCACGGCCTGCACCCAGGTCTCCAGCTCCGCGTTGTCCTCCAGGAAGGCATCCTGGCCCTCCGGCGTCGGCGGGATGTAGTAGGCGAAGGTCTCCGCGGTCTCCACGAAGCCCTCGGGAGTGGTCATGCACTCGATGATCTGCACCGTGGTCTCGTATCGGTCCTCCTCGGACTGGACGGGCGCGATGATGAACTCGCCTCCCGTAGGAGCCGGGGCAGTCCCGCCGTCGGGGGTGGGCAGCTCCATCACCCCGACCTCGAAGTCGGCCTCGGCCGCGGCGTTGACCTGCCAGGTGCCGTTCTCCACGAAGGCGAAGTCCCCGGTGAGGAACTCCTCCCAGGTGCTGTTCTGCGAGTTGTCGATGACCGACTGCGGCGCGTAGCCCTCGTCGAGCCAGGAGGTCCACAGCTCCAGCGCCTCGACGGCCTCCGGCGAGTCCAGCTGGCGCAGATCCGCCCCGGCGCCCCAGAACCACGGCAGGAACTGGAAGGATCCCTCCTCGGTGTTGATGCCGGCGAAGGTGATGCCACGGTGTCCGGCCTCGTCCACCGACTCGAGGGCCTCGGTGAGCGACTCCCAGCCGGAGATCGTCTCCGGGTCCACCCCGGCCTCCTCGAGGATCTCGGCGTTGTAATACAGGGCCAGTGTGTTGGCACCGACCGGGATCCCGTAGGTCTCGCCGTCGAGCTGGCCGGCGGCCAGGAGGTTCTCATCGACGTGTGAGACGTCGAGCCCGAGCTCGTCGACGGTGGTGAGCATGTCGGTCTCGGCCAGGGTGGACACTGCGGGGTTGTCCAGCAGGATGACGTCCGGCGAGGTGCCCTCCTGGGCGGAGAGCAGCGCCTGATTTGTCAGCGAGGTGGTGTCGTAGGCGGTGCGGTCGATGCTCACCCCGGCCTCTTCGCCGCAGCGCTGCACCCGCTCGTCCCAGTCTGAGCCGTCCTCATGCTGGGGGTAGGGATCCCACCAGGTGAACGTCCCATCAGCGGCCTCGGCCTCACCTCCTGCGCCGCCGCAGGCGGTCAGGATGCCGAGGGATGCGGTGGCGGTGAGGGCGGCGAGACTCATCCGGGTGCCTCTGCGGGTGCTCGTGCGGGTCATGATGTCTCCTCATGGGCGAGATGTGCTGTCAAGGTGATGGACGGTGGCATGTGCTGAATATCGAACGGAGGTGAAGCTGGTCGGCGGACGGTCAGCGTCGTCAGTGGCCCGGTGGGGCGGCGAGGCTGCCGCGGTCGGTGAGCGTGGGCGCCAGGAGTTCAACGCTGGGAGGAGCCTCGTCCGGCACCCGTCCGGTGATGCGACCCACCAGACGGTCGACGGCGGCGCGGCCAAGCTCGTCCGCGGCGCTGTCGATGGCGGAGAACGGCAGGGAGAAGGTTCGGGCGAAGTCGTCGGAGTACCGGCCGATCACCGACAGGTCCTCGGGCGCGCGCAGGCCACGAGACCAGAGGACATTGGGCAGTGCCGCGGCGGCGGCCTCGTTGTTGAGCAGCAGCCCGGTGGCGTTCGGGTGGGTGTCGAGAACCTCGTGCAGGTCCACCCCGATCGCCGGCTGGGAGGAGGAGCCGAAGCAGGCGTGCACGGTGACGCCGAGCTGGTTCGCCCGCTCACAGGCGGCGTCGGCCAGCCGCCAGACGTAGGCACCGCCGCGGGCCACCACGTGCTCAGGCTGGGAGACCAGCACCAGTTCGCGATGCCCCAGATCGTGCATCCTGTCGACCATCAGACGCCCGGCCGCGGCGAAGTCCAGGTCAAAGATGTCGACGTCGCCGGTGCGGCCGGGCAGTCCCACAGTGGAAGCCGGCTGCGACACCTTCACGAGTGCGTCGAGGCGCTCATCCTCCTCGGAGACGTTGAGCAGCAGGAAGCCGTCGACCTTCCGGGAGCGGGAGAGCCGCTGCAGGGCCCGGACGCCATCCTCCTCGGTGACCATGAGCGTGTCGTAGCCCAGCGAACGTGCGTGATCGGTGACTCCGAGGATGTACTCGAGCATCGCCGGAGCGAACTCGTCGTCCAGGAAACGCGCCAGCAGCGCCAGCACGTGGGTGCGGGAGGTGGCCAGCGCCGTCGCTCCGGCGTTGGCGGTGTAGCCGAGCTCCTCCACGGCGGCCTGGATCCGCTCCTTGACCACCGGGGAGATGGGCCGCTTCCCCGAGAGCGCATAGGACACCGTGCTCCGAGACACTCCTGCCTCGCGTGCGACGTCGCCGATCGTGACCATGGGAGCCTCCGTGATGTCGAACCGATTCGATCCATCGAACCGGTTCTACAGTAACGTGTCTCAGGTCACAGACACAAGGGTGCTTCAGGGCGTTCGACGACCAGGCATCCGACGCGGCCAGGGATAAGCGCAGGTCACGGCTGCCATGCAGAGATCTCAGAAAATTGTGCGAGGCCGTGGCGTTCGACGCCTCACGACCGGCCGGCACCCCTCGGGCTCCCGCCCCTCCACCATCGAGTGGTCGATTTGATCGACTTTTCCGGGCTCAGAAGCCCTGAAATCCGGTCGAATCGACCACTCGATGAGGAGTGCGGTCACTCCGTAAGTTCGCCGGCCTCCAGCCAGATCTCCTCCAGCTCGGCGAGCTCGACGTTGACGCCGTCGAGCTCGGACTGCAGCTTCCTCAGCCGATCGAGGTCCACGGATTCAGAGGCAGCGGCCATCTGATCATGGAGCTTCTGCTGACGCTCGGAGAGCTTCTCCATCTGCTTCTCGATCCGCGCCATCTGCTTCTTGGCCTGACGCTTCTCCGCCTCGGAGGCCCCGGAGTCCGCAGAGCCCACGGATCCCGTCGGCGTGCCACCCGATCCGCCCACCGGCGCAACCGGCCTCGAACCGCCGGCCTGCCCCTTCCCCGGCGTCGAGGCCGCCTGCAGCGTGGACTGACCGCGGTATGTCCTCGCCGTCGCCCCGGGCACAGGCTCTCTGCCCGCCCGGATGCGCAGGTACTGCTCCACTCCCCCGGGCAGCGCGCGCACCGCGCCGTCGCCGAGCAGCGCCACCTGATGATCGGTGACCCTCTCCAGCAGGTACCGGTCATGACTGACGACCACCAGTGTGCCGGGCCACCCGTCGAGGAGGTCCTCCATGGAGGCCAGGGTGTCGGTGTCGAGGTCGTTGGTGGGCTCGTCGAGCATCAGCACGTTCGGTTCTCCGGTCAGCAGCTTCAGCAGCTGCAGGCGCCGCCGCTCGCCGCCGGAGAGATCGCCCACCGGAGTCCACTGGCGCGTCCGGTTGAACCCGAGGGTCTCCAGCAGCTGGGCCCCGGAGAGCTCTTTGCCGCCGACCTCGAAGACGTTCTTCTCCTCGGTCATCACTTCGTGGACGCGCATATGGTTCCGCTCGCGCAGCTCCTCGACCTCCTGAGAGAGGATCGCGGTGCGCACAGTCTTGCCGCGCTTGACCCGCCCCGCATCGGGCTCGGTGCGCCCGTCCAGCAGGTGTAGCAGGGTGGACTTGCCGGCTCCGTTGACCCCGACGACGCCGACCCGCTCCCCCGGCCCGAGCCGGAAGGTCACATCGTCGAAGAGCACCTTCTCTCGCCCCTCGGCGTGCACGGTGAGCCCGACGTGCTCCAGATCCAGGACGTCCTTGCCCAGCCGTGCGGTGGCCATCTTCCTCAGGTTCACGGTGTCCCGCGGCTCGGGGACGTCGTCGATCAGCGCGTTGGCCGCGTCGATGCGGAACTTCGGCTTCGACGTGCGGGCGGGAGCACCGCGGCGGAGCCAGGCGAGCTCCTTCTTGACCAGCTGCTGGCGCTTCTGCTCCTCCACAGCCGCAGACCGATCGCGTTCGGCCCGAGCCAGCGTGTAGGCCGCGTAGCCGCCGTCGAAGGACTCCACCGTGGCGTCGTGGACCTCCCAGGTCAACGTGCAGACCTCATCGAGGAACCAGCGGTCGTGGGTGACGACCAGGAACGCCCCCTCGTCAGCCTTCCAGCGGGTCTTCAGATGGTGCGCCAGCCAGGCGACGCCTTCGACGTCGAGATGGTTGGTGGGCTCGTCAAGCATGAGCACGTCATGCTCGCTCATCAGCAGCCTGGCCAGCGCCACCCGGCGGCGCTGCCCTCCGGAGAGCGCCCCGATGGGCTGCTCCCAGTCCAGGCCGTCGAGCAGGCCGGAGGCGATGTCGCGCATGCGCGGATCGGAGGCCCACTCATGGTCGGCCATGTCCCCGACGACGGCGTCACGGATGCTGGACTCGCCGTCCAGGACGTCGGACTGATCCAGGAATCCCACGGAGACTCCACCTCGCCAGGTCACCCGACCGGAGTCCGCCGCGCTCATGCGGGCCAGAAGCCGCATCAGGGTGGACTTCCCGTCCCCGTTGCGGCCCACGATGCCGATCCTGTCCCCCGCGTCGATGCCGAGGGTGATGTCGTCCAGGACGGTGCGAGTGCCGAACGTGATGCTGAGCCCTTCGGCTCCGAGGAGATGCGCCATGCGTTAACACTTACCCCAGATGCCCCGCCTGCTCCCAAACTGCGGGTGTGCGCTTCGCCTCGCCCCGCCGCTTCAACCCTGCCGTCTCGCCCCGCAGCCTCACCCCTGCTCCCTCATCCCTGCCGCCGCCGGTAGGCCGCCGCGGCGAGCCGATTTCCGCAGGTCACCGAGCAGAATTGGCGGGACCTGTTCCGCGAGAGATCCACCAGCACCTGACCGCAGTCCTCGGCCGCGCAGATCCTCAGCCGGTCCAGCTCCTCGGCCCTGATGACGTCGGCCAGGGCCATGGCCGCCTCCACTGCCATGCGCTGCCACAGCGGAGCCTCCGGCGCCGTGGCGTGCAGGTGCCAGCCGAACTCATCATGGGTGACCAGCTGCGGCAGCGCCCGGGCCTCGGACAGCCAGGCGTTGACCTGGTCGACGAGGTCCTCGGCCTCCATGGTCCAGACGTCGTGCAGCCGACCCCTGAGCTCCTGCACCCCGCGCAGCTCCGCGGCGCCATGGGTGCGGCTTCCGGTCCACCGCCAGCTCGCCACGAAGTCATCGAGTGCGGCGACGTCGGGCAGCCTCTCCCTCTGGCCGACACCTCCGCAGGGCAGCCACGGGGCGGTATTCACCAACGCCGCGGCATTTTGCAGCGCCACATCGACATCATGGGTGAAAGTCATCTTTGTACGTGATCTCCGCTCGGTCTACCATCACTGACGAACCTGCTCGACACCCATGATAGGAGGAGCTGTGGCCTCTTCCGCCCCACCCCATGCCTCCGACCGGCGGGGCGGCCTCACCGGCCGAGGGCTCGCAGCCGGCCTGCTCATCGCCCTGGTCTCCGCAGTCGCCTTCGGATCCTCCGGAGGTGTGGCCAAGGGCCTGCTGGACTCCGGATGGTCGCCGGCGGCGGCCGTGACCGTGCGTGTCCTCATCGGGGCGGTCGTCCTGCTGCCGCTGGCCGTGTGGGAGATGCGGGGACGCTGGCACCTGCTGCGCGGTCGACAGACCTGGCTCCACGTGGGTCTGTTCGGATCTCTGGCGGTGGCCGGCTGCCAGCTGTTCTTCTTCCTGGCGGTGACCCACCTGCCAGTGGGCGTGGCCCTGATGCTGGAGTACCTCGGCCCCGTCCTGGTGGTCCTGTGGCTCTGGCTGGCACGTCGGCAGCCTCCCCGACTGCTCACCCTCCTCGGGATCGGGCTGGCGCTGGCCGGGCTGCTGCTGGTGCTCGATGTCTTCAGCGACGTGCAGATCAGCATGCTCGGGGTGCTCTGGGGGCTGCTCGCCGCCGTCGGCCTGGCCGCGTTCTTCCTGATCGGCGCCGACGACTCCACCGGCCTGCCGCCGCTGGCCTTCACCTCCCTGGCCATGCTGCTGGGCGCCGCGTCCCTCGCCGTGGCCGGTGCGCTAGGCGTGGTGCCCTTCCACGTGAACGCCGAGCAGGTGCTGCTGGCCGGGTTCAGCGTGCCCTGGTGGGTCCCGGTGCTGTGGCTGGGCCTGATCGCAGCCGGGATCGCCTATGCCACCGGAGTGATCGCCGCGCGGCGGCTGCAGGCCAAGCTGGCCTCCTTCGTGGGCCTCACGGAGGTGCTCTTCGCCGTGCTCTGGGCCTGGGCGCTGCTCGGCGAGCTTCCCGCCGTCATCCAGTTGGCCGGTGGCCTGCTCATCCTGGCCGGGGTCATCTGCATCCGGCTCGACGAGCCGTCGCGGCCCCAGCCCAGCGCCCAGCCGAGCGCCCCGCTCAGCTCGTCGGCAGACTCAACCGGTGTGAGCGCATCGCCGCCAGATGGAGCATCCCGCCGACTGCGGCACCGATGATCCAGGCGAAGCCGCTGTAGTCGTCGAGCTGCGGGGTCCAGACCAGCACGATGGACAGCACCGAGGCCACCGAGAACGCCAGGATCGCCCGGACGTTCCAGCCCTTCTGGTACCAATAGGCGCCGGCGGGGTCCGAGGAGTAGAGCTCCTGGACATTCAGCCGCTGCCGCTTCACCAGGTAGTAGTCGGCCACGATGATCCCGTAGAGCGGAGCGAGCAGAGCCCCGAGGGTGTCTACGAACAGCGGCAGGCCGAACTCCGAGATGACCGACACCCACAGGCCGCCGATGATGAATCCGGCTCCCGCGGTGATCCATCCCGCCCGGGTGAAGTTGATGTGCCGCGGGGCGATGTTCGACAACGAGTATGCCGGCGGGATGAAGTTCGCCACGACGTTGATGCCCAGCGTGGCGACCAGGAAGGTCACTGCGGCGAGCACCGTCAGCGGGGTGTTGTCCACCGCGGCGACGATGTCGGTCGGGTTGGTCATCGGCTCGCCCTGGCCCTCCTGGTAGAGGACATAGGCGCCGGCGGTGATGAAGACCGAGAGGAAAGTGAACAGTGCCAGGCTCACCGGAAGCCCCAGAAAGTTTCCCGTGCGCATGGCGCGCTGGCTGCGGACGTTCCTGGCGAAGTCTCCGTAGTTGATGACCACCGCGGCGAAATAGGCGACCATGGTGCCGGTCACCCCGACGAAGGCGCTGACCGCGGCCCAGCCGGTGACCTCGCCGCGCGAGAAGACACCCGCCACCGCGCTGGGCAGATCGGCGCCGACCTGGACCCAGATGGCGACCAGCAGAGCGATCATCACCAGGTAGACCCCGGGGCCGGCGATGTTGAGGAACCGGCCGATACGTTCGATGCCTCCGATGAACAGGGCCACCTGCAGCACCGAGGCCAGCACATAGGAGGACCAAGCGACTGCATCCATACCCAGCACAGTCGCGCCGCCGGGCGAACCCAGCAGCGCGTTCACGGCCAGGGCGATGGCCGTGGAGGCGAAGTACGTCTGGGCGCCGTACCAGAAGATGGCCACCAGGGCCCTGACCAGGGCCGGGAACTGTGCCCCGCGGACGCCCATCGAGGACCGTGCCAGCACGGGGTACGGGAACCCGTACTTCACGCTGGGCTTGCCGCTGAGGTCCACGAGGATCTGAATGATGAAACCCGCCAGCAGGATCGCGGCGAAGACATACCATCCGTTGATCCCTGCGGCGATGAACAGGCTGGCCGCCAGGGTGTAGCCCGCCAGGGACTGGATGTCATTGGACCAGACGTTGAAGATCTCGAAGGCGCCCCAGGTGCGCTTCGCCTGGGGCAGCGGGGCGAGGCTCTCGTTGTACAGACCCGGATCCGCGGCGGCGGGGTCGAAGGACTCCGCACAGTCGGTCCCTTCGCCCATGGCTGCCTCCCGACCAACGTGGACCCCCGCATGAGTGTGCGGCCCGGTGGACTTCTCGATTCTGTGCCTCGTCATGACGTCTCCTCATCAGCCCGCCCGGGTGCACCTGCTGCATGGCAGCTGGACACTGGTTCAGCCAGGATGCCTCGCCCATGTTTCCGGCGTGTGAAATAAAGTATCCAGGATGTGACAACGAGTGTAATCTGGGTCACATAGGTGAAGTCAAGAGGTCACGCGAAGAGATTGGGGCCGACGGCGGCCGATTCACTCCCCCGGACGGTGAGTTAGAAGATGCGCTCCTGGCGCAGGCCCACTCACCGGAATCGCCCACACCGAGGTGCGATCCTCCAGTCGAGTGGCCAGCTGACCGGCGGATTCCGCATCGCGAGACAGGAACAGCACGCTGGGCCCCGAGCCGGAGACCATGCCCTGCAGCGCGCCGTCCACCAGGCCGACGTCCATCATGTCCTCCAACGAGGGCACCATGCTCACCGCCGGAGCCTGCAGGTCGTTGGACATCAGCGAGGCGATCAGCTCGGCGTCTGCGGTGGAGACCGCCCGGACCAGATCCGGGTCCAGCACCGGCTCCTCGGCCTCCACCTCGGCGTCGCCGCGCATGGCGTCGAGACGGCGGTAGACCTCCGGGGTGGCGAGCCCGGTGTTCGACGGGACGATCACCAGATGCAGCTCGCCACGGGTCAGCAGCGGGGACAGCTCATCGCCCACGCCCTGCCCGACGGCGGCGCCGCCGAGGATCGCGAAGGGGACGTCGGCGCCGAGCTCTGAGCCGAGCTCTGCCAGCTGCTCCTTGGACAGACCGGCCTCCCACAGGGCTGAACAGGCCACCAGGGTCGCGGCGGCGTCGGCAGATCCTCCACCCATGCCCCCGGCCACCGGCACGTTCTTGGTGATGGTCAGGTCCACCCCGCGACGGTGCCCCAGGCGCTGGCGCAGCAGCGTCGCCGCACGGTGGGCGAGGTTGGACTCGTCCAGCGGGATCGCCGCGGTGACGGTCTCCCCGGACTCCGGGTCCTGGAACTGCACATCGCTGAAGGCGGAACGCTCCGAGAGGCTCACCGTGATCGCCTCGTCCTCACGGGGCGCGGCGGTGACCTCCTCGGTGAGCGAGACGGCCAGGTACAGCGTGGCGACGTCGTGATAGCCGTCCGCGCGCAGCGGACCCACTCTCAGGCTCATGTTGACCTTGCCGGGTGCGACGGCGGTGACGTGTCCGAAGAATTCGCTGTCCTTCATGCGCTGTCCCTCATACTGCCTGCCTCATCCTCCACGTCGTGCCGGGGTCTGCCGTCAGGGTGCTCCACCTGGTGCCTCAGCACTCTACCGCTCGGGGCTGACACCGCCTCACGCCTCGGCGTCGGGCATCTCCCGCAGCGCCGCGGCGATGCGCGTGTAGGCGGTGACGTCGAGGGTCTCCCCCCGGGCCTGGGGGTCCACTCCAGCGGTACGCAGCACCTGCTCGGCCCGCACCCCGCTGCCCACCAGCGTGGACAGCGCGGCGCGCAGGGTCTTGCGACGCTGGGCGAAGGCGGCGTCGACGACGGCGAAGACTTCCTTCCGGGCCACGGTCTCGGAGGCGGGCTCGGTGCGGTCGAACCGGACCAGCCCGGAGGAGATCCGCGGCTCCGGCCAGAAGACCTTCTTGCCGACCACCCCGGCCTTGCGCATGTGGGTGTCCCAGGCGGCCTTCACGCTGGGCACCCCGTAGATCTTCGACCCCGGGCCGGCGCAGAGTCGGTCGGCGACCTCCTCCTGGACCATCACCAGCCCCTTGCGCAGCGAGGGCAGGATCTGCAGCAGGTGCAGCACCACCGGGACCGCCACGTTGTAGGGCAGGTTGGCCACCAGCACCTCTGGGCCGGCGTCGTCCCAGCTCAGCTGCTCCGCCGGCACGCGCAGGGCATCATGGGCGACCACGCGCAGCGCGGCGGCCCGTTCGGGGCGCATCAGGGTCACCGTCTCGTCCAGCTGACCGGCCAGCTTCGGGTCAATCTCCACGGCGGTGACCTTGGCGGCCTCGTCCAGCAGCCCCAGGGTCAGCGACCCCAGACCGGGCCCGACCTCTAGGACGTGCTCGTCCCCGGTGAGCTCGGCGAGACCCACGATGCGCCGGATGGTGTTGGGGTCGATGACGAAGTTCTGCCCCCACTGCTTGGTGGGGCGGATGCCCAGGCCCTCGGCGAGGTCCCGGATATGGGAGGCGGAGAGCAGCTCCGGGTGCTCCCCGCTCATGTCCAGCTCCCGTAGGCCTGGACGGTGTTGAGCATGACCTGCTGGCACAGCGAATCCAGTCCTGTCTGCCGCACCTCGGCCATCAGCCGCATGGTCTGCGGGATCAGGTACGGCGCGTTGGGCCGACCGCGGTGAGGATGCGGGGTCAGAAAGGGGGTGTCGGTCTCCACCAGGATCAGCTGCGGGTCGGCGATCTCCAGGGCCTCACGCAGGTGCTCGGCGTTCTTGAAGGTCACCGTCCCGGCGAAGGACATGTACCAGCCGTGCGCGTTGCAGATCCGGGCGAGCTCGGCGTCTCCGGAGTAGCAGTGGAACACCACCGAGCGTGGCAGCTCCGGGGCATCCTGCAGCACGGCCACGACGTCCTCGTGGGCGTCACGGTCGTGGATCTGCATTGCGAGGTCCAGCTCCACGGCCAGGGCGATGTGCTGGCGGAAGCTCTCCTGCTGCGCGGCGACGCCGTCGGCCCCGGTGCGGAAATAGTCCAAACCGGTCTCGCCCACGGCGACCACCTGGTCCTGCCGAGCGAGTTCGGCGATCCGGGCGAAGGCGGCGTCGAACTCTCCGGCGGCGGTCAGCTCCGGGGCTTCGTTGGGGTGCAGGGCGACGGCGGCCTTCAGCCGCGGCTCGGCGTCGGACGCTGTGACGGAGAACTCTGAGGAGGCCACGTCATAGCCCACGCAGATCGCTCCCGCCACGCCGACCGCCTCGGCGGTGTCGAGGGCGGCCTCCACGGAGACCGCCACCTGCCCGTCCCGAAAGTCCAGGTGCGCATGGTTGTCGATCACCGACGCGGGCAGCGGCTCCGGCGCCGGCGGGTACTCCAGCCGACGACGACGCCCCGAGCCCTCCTCGGACTCGTCACGGACCGGTGCGCCGTCCTCGGGGGCGCGCTCCGGGGCCGGGACATAGGCCTCCGGGGTCCGGCCGGGGGTCACCGGGGTCTGCTGGCGGGACTCACTCACCTGGCGGGATTCACTCACAGCGCTCCAGCCTAATGCCCTGGGGCGCGAGACCCGAGCTCATCGCGCGTAGAGCGCCTCGACATCCTCGGCGAAGTCGGCGATGACCTTGTGGCGCTGCAGCTTCATCGACGGGGTCAGATGCCCGGACTCCTCGGTCAGCTCCACATCCAGGATGCGGACCCTGCGGATCGACTCAGCTCGAGAGACCGTGGCGTTGGCCTCGTCCACGGCGGTCTGCACGGCCGCCCGCACACGGTCGTCGGTGCAGGCCTGCTCCAGGCTCAGCTCCCCGGCGCCCTGCTCAGCGCACCAGGCCGGCAGCGCCTCGGCGTCCAAGGTGACCAAGGCGGAGACGAAGGGACGGTCATCACCGACGACGACGGCCTGGGCCACCAGCCGATGCGCGCGGACGGTCTCCTCCAGCGGCGCCGGGTGCACGTTCTTACCGCCGGCGGTGACCAGCAGCTCCTTCTTCCGCCCGGTGATGGAGAGGAACCCGTCGGCGTCGAGGGCACCGAGGTCCCCGGTGCGGAAGAAGCCGTCGACGAAGGCCTCCGCTGTGGCGTCCTCGTGGTGGTCGTAGCCGTCGAAGACCACCGGACCGGCCAGCAGCACCTCTCCGTCCTCGGCGATGCGCACCGTCGTACCCGGCACCGGCAGGCCCACTGACCCGATGCGCGTCGCCCCGGGGATGTTCAGCGTGATCGGAGCAGTGGTCTCGGTCAGCCCATAACCTTCCTTGACCGGCACCCCGATTCCGGTGAAGAAGTGGGCGATCTCAGGGTTCAGCGGGGAGGCTCCGGAGATCATGTACTCCGCACTGCCGCCGAGCCGGGCGTGGAGCTTGGCGTAGACCAGCCGGGAGAACAGCGCACGACGGGCCTTCAGCCCCACCGAGGGGCCGGGGCCGCGGCCAGCGGCGGCATCGTCGAGGGCTCGTGAGTACTCCACAGCCGTGCGCCGGGCGGCCTCGAAGATCCGGCCCTTCCCGGCGGCCTCGGCTGCGGCCGCCGCCCCGTGGTAGACCTTCTCGAACACCCGCGGCACCCCCAGCAGCCAACGCGGCCGGAAGCTGGCGAGGTCCTGCGCCAGGGTGGCGGTGCTGGGGCTGTGCGCCACCTGGACCCCGCGGTGCAGACAGATCAGCTGCACCGCCCGGGCCAGCACATGGGCCAGCGGCAGGAAGAGCAGCGTGCGAGAGGGGCCCTCGCCGACGATCTCACGGACGAAGGGCATCAGGTTCGCCGCACCCTCGGCCAGGTTGCGGTGGGTGATCCGCACCCCTTTGGGCCGGCCGGTGGTGCCGGAGGTGTAGACCAGCGTGGCGACGTCGTCGAGGCCCGCAGCGGTGCGGGCACGCTCGAGGGCGGCAGCCTCGACGCCGACGCCGGAGGCCGCGATCGCCTCAAGCTCTTGGTGCGTGCGCATGCCCCGCACCGGGATCTGTGCGGTCTCGCCGCCGACCTGCTCGACGGCGGTCCGGACGGTGGCGGCGATCTCGTCACCACCGGTGAGCACCAGCACCGCGCCCGAGTCGGCGAGCAGATCACCCACCTGACGGGGGGAGCTGGTCTCATAGATGGGCACCGAGATCCCCCCGGCGAACCAGATGGCCTGGTCCACCACGGCCCAGGAGTAGCAGGTCGGTGACATCACGGCCACGCGCTGGCCAGGTTCGATCCCGAGTCCCAGCAGGCCCTTGGCCACGGCGCGGACCTGCTCCACGAAGCTGCGGATGGAGACGTCCACCCAGCCGCCTGAGCCGTTGGGGACCGCATAGACGGGCTGCTCGGGCGAAGCCTCCTCAAGGGCCAGGACCCCGTCGGTGACGTTGGTGCTCGGGCCCAGCCGGATGACCTGTTCGGTGGTGGCCTCGGTGAGGGGTTCGGTGGAAGTCACGGCAGTCACTATAGCCGCGCAGGAAGGCCTGGATGTGAGCTGGGCGACATTGTTACTTCTGAGTAGGGACGTGTTTCCTCGAGTCTCTGATGACACACCCTGCCGATCAGATCCAGGACGGCAGCCACATGCGCAGCCGCCACTGCTCATAGGTGATCGTCTCCCCCGTCCACAGCGGCAGGAAGAAGATCGACACTGCCGTGGCCAGCAGCAGGAAGCACAGCACCACCACGGTGTTGCGCCGTCGGTTCGCCCGAATCGCCCGGGAGGAGAAGCGCGCCGGATCGGTGCCGGCCCGCAGCACCGATGCGGCCACCGCCACCAGGGAGAGGATGAGGAACGGGTGGTAGGCGATGGTGTAGAAGAAGAACATCGTCCGGTCCGGGAACAGCAGCCACACGGCGAAGCCGGCCGCATAACCGGAGAGGATCGCGCCGTGCCGCCAGTCCCGGCGGCCCAGCCACAGCGCGCACACGAGCACCAGGGCTGCCAGCCCGGCCCACCAGATCACCGGATTCGCCAGGTCGAGGATGGCCTGTGAGCAGCGCGACGCGGCGCAGCCGGCCTCGCCCTGCTCGAAGGACTCGTAGTGGAAGGACACCGGACGGCCCATGAACAGCCAGGTCCAGGGCGTGGAGGCGTAGTCATGACCGGCGTCGAGGCCGGTGTGGAAGTCCGTGGCGCTGAGGTGGTACTGCCACAGCGAGCGCAGCGGGCCAGGCACCAGAGCGCCCAGCCCCTCAGCCGGGTGGCTCTCGTGCCACAGCCGCCCCCATCCGGTCTGCGAACGCAGCCATCCGCCCCAGGAGCCCAGGTAGGTCAGCACCGCCACTGGCAGCACGGTGAGCACCGCGAGCGCGGCGTCGCGCAGCCCGGCCGCGCCCCAGCGCCGAGCCCCCGCGTCACGGCGGGACTGCAGATCCCAGAGGATCACCAGGACCCCAAAGACGGCGAGGAAGGCCAGCGCGGAGAGCTTCACCGCCACCGCCGCCCCCAGCAGCACCCCGGCGAGCAGCCGCCAGGGCCGCCAGGCCAGCCAGGCGCCGGGGCTGGAGTCGGCCAGCCGTCGTCGCCCCTGGTAGCGGTCCGCCAGCAGCGCGCCGAAGGCCGCCAGCACGAAGAGCATCAGAAAGATGTCCAGCAGTGCCACCCGGCTCATCACCAGATGGTGCCCCTCCACGGCGGTGAGCACCCCGGCGACGCCGCCGAGCAGCACCGAGCGGAACATCCGTTGGGCGATCAGCGCCACCAGCAGCACGGACAGCGTCCCGGCCACTGCCGCGGAGATCCGCCAGCCCGCGGCCGACTCCGGCCCGAGTGCTTGGATGCCCAGCGCGATGAGCCATTTGCCCAGCGGAGGGTGCACCACATAGGAGGGCTCATCTGTGGGCGCCGGGTCACCGGCCAGCCACGCCGTGTCGGCGTCGTCGGGCCAGACCAGCTCATGACCGGCGATCAGCAGCGCGTAGGCGTCCTTGGCGTAGTAGGTCTCGTCGAAGATCAGCAGATGCGGGCGCCCCAGACCGGGCAGACGCAGCCCGGCCGCCAGCAACGTGACCAGCGCGGGCACGATCCATCCGAGCAGACCAGGACGGAAGGGCTCGACGCCGAGCCGACGGCGCCGGAGGTCCCGATCGTCGGGACGCGCCCCGGTGAGGTGCGCGGCGGAGGTGCGTCGCCTGGTCAGAGTCCCGTCCACCCTGGGTATGCTACGTGACCGACCCATGTTCCCAGCAGAGAGTCGGCCACCATGGCGTCCCACGCCCCCTCCTCCCCCGAACCGACCTCATCCTCAGCCCTGACACCTCATCCCGGCGGGCTCTGGGACGCCCCGGTGGTGCTGGCCGCGACGCCGATCGGGAACCTCTCCGACGCCACTGGGCGACTCCGCGCCCTGCTGGAGACGGCCGAGATCATCGCCGCCGAGGACACCCGGCGCACGCGTCATCTGTGCCAGGCGTTGGGAGTGTCCGCGCCGGGCCGGATGGTGAGCCTGCATGAGCACAACGAGGCCTCGCGCTCGGAGGAGCTGGTGGCCGAGGCGGCCGACGGCGCCCGAGTCCTGGTGGTCTCCGACGCCGGCATGCCCGGGGTCTCAGACCCAGGCTTCCGGCTCGTGAGCGCCGCGATCGCCGCAGGGGTCTCCGTGACAGTCGCCCCGGGCGCCTCCGCGGTCACGACGGCATTGGCCCTCTCCGGGCTGCCCACGGACCGGTTCACCTTCGCCGGTTTCCCCGCCCGCAAGGGCGCTGAGCGCCGGCGGCTGCTCCAGCGCCTGGCGGCCGAGGAATGGACGACGGTGCTCTTCGAGTCCCCGCATCGCACCGCCGCCACCGTGGCGGAGCTGGCCGAGGCTCTGGGGACGGGGCGTCCGGCGGCGGTCTGCCGCGAGCTGACCAAGAAGCATGAGGAGGTCCTCCGCGGGAGCCTGGGAGAGCTGGCCGAGCAGCTGGCCGACCGTGAGGTGCGCGGGGAGGTGGTCCTTGTGGTCGGCGGCGCCGAAGACACTGCGGAGGAGGCCAGCGCCGAGGAGCTGGCCGCTGAGGTGCTCCGCCGGGTGGAGGCGGGCGTGAAGCTCAAGGTCGCCGCCAAGGAGGTCGCCGCCGACCGCGGGATCAGCGCCCGGGAGCTCTACGACGCCGCATTGGCAGCTCGGAAGAACTGACTCTCAGCACAGCGCCGGTGACGCTGCCCCCGTGACGGCGTGCTGCCATGTTCAGAGGTGGTTCCAGGCATCGCGGATGATGTCCTCCAGGCTGTGCCGCGGCTGCCAGCCGAGCACCTCCCGGGCCTTCTGCCCGGACGCCACCAGGGTGGCCGGGTCACCGACGCGCCGGGGGTGCTCCTCCACGGGCACGCTGCGGCCGGTCACCCGTTCGACGGCGTCGATCACCTCGCGCACGCTGGAGCCCACCCCGGTGCCCAGGTTGAAGACCTCGTGGGTGCCGGGTGCCACCCACTCCATGGCCTGCAGATGTGCGGCGGCCAGATCCAGGATGTGGATGTAGTCGCGGACCGCAGTGCCGTCGGGGGTCGGATAGTCGGTGCCGAAGAGCTTCGCGGTGCCGCCGTGGCCCGCGGCGGCCTTGAGCAGGTTCGGGATCAGATGGGTTTCGGGGTCGTGCCGTTCGGAGAGCCCGTCGCTGGCCCCGCCCACGTTGAAGTACCGCAGGCTGACCGCGGCCAGCCCGTGGGCCTTCGCCTCGGCGCTGAGCATGTGGTCGATGGCGAGCTTGGAGGCCCCATAAGGGTTGATCGGCGCGGCCGGGTGGTCCTCGGCGATGGTCTCGGTGAGCGGGCTGCCGTACACCGCGGCGGTGGAGGAGAACACCATGCGCCGCACCCCGGCGGCGCGCATCGCGTCGATCAGCCCCAGCGAGGCGACGACATTGCCGTGCCAGTAGCGCTCGGGATGCTCCACCGACTCCCCCACCAGCGACTTCGCCGCGAGGTGGATGACGGCGTCGACGCTGGGGTCCAGCACCTCTGCGGCGTCCCCCAGACCACCCTGGTGCCAGATGGCCCCGGGCAGCACTGAGTCGGCATGTCCCTTGGAGAGGTCATCGAGCACGATCACCTCGTGTCCGGCGCGCAGCAGCTGTTGGGCCACCACACTGCCGATGTAGCCGGCGCCGCCGGTCACCAGAACCTTCATCCGCGCTCTCCTCGGGGTCGTCGACGACTGCTCCACAGCTGGGGAGCGCACTGTTCCATGGCAGGAATTCGTGACCTGCCCCGCCACAGGTCCTGGAAGGACTCTACACAAGAGTCTTCGAAATCAACAGATTGCGACATTTTTCCACGGTATTCACCATCCAGAGGCAGTGTCAGGTGCACCCGGGCGGCCGCATGACCCGGCATCTACCTCATGAACTCCTCATGTGCTTCTCATCGTTCTCTCATGAACAACCCCGAGTCTGAACAGGGATAACAACACTCCCGCCGAGCTACCAACCGGACCTGCTGAGAGGGCACCCATGAGCATCACGATCGCCATGTACTCCCATGATTCCGTGGGCCTGGGCCATGCCCGCCGCAACCGTGCGATCGCCCACGCCCTAGCCGCAGACCTGCCGCGGCTCACCGGTGAGCCGGTGGGCGGGCTGCTCATCGCCGGGCATCCCGACGCCGCCCGGGACTCCCTGCCGGCAGGCTGGGATTGGCTGGTGCTGCCCGGGTTCACCCACACCGCCGCCGGGTACGCGGCCCGGAGGATGAGCCTGCCGGCCGAGCAGATGTCTGCGCTGCGCGGCGCCACAGTGGCCGCCGCCGTCGACGCCGTCTCCCCCGACCTGTTCATCGCCGACCGCCACCCCTTCGGCGTGGGCGGCGAGCTCACCGAGGCGCTGGATCTGCTGCGCGGCAGACCTGACTGCCGCACCGTGCTCGGCATGCGGGACGTGCTCGACTCCCCGGAGGTCGCCGCCCGCGAGTGGGAGACGGTCGGCGGCGCCGAGCGGGTCGCCGAAGCCTACGACCAGATGTGGATCTACGGCGATGCCGCTGTCTACGATCCGCGCCGCACCGGGGAGATACCCGCCGCCCTGACGACCAAAGGGCGCACCACCGGCTACCTCGCCCATGGCAGACCCGATGACGACGGCGCCCCAGCCGCCCGGCCCTATGTGCTCACCATGGTCGGCGGCGGATCCGACGGCGCGCACATCGCCCTGGCGGCCGCGCTGGCCGAGCCTCCGGCCGGGCATCGGCACCTGATCGTCGCCGGCCCGCAGATGCCCGCCGAGGACGTCGCGCGGATCCGCGAGGCCGTGGACCGCCGCCAGGAGTCCAGCCCCGGCCGGGGCGGGGAGCCGCAGGTGCGGGTGCTGCGCAGCGCGGGCAACGTGCCGGCACTGGTCCGCGACGCAGCCGCCGTCGTCTCGATGGCCGGATACAACTCGGTGGCCGAGGTCATGGCCACCACGACGCCGGCTCTGCTGGTCCCCCGTTACACCCGCCGCGCGGAGCAGCCACGACGCACCGCGGCCTTGGCCGCCATCGGAGCCCTCGACTCCCTGCCCGCTGTGGAACTGAGTCCGCAGGCGCTGACCCGCTGGCTCGCCGGCGCCGTGAACCGCCGCACCCCGCGCGACCAGGTGGACCTCGACGGGCTCACCCGCGTAGGGGGCTTCGCGGCCGAGCTGATCGGCGCAGCCCGCACCACCCCGACGGAGGTACCCGCCCATGCCTGAATCGACCACGCCCGTCGTCGGCTACGTGCTGAAGATGTATCCGCGCTTCTCCGAGACCTTCGTGGTCTCGGAGATCCTGGCCCGCGAGGCCCAGGGCGAGCAGATCGTGATCTTCTCCCTGCGTCCCACCACGGACAGCCGCTTCCATCCGGAGCTGGCCCGGGTGCAGGCCCCTGTGGTGCACGTGCCACGCCCCAGCTCGGCCACCCGCCTGTGGGACGCTCTCAGCTCCGGGCCGGCCGACGGCGTGGCCGCAGCCTGGGAGGAGCTGCGCCGGCACAGCCATGACGACGCCGCCCAGGCGGTCGCCGTCGCCCGGCTGGCCCGCGAGCACGGGGTCACGCACCTCCACGCCCATTTCGCCTCGGTGGCGACCACGGTGGCACGGCTGGCCGGGCGCATCGCCGGGCTGCCCTACTCCTTCACCGCGCACGCCAAGGACATCTTCCACCAGGATGTGGACCCTACGGACCTGGAGGCCAAGCTCGCCGACGCCCACCACGCGATCACCATCAGCGAGTACAACCTGGCCGACCTCCGCCGTCGGTTCCCTCAAGCCACCGGCACTCTGCATCTGGTGCGCAACGGCCTGGAGCTGGAACGCTTCCCCTTCACCCCCGACAGGCCCCAAGCCACCGACGTCCCGCCGCGTCTGCTCGCGGTGGGGCGCCTGGTGGAGAAGAAGGGCTTCCGTCTGCTGATCGAAGCAGTGGACGTGCTGCGCTCCCGTGGCCTCGCCGTCAGCGCAGACATCGCCGGCGACGGACCGCTTGCCGAAGAGCTGGCCGCGGAGATCACGCTCCGCGGGCTAGACGACCGCATCCGCCTGCTGGGTCCGCTCACCCAGGCGGAGCTCTCGAAGCGTCTCGGCACCGACGACGTCTTCGTCGCGCCCTTCGTGGTCGGCACCGACGGCAATGCCGATGGGCTGCCCACCGTGCTGCTGGAGGCGATGGCCCGCGGCATCCGCTGCGTGGCCGCCGACGTGACCGCCGTCGGCGAGGTGGTCGTCCCGGGCGAGACCGGGTGGCTGGTGCCCAGTGACGATGCCCCCGCCCTGGCCGATGCGATCCAGGAGGCCGTGGCTGAGGCATCCGCGGACGGCCAGATGGTCCGTCGGGCCCGCGCTCTGGTGGAGGAGCTCTTCGCCTCCCGCCGTCAGGCCGCCGCCCTGCGCGCCCTGGTGCCCGTGGAGCGCCCCTCCGTATCCGCCGGAGGTGCCCGATGAGGATCGCCTATCTGCTCGCTGACCCGGGCATCGGCGTCTTCGGCACTAAGGGAGCCTCCGTGCACGTCCAGGAGATGGTCCGCGCCCTGCGGTCCCACAACCACGAGGTGACCGTCTATTGCACCAAGCGTGGGGACCGCCCAGGCCGGCCGGAGACCGAATCCGTCCCAGACGACCTGGCGGACCTGCCGGTGGTGGTCGTCCCGGTGCCCGGGGCCAGGGACGCCGCGGCACGGGAAGCCGCCGTGGCGCAGGCCGCCGCGCGGATGGCCCGCCGGGCCGCCGCCGACGGCGCCGAAGCCGCCTATGAGCGCTACTCGCTGTTCTCCGAGGCCGGGGCCCGGCTGGTCGAGCTGACCGGCGTCCCGCTGGCGGTGGAGGTCAACGCCCCGCTGATCGAGGAGCAGCGTGACCATCGCACCCTCCACGACGAGACGACGGCCTGGAGCGCCACCCGCCGCACCTTCGCCGCCGCCGACGTCGTCTCCTGCGTCTCCGAGCCGGTGGCCCGCTGGGTGGCGCGGGTGGAACCCTCCGCGCAGGTCGCGGTCATCCCCAACGGCGTCAACACCGAGCGGATCCGCCCGCAGGCCGAGGACCAGGCAGGTCAGGCTACGAGACCGTTCACCATCGGTTTCGTCGGCACCCTGAAACCCTGGCACGGCACCGAGATGCTGCTGCGCGCCGTGGCGACGGCCAGCGGCCGCGAACCGGGCGGCTGGCGGCTGGAGATCTGCGGGTACGGACCGGAGCTGGCCCGGCTGCGCGCCCTGGCCGAGGAGCTCGGGCTCGAGGACACCGTGCACTTCCTAGGAGCGGTGCCCCCGGCGCGGATCCCGCAGATCCTCGAGGGCTTCGACGTCGCTGTGGCCCCATATCCGCGGCCCGCCTCCGGCGAGCACTATTTCTCCCCGCTGAAGGTCTACGAGTACCTCGCCGCCCAGGTCGCCGTGGTGGCCTCCGCCGTCGGGGACCTGCCCGAGGTGCTCGGACACGGCTCCTGCGGCCTGCTCGTCAGCCCCGGCGACGTCGACGCGCTGGCCAACGCATTGGACCAGCTCGCCCGCCACCCCGAGCTGCGGGCCCGGCTGGCCGCCGCCGGCCGCGCCGCCGTCGTGGCCGAGCACAGCTGGCACCGCCGCTGCGCACAGCTGCTCACCATGCTCGGGCACCGCTCCCAGGCGGTGATCCCCGGATGAGCGCCGCCTCCGCCTCCGCCCGCCGCCAGCACCGCCGGGCCGTCTCCCGCACACTGAAGATGCTGGTCCCACATCTGGGTGAGCACAAGCTGCTCATCGCACTGGGACTGCTCGCCCTGGCCGGCGACGTCGCCTTCCGCATCCTGGAGCCCTGGCCGGTGAAGTTCGCCGTCGACGCCGTCACGGAGGCCCTCGGTGCCCGTCTGGCGGAGACCACCGGGATCGCCGGCGACGTCTCCACCACAGTGGTGCTGTGGGCGCTGCTGCTGGCCGGCATCGTGGGGGGACGGGCGGTGTGCAACTACATCTCCACGATCGCCTTCGCCAAGACCGGGGTGAAGGTGGTGACCCGCCTGCGCACGAAGGTCTTCGACCACGTCCAGTCGCTGTCCCTGCGCTACCACTCCACTGCCTCGGTGGGAGACACCTCCCAGCGTCTGGTGGGAGACATGGGGCGGCTGCAGGAGGTCGCCGTCACGGCCGGACTGCCCCTGGTGGGCAATGTGATGACCCTGCTGGCGCTCTTCGTGGTGGTCATCATCATGAACCCGACCCTCTCTCTGGTGGTGCTGGTGACCGCCGGTCTGTACTTCCTCATCTCTCGGGTCTCCTCGCCGAAGATCTCCTCAGCCTCCCGGGACACCCGCAAGGGCGAGGGCCGGTTGGTGGGCGACGCCGCTGAGGCGCTGGCCGCCATCCGGGTGGTGCAGGCCTACGGACTGGAGGACACCGTGGCCGCGGGGTTCGCCGCAGGCAACGCCCAGGCGCTCAAGGCCGGGATCAGAGCCCGGAAGCTCGCCGCCCGCCTGGAACGCTCCACCGATGTGCTCGTCGGGGTCTCTACCGCAGTGGTGCTCGGCTTCGGCGGCTGGCAGGTGCTGCGCGGGGTGATGACCCCCGGTGACATGGTGCTGTTCCTGATGTACCTGAAGATCGCGATGAAGCCGCTGCGAGACATGGCCAAGTACACCGGACGCATCGCGCGGGCGGCCGCCTCCGGCGAGCGCATCGCGGATCTCATGGACGAGCCGGTGGAGATCACGGATCCGGACCCTGCCCTGCCCATGGGCCGGGTCAGCGGCGACGTCGCGTTCTACCGGGTGAGCGCCCGCGACGGCCATGGTCGGGAGCTCTTCCGGGACCTGAGCCTGCATCTTCCCGCCGGGCAGCGGGTCGGACTGTTGGGCCCTTCCGGGTCGGGGAAGTCCACGCTGGCCGGCTACCTGCTGCGCCTGGCCGACCCTGACGAGGGAGCGGTGCTGGTGGACGGCTGCGACACCCGCCGCGTCCGCCGGGAGGACCTGCGCCGCAACATGGCCATCCTGCTGCAGGAATCGGTGCTCTTCGCGACCACGGTGCGCGAGAACATCCGCTACGGGCGGCTCGAGGCCACCGACGACGACGTCGAGCAGGCCGCGCGGCGGTCGGGGGCCCACGATTTCATCACCGCGCTGCCCCAGGGCTACGAGACGGTGCTCGGAGCCCGCGGCGACACTCTCTCCGGCGGGCAGCGGCAGCGTATCGCCATCGCCCGGGCACTGGTCCGCGACGCCCCGATCGTGATCCTCGACGAGGCCACCACCGGCCTGGATCCCGCCTCTCGAGATCTCGTGGAGTCCTCCCTTCAGGAGCTGACCCGGGGGCGGACCACAGTCGCCATCACGCATGATCTCAGCACTCTCCAAGGTGTGGACCGCATACTCTGGCTTCAGGATGGTCGCATCGTCGAGGACGGCTCCCCGGAGGAGCTGCTCGCTCACGAGGGCAGCCGAGTCGCTCGCTGGGCCGCGGCCCAGCGGGAGTCCTCCTCCCAGGAGGAAGCCGGGCGGACTCCGGCAGCGGCCATCCACGGAACGGCGGAGACCCCCGCGGTGCAGCAGCAGCCGGAGGGGACCGCCCAGGACGAGAGGGCCAACGCGTGACCGCTTCACGAGCCGCATCCCAGGACCTGCCCCGGGGCGCACAGCAGATCGGCGAGGCCTCATCCGCCTCGATCGACGAGCTGGAGACCCCCATGGAGTCCCCGGAGATCCCCGCCGGCGCCGCCGATCCGGACGAACAGCTCGCGCAGGCCTCCCACCTGACGATTCCCGTACCGCCGGTGAAGGTCCGCGCCCCGCGGGCTGCGGATGCCGACGCCGCCGTCGCCGCCCTCACCCACCTGCAGCATGCTGAGGGCCTGTTCGACGACGACGCCCTCTCCTCCTGGTTGGGCTTCCCCGTGCGCGGCCGCCATGTCCGGATCAAGCCCGAGCGCAGCGTGCTCATGGCCTGGGAGCGCACCGACGGGGCCCGATCCGCACCGGACGGCGCCGACGGACCCGCCCAGCACGGCTGGACGGAGGTGTCCCTGAACACCGACAAGTACGCCAAGACCCTCGCCCGCGCCGAACGGGTGGGGCGGCAGCTGACCATCCACCGGGAGGACCCGGTGTACCTCGTCTCGGGGTCGATGTGGTCGGACCGGATGCTGGGCCGCGAGCTGGCCGAGGCCCAGGACGCGCTCGGCCCCGAGGTTCCCTGGCAGGTGCTGCGCTACAACCCTGGGCGCCGGGTGGTCGCCAGCGTGCAGCTCGAGGGCGCACAGCATGTGGTGCGGGTGAGCGCCGGCGAGGTTGCTCCCCAGCTGGCGGCGGCCGACAGGTGGCGTCGGCTGGGGGTCCCCATGGAGCCGATGCAGCCCCTCGGTGAACGTGGGACCGCGGTCATCTCCCCGCGGTGGGGTCTGGGTGATCTCCTGCAGCACCCCGTGGGAGCCGCCGCCGAGACCGCCGGAATCGTCTTCGGTGAGCTCCACACCCGCTCCTCGGAGCTCGAGGTGCAGCCCGACAGCGTGCTGATCCCGGAGGTCGCCGAGGCCGTGCATGCCATCGGGCTGGTGGCCCCGTGGCTGGGGCAGCGGGCGGACATGTTGGCAGAGATGCTCTCCCCGCAGCTGGAGGACCTCGGCGAGACCGACGAGCTGGTGGAGCTCCATGGCGACCTCTCCCCCGACCAGGTGCTGGTCTCCGACCTCGACGGCTCGCGAGTGCGGATCATCGATCTGGACCGAGCCGGCCGGGGGCCGGCGATGCGTGATGTCGGCTCCTGGGTCGCCTCCTGCCGGGCGGCCGACCATGTGGAGCTGGCCGAGGCGTTCCTGCACGGTTACCGCGAGGTGGCGCCGATCGATGAGGATTCGCAGGCCGCCTGGGAGGCGTATGCACATCTGCGCGCCGCCTTGGACTCCTTCCGCCGTCGGGAGGCGAACTGGCCGCAGCAGGCCTCCCGGCGCATGTCGATGGCCGAGCGGGCGCTGCAGAGATGACCCGGACGGGCACCTCGGGTTCTGTCGTGCTGCCGCCGGAGCATGCCGAGGTCGAGGGTGGGATCGTCACCGTCACCCGGGTATGGCCGGAGAAGGCCTCGACGAGCCGTGGGGCTCACGGCTCGTCGAGGCTGGCCGTCGAGGCGGTGGATGCTCAGGGTCGCCTGCGCGCCGGCTGGTTCCAGGGCGCCGGGGACGGGCGTCTCGACCTCTTCCCCGCCGGAACGGATCCTCGGCTGCCACGCTTGGAGCAGTTGAGCGGGAGCGGGGTCGTGGTGTCGCATCGTCCGCACCGTCGCGCCGTGGTGCGCACCGAGGCCGCTCCGGAACCCTCCGGTGCTGCGGGCTCCCGATTCATCAAGCTGGTCCGCCCAGGACGCGCCCGGGGGATCCTCGAGGGCGTGGCGCGGGCGGCGGCCTTCGACGGCCCGTTCCGCACTCCGGAGGTGCTGGGACATGATGAGGCCTCGGTGACCTTCTCCGCCCTGTCCGGCTCGGGCCTGCACGAGGTCAGCGACGACGGCGCCCCCTTGGACTGGGAACGGGCCTGGGATGAGGTGCTGGCTGCCTGGGGTGAGGCGGTGCGCCGGCCTGTGGACGGGCAGGACCTGCCGGTGCATGACGCGGCGGAGGAGGTAGCGGTGCTGCACCGGTGGACCGAACTGGCCATGCCGGTGCTGCGGGCCCGCGACCCGGAGCCGGAGCTGTTCGTGGAGGCGGTGGCCGCGGCCGCTGAGGCCCTGGCCGGACTGCCGGTGGGGAGCCCCCGCCCGGCGCACCGGGACCTGCATGACAAGCAGGTGCTGTGGTCCGCCGAACTGGGGCCGGGGCTGCTCGACGTCGACACCGCCTGCCTGGCGGATCCTGCCCTGGACCTGGGCAATCTGCGCGCACATGCCACCTGGCGGCAGCGTCAGGGCGTGTGGAGCACCGCGCAGGCCGAGACCGTGCGCGGATGTGTGGACGTCACGGCCGAGAAGCTCTCCGGCGCGTCGGGTGCCTCCGTGGCGGAGGCGGTGGCCGTCTACGAGCAAGCGAGCCTGCTGCGTCTGCTGTGCGTCTACGCCTTCCGTCCTCGGTACACGGGGCTGGTCGACCAGCTGCGGGGCGAGCTGCGGCCGGGGCGGACGTGATCGCCGTCGACGACTACCCTGGGCCCATGGGAGAGATCGGGGCGGCCAAACGTCAGGTCCGAGGGCGGGTCCGCGACGCCCGACGCGCCGTGAGCGCCGAGGCTCGACGACGTCTCGGCGACGCCCTGGCCCGGGTCCTGGAGGAGCACGTGCCGGCCGGATCCCATGTGGCAGCCTATCTGCCGATGCCGGAGGAGCCGGACGTGCGCCCGTTCCTGGCACACCACCTGGCCCGCGGCGGGGAGGTGGCAATGCCCCGGGTGGCGGAGACGGCGGAGCCGCAGCTGGAATGGGTGGACTGGACCCTGGAGGCGCCGACTCGCCGTCACCCGGTGCTGCCGCTGGACGAGCCGGAGGGCCCGGGCCGGGAGATCGAGTGGCTGCTCGACCAGGGGCCGCTGCTGATGCTGCTGCCCGCCCTGGCGGTGGACACCCGGGGGCACCGGCTGGGCCAGGGCGGCGGGTACTACGACCGCCTCTTCGCCCGACTGGACGCGGCAGGACGACTCCCCGGCGTCGTCGCCTGGGCGGTGGTGGGCCCCGGTGAGGTGCTCGAGCCGGGCACGTTCCCGGTGGAGGACCATGACCTGCAGGTGGAGGCCGTGGTGACTCCCGAGGGGCTGCGTCGGCTGTCCTCTGAGCGCTGAACGGCATCCGCTGTGATGCCGCGTGCGGAGCCGTGCCGCTGAGCGGTATAGAATCAGTGGTCGGCAGATGTCTCCGTGGCGGCCCGTGCAGCATGGGTCCGCCGCCTGTCCCCAGACCGAGGAATCCGATGCCCACCTATTCGTACGCCTGCAAGGACTGCACCCACTCCTTCGACATCGTCCAGTCGTTCAGTGACGACTCGCTGACCCTGTGCCCGGAGTGCTCCGGCACTCTGCGCAAGAAGTTCGGCAGCGTCGGCGTCAGCTTCAAGGGCTCAGGCTTCTACCGGACCGACTCCCGCAGCGCGGCCAGCTCCTCGCCCAGCTCCAGCTCCGACTCGTCGACATCCACCTCGGACTCGTCGAGCTCCTCCAGCAAGACTCCGGCGGCGGCCGCCGCGGCCGACTGAACCACCCCTCCTCTCACCCCACCAGGCTCAGGTGAAGGTGCCCCTCATGGGCGGCCTGCGCGATGTCCTGAGCCGTGGACGGGCTGACGCCGATGACCACCACCTGTCCGCCGTCACCGGGCTGGGGGAACCAGTCGTCCCCCTCCCCCGAGGGTGTCCACAGCACCGGCGCCGCACGCGCCACGGTCCTCGAGGAGGGGCCCTCCTCCAGCGACTCTGCCGAGAGGATCACATCCACCTCCTGGCCCGGGGTGAGCATCCCCACGAGAGCCGTGTCCGCCGGACGGACCGGCACCGCCACATGCCCCTCAGGCTGACCCGCCAGCAGGCCCGGCCCGACGAGCAGCGAGCTCAGCACCACCGCGCCACTGGGCAGCGGCACCGCCGCCTGGCGTCCCGCAACCTCCTCGGCGGTGGCCGGTTCCCCGCCCGGGACCGACTCGGCGTCCACACTGACCTCCTCCAGCATGCCGGCCGCCAGCTCCTCCCCCGCGGGCACGTCCTGTGTGACGCGCACGGCGGTGACGGTCTCACCCCGGGACTCGACGCCGGCGAGCAGCCCTGCCGCGACCGCGCTGAGACCGCACAGCAGCGCCAGCGGGATCCGTAGACGTCGCACCCAGAGGCCCAGCCCTGTCCCGCGCAGACGCCTGGCCACGCGCGGCCGACGCCGCCGCAGAGGCTGAGCCGAGCGCCCACGGGACGGCGCGCCGGAACGAGATCTGCGGCTGCGGCGGGTCTGCCGGGGTCCTGCGGCTGGAGCCTGCGGGTACGTCCCGTGCCGCGCGGCATGCGGCGGCGCACCGCCATCGGAGGAGTCCGCGCGGGATCGCACGGCAGGGGGCGCGGGGAATCGGCGGGGTTCGGCGGTGAGGGTCATGCCCTCCACTGTGCGAGCACCAGCCGGTCCTGACCATCCCGCCGGGCCTGGCTGGGGAGCCTTCGGCGTGTCGGCCCCGGCGCCCACCCCGCTGTGGAGGAAGAGCCGCTCAGCCCCAGTGCGGAGGCCGCTGGTCCAGGATCCAGCGATCGCGAGGGCTCAGTGCAGGCGCGTTCGCCGATGTGCTCTCCGGCTTCTTCGTCCCCGCGGTCTCGTCGGAATCCGTCTCACCACGGGTCCTGTCCTCCGAGGGCTCTTCTTCCGAGACTCTTCGATCAGCGGCCGCGCCGCCCTCGGGCCCCTGGTCAGCGGCCTTCGGGGAGGTCTCCTCGCGTGCCTCGCCGGCCTCCAGCGAGGCCGAGCGGAACACCTGCGACTCGACCTCCTCCGGCTGCCCGGAGGTCGCCGGGGCGACCACACGACGCCGTCCGCGCCGGCCCCGGGGCTTCTCTGTGCTCACCGCACCCACTTGCCGCGCTCCCGCGGCGAGGCCCAGGTGGTCGCCCGGCGGTGCGAGTCCTCGTCCTCGGCGTCGGCGGCACCGCCGAAGCGGACCCGGGAGCCGGCGCCGTCGCGCGGAAGCCGCTCCGCGAGCGCCCCGGTGGTGTTCAGTGCGATGCGTCCATGCTCGGCGAACTCCGGCCCTTCAGCCAGGCCCACCTTCTCGGCCACCACCTCGGTGCAACGGATCGGATCCGAGAAGACTTCGATGGTCCACAGCACCAGGTAGTTCCAGCCCAACGCCTCGAAATCAGCAGGTCGCTGCCTGGACCGCTCGCGCACGCTCATCTCCGCGTAACTGTCCGTGCCGTCGGAGACCATGGCCAGCGGAGTCACCGGAGACTGCGGGCTGATCTTGCGCGGGCAGGCCGCCAGGTCCAGAGTGCCGCGGAAGCCGTCCTCCACCCGTCCGCCGCGTGCACGGATCCGATCCACCAGGTCCAGCACCAGCGGGTCGGTCAGCGAGCCGGAGGCGGTCGGGTTGTCCGTCCCCTCCAGCCCGAGGGTGATCAGTCGGTGCATCAGGGCCGCACCGCGCTCCAGACCGGCGGGATCCAGGTCCCCCGGCGCCAAGGAGGTCACCACGGTCAGCTCACCGCGGGCGCGCGTGGTGGCCACCGCGAAGAGCTCCTCCCCTCGAGCCTCGGAGAGGTCCCCGAAGTGATGCACGGGCTCGCCCTTGATGCTGCGACCGTAGCCCAGTGAGAAGATGACCCGGTCCCGCACCAGGTGATGGGCACGCTCCACCGGGGCGACGACGAAGCCCTCGCCCTCCTCCGTCTCGAAGAACGGGCGCGCCCAGGTGTGGTTGGCCAGATTCACCCGGATCGCGTCGGCCACCCGGCGGGCATGCCACTCCGAGCCGGTGATCACCGCCAGGGAGCTGTCCTTGCGGGTGCGCACGTGGTCGAAGACCATGTCCACCACCCGGTTGACCTCCACGGTCGGAGACTCCACCGAGTCTCGCGCCCCGGGCCGGCCCAGCGCATCACCGAGGTGCTCGACCACCAGACGGCGGCCCTGACCGGTCAGCTGTGCGGCGTCCGGGATGCGCAGCAGCTCGCCGTCGTAGAGCGCCTCAGAGAGCAGCCCGGTGAGCTCCTGGTCCACCCCGCGGTGCACCCGGCGGAGCTGATGCTGAGGCAGCACCTCGACCAGCTCCGAGAAGATCGATGCCGGCACCTGCTGTTCGGCCTCGCGGGCCACCGGGTCCGCCGAGACGTGGAAGGGCTTCGGAGTCCCCGAGACCGGGTCTCCGAAGGCGATGACCTGGTCCGCCCGGGAGATCGCGCCCAGCGCGGCCGGCACGGAGAGGGTCTCGGCATCGAGCAGGATGACGGCGTCGAAGCGGGCCTCCGCCGGGAACTGCTCGGAGAGCCCCAGCGGGGAGGTCGTCCACACCGGCACCAGCGGCTGGATCAGGGCGTCGTCGACGGCTCCCAGGCCGGCCACGGTCGGTTCGGCGTCGCGCAGCAGCGTCTTCAGCCGCGTAGCGGCCTCGGCGTGGGACTCCACGGCGGACTTCCAGCGCACCGCGAGAGCGTGGGTCAGCCGTTGGGCGCCGGTCTCGACATGCGCGGCGTCGGCCTCACGGAACTCGGATTCGATGGTGCGCAGGTTCTCCCCTGTGGTCATCGCCAGGTAGTCGTCCCCGGAGATCATCGCCTCCAGGGCGGACTGCCACCAGGCCAGCTCCATCTCGTCGGCGACCTGCGCCGCAGGGACCTGCCGCTCGGCGAAGTCCTCCATCAGCTCCCGGAAGCCCTGCTCGCGCAGCTGCTCGGTGACCAGGGTGCGCTCGGGAAGGGTCTCCAGGGGCTTCTCGTCCTCGGCGAGGGTCTCCACCGTGGCGATCATGGTCTCGGCCGGCATGTCCAGCAGATCGAGGTCCGTAGCGTCGTCGGGATCCACCGGACGCAGCACGCCCACCAGCTTCTCCAGCCGGGTCTGCACATGCCCGATGGTGTCGGCCAGCCTGTCCAAGCTCTTGGGCACCTTCGGCAGTGACTCCTCCACCGCCTGCCGGGCCCATTCCTCCCGCTCGGTCTGCACGTCGATCAACGAGGAGTGCAGGTCGTTGATGGACACGCCGGAACGCACATACTCCTTGGCCACGCGCCGCAGCCGGGAGCGGACCATGGAGGTCATCTCCACCCCATGCTGCCGGCGCCACCAGCCGGGCGCGGTGGCGGCGATCAGGTCATCCACCGGCTTGGCGTAGACGTCGTGGCTGAACCTGCCGAGGGACTCCTGGACACGCTGGAAGAGCAGCACCTGGGCGTGCCAGGCGGAGAAGCTCTCCCCGAGCTTCACTCCCGTCACCGCCGTGGCGACCTCCATCTGAGCCTTCAGCTTCGGCAGCTCCTCACGGAGGTCCTGCACCAGGGCCATGGCGTCCTCGGTCTCCTGCCGGTTCCGCAGCCGAGCGTTGTACCAGGGGCTGCTGCGGGTCTCGGAGGCGAAGGCCCCCAGCTCGGCGGCACGGCGAAGCTTCACCGTGACCTGGCTGCGGTCCACAGTGTTGTCCAGCACGGACCGCTTCAGACGCACAGGGGTCGACGGCGCCGGGCTCAGCGAGGTCAGCGCGGCCAGCGCCTGCATCGCCTGATAGGGCGAGCAGGACCAGCGGGTGCGCAGGTTGTGCAGCGACTTCACGTGGTCAAGCAGCTGGTGCCGACGGTCCACCAGGCGCTGGTGTAGCGCGCCCAGTCGCGGCGGTTCAGCCCGCTCGGCCCGCTTGATCGCGCGGACCATCTGCTCGCGAAGGTCCTGGCCCCCGGCGGAGGCGGGCACGTGCAGCGCCAAGGTGCCCAGGCGGACGTCCTTCATGCGGAGGCGGAACTCCTCCAGCGTGGAGGCACGTTCCGCGACCACGAGTGTGCGTTTCCCCGTCCAGGCCAGCGCCGCTGCCGCGTTGATCGCCGTCTGCGTCTGACCGGTGCCCGGAGGCGCGGAGACCACCACGGAGGCGCCTGCCTCGATGGCGTCCAGGGCCTTCTGCTGGTCCGGGTCGGCGTCGGCGACCAGCTTCTCCTCCCGCGGGTCGCGGGCATCCAGCGGCGCCGCCTCCACGGCGGGAGCGTCGAGGCGATCCGAGGTCGCCAGGGCGCGCAGCACCGGGTGCTCACGGTCCAGCGCCTCGGGGTTCCCCAGGTCTGCCAGGTCCGCGAAGGTGGAGATGTAGGTCTGCCGCCACACCTGCAGCGCGTCGACCGATTCAGAGACGAGCCGGCTGAGCAGGTCCGCGGTGCGCACCGGGTCGAAACGCGCTGTGGCGTAGCCGGTGGCGTGGAACTCCTCGGCGTCGAGGGTGATCCCGTGCCTGCCGAGCATGTGCCGAGCCAGGGCGGGGTTCAGCCTGGCCGGAGCGGTGAACTGAACCTCGTAGTCATCGTGCTCCGCACGTGGCCGCAGGGCGACCGGCACGAGCATCACCGGAGCGGTGAACTGCTCCGCCCCGGCATCGGTGGTCTCGGTCCAGGAGGCGACCCCGGCGGCCAGGAAACCGACGTCGATGCCCCGTTCCGTGGACATCTCCCGCACCTTGGCCCGGATGCGGCGCGCCGCCTCCTGCCCCGCGGCGAAGGCCCCGGACTCGTTGAGCAGGGTGGAGAGCCGGGTCTTGCGGCCGGCCAGCAGCTGCATGAGCCCTGAGGAGTTCGACTCGGTGAGGTCGATGGCGTTGTGCTGCGAGGGAGTGAAACGCAGCATCGTGTCGTTCTCCGTGCCGGAGTGCAGCGCCTCCACCCAGGCGGTCACCGGATCATCGGTCACCGAGGTGCGAATCTCCGCCAGCTCGCTCTGGGTGAACTCGGAGGTGTCCGCGGGCTGGAAGTCATCGGTCTGCGACTCGGCCTCGGCCGCCGCTTCGATCTCTGCGTCGGACAGCGGGATACGCTCCTCAGAGGTGGATTCGTCTCTGCTCACTTCTGACCTTCCGGCAGGATCACCTTCACGTGGACGACGATGCTAGATCATTCCCATTCGATGGTCCCCGGGGGCTTCGAGGTGACATCGAGGGTTACCCGGTTGATCTCCTCCACCTCATTGGTAATACGGTTGGAGATGCGCGCCAACAGATCGAACGGCAGCCTCGACCAGTCAGCGGTCATGGCATCTTCCGAGCTGACCGGACGCAGCACCACCGGGTGGCCATAGGTTCGGCCGTCTCCCTGCACTCCCACGGAGCGGACGTCGGCGAGCAGCACCACCGGCATCTGCCAGACCTCACCGTCCAGGCCGGCCGCCGTCAGCTCCTCGCGGGCGATCGCGTCGGCACGGCGCAGGATCGCCAGGCGCTCCGCCGTGACCGCTCCGATGATGCGGATGCCCAGCCCTGGGCCGGGGAACGGCTGGCGCTGGACGATCTCGGCGGGCAGGCCCAGTTCGGCGCCGACGGCGCGCACTTCGTCCTTGAAGAGGCTGCGCAGCGGCTCGACGAGCTTGAACTCCATGTCCTCGGGCAGTCCGCCCACATTGTGGTGGGACTTGATGTTGGCCGCGCCCTCACCTCCGCCGGACTCGACGACGTCGGGGTAGAGGGTCCCCTGGACGAGGAACTCCACCCGGGCGCCGTCGGCGGCGGCCTCCTGCAGCACCGCGGCCTCGGCGGCCTCGAAGGCGCGGATGAACTCTCGGCCGATGATCTTGCGCTTCTGCTCGGGGTCGGTCACTCCGGCCAGTGCGCTCAGGAAGCGGTCGCGCTCGTCTGCGACGTGCAGCCTGGCACCGGTGGCGGCGACGAAGTCACGCTCCACCTGCTCGGCCTCGCCCTGCCGCAGCAGGCCGTGGTCGATGAACACGCAGGTCAGCTGGTCACCCACAGCCTTCTGGACAAGGGCCGCGGCCACGGCGGAGTCCACACCGCCGGAGAGGCCGCAGATGACGCGGGCCTCGCCGACCTGCTCGCGGATCGCGGAGACCTGCTCCTCGACGATGTTGCCGGTGGTCCACTCCGGAGTGAGGCCGGCCCCGTCGTAGAGGAAGTTCTCCAGCACACGCTGACCCTGGGGAGAGTGCTTGACTTCGGGATGCCACTGGACGCCGTAGAGACGGCGAGCCTCGTCGGCGAAGGCGGCGACCGGGGCGCCGTCGGAGGCGGCCAGCACCTCGAAGCCCTCGGGCGCGGCCTGCACCGAGTCCGAGTGGGACATCCAGGTCGTCTGTACCGCCTCGGTGCCGTCCAGCAGCGAGTGCGGCGCGTTGGTGGCGCGGACCTCCGTCTTCCCGTACTCGCGGTCCCCGGTGCGGGCGACCTGCCCGCCCAGGGCGTGGGCCATGGCCTGGAAGCCGTAGCAGATGCCCAGCACAGGGACTCCGGCTTCGAAGAGTTCGGCCTGCACCGCCGGGGCGCCCTCGGCATAGACGCTGGAGGGGCCGCCGGAGAGGATCACCGCGGAAGGGCGACGATCCAGGATCTCCCGGGCCGAGAGCGTATGCGGGACGACCTCGGAGTAGACGCGTGCCTCACGGACACGACGGGCGATCAGCTGGGCATACTGGGCGCCGTAGTCGACCACCAGCACGGTCTGCGCGCTGTGTGTCGGACGTTCGGCGGCGGGGGCGAGGCTCTCAGATGTCACCCGGCCATCCTACCGGTGCGGCACACCCCTCGCCGAGCCGCCGCCGCGGGCCGGCTCGGCAATCACTGCTTGACGGAGCCGAGCATGATCCCGCGCACGAAATACTTCTGCAGAAACGGATACAGACAGATAATCGGCAACGTAGTCAGCAGCATCGTCACCGCCCGCACATTGGAAGCGATCTGAGTGGCCTCCGCAGCCTCACCACCCATCTGCTCAGTACCAGTAGCCCCAGCCAACAGATTCCGCAGATACACCGTCACCGGATACAACTCCCGCCGATCCAGATACAAAAACGCCTGAA